>NZ_BBPI01000070.1 GCF_000787715.1 Sphingomonas parapaucimobilis NBRC 15100
CGCTCTCAACGGGCTGTGTCGCCTGTGGCTATTCCCTCCCCCAACCCCTCCCGCTTGCGGGAGGGGAGTAAGAAGAAGACATGACAAAAAGGGCCGGCGATCGCTCGCCAGCCCCTTTATTCCGAACCGTGAAAACCGGGCCTCAGTACACCCGCTTCTTCGGCTTGATATACTCGATATCGTCGGTCAGCGTGTAGTCGTGGACCGGGCGATAGTCGATCGCGACTCCGCCGCCCTGGCCGCCCCAGCCGTCGAACGTCGCCACCGTGTGCTTCATCCAGTTGGCGTCGTCGCGATCGGGGAAGTCCTCGTTCACGTGCGCGCCGCGGCTTTCCTTGCGGTTCAGCGCCGATTCCATCGTCACGACGGCCTGGCTGATGAGGTTATCCAGCTCCAGCGTCTCGACCAGATCGGTGTTCCAGATCAGCGAGCGATCCTTGATGCCGATGTCCTTCATCCGGTCATAGGTGGCGCGGATCATCTGGCGACCTTCGGTCAGCAGCTCGTCGGTGCGGAACACGGCGCAGTGGCGCTGCATCGTCTTCTGCATCTCGCTGCGCACCGATGCGGTGGTCGAGCCACCGGCGGCGTTGCGGAAGTGATCCAGGCGACCCAGCGCCAGTTCTTCCGAGCCCTTGGGCAGCGGTGCGTGCGGCGTGCCGGGCTTCAGCGTGTCCTTGATGCGCAGGCCGGTCGCACGGCCGAACACGACAAGGTCGATCAGCGAGTTGGAACCGAGGCGGTTCGCGCCATGGACCGACACGCAGGCCGCTTCGCCGACCGCGAACAGGCCGGGTACGACCGAGTCCGGGTTGCCGTCCTTCAGGCGAACGACTTCGCCGTGATAGTTGGTCGGAATGCCGCCCATATTGTAGTGGACGGTCGGCGTCACGGGCAGCGGCTGGCGCGTCAGGTCGACACCGGCGAAGATCTTGCCGGTCTCGGTGATGCCGGGCAGGCGCTCGGCCAGCACCTTCGGGTCGATATGGTCGAGATGGAGGTAGATATGATCCCCCTCCTTACCGACGCCGCGTCCTTCACGGATTTCCATCGCCATCGAACGCGACACGACGTCGCGGCTGGCGAGATCCTTGGCCGACGGCGCGTAACGCTCCATGAAGCGCTCGCCCTCGGAGTTGGTGAGGTAACCGCCTTCACCGCGCGCGCCCTCGGTGATGAGGACGCCCGCGCCGTAAATGCCGGTCGGGTGGAACTGCACGAACTCCATGTCCTGGAGCGGCAGGCCGGCGCGCAGCACCATGCCGCCGCCGTCACCCGTGCAGGTGTGCGCCGAGGTGGCCGAGAAATAGCAGCGGCCATAGCCGCCGGTCGCCAGCACGACATTGTGCGCGCGGAACCGGTGGATCGAGCCGTCTTCCATGCACAGCGCGATCACGCCGCGGCAATTGCCCTGCTCGTCCATGATGAGGTCGAGCGCGAAATACTCGATGAAGAAGTCCGCGTCGTACTTCAGCGACTGCTGGTACAGCGCGTGAAGCATGGCGTGGCCGGTACGGTCGGCGGCGGCGCAGGTGCGCTGCGCGGGCGGGCCTTCGCCCATATTCTGCATCATGCCGCCGAACGGGCGCTGATAGATCTTGCCCTCTTCGGTGCGGCTGAACGGCACGCCGGCGTGCTCCAGCTCGTACACGGCGGCGGGCGCCTCGCGGCAGAGATATTCGATCGCGTCCTGGTCGCCCAGCCAGTCCGACCCCTTAACGGTGTCGTACATGTGCCAGGTCCAATGGTCGGGACCCATGTTACCCAGCGAGGCGGCGATGCCGCCCTGCGCGGCGACGGTGTGGCTGCGCGTCGGGAACACCTTGGTGATGCAGGCGGTCTTCAGACCCGCTTCCGCGATGCCCATGGTGGCCCGCAGGCCCGAGCCGCCCGCACCCACGACGACGGCGTCATAGGTATGGTCGATGATCTTGTAGGCGGCAGCAGACATTATGCAGCGGCTCCGAAGGCGATCTTGAGGATCGAGAAGATGGCGATGGCGGCGATCGTGAAGACGAACAGGTTCATGACGACGAGCAGCGCGACCCGGTTCTGGTCCTGCTCATAATCCTCGATCACGACCTGAAGGCCCAGGCGCATATGGTAGAAGATCGACGCGACCAGCAGCACCATCGGGATGGCGGCCCAGGGATTGGCCAGCCACAGATGCATCGCGGCGTAATCGAAGGAGGGCTGGCGCAGGATCGAGATCAGCAGCCACACGACCAGCAGGAAGTTCGATCCCGCCGTCAGGCGCTGGTTGAGCCAGTGGTGGGTGCCCGACTTGGCCGAGCCCAGGCCGCGCACGCGGCCGATTGCGGTTCCCGAACGCATCACTTGATCCCCAGATAGAGCCAGAAGGCCACCGTCATCACGACCGCGAAGATCATGGTGGCCTGCGCCTGCCGCTTGTTCGACTTCAGCTCGAAACCCGCGCCCACATCCATGAACAGGTGGCGGATGCCGTTGGCCATGTGCTGGAACAGGCAGGCGGTCAGGCCGATGCCGACGACATAGCCGATGATGTTGAGCTTGCCCGACTCGACGGTGAAGACGTCACGGAACGTCGCATAGCTTTCGGGACCCGCGGCGACCGCCGCCAGGAACCAGACGAGAAGCGCCGCGCCCACGGTCGCCATGCCCGTGCCGGTGGCGCGGTGCAGGATGGAGACCAGCATGTTGGGACCCCATTTCCAGATCTGGAGGTGTGGGGAGAGCGGGCGTGCGGTGTTGCGGGCGGCCAAGGGCAGATCCTCGAACAGTCTAAAGTCGGGCTGGTTTGCGGATATGCCTATGGTGAAGACGCCGACAGGATGCAAGCCGCGAGGCGAGATTCGTGCCTTGGGCGGCTAAGGGCGCCCCGGCCCCGCAGGCGGATAACCCGGCCTTAACGCTTTGCGCGGCACAGTCGGCGCGATCACGTTCCGATTGCCTGAAAGCGGAAGCCGATATGCCCGAGCGGGAAAATAATGTTGCCAGGACCGATCTGCCGCCGCCCACCGAGATCACTGCGGGGATCGATCTGGATGCGCGGGTTCGCGCTTTCGACGGGGGCGACGGCTCGCTGACCCGCCTTGCCGCCGATCTCTGGCCCGCGATCGAGGCGCGCGCCGACGAGGTGATCGAGGCGTATTGGAATCACTGGCGCCATGCCAATCCGGGGGCGCCCGACTGGACAAAGCTGGACCGCGAGCGGCAGCTGACGGCGGGGCGCGCCTATCTGCGCAACCGCTTCTGCCATTTGTCGGGGCGCGACTGGGTCGAGTCGCTGGGGCGTTCGGTCGCCTCGGCCTATGCCGCCGGGGTGCCGCCGATGGATGTGCTGGCCATGTCCTGTGCCAGCGACCGGGCGGCGCTGAAGGTGTTGCAGGAATCGGTGCCCATCGATGATCCCCGCCGCGAGGTGATGATCGACACGCTGCTCCGCCTGTTCGGCATGGAGACCGAGCTGACCGTCGAGCTGTTCGCAGGCTTCCGCGAATGGAGCGCCGAGCGCGAGCGCGAGCGGCTGGCGGGGGACTTCCGCAACGGGATCGCCCTGGTCGTCGAAAATGCGACGATCGAGGGGCAGGATCTGCGGCGCCAGGCGCAGGATGCGTCGCTTTCAACTCGAGGGATGCTGGGCAAATCGAGCGAGGTCGCCGCCGCCGCCGAACAATCGGCCGTGGCGATGCGCGAGGCGGCACAGACCGCCGCCGGGCTGATCCGCGCGATCGAGGATGCCCGTACCGAGGTCGACCAGGCGGCCGATGTCGCCAACCGCGCCGCCGATCAGGCGGGGCAGGCGGTCGGCATGTCGGAGATGCTGTCCGACCATGCCAAGTCGATCGAATCGATCCTGGGCCTGATCCGCGATATCGCCGGGCAGACCAACCTGCTGGCGCTCAACGCCACCATCGAGGCGGCGCGGGCGGGCGATGCGGGGCGCGGCTTCGCGGTCGTCGCCCAGGAAGTGAAGAGCCTCGCCAGCCAGACCGCGCGTGCGACAGACGACATCGCGACCAAGATCGCCGCGATCCAGGCCGCGACCCGGTCCACGGTCGAGACCAATGCCTCGATCAAGGCCACGGTCCATGAGGTCCAGGTGTCGGCCGAGCGGATCCGCCACGCTATGGAGGCGCAGGCCCAGACCGTCACCGCGATCACCGCCGCCGTCGATGAAACCGCGCTGGCCGCCGATTCGATGTCGCACACCATCGCCGCGATCCGCCAGGACACGGAGCATGTCGCGCAGGAGATCGACCGGGTCGGGCGCGGCTTCGACCATCTCGACACGCAGCTGGGCGACCTGAAGACCAGCGCCAGCCAGTTCGTCGCGCGGGTCGCGGCCTGATCGGTGATCCTCCCCGGTCACGGGGAGGTGGCAGGGCGCAAGCCCTGACGGAGGGGGGCTTCCTCAAGGGGCGTCCCGTGCGACACGCCCCTCCACCACCGCTTCGCGGCGGTCCCCCTCCCCGTGCCGGGGAGGACAAATTCAGCCGGTTGACGCATCGGCCCTCGCCCGGCACGGCAGAGGCATGACGACGATATTGGTAACGGGAAGCAGCCGGGGCATCGGCGCGGCCATCGCATCGACCCTGGGCGATCTGCTCGACACGCGGGTCCTGGGCCATGGCACACGCAGCGGCCCCGGCGCGAATCTGGCCGCCGACCTTTCGCAGCCCGGTGCGCCCGCAAGGCTCTGGGCCGAGGCGCTGGAGCAGGCGGGCGGCGCCATCGACGTGCTGGTGAACAATGCCGGTATCTTCGAGGCGAGCCCGCTCGACGCCGACGACTGGTCGGACAGCTGGGCGCGGACCATGCAGGTCAACCTGACCGCCTCGGCCGAACTCTGTCGCCTGGCGGTGCTGCACTGGCAGGAACGGGGCGTCGGCGGGCGGATCGTCAACATCGCCAGCCGCGCCGCCTATCGCGGCGACTCGCCCGCCCACTGGCATTATGCCGCGTCCAAGGGCGGCATGGTCGCGATGACCAAGACCATCGCGCGCGGCTATGCCGCGCAAGGAATCCTGGCCTTCGCCGTCTGCCCCGGCTTCACCATGACCGGCATGGCCGACGATTATCTGGCCAGCCGGGGCGGCGACAAGCTGCTCGCCGATATTCCGCTGGGCCGGGTCGCCAGCCCGGAGGAAGTCGCCGCGACCGTCCGGTTCCTGTGCATCGATGCGCCGCCTTCGATGACCGGCGCGGTCCTCGACGTGAATGGAGCCAGCTATGTCCGCTGACAGCTGGAAGCTGACCCTGCCCTGCACCCGCGACGAGGCGGAGGCGATCGACGCGGCCGACGATCTGGCGATCGAGGCGGTCATCATGACCACCGAGGAGATCGAGGACGACCGCGAGCATTGGCGGCTCGACGCCTATTTCGAGACCGAACCGGACGCAGCGACCATCGCGGCGATCCGCGCGCTGGTGCCCAGCGCAGGCGACCACCCTGCCACGGTCGAGCATGTGCCCGCGCAGGATTGGGTGACGATCAGCCAGGCCGGACTGGAACCGCTATCGGTCGGGCGCTTCTTCGTCCATACCGGCGACGAGGCGGTGCCGGAGGGCTTGCGCGGTTTCCATATCCCGGCGGGACGCGCGTTCGGGACCGGGCATCACGAGACGACCAGTGGCTGCCTCGCCATGCTCGACGCGATGGCTTCGGAGACGGTGGTCAATGCGATCGATGTGGGTACCGGCACCGGCCTGCTCGCCTTCGCCGCGCGGCATCTCTGGCCCGAGGCGAAGATCGTCGCGACCGATATCGATCCCATCGCGATCGACGTCACCGCCGAGAATGCGGCGATCAACGGCGTCGACGGGGTCGAACTGATCGTCGCCGACGGGGCGCTCGCCGATCCGATCATGGCGGGTGCGCCCTATGATCTGGTCATCGCCAATATCCTGGCCGGGCCGCTGATCTCGATGGCGCCCGAACTGGCTGCGATCGCGGGGCCGGGGGCGACCCTGGTGCTGGCCGGGCTGCTGGAGACGCAGCGGGCGGATGTGGTTGCGGCCTATGACGCCTGCGGTTGCGCGCTGGAGACGGTCGACCGGCGCGGCGACTGGAGCGTGTTGCGGTTGCGGGCGGCAAAGGAGCGGTTCGTGCCGAATGCGCCGTTCGACCCCAAGGGCCGCGACGGCTGGGCGTTGGATATCTGACCTCTTCTACTCCCCTCCCGCAGGCGGGAGGGGTTGGGGGAGGGTAAGGCCACGGGCGACAATCTCGGTGAGACTCCTGGCCCTCCCCCCGACCCCCTCCCGCCTGCGGGAGGGGGAGCGCGCGGGGCAGCCTTCCCCTTACGAAAACGGAAATCCCTGCGATTGCCATCCCCTACGCCAGTCAGGCATAAGCCCGTGCAAAGACTAGAAGGAGAGGTCATGGCATCGACGATGGTCGAACTGGAACGCCGCCGCGAAGGCGCGCGCGCCGGTGGTGGTGAGAAGCGCATCGCCGCGCAACACGCCAAGGGCAAGCTGACCGCGCGCGAGCGGCTCGACGTGCTGCTCGACGAGGGCAGCTTCGAGGAGCTCGACATGTTCGTCGAGCATAACTGTACCGACTTCGGCATGACCGAACAGGTCGTCCCCGGCGACGGCGTCGTGACCGGCTCGGGCACGATCAACGGGCGGCTGGTCTTTGTGTTCAGCCAGGACTTCACCGTCTTCGGCGGCTCGCTGTCGGAACGCCATGCGCAGAAGATCTGCAAGATCATGGACATGGCGATGAAGGTCGGTGCGCCCGTCATCGGCCTGAACGATTCGGGCGGCGCGCGCATCCAGGAGGGCGTCGCCTCGCTCGGCGGCTATGCCGAGGTGTTTCAGCGCAATGTGCTGGCGAGCGGCGTGGTGCCGCAGCTCAGCCTCATCATGGGGCCATGCGCAGGCGGCGCGGTCTATTCCCCCGCCATGACCGACTTCATCTTCATGGTGAAGGATTCCAGCTACATGTTCGTCACCGGCCCCGATGTGGTGAAGACGGTGACCAACGAGGTCGTGACCCAGGAAGCGCTGGGCGGCGCGGTGACGCACACCACCAAGACCGGCGTGGCGGACGTGGCGTTCGAGGACGATATCGAGGCGCTGCTGGCGGCGCGCGACTTCATCGACTTCCTGCCCGCCAACAATCGCGAGGGTGTGCCCGAGCGGCCGACCGCCGATGCCTGGGACAGACAAGAGGAAAGCCTCGACACGCTGATCCCGGCCAGCGCCAACCAGCCCTATGACATGCACGAACTGCTGTCGAAGGTCGTCGACGAGGGCGACTTCTTCGAGGTGCAGCCCGCCCACGGCGCCAACATCATCACCGGCTTCGGCCGGATCGAGGGGCGGACGGTCGGCTTCGTCGCCAACCAGCCGATGGTGCTGGCGGGGGTGCTCGACATCAATGCCAGCCGCAAGGCGGCGCGCTTCGTGCGCTTCTGCGACGCGTTCGAGATCCCGATCGTGACCTTTGTCGACGTGCCGGGCTTCCTGCCCGGCACCGCGCAGGAGCATAACGGCATCATCAAGCATGGCGCGAAACTGCTCTTCGCCTATGCCGAGGCGACGGTGCCCAAGATCACGGTCATCACGCGCAAGGCTTATGGCGGCGCCTATGACGTGATGGCGTCCAAGCATTTGCGCGGCGACCTCAACTATGCCTGGCCGACCGCCGAGATCGCGGTGATGGGCGCGAAAGGCGCGGTCGAGATCATCTTCCGGGGCAAGACGCCGGAGGAGATCGCCGAGCGTACGGCGGAATATGAGGCGCGCTTCGCCAACCCGTTCGTCGCGGCGTCCAAGGGGTTCGTGGACGAGGTGATCCAGCCGCATTCAACCCGCAGGCGGATCGCGCTGGGCCTGCGCAAGCTGCGCAACAAGGATCTGGCCAATCCGTGGAAGAAGCATGACAATCTGCCGCTCTGAGATGGTCGCTCGCGGCAAAGCCCTCCCCCATCCCCTCCCGCTTGCGGGAGGGGCGTGCTGGTGGACCGCGCGTGCCCGGAACATCTCCCCTCCCGCAGGCGAGTTTCAGGTTGGTCATGCCCCCGGCATGACCGAAACGATGCGGGGCATCGTTTACCTGAAACTGGGCTGGGGGAGGGCTGGCGCTGTCCGCATATTCCCACGCTGGAGGAGCGCCACATGACCCTGGGTCGCCTCAACCATATCGGCATCGCCACGCCGTCGATCGAAAAGACGATCGAAACCTATCGCCACCTCCTCGGCGCGGACGCGATCGGCGAACCGTTCGACCTGCCCCCGCAAGGCGTGCGGGTGTGCTTCATCGACGCGCCCAACACCCAGATCGAGCTGATCCAGCCGCTCGACGAAACCTCCCCCATCGCCAACTTCCTGAAGAAGAACCCGGCGGGCGGGCAGCATCATCTGTGCTTCGAGGTCGCCGACATGGCCGCTGCCGTCGCCGAGCTTCAGGCCAAGGGCGCGACGCTGCTGGGCCAGCCGCGTATCGGCGCGCATGGCACGCCGGTCGTCTTCCTCCACCCGCGCGACATGGGCGGGGTGCTGGTCGAGCTGATGGAAACACCGGGAGAGGGGCATTGAGCGACGCCATGCTGCGCGTCGAGCGTCGGGGCGATGTCCTGATCCTGACGCTCAACCGGCCCGAGCGGCTGAACGCCGCGCCGCCCGCGCTGTTCGATGCGATCCGCGAAGCGCTCGAAGCGCGTGGCGATGCGCGTGCGGTGCTGATCGCGGGCGAGGGGCGGGCCTTTTGCTCGGGCGCGGATATCTCGGGCGGCGAGGTCGGCCCGGACACGATCCACCGCGCGCTGGTCGAGCATTACAACCCGGCGATGCTGGCGCTCGCCGACCTGCCCATTCCCGTGGTCAGCGCGGTTCGAGGCGCGGCGGCGGGGATCGGATGCAGTCTGGCGCTCGCCGCCGACTTCTGCGTCGCGAGCGAAACCGCCTATTTCCTCCACGCCTTCGTCAACATCGGGCTGGTGCCCGATGGCGGGGCGAGCTGGATGCTGCCGCGTCTGATCGGTCGGGCGCGGGCGGGCGAGATGATGATGCTGGGCGAGCGGGTTCCGGCGGCCAAGGCGCTCGACTGGGGCATGATCCACAAGGTCGTGGCCGACGATGCGCTCGATGCCGAAGCCCTGTCCCTCGCCGAACGGCTGGCGGCGGGGCCGAGCGTGGCGCTCGGGCTGATGCGCCGCGCGCTCCAGGCCGGGTTCGACAGCGACTATGCCACCGCGCTGACCCGCGAGGCGGAAGACCAGCGCACCGCCCGCGCGACCCAGGACGGCGAGGAAGGCGGCCGGGCCTTTTTTGAAAAGCGTCCGCCGCGTTTCCTGGGGCGGTAGGATACGGCCCCTTGCGCACGCATGATGATTTCGCTCTAGTGAAATAAAATAAGAGTGGATGAGGAGTGGCCGATGGCCGAACGCCCTGAGCTGTCCGATTGGGAAGCCCTTGCCGCGCGCGAGGTGAAGGGCCGCGATCTCGACTGGCAGACGCCCGAGGGGATCACGGTCAAGCCGCTCTATACCGCTGCCGATGTGACCACCGATCCCGGCCTGCCGGGTTTTGCGCCGTTCACGCGTGGCGTGCGGGCCAGCATGTATGCGGGCCGCCCCTGGACGATCCGGCAATATGCGGGCTTCTCGACCGCCGAGGAATCCAATGCCTTTTATCGCCGCAACCTGGCGGCCGGGCAGAAGGGGTTGTCGGTCGCTTTCGATCTGGCGACGCACCGCGGTTATGACAGCGACCACCCGCGCGTGACGGGCGATGTCGGCAAGGCGGGCGTCGCGATCGACACGGTCGAGGATATGAAGATCCTGTTCGACGGCATTCCGCTGGATGCCATGTCGGTCAGCATGACGATGAACGGCGCGGTGATCCCGGTTCTGGCCTTCTTCATCGTCGCGGCCGAGGAGCAGGGGGTTCACCGCTCCAAGCTGGAAGGGACCATCCAGAACGACATCCTCAAGGAGTTCATGGTCCGCAACACCTATATCTACCCGCCCGAGCCGAGCATGCGGATCATCTCGGACATCTTCGCCTACACCAGCGCCGAGATGCCCAAGTTCAACAGCATCTCGATCAGCGGCTATCACATGCAGGAGGCGGGGGCCACGCAGCTCCAGGAGCTGGCCTTCACCATCGCCGACGGCATGGAATATGTGAAATATGGCGTGGCGTCGGGCCTCGACATCGACAAGTTTGCGGGGCGGCTGTCCTTCTTCTTCGCGATCGGCATGAACTTCTTCATGGAGGTCGCCAAGCTGCGCGCCGCACGCGTGCTGTGGCACCGGGCGATGACACAGCTGGGCGCGAAGGACGAACGCTCCAAGATGCTGCGCACGCACTGCCAGACCAGCGGCGTGTCGCTGACCGAGCAGGACCCGTATAACAACGTCATCCGCACCACCATCGAGGCGATGGCGGCGATGCTGGGCGGCACCCAGTCGCTCCACACCAACGCGCTGGACGAGGCGATCGCGCTTCCCACCGACTTCTCCGCCCGGATCGCGCGCAACACGCAGATCGTGCTGCAGGAAGAGACGGGGATGACCAAGGTCGTCGATCCCCTGGGCGGCAGCTATTATGTCGAGAGCCTGACCCAGTCGCTGGTCGATGGGGCGTGGGAACTCATTGAGCGGATCGAGGCCGAAGGCGGCATGGCCAGGGCGGTCGCTTCGGGCTGGCCCAAGGCGATGATCGAAGAGGCGAGCGCCGCGCGCGCCGCCAAGGTCGACCGGGGCGAGGATGTCATCGTCGGGGTGAACAAATACCGGCTTCAGGATGAGGCACCGGTGGAAATCCTCGACATCGACAATCATGCGGTGCGGGCGGGGCAGGTGGCGCGGATCGCGGCGGTGAAAGCAGCGCGCGATGAGGTGGCGTGTCGGACAGCGCTCGATGCGTTGCGAGACGCTGCCCAAAATCCTCCCCAAGCTGTGCTTGGGGAGGGGGACCATCGCGCCAGCGATGGTGGAGGGGCCGGGGCTGACGGTGCCGCCCCTCCACCACGCCCTGGGGGCGCGGTCCCCCTCCCCGAGCAAGCTCAGGGAGGATTGGGGACAAACCTCCTCGCACTCGCCGTTAAGGCCGCCCGCGCCCGCGCGACTTTGGGCGAGATTTCCTCGGCGCTGGAGGATGCGTTCGGCCGCTACGGCACCCAGCCGACGCCGGTGTCGGGCATTTACGGCGGTGCGTACGCCGAAGACGAACGCTGGGCGCGCCTGCTCCGCGGCGTCGAGGCGGTGGAGCGGCGTCTGGGCCGCAAGCCCCGGCTGTTCGTCGCCAAGATGGGCCAGGACGGGCATGACCGGGGCGCGAACCTCGTCTCCTCTATGTTCGGCGATCTGGGGTTCGAGGTGGTGCCCGGCCCGCTCTTCCAGACGCCGGAGGAAGCCGCGCAACTGGCGCTGTCCCGCGACGTCGACGTGGTCGGCGCGTCCAGCCTGGCCGCCGGGCACAAGACGCTGATCCCCGAACTGATCGGCCACCTCCGCGAGGCGGGGCGCGCCGATATCAAGGTCATCGCGGGTGGCGTTATTCCCGCACAGGATTATCAGGCGCTCTACGATGCCGGGGTGCAGGCGATTTTCGGCCCCGGCACCAACCTTGTGAAGGCGGCCGAGGATGTGCTGAGGCTGCTGGGCCATAATATGCCGCCCGAGACGGGCGAATGACAGGACATGACGTGATGACGACGACCACCGCGCTTCGCCCCGAGGCGACCTTGCGCACCGACTGGACCCGCGCCGAGATCAGCGCTCTGTTCGACCTGCCCTTCACCGAGCTGCTGTTCCGCGCGGCCGAAGTCCACCGCGCGCATCACGCGGCGGACGAGGTGCAGCTCTGCACGCTCTGCTCGATCAAGACCGGCGGCTGCCCCGAGGATTGCGGTTACTGTTCGCAAAGCGCGTCAGCGGAAAGCGACGTGAAGGCCGAGAAGCTGATGGACGTGCAAGCCGTGCTGGCGGCGGCGGCCGAGGCCAAGGCGGCGGGCTCGCAGCGTTTCTGCATGGGCGCGGCCTGGCGGTCGCCGAAGGAGCGCGACATGGACAAGGTCGTCGCCATGGTCGAGGGGGTGAAGGCCATGGGGCTGGAGACCTGCATGACGCTGGGGATGCTTGATGCCCCTCAGGCGCAGCGTCTGGCCGAGGCGGGTCTAGACTATTACAACCACAATATCGACACCTCGCCCGAAAACTACGCCAACGTCATCACGACGCGCTGCTTCGAGGATCGGTTGGAGACGCTGTCCAACGTGCGCGACGCGGGCATTTCGGTCTGCTGCGGCGGGATCGTCGGTATGGGTGAGACGCGCGGCGACCGCGTCGGCTTCGTCCATGCGCTCGCCACCCTGCCGCGCCACCCCGAAAGCGTGCCGGTCAATGCGCTGGTTCCGGTCAAGGGCACGGTGCTGGGTGACATGCTCGCCGACACGCCGCTGGCGCGGATCGATGATATCGAGTTCGTCCGCACCGTCGCGGTCGCGCGCATCACCATGCCGATGAGCATGGTCCGCCTGTCGGCCGGGCGCGAGAGCATGTCGGCGGCGACCCAGGCCTTGTGCTTTATGGCGGGCGCGAACTCGATCTTCACCGGTGACAAGCTGCTGACCGCGGGCAATGCGGGGGACGATGCGGATGCCGCGCTGTTCGCCAAGCTGGGCCTGAAGCCGATGGAAGGTGCCGAGCCGATGCGGGTGGCAGCCGAGTGATTTCGGTTCACCCCATCTTGATCACCCCGGCGAAGGCCGGGGTCCAGATGCGGTGAACCATCGATGGTGCGACGCATCGGCCTCCCCCCGAGGTGCTGCGGCGCGCCATCGACAAAAGGGGAACTGGACCCCGGCCTTCGCCGGGGTGGTGCTTCCCACAAGACATTCGACACGGACCAACGACATAAAAGGAGAGGTATCCCCGTGTTCCAGAAAATCCTGATCGCCAATCGCGGGGAAATCGCGTGCCGGGTCATCCGCACCGCCCGCGCGATGGGCATCGCCACGGTCGCGGTCTATTCGGACGCCGATGCCAGCGCGCCGCATGTCCGTCTGGCCGATGAGTCGGTCCGCTTGGGGCCAGCACCCGCCGCCGAAAGCTATCTCAAGGCCGAACTGATCCTCGCCGCCGCCAAGGCGACCGGCGCGGACGCGATCCATCCCGGTTACGGCTTCCTGTCCGAACGTGAGAGCTTCGCGAAAGCCTGTGCCGAGGCGGGTGTCGCCTTCATCGGCCCGCCGCCGAACGCCATCGCCGCGATGGGCGACAAGATCGAATCCAAGAAGCTGGCCAAGGCGGCGGGGGTCAATGTCGTCCCCGGCTATCTGGGCGAGATCGCCGATACCGAGGAAGCGGTGCGCATCGCCGCCGACATCGGCTTCCCCGTCATGATGAAGGCGTCGGCGGGCGGCGGCGGCAAGGGCATGCGGCTCGCCTGGTCGGAGGCGGACGTGCGCGAGGGCTTCGAGGCGACCAAGCGCGAGGGGCTCGCCAGCTTCGGGGACGACCGCGTCTTCATCGAGAAGTTCATCGAGTCCCCCCGCCATATCGAGATCCAGGTGCTGGGCGACCAGCATGGCAATATCGTCTATCTCGGCGAGCGCGAATGCTCGGTCCAGCGCCGTCACCAGAAGGTGGTCGAGGAAGCCCCGTCGCCTTTCGTCACCCCCGAGATGCGCCGCGCCATGGGCGAACAGGCGGTCGCTCTAGCGCGTGCGGTCGGCTATTATTCGGCGGGCACCGTCGAGCTGATCGTGTCGGGCGCGGACACGACGGGCAAGAGCTTCTACTTCCTCGAAATGAACACCCGGCTCCAGGTCGAGCATCCCGTGACCGAAGAGATTACCGGGCTCGATCTGGTCGAGCAGATGATCCGCGTCGCGGCGGGCGAGCCCCTGGCCTTCAAGCAGGACGAGGTGACGCTGACCGGCTGGGCGGTCGAGAACCGTGTCTATGCCGAGGACCCGTATCGCGGCTTCCTGCCCTCGACCGGGCGGCTGGTCCGCTACAACCCGCCCGCCGAACATTCGGACGACGAAACCCGCGTCCGCGTCGACGACGGCGTGGCCGAGGGCGGCGAGGTCAGCATGTTCTACGACCCGATGATCGCCAAGCTCGTCACCTGGGCGCCGACCCGCGAAGCCGCGATCGACGCCCAGATCGCCGCGCTCGATGCGTTCGAGATCGTCGGGCCGGGGACCAATATCGACTTCGTCTCCGCGCTGATGCAGCATCCTCGCTTCCGCGCAGGGGCGCTGTCGACCGGCTTCATCGCCGAGGAATATCCCGAAGGCTTCCAAGGCGCGCCCGCCAGCGACGACCTGACCCGCACCCTTGCGGCGGTCGCCGCCTTCGCCGCCACCGCCGAGGCCGATCGCGCGCGGCGGGTCGACGGCCAGCTCGGCCACCGCCTGCAACCGCCCGCCGACTGGACGGTGCGGATCGGCGGAGCGGATCATCAGGTCCATGTCTCGACCGACGGCATGACCGTCGATGGCGACGACCTGGACCTCGCCATCGCCTATACGCCCGGCGACCGGATGATCGCGGTCGAGGACGAAGATGGCGAGACGCTCCACGTCCGCATCGCGAAGACGCGTACCGGCTTCAAGCTGACCACGCGCGGTGCCAGCCACATGGTCCGCGTCCTCCCCGCCCGCGCGGCGGCTTATGCCCAGCACCTGATCGAAAAGGTGCCGCCCGACCTGTCGAAATACCTGATCGCGCCGATGCCGGGCCTGCTCGTTCGATTGGACGTCGCCGAGGGTGATTCCGTCGAGGCGGGCCAGTCGCTGGCCGTCGTCGAGGCGATGAAGATGGAAAACATCCTCCGCGCCGCCAAGTCCGGCACGGTGAAGACGATCAGCGCCAAGACCGGCGACAGCCTGGCCGTCGATGCGGTGATTCTCGAACTGGAGTAATTTGCAGAAGTCAGACTTATTACTCCCCTTGCAGGGGAGGTGGCGCGCATAGCGCGTCGGAGGGGTGTCCCGCTCTCGATAGGGTGACACCCCTCCGTCAGGCCTTCGGCCTGCCACCTCCCCTTGCAGGGGAGGAATGAGCGAGGGCCAGGATCCGCTCGGCCTCGGCCAGGTGCAGCCGCTCCACCATCTGCCCGTCCAGCCGGATCGCGCCCAGCGCCGCTTGCTCGGAATCGGCGAAAGCCTCCACCACCCGCTGCGCCCAGGCGATTTCCGCCGCATCCGGGCCGAACCCTGCATGGGCCGCCGCAATCTGGTTGGGGTGGATCAGCGTCTTGCCGTCGAAGCCCAGCCGCCGCCCCTCCGTGCATTCCGCCGCCAGCCGCTCGGGCGCGTCGAGGGCGTTGCATACGCCGTCCAGCGCGATCAGTCCGGCGCTGCGGGCGGCGACGACGATCTGGACCCGGAGCGGCAACAACGCCTCGGGCGCGGGCGGAGAGGGCAGGCGCATCTCCTTCGCCAGATCGTTGGTGCCCGCGACCAAAGCGGTCAGCCCCAACCCCGTTGCCGCCTGCGCGATCGCGCCGAGCGACAGGATACCGCGGCACGTCTCGATCATCGCCCAGAGCGGCACGTCCGGCCCCAATGCCGCCCGCGCGGCGGCAAGCGTCGCGACATCGTCGACCTTGGGGATCAGCACCGCCGCCGGACGCGTCGTCGCCAGCGCGGCGAGGTCGTCCATCGCATGGGGCGTATCCAGTCCGTTTGTCCGCACGACCAGCAACCGCTCGCCAAAGCCCCCCTCGCGCACCGCCGCCACCGCCGCATCGCGCGCCATGGCCTTGGCGTCGGGGGCGACCGCATCCTCCAGATCGAGGATCACCGCATCGCTGTCGAACATGCGCGCCTTGGCGATGGCGCGGGAATTGGAGGCGGGGAGGAACAGGGCGCTGCGCAAGATCATAGCGCGAGCATAGCGGCGTCATGCCTCTGGTAAAATGGCGGGGTCGCGCCATAATCGAAGGCGCAAAGGGGGATGATGACATGACCGCGACGCTGTTGCTGCTGGGGCTGACGATCACGCTCTACGTCTGGCCGGATCTGCCGGTCAGCCGCTGGCTGGCGGGTATGATGGTCGAGGCTCCGGCGCGGCTGCTCGGGCGGGTCCGGCCGGGGCATTGGGCGATGATGGCGCTGGGGGTGGCGCTGCTGGGCCTCGCCATCTGGTTCGAGATCGATGAGATTCGGATGCTCGCCGCAGCGGCCGCGCCGATGGGCGATCTGGTCATGCTCGCCTCGGCGATCGAATGGGGCGGCGTGGCCGAACTGGTGATGGCGGCGGTCCTGTCCTCCTCGATGCTGGCGCGCTGGCCTGTTTTCGGCCGCTGGGCCGGGCGGATGTCCGCAAGCCGGACCGCTCGCCCGCGCCGGGTGGAGCGGCCCGCCAATGACAGCGACGATGGCGAGGGGCGACGACTCGCCGCCTGATCCCTTTGCGGGGGCGGAACGAAAGCGCCGGGCCGCCGTTCACCCGCTGAATGCTCCGCGATCCGCGCCTCGCCAGAATTTCCGCGCGTTTCGCGTGTCTTGGGTTGTGCGTCGTCCTTTCCGCCTGTGAGCCGGGCATCCTGAACCCCGCCGGGCCGATCGCGGCGGGTGAGCGCAGCATCTTCCTCAATGCGCTGGCGGTGATGCTGGCCATCGTCGTGCCGGTCATCATCCTCGCCTTCGCCTTTGGCTGGTGGTTCCGCGCGAGCAACACGCGCGCCAGGCATTTGCCCGATTGGGCCTATTCGGGGCGGCTGGAGCTGCTGGTGTGGTCGATCCCGGCGCTCGCCATCATGTTCCTGGGCGGTATCGCCTGGATCGGCAGCCATGATCTCGATCCGCCCAAGCCGATCGCGTCCAAGGCCAGGACGATGACAATCGAGGTCGTCGCGACCGACTGGAAATGGCTGTTTATCTATCCCGAACAGGGGATCGCGACGATCAACCGGCTGGTCGTGCCGGTCGGCACGCCGGTCAAGTTCCGCATCACCTCGGCAGGCGTGATGAACAGCTTCTTCGTGCCGCGGCTGGGCAGCCAGATCTACGCCATGTCGGGAATGGACTCGACGCTGAACCTGCGCGCCGACAAGGTCGGGCGCTATCGCGGGCTGTCGGCGCATTATAGCGGGGAGGGCTTTGCCGATATGGATTTCTTCGTCGATGCGGTGCCGCAAGCGAGCTTTGACCGCTTCGTCGCGACCGCGCGGGGAGGGCAGGGCAAGACGCTCGACTGGGCCGAGTTCGTTGCGATGGCGCATCCCAGCCGCAATGTCCGCCCCGCCAGCTATCCCCGGCTCCAGCCCGGCCTGTACGACCAGATCGTCATGAAGAATGGCGCGCCCGAGGGTGAGAAAGCCAAGGACGGACGCGAGCAATGAGCCTGACCGGCAAGCTCGGCTGGGACTCGATCCCGTTCCACGAACCGCTGCCTTTGGTGTCGGCGGGCGTGATCGGTCTGGTGCTGCTGGGCGTCTTCATCTGGACGTGGCGGCGGGGGCATCTGCCCTACATCTGGAGCGAGTGGATCACGAGCGTCGATCACAAGCGGATCGGCGTCATGTACTGCCTGCTGGCGGGCGTCATGCTGCTGCGCGGCTTTTCCGACGCGCTGCTGATGCGGTCGCAACAGGCGATCGCCTATGGCAATGAAGGCTATCTGCCGCCCGACCATTACGACCAGATCTTCTCGGCGCATGGCACGATCATGATCTTCTTCGTGGCGATGCCGTTCATGATCGGGCTGATGAATTTCGTCGTGCCGTTGCAGCTCGGCGTGCGCGACGTGGCGTTTCCGACGCTCAACTCGGTCAGCTTCTGGCTGACCGCCAGCGGCGCGCTGCTCATCAATATGAGCCTGGTCATCGGCGAGTTCGCCAAGACCGGCTGGCTGGTCTATCCGCCCTTGTCCGAGCTGCGCTTCTCGCCCGGTGTGGGTGTCGATTATTACCTCTGGGCATTGCAGATATCCGGCATGGGGACACTGCTCTCGGGCGTGAACCTGGTCACGACCATCCTGAAGATGCGCGCGCCGGGTATGGGTTACAGCCGGATGCCGATGTTCACCTGGACATCGCTGGCCTCCAACCTGCTGATCGTCGCGGCTTTTCCGGTGCTGACCGCCGTGCTGGCGATGCTGATCCTCGACCGCTATCTCGGCTTCCACTTCTTCACGCCGGAAGCGGGCGGCAACCAGATGATGTTCGTGAACCTCATCTGGGCCTGGGGCCACCCGGAAGTCTATATCCTGATCCTGCCCGCCTTCGGCGTGTTTTCCGAGATCATCTCGACCTTCTCGTCCAAGCCTTTGTTCGGTTATCGATCGATGGTGATCGCGACCATGGTGATCTGCATCCTGTCCTTCATGGTATGGCTGCACCATTTCTTCACCATGGGGGCGGGCGCCGATGTGAACGGTTTCTTCGGCATCACGACGATGATCATCGCGGTGCCGACGGGGGTGAAGGTCTTCAACTGGCTGTTCACCATGTATGGCGGGCGCATCCGTTATACGTCGATGATGCTGTGGTCGATCGGGTTCATCGTGACCTTCGTGATCGGCGGCATGACCGGCGTGATGCTGGCGGTGCCCCCGGCCGACTTCGTGCTGCACAACTCGCTGTTCCTGGTCGCGCATTTCCATAACGTCATCATCGGCGGGGTGCTGTTCGGCGCCTTTGCGGGCTTCACCTTCTGGTTTCCCAAGATGTTCGGTTTCACACTGGACGAGACCTGGGGCAAGCGGGCCTTCTGGTTGTGGCTGAGCGGTTTCTATCTCGCCTTCATGCCGCTCTATGTGCTCGGCCTGATGGGCATGACCCGGCGGATGCAGCATTATGACGTGCCCGGCTGGCATCCGTGGCTGATCGCGGCGGGCCTGGGCGCGCTGCTGATCGCCGCTGGCATCGCGTGCCAGGTCATGATGCTTTATGTTTCGATCAAGACGCGTAAAGACCGGGTCGACGAAAGCGGCGACCCTTGGGACGGGCGCACGCTGGAGTGGATCACCACCTCGCCGCCGCCCGCCTTCAACTTCGCGGTGCTGCCCGATGTGAAGGGCGAGGAAGCCTATTGGGGCATCAAGGCGAAGGCGCGCGAGAACCGCGCCCTGTCCGATCGCCCCGATTACGAGCCGATCGAGATGCCGCGGAATTCGCCGACCGGAATCGTCGCCGCCTTCTTCGCCACCGCCATGGGCTTTGCGCTGATCTGGCATATCTGGTGGCTGGTCGGCCTGGGTTTCTTCGGGGCCTGGGGGACGTTCATCGTCTTCGCATGGCGGGACAAGGCCGAGTATGAGATCCCGGTCGAGGAGGTCGAACGGCTGGACCAGGCGCGTCGCCGCAGCAAGGCGACCCTGCTGGACTTGCCGGAAGAGGCGCTGTCATGAGCCAGACCGCGCAGACGCACGATCCCAACAAGCTGGGCCGTACCGCCGAGCCCAACCCGGATGGCCCTGCGCCCAAGCGGGTGGTGGTGTCCTATGGCTTCTGGATCTTCCTGCTGTCGGACTTCATCCTGTTCGCCTGCTTCTTTGCCGGTTACGCGGTGCTGAAGGATGCGACGGCGGGCGGTCCCTCGGGCAAGGACCTGTTCGAACTGAAGCTGGTCGAGGCGGAGACGGTGCTGCTGCTGCTGTCCAGCTTCGCCTGCGGTCTGGCGGGGATCGGCACGCTGGCGCGTGACATGCGCTGGTTCCAGATCGCGATGGCGGCGACGGGGCTGCTCGGCGCGGGCTTCCTGGCGCTGGAGGCCTATGAGTTTCTCCACCTGATCGGCGAGGGGGCGGGGCCGGGGCGCAGCGCGTTCCTGTCGGCCTTCTTCGCGCTGGTCGGGTGCCACGGGCTCCATGTGCTGCTCGGTCTGCTCTGGCTGACGACGATGATGGCGCAGGCCTGGGCCAAGGGGTTCCGCGAAGACATATTGCGCCGCATCCTGTGCTTCAGCCTGTTCTGGCACGCGCTCGACATCATCTGGGTGGCGCTGTTCACCATGGTCTATCTGATGGGAGTGCGGGGATGAGCCAGCGGCCCGACGAGGAAATGGCCCGCGACGAAACCGCGCCGGGCGTCGAGAGCGAGAAGGACTCGGTCGTCGGCGGCATCCGCAGCTATGCGATCGGGCTGGTCGCGGCGGCGATCCTGACGGCGGCGTCCTTCGCGCTGGTCCAGTTCGATATCGTCTGGGGGCCAGCCGTGCCCGCTGCCCTCGTCGCGCTGGCGATCGGGCAGATGGGGGTGCATCTGGTGTTCTTCCTCCACATCACCACCGGGCCGGACAATAGTAACAATGTGCTGGCGCTGCTGTTCGGCATATTGATCGTGGCGCTGGTCCTGCTGGGCTCGATCTGGATCATGGGGCATCTGAACCACAATCTGATGGGGCCGATGGCGACGCCTTAGGAGCAGTCGATACGTCCCATTCCTCCCCTGGAAGGGGAGGAATAGAAAGGCCTCAGCTTTCCAGCACTCGCCCCCGGATGGCGGAGACGCCGTGCGCGCGGTCGAAGCGCAGGATTAGGCTCTCGTCGCCGACAGGGACGTGCAGGGTAAAGCCGTTACCGTTGTCCCAGTCCTCGGGCGTCATCGGGCCACCGGACAGCTTGCGCCATTCGGCCCCGGCCAGCCAGTTGGTCCAGTCGATCGGGGTTTCCCGGCGAAGGGCGGCGAGCTGCGCGACAAAATCCTCCAGCGCCTCGTCGCGGGTTTGCCAGTCGAGCCACGTCGTCTCATTGTCCTGGGCATAGCCGTTGTTGTTGCCCTGCTGGCTGCGGCCGAATTCGTCGCCTGCGGTCAGCATCGGCGTGCCGCGTGACAGGAACAGCGTCGCCAGCATCGCGCGGACCGAAGCCTCACGCGCGGCGCGGATGGCGGCATCGTCGGTCGGCCCTTCCTGCCCATGGTTCCATGACACCTCGTCGCCATGCCCGTCGCGATTGTCCTCGCCATTGGCGTGGTTGTGGCGCGCGGCATAGGTGGTCAGGTCGGCGAGAGTGAAGCCGTCATGCGCCGCGACGAAATTGACCGAGCGGCTGGCGGGGCCGGTAAAGACATCCGCCGACCCCGCGATCCGCGTCGCCAGATCGCCGCTGCGCCCGTCGCCGCGCCAGAAGCGGCGCACCTGGTCGCGATATTGGTCATTCCACTCGAGCCAATGCTCGGGGAAGTGGCCGAGCTGGTAGCCGCCGGGGCCGATGTCCCAGGGTTCGGCGATCATGACGCGGGGCGACAGGATCGGATCGGCGGCGATCTCGGCGAAGATGGGGGCATGGGCATCGAAGCCCGGCCCACGCGCCAGCACCGGCGCCAGGTCGAAACGGAAGCCGTCCACCCCGGCTCGCGCGAAATGGCGAAGCGTGTCGAGGATCATCGCGCGGACGCTCGGGCGGCTGGCATCGAGCATGTTGCCGGTGCCCGCATCGTTGATGAGCGTACCGTTGGCCGTGCGCGCATAGGCATCCGGGTCCAGGCCCCGGAAGGACAGGGTGCCGCCCTGTACGTCGCTCTCGCCCATATGATTGAACACCAGGTCGAGGATGATGCCGATGCCCGCCTCGCGCAGCGCCGCGATCGTGGCGACCAGTTCGGCGACGCCGCCCGGCACCCGCTCCGGGCAGAGCGCCATCGGCACGACCGGGTTGTAACCCCAGGCATTGCGCAGGCCGAGCGGCGGCAGATGCCGCTCGTCGATCGCGGCGGTGATCGGCATGAGTTCGACGGCCGCCACGCCCAGCTTGCGGAGGTGATCGAGCACGGCGGGATGGGTGAGTGCCGCCAAGGTGCCGCGCCGTTCGGGCGGTATGGCGGGATGGCGCATGGTGAAGCCGCGCACATTGAGTTCGTAGATCAGCCTGCCCGGCCGGAACAGCGGCGGGGCGGGGGTGGTGGTCAGCGGGGCGACGACACGGGCGCGGGGGACGATGTCGGCGGTGTCCTCGCCGAAAATGCCCAGGCGTGGCGACTGGACGAAGGGGCGGTCGATTTCGAGCGCGTGAGGGTCGACCAGCAGCTTGGCGGGGTCGAACCACAGGTTGCGGGCGGGGTCGTAACGCCCATGCGCGCGATAGCCGTAGAGAGGGGCGGGGCCTGGAACGGTGGCCGTCCACCTATCGCCGTTGCGGGACATGGCGATGCGGCGTTCGGTGGGGCCGTCGAACAGGCAAAGCTCCACCTGCTCGGCGGTCGAGCGCACGGCGAAGCGGGTGCCGCCGGGGATGGGTGTCGCGCCGAGGGGATAGGGCTGATTCGTCATGGCTGCGACCATCTCAAATCCTCCCCTGCAAGGGGAGGGGGACCAGCGAAGCATGGTGGAGGGGCGTCCCCGCTGGCCGTGACACCCCTCCGTCAGCGCTTCGCGCTGCCACCTCCCCTTGCAGGGGAGGAATAGGAAGTCCTTACGTCACCACATCGGGTTCGGTGCGGCCGGTATGCTGGGTGATCCCGGCGATCTCGTCCGCCGCCGCGATGATGTCCGCCAGCATCTCGGGCGTTTCGCGGTCGAGCTGGTCGGCCGAATAGCGCTCCAGATACACGCGCAGCGTTGCGCCGCTGGTGCCGGTGCCCGACAGGCGGAACACGACACGGCTGCCACCCTCGAACAGCACCCGGATGCCCTGGTTGCGGCTGACCGACTGGTCGGTGGGGTCGGTATAGGCGAAATCGTCCGCGGTCTCGACCGTCAGCCCGGCAAACGTCTGCCCCGGCAGCGTCGCCAGCTTGCCCCGCAGGTCGGCCATCAGCGCATCGGCGCGCTCGCTCTCGACGCCCTCATAATCGTGGCGCGCATAATAATTGCGGCCATAGGTCGCCCAGTGATCGCGGGCGATCTGGTCGACGGACTTGCCCGAGGCGGCGAGAATATTGAGCCAGAGCAGCACCGCCCACAGCCCGTCCTTCTCGCGCACATGGTCCGAGCCGGTCCCGGCGCTCTCCTCGCCGCAGATGGTCGCCATCCCCGCATCCAGCAGATTGCCGAAGAACTTCCACCCCGTAGGCGTCTCGTAAGCGGGAATGCCCAGCTTTTCGGCGACGCGGTCGGCGGCGGCGCTGGTCGGCATGGAACGCGCGATGCCCTTCAGGCCACCGGCATAGGCGGGCGCGAGATGGGCGTTCGCCGCCAGCATCGCCAGGCTGTCCGACGGCGTGATGAAGCGCCCGCGCCCGATGATGAGGTTGCGGTCGCCGTCCCCGTCCGACGCCGCGCCGAAATCGGGCGCGTCCGGGGCCATCATCCGGTCGTACAGTTCCTTGGCATGGACCAGATTGGGATCGGGGTGATGCCCCCCGAAATCGGGGAGCGGCGTACCGTTCTTCACGGTGCCCTTTGCGAAACCCAGCCGGTTCTCGAGAATCTCGGTCGCATAAGGCCCGGTCACCGCGCTCATCGCGTCGAACGACATGGTGAAACCGCCCTCGACCGCAGCCCGGATTGCGGCGAAGTCGAACAGGCTTTCCATCAGCGCGGCATAGTCGGCAACCGAGTCGATCACCTCGACCGTCATGCCACCGACCATCACCTCGCCCAGCGTATCGAGGTCGATGTCCGCCGCCTCGACGGTCAGCCAGCGGCTGATCGACTTGGTGTTGGCGTGGATCGCGTCCGTGACCTTCTCGGGTGCGGGGCCGCCGTTCGCGATATTGTATTTGATGCCGAAGTCTTCGTCCGGGCCGCCCGGATTATGGCTGGCCGAGAGGACCAGGCCGCCCAGTGCCTTGCGCTGGCGGATCACGTTGCTGGCCGCCGGGGTCGACAGGATACCGCCCTGGCCGACCACGACGCGGGCAAAGCCGTTCGCCGCCGCCATGCGGATCGCGACCTGGATCACCTCCCGGTTTAGGAAGCGGCCGTCGCCGCCGATCACCAGCGTCTGGCCGGTCTTTTCATCGCCCAGCGCGTCGAAGGTCGACTGGATGAAATTCTCGGCATAATTGGGCTGCTGAAAGACGCGGACCTTCTTGCGCAGGCCCGAGGTGCCGGGCTTCTGGTCGAGATAAGGCTCGGTCGCGACGGTCTTGATCATGGGTTCCCCAGCACGGATCGATAGAGTTCGGCATAGTGGCGGCCGCTATGGTGCCAGCTATAATCGGCATTCATGCCATTGACCTGAATGGTCCGCCATTGGTCTTGGTCGGCATAGAGTCTCATTGTGCGACGCAGGACTGCGACAATATTGTCGGTGGTGACAGTGTCGAACTGAAGTCCGGTGGCCACGCCCATGGCCAGCGCCGCCTCATTGGCGTCGATGATCGTATCGGCCAGCCCGCCGGTGCGCGCGACCACGGGGACGCAGGCATAAGCCAGGCCGTAAAGCTGGGTCAGCCCGCACGGCTCGAAGCGCGAGGGTATCAGGATTGCGTCGCAGCCGCCCTGAAGCAGATGCGAGACCGGCTCGTCATAGCCGATCCGCACCGCGACGCGGCCCGGATGGCGCAGCGCGGCGGTGGCGAAGGCGATTTCCAGCGCCGGGTCGCCGGTACCCAGCACCACCAGCCGTCCGCCGAGCGCCACCAGATCGTCGATCACCTCGACCAGCACGTCCATGCCCTTTTGCCAGGTCAGGCGGCTGATGACGGTGAAGATCGGGCTGTCATCCTCGTCCAGCCCGAACGCCTGCTCGACCGCGCGCTTGTTGGCGATGCGATCGTCCAGCGTGTCGACGGTGAAGGGCGCGGGCAGGGCGGCGTCGGCTTCGGGGCTCCAGATGGCGGGATCGATGCCGTTGACGATACCGCTGACGCACTCGGCACGCGCGGCGATCAGGCCCTCCAGCCCCATGCCATATCGGGCGCGGTGGATTTCCTCGGCATAGGTCGGGCTGACCGTGGTGATCGCATCGGCGGTGCGCAGGCCAGCCTTCAGATAGCCGATCTGGCCATAATATTCGACGCCCTCGACGCTCCACGCCTCGGGGGGCAGGCCCAGATCGGGGAAGTGATGCGCCGCGAACGAGCCCTGGAAGGCGATGTTGTGGATGGTGACGATGCTCTTGGCGACCTTGCCGGGGCCGGGGGCATAATGGAGGAAGGCGGGGGCGAGCGCCGCCTGCCAGTCATGCGCGTGGAGCAGGTCGAAATCGTAACCCGGCACCGCGCCCGAGGCTAGGTCGGCCCCGGCCCTCGCCAGCACTGCGAAGCGCCGCCAATTGTCGTGCCAGTCGTTGCCGTCGGTATCGACATAGGGAAGCCCCTCGCGCTCCCAAAGCTGCGGCGCGTCGATCACCAGCAGCCGATGGGTGCCGATCATCGCCTCGCGAAGCCATGCCTCGGTCCCGATGATATGCGGGAAGTGGTGGACGCGCGGCGCGTCCTCGCCGATCGCGCGCATCACCTTGGGGAAACCGGGGATCAGCGTGGTGACGGCGATATCGTGGGGCGCCAGCGCCTCGGGCAGCGCGCCGACGACATCGGCCAGGCCGCCGGTCTTGATGAGCGGAAACGCCTCCGAGGCGACCGACAGGACGGAGAGGGTCATGGGGACTTTCAGTTGGCCAGACGGTCGATCATCGGCTGGGTGATGAGGCAAATACCCTTGTCGGTGCGCCGGAACCGATGCGCGTCGAGCACCGGGTCCTCGCCGACCACCAGGCCGTCGGGGATCTTCACGCCGCGGTCGAGGATCACGCGCCGCAGCTGAGCCCCCCGCCCGATATGGCAGAAGGGCAGGACGACCGCTTCGTTCAGCGAGGCATAGCTGTGGGTGCGCACGCCGGTCGACAGCAGCGAGCGGTTAATGGTCGAACCCGACACGATGCAGTCGCCCGCGACGAGGCTGGCCACCGCCGACCCGCGCCGTCCCTCGACATCATGGACGAACTTGGCCGGCGGCGTGATCTCGGCATAGGTCCAGAGCGGCCAGCTGCGGTCGTACAGGTCGAGCTGCGGCACCACGTCGGTCAGGTCGAGGCTGGCCTCCCAATAGGCGTCGACCGTACCGACGTCGCGCCAATAGGCGCCGGGTTCGTCGTCGGAGCGGACACAGCTGGCGGAGAAGCGGTGCGCCTGTGCTTTGCCATGCTCGACCAGATAGGGGATGATGTCCTTGCCGAAGTCGCGGGCCGAGCCGGGCGTGGCGGCATCGCGGCGCAGCTGCTCGAACAGGAAGGCGGTGCGGAAGACATAGATACCCAGCGACGCCAGCGACACGCCCGGATTGCCGGGAATGGAGGGCGGATCGGCGGGCTTTTCGACGAAATCGACGATGCGGTCGGTTTCGTCGACATGCATCACGCCGAACGCGCTCGCCTCCTCGCGCGACACTTCCAGACAGGCGACGGTGACGTCGGCGCCGCTGTCGACATGCTGCTGGAGCATCAACTCATAGTCCATCTTGTAGACGTGGTCGCCAGCCAAAATGACCATGAATTCGGGCGCATAGCTTTCGATGATGTCGATATTCTGGAACACCGCGTCGGCGGTGCCCTCATACCATTGAAACTCGCTGATCCGCTGGCTGGCGGGCAGGATGTCGAAGCTTTCGTTGCGTTCGTCGCGCAGGAAGTTCCAGCCGCGCTGGAGATGGCGGATCAGCGAATGCGCCTTGTACTGGGTCGCCACGCCGATGCGGCGGATGCCGGAGTTGATGGCGTTGGACAAAGCGAAGTCGATGATCCGCGCCTTGCCGCCGAAATAGACGGCGGGCTTGGCGCGCGTGTCGGTCATTTCCATGAGGCGGCTGCCACGGCCGCCCGCCAGCACATAGGCCATGGCATCGCGCGCCAGCGGTTGTCCGCGCCTCAGGTCCATCGTCCGTCTCCTGTCCGTGTGTTAGTGTCGCAACGCTTGATCGATGCGTTGTTATTCCGGGCAAATTCGATTGCGGGTCAGCCGTCGAAGCGCAGGATGACGGTGGCCAGCGGCGGCAGCGTCACCCAGGCCGCGCCGTCCTTCGCATCCACCCCGCCCATATTGCCGAGGCCCGAGCCCCAATATTGGGTCGCGTCGGAGTTCAGCACCTCGGTCCAGCGGCCGTCCTGCGGCAGCGGCAGGCGATAGGGGGCGCGGGCGACCGGCGTCATGTTGGCGATGACCGCGACCGGCGGCTCGCCGGGGGCCTTGCGCAGCCAGGCGAAGACCGACTGGGCGCTGTCGTCGGCGACCAGCCACTCGAACCCCTCGCGCTCGCAGTCGCGGGCGTGGAGCGCGGGCGTGTCGCGATACAGATGGTTCAGGTCGCGCACGAGCGAGCGGACGCCCTCATGCGCGTGGCTGCACCGAAGATGCCAGTCGAGCGGGCGATCCTCCGACCATTCCTCGCGCTGGGCGAATTCCTGGCCCATGAACAGCAGCTTCTTGCCCGGATAGGCCCACATAAAGGCGTAATAGGCACGCAAATTGGCGAATTTCTGCCAGTCGTCGCCCGCCATCTTGGTCAGCAGGCTGCCCTTGCCATGCACCACCTCGTCATGGCTGAGCGGCAGGACGAAATTCTCGTCAAAGGCGTAATGCAGCCCGAACAGGATCTCGCCATGATGGTGCCGCCGATGCACCGGCTCACGTGCCATATACTGGAGCGTGTCGTGCATGAAGCCCATGTTCCACTTGAACCCGAAGCCCAAGCCTCCGTCATGCGCGGGCGCGGAGACACCCGGCCAGGCGGTGGATTCTTCGGCGACGGTGAAGACGCCGGGATGCTGGCCATAGACTTGCCGGTTGACCTGGCGGAGGAACTCGACCGCTTCCCAATTCTCGCGCCCGCCCTGCTCGTTGGGCACCCACTCGCCGTCCTTGCGGCTATAATCGCGGTAGAGCATCGAGGCGACCGCATCCACGCGCAGTCCGTCGATATGATAGCGCTCGGGCCAGAACAGCGCGTTGTTGACCAGGAAGCTCGCCACCTCGCGCCGTCCGAAATTGTAGATGGCGGTGTTCCAGTCGGGGTGGAAACCCTGGCGCGGGTCCTCATGCTCGTAGAGCGCGGTGCCGTCGAAATGCGCCAGGCCATGCGCGTCGGTGGGGAAGTGCGCGGGCACCCAGTCGAGGATGACGCCCAGGCCCGCGCGGTGCGCGCCGTCGACGAAGCGGGCAAAACCCTCGACATCGCCGAACCGCGCCGACGGGGCGTAGAGGCCGGTCGTCTGATAGCCCCAGCTGGGGTCGTAGGGATGTTCGGAGATGGGCAGGAATTCGATATGGGTAAAGCCCATCTCGACCACATAGGGGATCAGCCGGTCGGCCAGCGCATCCCAGCTGAGATACCAGCCATTCTCGTCGCGGTCCCATGACCCGGCATGCACCTCATAGATGCTGATCGGCACGCGGCGCGGATCGATCTTCGCCCAATGCTCGCGGTGGGGTGCATCCTTCCAGACATGGGCGGGTGGCGCGGTGGTGATCGAGGCGGTCTTGGGGCGAAGCTCGGCGGCGAAGGCAAAGGGGTCGGCCTTCATCGGCTGTTCCGCGCCGTGCGGTCCGGTAATCGCGAATTTGTACGCGCGACCCTCGCCGATATCGGGAATGAAGATTTCCCAGACGCCGACATCCAGGCGGCGGCGCATGACGTGGCGGCCGGGGTCCCAGTCATTGAAGTCGCCGACCACCGCGACCCGCTCGGCATTGGGTGCCCAGACGGCGAAATGGACGCCCGCCACGCCCTGATGCGCGATCAGATGCGCGCCCATCTTGTCGTACAGGCGGAAGTGATTGCCTTCGCCCATCAGGAAATCGTCGAGCGGGCCGAGCACGGGGCCGAAGCTGTAGGGATCGGTGATCCACCATTCCGCGCCATGGCCGCGCGCGCGGTACTTCACCGGCTGGGCCGGGCCGTCGACGGCGCCTTCGAACAGGCCGCGCGAGTCCACGCTCTTCAGGTCCCCCAGCGCCGTGCCGGACAGGTCGAAGGCGGTGACCGCCTCCGCGCCCGGCACCAGCGCCCGCAGGAACGTGCCGCCCGGCCCTTCATGAGGCCCCAGCAACGCGAAGGGATCGGCGTTGCGGCCCTCTATCAGGGCTTCCAAGGCGGCACGGGGTGGCTTCACATCACGTTCCAGATTTCCTCGGCATATTGCCGGATGGTGCGATCGGAGGAGAACCATCCGACTTTCGCGACATTGTGGATGGCCGAGGTCGCCCAACCCGCCTGATCCTGCCAGCGGGCATCGACGCTGCGCTGCGCGGCGGCATAGGCGTCGAAATCGGCGGCGACCATGAACCAGTCGCCGTCATACAGCCCGCCCATGAGGCCGGCATAACGGCCGGGATCGTCGGGCGAGAACACGCCCGAGGCGATGGCGGAGACGGCCTGGCGCAGCTCCGGGCTGCCCTCGATCACCGCACGCGGGTCGTAGCCGTCGCGGCGCTTCTCGGCGACCTCGTCGGCGGTCAGGCCGAAGATGACGATATGCTCGTCGCCGACATGCTCCTTGATCTCGACATTGGCGCCGTCGAGCGTGCCGATGGTCAGCGCGCCGTTCAGCGCGAACTTCATGTTGCCGGTGCCCGATGCCTCCATGCCCGCGGTCGAAATCTGCTCGGACAGGTCGGCGGCGGGAATGATCTTCTCGGCGAGGCTGACATTATAGTTGGGGATGAACCCGACCTTCAGCAGGTGACCGACGCTGGGGTCCGAATTGATCCGGCGGGCGACGTCGTTGGCGAGTTTGATGACCAGCTTGGCGTTGTGATAGCTCGACGCCGCCTTGCCCGCGAACAGCTTGACGCGCGGCGTCCAGTCGCGCTCGGGATGGCTGCGGATCTGGTCGTAGAGCGCCACCGTCTCGATGATGTTGAGCAACTGGCGCTTATATTCGTGGATGCGCTTGATCTGGACGTCGAACAGCGCATCGGGGTCCACCCGAAGTCCACTCGATTCCCGAAGATAATTTGCCAGCCCCACCTTGTTGGAACGTTTGATCGAGAGAAAGCGTTCCCGGAAATTCGCGTCCTGCGCAAATTCCGTGAGCGCTATCAATTTTTCCGCGTCATCCTGGAAACCCGGCCCGATCGCCTCGCGGATCAGCGCGGTCAGTTGCGGATTGCATTGCTGAAGCCAGCGGCGCGGGGTGATGCCGTTGGTCTTGTTGTTGATCCGCGTCGGATACAGGCGATGCAGATCGGCGAAGACCGTCTTCTTCATCAGCTCGGTATGGAGTGCGGCGACGCCGTTGACGCTGTGGCTGCCCGCAAAGGCCAGGTTCGCCATGCGCACCCGCCGTTCGCCGCCCTCGTCGATCAGGCTGATCGCGGCGATGGCGCGGTCGTCCATCCCCTCGACCGCGCGGGCTTCGCGCAGCAGCTTGGCGTTGATCGCATAGATCAACTGCATGTGACGCGGCAGCAACCGCTCGAACAGGTGCAGCGGCCAGCTTTCCAACGCCTCGGGCAGCAGGGTGTGGTTGGTATAGCCGAAGGTACGGCGGGTGATCTCCCACGCTTCCTCGAAACCCAGGTCGTGATGATCGACCAGCAGGCGCATCAGCTCGGCGACCGACACCGCCGGATGGGTGTCGTTCAGCTGGATCGCCGCCTTGTCGGGCAGGGTGCGGATGTCGTGGAAATACTGGATATGCCGCCGGACGATGTCCTGAAGCGAGGCGGAGGAGAAGAAATATTCCTGCCGCAGCCGCAATTCCTGGCCCGCAGGCGAGCTGTCGGACGGATAGAGGACGCGGACCAGCGTTTCCGCCGCCAGCTGCCCCGCGAGTGCGCCGGTATAGTCGCCCGCATTGAACCGATCGAGGCGGATGGGGTCGATCGCCTGCGCGGTCCACAGGCGCAGCGTATTGACCCGCTTGCCGCGCCAGCCGACCACGGGGGTGTCGACCGCGATCGCCTCGACCGCCTCGGCGGGTTTCCAGTGGACGGCGCCGGTCTCGGTCCCGATCACCTCGCCGCCGAAGCCGACGAAATAGGCGCTCTCGCGCCGCTCGAACTCCCAGGGATTGCCGTGGCTCAGCCAGGTTTCGGGCAGCTCGACCTGCCAGCCATCGTCGATCCGCTGGCGGAACATGCCGTTCACATAACGGATGCCGTATCCGTAGGCGGGCAGGTCGAGGCTGGCGAGGCTTTCCATGAAGCACGCCGCCAGCCGTCCGAGACCACCATTGCCCAGCGCGGCGTCGGGTTCGATCTCCTCCAGCGCGGTCAGGTCGACGCCCAGGCTCTGGAGCGCGCCCGCCACCTGCGCCATCACGCCCAGATTGGACAAGGCATCGCGCAGCAGCCGCCCGATCAGGAATTCCAGGCTGAGATAGTAGACCCGCTTGGCGCCCGCCGCATGCGCCTCGCGGGTGGAGGCCATCCAGCGTTCGATGATGTCGTTGCGCACGGTCAGGATGGTCGCGGCCAGCCAGTCATGCGGCCGCGCATTGGCGGCATCCTTGCCGATCCGATGCACCAGCGTATCGACGATGGCGTCGGCCAGCGGCCCGGTGTCGTCGACATGCAGGGTGGTGATGGTGGTCGTCATTGATTCGGGCGTCCCTGTCGGTCCAGTCGCGCCCAGCTTAGCCGCGTGAAGGATGAAGTCACGCGGCATTCCTTCGCAATTGCGAAACGGAATCAGCCCGTTGCCAGACCCCATAGCAGCGTCAGGTTAAGCCCGATGATGATCGCCGCGATGATCCAGGCCAGGATGCGCAACCAGACCGGGCTGGCGAACGGGCCCATCATGCCCTTGTCGGCGGTGAAGCGGACCAGCGGCACCACCGCGAAGGGGAGTTGCAGGCTGAGGATCACCTGGCTGAGGACGAGCAGCTTGGTCGCCCCCGCCTGACCGCTCGCGCCGACGACCAGCACGGCGGGCACGATGGCCAGCCCGCGCGTGATGAGCCGCCGCAGCCACGGCGCCAGCCGCAGATCGAGGAAACCCTCCATCACGATCTGTCCGGCGAGCGTCCCCGTAACGGTCGAATTCTGACCCGAGGCGAGCAGCGCGACACCGAACACCACGCTCGCCGCGCCCGCGCCCAGCATCGGGGCGAGCAGGCGATAGGCCTGGTCGATCTCGGCCACGTCCGTCCGCCCGGCGACATGGAAGGTGGCGGCGGCGACGATCAGGATCGCGGCGTTGATGAAGAAGGCGAAGAACAGCGCGACCGTGCTGTCGATCGTCGCCATCCTGATCGCATCGCGCTTGCCATGCTCGGACACGTTGAAGGCGCGGGTCTGCACGACCGAGGAATGGAGGTAGAGATTGTGCGGCATCACCGTCGCGCCCAGGATGCCGATCGCGATGTAGAGCATCGCCGGGTCGGTCACGATCCGCGCCGTCGGAATGAAGCCCGCCATCACCGCGCCCGGATCGGGGCGGGAGGCGATCAGTTCATAGAGGAAACAGCCGCCGATGATCAGCAGGAGCGCGATGATGAACGCCTCGATCTTGCGGAATCCGTAACGCTGGAGCGCCAGGATCAGGAAGACGTCGAAGCCGGTGATCAGTACCCCCCAGACCAGCGGCAGGTCGAACAGCAATTGCAGCGCGATGGCGGTGCCCAGCACCTCGGCCAGGTCGCAGGCGATGATCGCGATCTCGCAGAGCAGCCACAGGATGCGCGAGACGGGCTTGGAGTAAGCCGCCCGGCACGCCTGCGCCAGGTCCAGCCCGGCGGCGATGCCCAGCCGCGCCGACAGCGCCTGCAGGATCATCGCCATGATGTTGGACAGCAGGATGACCGACAACAGCGCATAGCCATAGGCCGATCCGCCCGCGATATCGGTCGCCCAGTTGCCCGGGTCCATATAGCCGACCGCGACCAGATAACCCGGTCCGGCAAAGGCGAACAGCCGCCGCAGGAAGGACGCGCCTTCGGGCACGACGACCGAACGATGGCTTTCGGCAAGCGAGCGGGTGGCGGGCGTGGCTACGGTCATCGACCTTCAGATGTGACGGAGTTTCCGAGAACCGACAACCCGGCAAAGCGTTGCGGGGGAGCAGTTTGGGGGGAGTTATCAATTCCTCCCCTTCCAGGGGAGGAATTAGAGAGAAGACCCCACCACCGCACAGGCCAGCGCCATCAGCAACCCGGCAAAGCGGTTCGACCGGAAGCGATATAGTGCCCCTGCGCCATCGTCGGGCTTCAACGTCATCACCTGCCACCCCAGATGCAGCGCCACCGGCACCAGCGCGGCGACCGCCAGTACGTCCGGCCGCACCAGCCAGATCGCCCCGGCCCAGCACAGCACCGCCACGAGGTAGAACGCCCCCACGCCCGGCTTCACATGCGCGCCCATGCGCAGCGCGGAGGAGCGCACCCCGATCAGTGCGTCGTCTTCCCGGTCCTGCAACGCATAGATGGTGTCATAGCCGATCACCCAGGCGATCGACCCCGCGTAAAGCAGCCAGAGCGGCGCGGAGAGCGCCCCCGCCACTTCCGCCCAGCCGACCAGCGCGGCCCAGCTGAACACCATGCCCAGCCATGCCTGTGGCCACCAGGTGATCCGCTTCATGAAGGGATAGGCCGCGACGGGGGCCAGGCTGGCCACCGCGACGATCGCGGCGAGCGGGCGCAACTGCACCAGCACGACCAGCCCGATCAGGCACAGCGCCACCAGCCAGACCGCCGCCAGCCTCACCGACACCAGTCCCGACGGGATCGGCCGCGCCCGCGTCCGCGCGACCTGCGCGTCCAGGTCGCGGTCGACGATGTCGTTGAACACGCACCCCGCACCCCGCATCGCGATCGAGCCGAGCAGGAACCACAGGACCAGCGGCCAGCGATCGGGCAGCCCGCCCGCCAGCGCGATCGCCCAGACGCCGGGCCAGAAGAGCAGCCACCAGCCGATCGGCCGATCGAACCGGGCGAGCAGCGCCAGCCCGCGCAGCCGGGGCGGCAGCCGCCCGACCAGTCCCTTGTGCTCGCTATCGGGTACGATCTCGATGGTCATGAGAGGTGGCCTATGGGGGTGACCCGTGGCGCGCAAGCCTGTTCGCGGCTATCGTCGTGCATGTGATCCTCCCGCGCGCTTCCGTTTCATGATCGGCCTGTCGGTCGCGGTCGGCCGTTTCGTCGAGGCGCTGTTCTGGGCGATCCTGCGCGTCGCCGGGATGGTCGGCGGCGTGGTCCTGCTCGTGGGTGTCGTGCTGGGCGTGATGTGGTGGCTGATCCGGCGGCGGCGCTAGGCCGACAGCATCGCCAGCTGCGAGCGGATTACATCCAGATTGTGCTGCGCCAGGTGGCTGCCGCGCCCCGCCACGCTGCCTTCCAGCTCGGGGCGCTCGCCGATCGCCAGACAGCGTTGCCAAGCCCCCTCCGCCAGCGGTAGCCAGTGCGCGATCGCCTTCGCCGGATCGGCCATGGCCCGGTCGAGCAGCAGGTCGCCCAGCACGAAGAAGAAGTCCGGCGATGTCGGCCAATGCGGCATTTGCCCGTCGGCCAGCGCCAGCGCCTCGTCCAGCCGCCCGGCCTTTGACAGGGTCGTGATCGCGGTGACGACCAGCTCGTGGCGCCAGTTCGCCTCCGCCGGGGTCAGTGCCAGCGCCTGTGCGAAATGGGCACAGGCCGTGTCCAGGTCATCGCGCATCCGGGCGTCGCGGCCGATCTGGTAATGGAGATATGGATCGTCCGGCTGCTCGGCCAGATCGCGGAGCAACAGGATGTGATTGCGGTTCCTCTTGGGCACGATCTGCGCGGCCAGATAGCCGTCATGCGCGATATGCACGGGCAGGGGAATGCGCGGCAGCGGTGACGCGACCTGCTCGTGCACGCGGCCCTCATAGCGCGCGCCGCGCGGGATCAGCCGGGTGATCCAGCTGCGCGTGGCGGTCTCGCCATCGTCATGCTGGTTATGGATGCATATCCGCCCCAGCCGCGCCGGGCCGTCGCACCATTCGCGCAGGATCTCGCCGCCCGCGACCAGCCATTCATCGGCATCGAGCATCAGCGCCCAGTCGCTGTCGGCCAGATCGAGGAGATGATTGCGCGCGATCGAAAAGCTGTCCGGCCAGGGCAGACGATGGACCTCGGCCCCGGCGGCCTGCGCGATGGCCATGGTGTCGTCGGTCGAACCCGTGTCGAGCACGACGAGGCGATCGACCCAGGGCGCGACGCTCTCCAGGCAGCGCGCGAGGCAGCGCGCCTCGTTTCGGACGATCAGGGTCGCGGCGATCGATACGGGTGGGGACATGATCCGCCTTGAGGCACAGCGATCGTAAAGAACGCCCTAAGGTTTTGATCTCAGGCGGCCAGCGTCGCCAGTTGCGACCGCACGATGTCGAGGCTCTGCTGCGCCAGATAACTGCCGCGTCCGGCGACGCTGCCGTCCAGATCGGGGCGCTCGCCGATCGCGAGACAGCGTTCCCAGGCCGCTTGCGCCAGTGGCAGCCAATGGCCGATCGCCTGGGCGGGCTCGGCCAGCGCCTGATCGAACAATATGTCCCCCAGCACGCAGAAATAGTCGGGCGAGTGCTGCCAATGCGGGAATTCGGCATCGGCCAGCGCCAGCGCTTCGTCGCGCCGCCCCATATAGGCCATCAGCGTCATGGCGCTCGTCACCAGTGGATGCCGCCAGCCGGCTTCGCGCGGCGCGGTCGCCAGCGCGCGTTTCAGATAGTCGCAGGCGGTCGGCAGGTCGCGCCGCGCCTGCGCTTCCATGCCGAACTGGAACATCAGATAGGGATTGTCCGGCTGCTCGGCGAGTTCGCGCTGCAACAGCTGATAGTTGCGGTCGATCTTCCCGGCCTTCTGCGCCGCGAGATAGCCGTCATGGCCGACATGGATCGGGGTAGGGGTGATCGGCAGGGAAGAGACGACCTGTTCGTGGATGCGCCCCTCATAACAGGTGCCGCGCGGCAACAGGCGGGGAATCCAGCTGCGCGTCGGTTGGGCGCTGCCATCCGTTTCGTTCTCGATGCAGACCGACCCCAGCCGCGGCGGCCCGGCGCACCAGCGACGGAGCTGCTCGCCGCCCGCGCTGATCCATTCATCGGCATCGAGCATCAGGTTCCAGTCGGCATCGGCGCAGGCCAGCACATGGTTGCGCGCCTCGGCGAAATCGTCCGGCCAGGGCAAGTGATGAACCTCGGCGCCCGCCGCCTGGGCGATGGCGACGGTCCGGTCAGTCGATCCGGTATCGAGCACCACCATGCGATCCACGAACGGCGCGACGCTTTCCAGGCAGCGCGCCAGGCAGCGTTCCTCGTTGCGGACGATCAGCGTCGCGGCGATACGGGGGGCAGGGGGCAACATCCTGGGCGATCCTCGACGCTGGGGATTTGCGCGCACGCTATCCCCGCCCCCGTGAAGATTTGCCTAATGCCGCCGTAACCCTATCTGGCCAGCCGCCCGTCCTCCAGCGCCGCCATGTCGAACGGGAACAGGATATCCGGGTCGGGCGCTTTCACGTCGTCGGCGATATCGGCGGGGGCGATGTGGTGCAGGATGTGGCGAATGATCGCGATCCGCGCGTCCTTCTTGTCGTCGGCGCGCACGACATGCCAGGGCGCGAAGGGGGTGTGGGTGCGGGTCAGCATCGTGTCGCGCGCCGCCGAATAATCGGCCCATTTGGCCTGCGCCACCTTGTCCATGTCCGACACCTTCAGCGCCTTCAGCGGATCGGTGCGCCGCGCCTCCAGCCGCTCTTCCTGTTCCTTCTTCGAGATGTCGAGCCAGATCTTGACCAGCCTGATGCCGCTTTCGACCAGCATCCGCTCGAAATCGGGGGCGTCGCGCAGGAACGCCTCCTGCTCGGTGGCGGTGGAAAAGCCCATCACCACCTCGACACCCGCACGATTATACCAGCTGCGATTGAAGATCACGATCTCCCCCGCGGCGGGCAGGTGCGTGGCGTAGCGCTGGAAATACCATTGCGTGCGCTCGCGATCGGACGGCTTGGGCAGCGCGACCACGCGGGTGGCACGGACCGAGAGATGCTCGGTGATTCGCTTGATCGTGCCGTCCTTGCCCGCGCCGTCGCGGCCCTCCAGCACGATGACGACGCGCTCGTCCGATCCCGCCATCGCCATCTGGGTGCGGACCAGCGCGAGTTGCAGCGACTCCAGTTCCTCTTGATAATGTTTGCCCATCGTCCGTCCTTTCGCGACAGAAAACACCCGAAGCCGCAAAAGTGGCAAGTGCGGCGCGACCCGTGTAAGCGAAGCCCATGCCCGCTACCCCCGCCTGGCCGCCGCAATCCACCCCCCGCCTGTTCGTCGACCAGCCTTTGGCCGAGGGGCCGATCCGCATCGACGGTCCGGCGGCGCATTATCTGGTGTCGGTGATGCGGACGAAGGTCGGTGATCCGGTCAAGTTGTTCGACGACCGTACCGGCGAATGGCTGGGCGTCGCCGCCTCGGTCGGCAAGCGTGATCTGACGCTGGACGTCACCGAACGGCTCCGCGAGCGGGAGGCGGTGCCCGATCTGTGGCTGTGCGCCGCGCCGCTGAAGAAGGGCCGGGTTGACTGGCTGGCGGAAAAGGCATGCGAGCTGGGCGTGGCAAGGCTGGTCCCCGTGGTCACCCGCCGCACCGTGGTCGACAAGCCCAATACCGAACGCCTGCGCGCCCACATGATAGAAGCCGCCGAGCAATGCGGCCGCACCGCGCTGCCGGAGGTGGCCGAGCCGGTGAAGCTGGCGGCGTTCCTGCGCGACTGGTCGCCGGAACGCGCCCTGTTCTTCGCCGACGAGACCGGCGGTGTCCCTGCGCTGGAGGCGATGCGGGCGCATTCGGGTCCGGCAGCGATCCTGATCGGCCCCGAAGGCGGCTTCGATGCCGAGGAACGCGAGGCGATCCGCGCGCACCCCGCCGCCGTCGGAATCGGCTTGGGTCCCCGCATCCTGCGGGCCGACACGGCGGCAGCGGCGGCGATATCCTTGTGGATGGCGGCGGCGGGTGACTGGCACTGATTCAGCCTATGGCGTGAAGGCTTCCGCCCGCGTAAGGCGCGGTTCATGAGCACCAAGACCGCGAGCACCGCCAAGGGCGCCATCATCGAGTCGCGCGATCAGCTGATCGCCAGTTTCGCGCGCGGCGAAAAACCCAGTGATCGCTGGCGGATAGGCACCGAGCACGAGAAGTTCGTCTATGCGCTGGGCGACCATCACGCGCCGTCCTACGACGAAGCCTCGGGCATTCGCGCGCTGCTGGGCGAGCTGGAGCAATATGGCTGGGAGCCGGTGCTGGAGGGCGGCAACGTCATCGCGATGACCGGCGCGGACGGATCGATCAGCCTGGAGCCTGCGGGCCAGTTCGAGCTTTCGGGCGCGCCGCTCGACAATCTGCACCAGACCTGTGCCGAGACGGGGCGTCACCTGCAACAGGTCAAGGCGGCGGGCGACAAGCTGGGCCTCGGCTTCCTGGGCCTGGGCATGTGGCCGGACAAGACCCGCGCCGAGCTGCCGATCATGCCCAAGGGTCGCTATGCGATCATGCTGCGCCACATGCCGCGCGTCGGCTCGCTGGGCCTCGACATGATGCTGCGGACCTCGACGATCCAGGTGAACCTCGACTACGCGTCGGAAGCCGACATGGTGAAGAAGTTCCGGGTCGGCCTGGCGCTCCAGCCGCTGGCGACCGCCTTGTTCGCCAACTCGCCCTTCACGGAAGGGAAACCCAACGACATGCTGTCCTTCCGCAGCCATATCTGGTCCGACACCGACCCCGCGCGCACCGGCATGCTGCCCTTCGTGTTCGAGGACGGATTCGGCTATGAGCGGTACGCCGACTATGCGCTCGATGTGCCGATGTACTTCGTCTACCGCGACGGGAAATATATCGACGCGGCGGGGCTGTCGTTCCGCGACTTCCTGAAGGGTGAGCTGTCGGTGCTGCCGGGCGAGCTGCCGACGATCGACGACTGGAACGACCATCTGTCGACCGCCTTCCCCGAGGTGCGGCTGAAGACCTTCCTGGAGATGCGCGGGGCGGACGGCGGCCCGTGGAACCGCATCTGCGCGCTGCCCGCGCTCTGGGTCGGGCTGCTGTACGACAATGGCGCGCTCGATGCGGCATGGGATCTGGTCAAGGGCTGGTCGCTGAACGAGCGGCAGGCGCTGCGCGACTCGGTGCCGGAACTGGCGCTGGATGCGCCGCTGCCGGGTGGCGGGCGCTTGCGCAATATTGCGGGCGAGGTGCTCGACATCGCCCATGCGGGCCTGGCGGCGCGCGGGCGGGTCAACGGAGCCGGGGATAACGAGACCGGCTTCCTCGACCCGCTGCGCGAGATCGTCCGCTCGGGCAAGGTGCCCGCGCAGGTGCTGCTCGACCGCTATCATGGCGAATGGGGCGGGGATATCTCGCGGGTCTATGGGGAAGCGAGTTTCTGAGGTTCAAGCGTGGGCTTCGACTTCGCTCAGCCTGAACGGAGGTTTAAGCCCTTCATCCGTTCAGCCTGAGCGAAGTCGAAGGCCAAGGGACTAACCCCGCCCCAATACCCAACGGAAGAATCGCGGCACCAACCCGTACCGCTGCATCCAGTCATAATAGTCGCGATACGCCGGATCGGCCGACAGATGCCGCTCCTCGGTCCGCGCGCGCCAGTAGTAAATCCCGCTGACCACCCCCAGCAGCAACGTACTCCGCGCCGCATCCACCCAGGTGCCGGTCGACAGGATCGGGATCGTCGCGATCCACCAGAAGATGTTCTTCGACAGATAGGCCGGGTGCCGTGATACCGCATAAGGCCCATGGGTCAGAATTCCCCGGTGCGTCAGATTGGAAAAGCGGATGCCGAACGCCACCGTCGACCAGGCATAGATGGCGGTCAGCCCGACCAGCACCGCTCCGATTGCCGCCAGCACCACCGGATGCCCGGCGAACCAGTAGCTCCACTCGGCGGTCCCCGGCCGGTAATTGAGCGGGCCGTTATCCCCCATCAGGATCGTCGGCGGATAACAGATCAGCGCCGCCGCCCAGGCCGCCGCATACGGATTGGCCGCGCGGATATGCGCATCGAGCGGCCGCATGGTCAGCATATAGCCGATCGTCGCAAAGGCGACGTCGATCAGGAACATCAGGGTGATCAGCCAGTTGGCCAGCGCCACCGGATCGTGCAGCGCGACCGACAGGTCGGTCCGCACGAACATCCCGAACCCGCCGGGCACCACACCCAGCATGAAGGGCAGGAAGAAGGCCTTCACCGCCCAGGATCGTAGATGGGCGTAGATCGCCTCGGGCTCGACGCCCGGCTGCCCGGTCAGCCATGCGCCCAGCATCCAGGCGCCGTCCTTCGGCTCGACCAGCCGCCGGTCGAGCCAGATGACATAGGGTATGGACAGCAGGAACAGCACCGGCGCGATCCAGCCCAGGCACCACATGGCAAAGGCGAAAATCCCCTGCCAATAGAATCGCCCCGTCGCAAAGATCAACGCGATCCCGCCGAATGTCGCCCACAGCCCGGCCAGCTTGGTCAGGCTGATGTCCAGCGTCTCGCGGGCGGGGCGGGGATTGGCCCAGTCGATCCCGGTCGAGGCATGGCGATGCACCTTGTCGACCAGTACCGACCAGAGCAGCATCGGCACCCCCGCACAGACCAGATGCAGCAGCGCCGCATAAGGCCCGTCGAGATGCCGCCACCGCGCATAAGCGATCCAGCCCAGCGAACCCGCCAGCCCGGCCAGCCCGACGCCCCGGCTGACGGCGGAGCGGGGACGCGGCGGGCGCGAGCTATGCGGGGCGGAATCGGCCATGGGATGCGGGCTTTAGCGCAATTCGGTAAGCAAGGCGTTAGGGGGAGATCGCTATTCCTCCCCTGCAAGGGGAGGGGGATCAGCGAAGCTGGTGGAGGGGGATCGCCACATGGGGCTATCTTTGACGAAGCCCCCCTCCGTCAGGGCTGGCGCCCTGCCACCTCCCCGTACCGGGGAGGATCACTCCTCCGCCGTCGCCAGAATGTGCTGGATCTCCTCGGCGGTAATCCCGAATGTGGCCGCCAGCCCCGACAGCGACGCGCCCCGCTTCGACAATTCGCGAATCCGCCCCTCGTCGATCACCGTGGTGTACCCCCGCGTATCGCGCTGCTCGCGCACCACATCCTTGCGGCCCGAGGTACGGTGCCGTTTGGCGGCGGCGGCATGGGGGTCCCTGGCGGCGGCCGCTTCCTCCGCCTCGCGACGGGCGGCGCGTTCGGCTTCGCGGGCCAGCGTCTCGCGCTCACGCAGCGCGGCGCGCGCTTCCATCCGCCCGGCCATCAGCGTGCTTCGCTCCCCCGCCCGCGCCTCGCGCGCCTTGGCTCGTGCGGCGGCGCGCTCTTCCAAACTGTCATTCGTCCGGACGCGCAGTCCGCCGCGCGGTGGCGTAACGCCCCAGCTGTCATCGACCATGTCTTGCCTCAAATTTCGAGGCTGCCGTCTATAACGAGGCGGCCTGCCCCGCCAGAGGGAGCGCGCGTCACCGACGAAACGGGCCGAAACCGGCGGCATTGGCAACCTGCGGGGGATCTGCTTGTTATGGATGCCGATATAGAATGGGAGGAAGGTGATGAACCCGATGCTGGACCCCGATCTCATGGAGTTCATGGACGACGAGTCGCTGCTGCTGGCCTTTGCGATGGCGAGCGGCGAACCCGGCGGCGGCGAAGCCCAGGCGATCCAGGCCGAGATGACCCGCCGCGGCCTGCGCCCGATCGCGGCCATGCCGGGACTGCTCGACGTCGCCCGCACCGACCATCGGAGCGGCCCGCTGCGCCTTTAGATCACCAACGGTGGCCGTCTCCTACCGCCGGATATACCGGAAATACCACATTTTAGGGTCGTATAACCCTGAAAGGTGCAGTTTTCTGGGGTCTATGGCTTGATGCGGACCGATGTAATTCGCATTTGGCAATCACCGGGCAATCACGCGATCCAATTTGATTACTTTGGATCGCGCGGCGGCTTCCTCCGAACGGCCCGAGGCGAGGCGCTCTCGGCGGGCTTTGCAGCATCGGTTTGAGACTGTGATTCAGCGCTATCATTAGCTGCTGAATCAGTCGGCTTCTCGGTTTTCTGCTCGCTTTTTTCCCAGGTGATCAATTCACGAATGAATGCGTCGAAACCCTCGTTCAGGAGAATGGGAATGTAGCGTGCCGGGACCTTGGCGATCTGGGCAATTTCCCATTCCTCAAGCTTGTCTTCGGCTTTCAATTGGCGAAGAAGCTCACGGCAGCCAGCCGGAACGAGAACTGCCAGCGCCGCATAGATGCGAACTTCATCGTTCAGGAACGATCGATTCCCTACCTCAAGGGGCGAATGCCGACGCAGTTCAGGCGGTACTGAGAAACGATCATACAGGTTGTCAACGGCGCGTTCGCTCTCTGCGCTCAGCGACGGACTGTCCGTTATATGAAGCAGTTCTTTCACTGCCACGAGCCGTTTCCAAGCTTCATCTTCGTCACCCATGTCGACCGCGATCACGATGTCAGCGCATAGGATCGGTTCACCGTATGGTACATCGTGGCGAGCGTAGCGGTAGAGGAAGCCGCGAATCTTTTCCTTGTCCATGTTGACGAAATGAAAGCGAATTTCGTCACTCACTCCCATGTCAACAAGTTGGTCACGAACGGCATTAACGTCGATATGCAACACGGTGTAGGTGTCGAAATGGTCGAGAAGCCGTTCCAGTAGCATTCGTAGTCCCAAAAAAAAGCCCGAGCCGTTAGGCCCGGGCGACATACCTAAGAGGCTGTAATATCAGATCGAAGCGATGGCCGCCAGATCCATACGGTTTGCTAACCGGTTCTCAGGGAAGTCGACGAACGACTCGCAAGCGCCACCTGCGACTTGAGTGAGTGCGAAGTGCGTTTCCTGACGAAGAAGGTCGCTCGAAACGTGCGGCGCGTCGCCACGGCACAGCTTCAGGTTGAGTAGCTTCTTCTTGGACTGGCCGAAAAGGAGGCCAGCGAGTCCGTCTTTGTGAGTGTCTGTCATGTTCAATCCTCCTTCCGTTTGGCTACGACCGGACCGAGCGTCCGGTGCTTGCGCACTTCCGGGGATAAAGAGAGAGGCCGTGCGAGGACCCCAGCTCCATCGCACAGCCGGCTGTGTCCTTCTGGACTACTGCCATGTGTCACTCCACCTGACTGCCTGTCATAGGCAGATTAATAAATCGTTATAGCTGAACATCAGCCAAACAACCGCAGACGCTTGAAGCGGCTACGGCGTCCTTGCGACTCTCGTACCACGCCGCTTAGCTCTTGCATATTCCGAAAATCGCAATCTGATGAACGCGTACCGTTGCAACCCGTTGCATGAGCCATGTGGTATCTAATGCTACAAAATCAACTGCCCCGTTCAAGGCCAGAGCTTCTATGTAAAGTGAAGGTCGGGGAGGTATCCCGTATCGGGACGGTGACGGGGGCATCGGCCTCTCGGCACCTGATAGGGCTCCGCATTGCGCACGACATTTACGGTATCGCAACCGTGGCGGCGGAAACAGTTCTTTACCGCGACTCTCGGGGGGCATAGGCTCGCCAGTGAAGGTTTTGGGCGTTCGGGCATATGGCCAAGTCGGTCTCAATTACTGTTCACCCGTCCGATCTCTCTGGCGAATATCTCACTGTGTCTGATGCAATGAGGCAAGTGCTCGACATGATTGGGGCGCTTGAAGGTATCGAGGCCGGTGATGCGCAAGAGCGGCAAATCGTTTGGCGATTGACTGAGGCGCATACGAACTCGCCACCTTTTACGGTTACGGCTGAGGCATTCTCCCGCGACCCACAGGTTTCGGTAGCCTTTGAGGCTGAACGCGTAACGCATCTTTATGCGGTGGCGGTTTCGTCGGTGCTTCGGGGTGAGCGACCAGATTGGCTGGAAAGTGAACCAGGCAAACTGTTGAAGCGAGCATTGAAGCGGAATCTCAACGGAGTTGGGCATACCGACTTAGTAATCGGTGACGCGCCGCCCATTGTCATCGTGCCAACCACTGCCCGTATCGGCTTAGAGGCGCTGGCGGATGTAGAGCCTGGTGATGAAGCGCAACGGATCGAGTACGGCGCTATTGAATGTCAAGTAATTGGGCTAACTCGATATTATAGTTCGCCCGCAATCATCGTCCTTGAGCGTCTCTCCAACTCCAAGGTAGTCTGCGTGCTGACGCCCCAGTTGGCTAAGCAACTGGGGCCCGAACATCAGTGGTCCGAAGCATGGGAAGGTCAAAATCTACGGATTGGAGGCAAATTGTCCTATGGGGCGGATGGCAAGCTTCGGAGGATTAATGCCACTTTTCACGAGCCTATTGAATGGGCTGATGTCTCGGTAGCTGATCTAAAGAAGTTAGATATTACCGGAGGGCTGACGGTCCAGCAGCACCTTTCCGAGTTTTGGGGAGAGAAATTTGGCTAACTCCACCAAAATATATTGGGATAGCTGTGCTTGGATCGGGCTGATTAATGGAGAGCCTGATAAGATCGCATCACTGCATGCAGTGTATGGCCATGCTCGTCGCGGTTTGGTGGAGATATGGACATCCACAATGGCGGTCGTGGAGGCTAACCGGCTTGGATCAGAGATGCAGATGGATAAGCCAATACCTCCTGATAGCTTGGCCAAAATTGACGGTTTGGTTTTTCAGCCGTTTGTAAAGCTTATCAATCTAGACCCTATGGTTGCCAAGCGTGCGCGGAAAATAATTCGCGAAACATCTAAGCTAAAAAAAAGACAAGATGCTGTGCATCTGGCTAGTGCTGTAATCTGGAATATTCCTATATTCCACACCTACGACAGGGTGGACTTGTTGCACCTAAATGGGGCGATTAACTGCATGGATGGTACGGTGATGCAGATTGCCGAGGCTTCTGATCCATTCGGCGGGGGATTGTTCAGTGAGCAGCAGCAGAACCCCGTATGACGGCTGAAATGATCATCCATCTTCAACTCACCACCATCGCCTCAACAATCGCCTGCATCAGCACGTGACGCGGCACCGGCACCCCGACGGACACATATCCGGGGTTCTGCGCTGACCGCGTCCCGTAAAGCTGAATCCACTTGCGCCCATGTTGCCGCCATGCACGCTGGAGCGGCGCGACAGGTAGCAACAGGCACATCTCGGCCGGGACATAGGCGTAAAAAATAAAATCGGCTGCTAGAGGCTTTTGAACCCATCCGGGCACTCGACGTGCTTCATCGGACCAGCGTTCAAGCAGAACGTCAGGCCAGTCGTGCATCCGCACCTTTTCATCGACCGTGTAAGTCCGCCCGCAGGATAAGGTAAGCAGCCGGTCTATCCCGCCTCGCTGCGCCCATCCATCTTGGCGCACCGCAACGGCTGAGACCATCGTTGGGAATGCACGCCGATAGGCCGGGATCCACCAGTCCGCATCCACAAAGCTCTCTGACAGCGCCAAGCTATCACGGAAGCGATGGACACGCGGAGAGCCCGCCGCTCGACGATCGCGAACGACGGGCCTGTGTTCCATGCGCCGGGATGGGACCGGCGGCGTGACCGGTTCAGGAGTGAACGTCATCCGCCTCTATGGGGTCGTCTTCCTCCAGATCCTCGGGTTCGAGGTCCGTATCGCCGTCCAGCTCGTCCATCCGGTCGATCAGCCGTTCGGTGATCCGCGCCAGTTCGGCACGGGGCAGGGAAGGGATAGTGGCCAACACCGCATGAGGCGATGCGACCTGGTCCAGCCGATGCCAGGGACGGCGGCGCGATCGGCGCCAGGGCATTGCACGGTGAGCGCTGGGCGGCGGGGTGACGGCAGCGTGTCCCATCATGCCGCCTCCCCATAGTGCCGTTGCTCGATGGTCTGGCGCACCGCTTCCGCCCGATCAGGATGCCCGACAAGCTGCGCCATCAGCGGCGTCAGGTCGTCGGCTGGGCAGTCCTGGATGACCAGCCACAGTTTGCGGTCGGACGTCAGGGCATAACCGCCGCCGATCTGGACGAGGGCATGGAGCCAGGCGGTGGGGTTGAAGGGCGTGGGGTGGTGGAGAATGGCCATGTCAGCGACCCTCCCCGTTGAGGCGCTTCGCATGAGCCAACAGCCGGGCAGCATTGTCGTCATCAATGGCGCTGGCGCCACAATACGACATGTGTTCCAGCAGACGGGTAAATTCCGCCCAGGTCGTTGGTTCGGCAAGGTCTGCGTCATGCGATGCTGCACATACCGCCTGTTCCTCCCGCTCGAACGTGACGGGGTCTTGTTCCTCCAAGTCGGACGGCAGGCTGTTGAAGCGGCGGCTGGCGGCGTCAGAGGCGTCGAGCAGTGCGCAGAAGGCTTCGCTGGTGGTCGACATGTCAGCGGCCCTCCACATTCGCGATGCGGGCAACGTCGTCCGCGATCTCTTCCAGCCAATCACGGCCATCGCCCATGTCGTTCTTGATCATGAACGCCAACTTCGCGTGCAGGTCGGTGACGGTGCTGACCGGGTGCGCCGCAACAGCCGACTCGGCATCGGCATAGGCGTCGTTCAGGGCATTGCTGCGATCGACCGCAGCAGTCAGGCCCGTGTCGCGATGGATACGGGCGCGCTGACGTTGCCGTTGGAGGTCGGCCGCAACCAGACGGCGCAGTCCGGGGCTATTGGGATGGTTGCGCGCCGGATCACGTTCGACGAGGCCGCAGGCGACGCTGACAGCGCCCGGGCTTGCAGTGGTCCAGTAGGGATCGCCGTCAATGTCGACCGCGACATGCGGGATCTGGGACGCAAGCGCCTTTGCCGCCACGTCGGCGGGTTTCAGGACCAGATTGTCGTGGTCCTCCGACACTTGCCAGGCCTCCTCGCTGACCGCGATCAGCTTGGCCAGGGCAGGGCTGACACCTGAATTGGTGGGCATGGTCGATGCGACAGCCGGGACGGCGGCGGCGAGCGCGACGAGGCCAGCGCCCCCGAACAGGGCGCGACGGGTGGTTTCAGTCGTCATGGCTCAGCACTCCGCGCGCAGTGCATCGGCCGCGATCGTTCGCAACGCCGCCTCGTCGATCGCGCAGTTTTCGAGATAGTCGAGCAAGGCGTTGATCTTGATGCCAACGGCGGCACGGTTCGGCGCAGGCGCGGCAGCGAGTTGATAGACGGTTTCGCGTTCGACCCGAACGGCGGCGTCCATCACATCGTCCGGAACGCGACCCGGCGTCGCATTGTATCGACGGACGGTTTCGTGCGCCTCGGTCCAGGCCATGTGCGCGCGATGCCATTCGGCATTCTCGGCTTCCTGTGCCTGCGATTTGTCCGACGGGGTCATCAGCCGGTATTCCACCTCATCGAGAACCGTGCTGATCTCGACCAGCTTCTCGGAGGCGATTTGGTGCGTGCACCATGCGCCAAAGGCGGCATGATGCATCGGCGATGCCGGGTCATTCAGCCGCCCGACGACCTGCTCCATGAGTTCGCTGTTGGCGTTGTCCATCGTCACGATGACGCGCTCGATCGCGAGCGACATGTCGGCAATGGCCGTGACGGGGTCGGTCACGGTTGCGGCGATTGCATAGCTGGCCATCGTTCAGCCCTCCCGCGCCATCAGGCAGCCGTTCGACGGATGCCGGGTGAAAAGGAGCTCGCAGGCGTCGGCAGCGATCACAGCTTCGATCGCGCGCTGCTGCCGGGGATTGGTGGCGCGGTGTTCACCGGCCAGCGAACGAGCATAGGCGGTAGGGTTGCCGGTACGCAGATGTTGGCGTGCCATATCGACGGCGCGGCCGGTCGACTTGCTCAGTCCGTTTGAGGCACAGGTGATCTTGGCCGGACGCACGGCGTCCGGTAGGGGGGCAGTAGCCATAGTCGTTCCTCCAGAACGGTTGTGGTCAGAGCCGGGTGGAGGGGCCTAATCCTCCGCTCGGCTCGTTGAGTAACGAAAACCGTTATACATGGCTTATCGTTACGGTCAAACGGAAACCGTTATCTTGCGTATTTTTCGTTATTCCGGTATTCCACCAATATGTTGACTCCCGAAACGTGTCGCGCCGGAAGGGCGCTTGTCGGTATGTCTCAGGAAGAGTTAGCGGCAGCCGCGAACCTGGGGCCGTCAACGGTTCGAAACTTCGAGGCGAAGCGGTCTACGCCGATCGCAAATAACTTGGCGGCTATGCAGGGCGTGCTCGAAGCTGTTGGCGTGCAGTTCCTGGCCAACGGGGAGGCAACATCTGGCGGTGTCGGTGTGCGGCTGCGAACGCGGGCTATTTGAGCCTAAATTCCAGGCTCACTCTGATTGCTTGGCTGCCGACGTGATGTCGAAGGTATTTTATCGAGACTGCCGTCTATCCTCGCTCTTGCTATCGGACGTTTGATTCGCAATCCTATGTGGAAGGGCCACATTCATCTATTCCACTAATGGAAAGCAAGCTGGCTGCCACGATTTGCGAGGCCGTAATCATGCGGAATTGTTTGGCCGGTCTCTGGGAAAAAATGCGAAACTCATGCGGCGAGCAAGGCGATGGGCAAATTGATGCCGATGGCATAGCCGACGATTCATCGACTAATATTGGTAGCAACAGCGTAAAGTTTTTAGTCGATTTAGCCTCCGAGTCGTTCAAGAGGCAGCTGGAGCTTGATGAATCAGTTTGGAGGTCTCTGCCATTCTTTGCGGCGACATTTGCATTTGTGGCAACAATCATAGGAAAATCTTCGGAAGACGTTCCCCGATGGGGTGAAAGCTTATCGGGGAACGTGGCGTTTATTATGCTAATGTTTTCTGTAAGTAGCCTTGCTTGGGCGCTTCGATGGTTTTGGGTCGTAATTCGTCCCAGAGAATATGAATACCCCGCACCTGATAGCAAGGTGATGGAGTACGCGGTCGGCATACGTCAATTTTATGCCGACTCCGGCGTATCCGACCCCGAGCGGCTTGATGAAAAGACGCTTGGAGAGTTGAGGCTCTTTATGATTGACCAATATGGAAGTGCGTCAACGACCAATCTTAGGCACAATGCGGTCAAGCTGAAAGCTCGGCCGAAAGTGCTCCTTTTTATGCTCCTCGGCTTCGCCCTCGCCTTCGTCTGCGAAGCGATTATATTCATTGGTACGCACGTGGGCGCTCAGCCTGTCGAGCAAGGAGTTGCAACGGATGGCACAACCACCAAACCCGACGCGGCCGCCACCAGCGGCAAACAATCCTCCCGCGCCTCAGAGGCCCGAACGCCCAAAATCACAGTTGGTGAAAGAGGGGGCCAGCTTTTGGGGCGCGAGTTCCAGGCCGGACATCAGGAGCAAGCCGTGAGCCGATCCCGCACTCCGGTGCCGCCCCCCAGTTCAAGCGATACTAGGCCGCAAAGGCCGCTGCCGCCGCTGCCCCAGGTGATCGCGAAAGACAGGTCCCTTAACGAAGGCGCGAATCCCCCCATTCCTGCTCCATCAGGAAAGAAGGATTGATCAATGGCCAAAAAGCCCATCACGCCGCCGGGCAACGTTAGCGCTCGTCCTGCCCGCCCTATTCCGCCGCCGCTGCAAACTTTGATGAGGCGCCAAGGCGGAGTGATCGCCAATTCGTCACCGCCTCGTGAAACGGATCAGGCGGTCGTTCGGAAAGTAAGGGATCGCAAGAAGGACTAGTCATGGCTAAAGATCAGCCGAATAAGCCAGCGGCAGCGGCCCAAAATCCGGTGCGGCCTGCCAAACCGAGCCCCCAATACGTGGCTAAATTGCGGGATGGTTACGAGACGAAAGATCAGCGATCGTCGCGCGATCACGACAAGAAAGCATGAGGTAAGTATGCCAGAAGCCTATTTTTCTCCGGCAAGTGTCGGGGAGGTGCTTCCTGCTGAAAAACTGCGGCCGGGCATGCTGGCATACATGGCAGGCCAAAGTCAGCCGATACTATGCGTGGCGCTTACAGACGAAGGTCGTGGCTGGTTCGAGCTGGGTGGCGAGCGGGCGTCAACGATTTGGGTAGCCGAATACGAGGATGGGACCGTGTGGACCATTCCAGAATGGAGGCTCGAGGTTGACCCTACATCGATGATCGACGCGCAATTTGCATCGCTGCTGAAAGGTTGTGCGTTTCGGCACGGGGGGCGAGCTGGTTTGATCGGGCAATTACATAGCAACCGTGGCTTCGCTACCCTTCTTCCCGTTGGTGAAGATGGAGACTCATCCAAGCTGCCAGCTGGCGAGCACAAAGCCTATTTTTCACGCTGGCGAATTGTCATCTCTACGCCGACCGGTGATTTGACCATCGTTGACGATGAAGGACGAGCGCAAAAGCAGTAGGTGTTGCCTGTTTGCGGTGGTGTCCACTACCGCAGACAAAGACCTTTCGTCTTTGAATTTGGACTGGCTTAAAAATTCGCTACTAGGCTTAGCGAATTGGCTTGCGTCAAATTTATTTCGCCAAGTCGCTGAGGGGGGTATGGCGTATTCGCCTGACCTCAGCGACCATATTGCCACAGCGGGGTATGTGGCATGGCAAAGCACTATGGCGTTCTGACGTTCGACAATCGCGGTCCCATCAAGTCGTGGGAGCGGATGACGTCGATTCAGCGGCACAATGCACGGGCAGAAGAACTGCCGCATTGTGATCCAGAAGCACCGGAGCCTGAATTTTTGAAGGGTTCCGAAAGACTGGTCGAGGACGCGCAATGCGAATTGTGCTCGCGCGGGCTCGACCCGCAAGCTCTTCGGGCTAACGGCGTCATCGCCCATGAGGTCATCCTGACCGCATCGCACGAGTATTTCGCACAGGGCGACGAAGCGGAGCGAGACCGGCGCCTGTGGCATTGGGTTGCCCGCGCTTATCTGGCTGCGATCAAGATCTGGCGGAAAGTGACCATCGTGCAGATGGTGCTCCACCTCGACGAATACACGCCGCATATTCATGTCGTCCTCATGCCGCTGGTCAAGAAGGTGTTCGGGCGGCGGCCGGACGATGGCGAGCGCTGGACGCTGAACGGGCGCGAGATCACCGGTCCTGGCGAGTTCCAGCGGGCGCACGATGAATACGCGACTGAGATGAAGCCCCTGGGATTGGAGCGCGGCGTGTCGGGCAGCGGTCGCAAATACCGGCCGTTCGCGGAAAAGGCCGCTGAGATGGACGAGCAATGCAAGCGGGCGGCGGCGGCAGAGGCCGACGCCGTGAAGGCGAGGGAAGAGTCGGAAAAGGCTGAGCAGGCCCGAGCGGCGCAATGGGCGGACGAGTTCGACCGGCTGAAGCGTGATCGGCTCGAACTGGAGGAGGGGCAGCGCCTGTTGAAGGTCGAACAGGCCAAGGTTCGTGCCGATATGCTCCGCCAGGAGGTGACGAGGCGGGCGCTGGCATCGAAAGAGGCGAATTTGACCAAAATGTCGGCGCAGTTGGCCGCATCGCACGATAAAGCCGCCGCCGCGCTGGCTGAAGCCGATCGGATTAGGGTGGAGGCACAGCGGGCATTGGCGGCAGCACTGAAGGTTCGGGCGCATGCCGATACGCTGATGGCCTTGGCTAACGATATGGAAACGGCCCGCGTGATCCAGGCGCGTGACGCTGTAAGGGCTCAGGCCGACTGTGTGGACGAGGCGCTGGAGGATGCGGACCTCGGCAATCAGTTGACGCTTCTGGACCGCATCCGGCCGCGCGCGCGCTGAACGCCGAACAGAGGTGTTGGACCCGGGGGAGAGTTGCCATATTATGAGGGCGTGAATCTCACCCCCATCATCGTCACCTCGATCAGCATAGCGCTATACAGGGGCGTGGTAGCCCCGAGCATTTCGAAATATCGAATGTGGCGGGACGGCCCCCGCGTCAGGACCGCTCGTCGGAATTGGCGAGGCGTTTACGTCCCTGACCTCACCATCAAGCGGATTGAACGCCTGTGCATCGCCCTTGTTGTGGGGGCTATCCTTTTTGGTGTCGCGGTCTGCTGGACCGTTATGGTTCGGCCCGGGTAAACTTGGCGCCGATAGAAGATCGATGCGGCTTATTGCCCTTGCTTCGGACTGGTTACGTAGTTGCCCGCTTGGTTGACGCTGCTGACCCACGGCGCGTTGAACATCATCCCCAGCCGCTTCGGACGCGACGCTTCCACCAGTGCCTGCCAATCGACATAGCGGCCCATCAGGTCATCGACTGACGAAAGCGCAGCACGCGGATTGGTGTCGAACAGGAACGGCGCTAACGCTTCCGCCTTCGCCTCAGCCTGTTTCCCCATCCCCAGTGCCAGCCGATCGCGCGCCCACGTCCCGGCGACGCGGGCAACTGTGCCGGGCAGCGAAGCCCCTCCAGTCGCCAGCGCGGCGCCCGCGTGCAGCGAGCCCTCCAGCAACGGGCTGGTCGAGAAATTGGCATCCGCAATCTGGTTGCGGGCCGTTCGCGAGTTGCCCAGGATGGCGTTGGTCGTCTGCTGCAAGCCGCCCTCGATGTCCCGAGTACGCAGGAGGCGCGGCACGTTCGCATTGCTGTCGTACAGTGTGTCGAGCCGCGAACGAATGGCTGGCGTGCCCAATGTCGCTTCGAACGGGTTGGCATTGTCACGCACACCAGCAGCGCGCTTCAGAAGTGAGTTCTGAAAGCCAAGCCGCATCTGCCCAAGGTGTTCCGGCGTCTGCCGGCCAACCTGCACCGCAAGCTGATCGGTAGGGAGCGTATAGGCGTCCTGTCCCCGAATGAGCGCATCACGCGACGCGACCGGCCCCTGATACACGCCTCGCGCCTGGGCATAGGCCGGGTTCAGGCGGTCCAACTCCGACAACAGGTTGTTCTTCACGCCGTTCTGTGCGCGCCCGGCCTCATCAAGGTTCAGTCGGTTGGTGATCGGGTTACGGTACTGCTCCAGCACGTCGTCCATGCCGCGCTTCACATAGTCGAGCGTCTGCGTGGTGTACCCAGGCTGACGCGTGGCTTCCCCGGCGCGCGGGGCGGCATTGAACGACGCCTCTGCCTGGCGCAGGCCCTCACGGGCGTTTTCAACGCGTGTGCGAGCGCTGTCTAGGCTCCCCGCCGGGCTATTGCGTGCCTCCCGATACGCCGCCTGCGCCGCATCAAGATCAGCGCGGGCGCGGGCTACGGCGTCGATCTGCTGCGTCGGAGCCGGGTTCAGCCGAACAATGCCGTCAGCGTCCTGCACAAAACCCATTTCCATCGGGTTGCGGCGTTCATTCGCGGCGATCGTGCGCGCCCGACCGGTTGCACTACGCCCAAACGGCGTATTCAGAAGGCTTTCCAACTCAGGCGTCGACGTGACCGGCTGGCGGTATGCCTGCTCGTACAGCGGGGCCGCTGCCGTCTGCGCCTGACGGGTCAGGTCGTCACTCATCTGCGGGATGTTGGCGGACGGTCCTAGGTCACGCTCCACCGAACTGACGAAGCGGTCATACTGCCCTCGGTTACGCGGGATCAGCGCATCTTCCGCGATCTGGGACGCGGCAGGCGAACGGCGCACCGCAGCACCGCCAAGTTCACGCAAGGCAGGGTTCGTGTCGACCAGCGCCATGGGGATGCCGAGGTCAGCAGCTTCCGTCAGTGGCGTGCGGATGTTGTCCGCGCCGATGCGGTTGATGGTGTTCGCGGCGATCGTGTCCGCAGCGCTCAGCGGGGCTGCGGAGGGCAGGGGCGCGCGACCAAAATAGGTGCGCACCGCATTGGTCGCGGCCTGCCCAGGTTGAGTGCGGATCGCTGCGCCGATGCCGGAGGAAATTCCGCGGCCTGCCAGATTGCCAGCCACCCCGCCAACCGCGCCGATGCCTGCCCCAAGGAAGCGATTGTCATTGTTCTGGCCTGCACCAGACAGGGTGCCGAACGCGATGTCACCGGCAAGGCCGGGGGACGCGAACCGCGACGCCAAGCCCGTCGCGCGGCTAGCCATTCCCAGACCGTACATTGCGCCGAACGTGCCCAATCCTTGCCCCGCGAGGGCTGCGTAAGGGTGCGCAGCAAATGCGCCCTGCTTGCGGGCGTTTAAGTCCGCTAGGTCGCCACCGCCGAGCATGCTGGTAATCTCGTCGGAGGTCCCGCCCAGCACACCGTCAATTGCGGACATGGCACCGATGCCCACGGGCGATGTTGCGATGTCCTCCCATCCACTGGTGGGCACGTCGCGCGCGCTGTCGAACAGCGAACCCTTGTACTGAGGATGCGCACGGAGCCACTGCCCAGCTTGAGCCACACGGGCAGGATCAAGTTCGCCATATCCGGCGGCGCGCGACAGGGTGTTGAGCGTCTCGATGTCTGCGCCTTTGCGCAGCAGCTCGGTCAGCGACTGCTCGAGCGCGGGATTCCGCTCGGTTTTCTGGCCGCCCGAGGCGAGCTGTGGGGTGCCAAGAGACGGAGCCCCGATCAATTCGGGACGCTCTGGCGTCGTGTCGTGCGGGATCGGGTTGCCGTTATAATCTAGCTGCTGTTGCTTGCGGCCGAGAACGCGTTCCGACAGTTCCTGAAACCGCCCGCCTGGATGTTCCCCAACCACATCCATGGGGTTCAAGCCGTTGCGATCGGCAATTCCCTTGTAGCGCACACGATCGGCGATCAGCGACTGATTGAGCTGCGCCATCCGGTTCGCCATCTCCTCGCGAAGGCGGTGGCGGAACTCAGGGCGGAAGGTGCCGCCGTTACCCAACTGCTTTTGAAGGTTCGCAACCTTCTGATTTGCCCAGGTATCCGCCCCCGCAACTGACGCCTGCTCGCTTTCGCGAACGACGCTGTTCGGGTCCATCACTTTGGCGTACGCATAGATCAAATCTAGATCGCCAGCCGAATCCGGCTTGGATCCTAATCCCGCCGCATAGCCGGGAAGGGCCTGCATGTACGCCTTGTATGACGGCAACGTCTCGTAGCTGTTACGAAGCTCAGCGGCCTGTGATTTTGTCGAATTGCGCTCGCGCTGACCGTATTCCAGATTGGCCAGACGGAGCCGCTCTTTCTCATTCGCAGCTGCCCGATCTGCCGCCGCCGCCGCCCGTGCCGCCGCGTCGGCCGCGCGATCATCCCGCCTATCCGCCCGCTCATCTCGACGCACTGCCAGCGGGTCGCGGTTGGTCGTGAACGTGTTGAACGGGTTGTTTGCACCAGCGTCATCGAACTGGTCGAAAGGGTTCTTCTGCATCAACGCGCTCCGACCGTTCCGCGACGGCCAAAATAGGGGACGCGGCCATAGCCGGGCAGCGTCACGTGGATATGATCGCCCTCGTTCAACAGGCGGGCGCTGGGGCCGTAGTAGCTGCGCAGCGCGGCCATGTTGGTGCCTGCATAGTCGACGCCATCGCCAGACAGGTGGCTGCTGTTCGACACGCCGCCCACCAGACGGTTACCCTCGACCGTGCGACGCCCGCTGGTCATCGTGCCAGGCGCTTTGAATGGGTCAGGGAAAGGTCTGCGACCCGATCGGGGTCGCACCTCCCTGCAAGATGCGCTGCGATGCGCCCGCGCCGTACTTCTGATCGAACTGCGCCGCCAAGCCGGGGTTCTTGCGCAGATAATCAATTGCTCCAGCCGGAGGCGTAGATGCCGCTGGTTTCTGATTGAACGATCCGCGCGGCAAGAACGTCTTGGTCGGGTTACCCTGCGCATCGAAGCCGTCGACAGCCGTCACGGGACCGGCCGCGACGTTGCCGAGGTACTGCTTGGCAGCTTCCGGCCCCAACTGCTGCTCGATGAAGCGGTAATCGTTCACCGTGTCGTTGTTGACCGGCTTCGGATGCGCCCGCTCCCACTCCTGCTGCGCCGTCCACTGCGCCATCTCGTCAGCCTGCTTCATGCGGTAGTCCTGAAGCTGCTGCTGACGCTGGCGGAACTGGTTGCTGGCGACAGCGTAGGGTGTACTGCCGCCATAGGCTGACGAAACGGCGTCACCGATCGAGCCGAGAAGCTGAACGCCCATCCCGCCGCGCGAGAAGAAGCCCTTATCCTCCGGTAACTGCGGCATAGCAGGCTGCGGACCCCCAATCGGGCCACCATAGCCCGGCGTCGCATAGTCCGGTTTCTGACCAAAGCCGCGGAAGAACATGCCACTCGGCTGCTGTCCAAGTGCGTTGGACACGGCGCCCAAATTGAAGGGGGGCATGATACCGGGAAGCATCAGGCGCCTCCCATCGGAGCGATGAACGCGAGGAGGGCTGGGACCGCCGCAGCATAAAACTTGACGTCACGCCACGTCATTTCTGGCAATGCCTGATTTAACAGGTTGTTCTTACCGCAGTCTCGCAATGCTAGATCGACCATGATGAAAACGGCCTCGACGCCGAGGCTGTCAACAAGCCCTGGGTTCGTGCCTTGATGAAGTTCGAACTTGCGACGCAGACAGAGAATCGTGGCAAGCCGTTCAAGGAGTTCGGGATCACCGCTTTCGCTTCCGACGCGGGCGATGTGTTCAATGTAAACCAAGTCGCCAAAGCTAATCGTGCCTGGCGTCTTATCCGACACGACGACGTCGAGCAGACGGGTTAGCGCTTGGGTGTTCCCATACGCGGCCCTGGAAAACTCGGCCTCGCTATCACGAATGCCCTGCACGACTTCCTCATCTGCCTGCCAGACCGGGCCGATTCCCAACTTGGCCAGTTGGTCGGTGGCATCCGCGTCGCCAGCATCGGCCAACAGCTGAAAATGGTGCGCGACTTCGACCAGATAGGGTTCACTCGAATACCCACGCGTCTCGCGTTCATCGCTCCGAGCCTGGAGTATCACGGCCAGCGCCTTGCGATCGTCTGCATCGCCAATGGCGGACGCAAACCGTGCATAGCATTCGGCTGCGATGAGCGATTCAAGAAGGGGATAGGTGTCCCCGGCGGCCTGCTCGATCGCGAAGTCACGCAACCTGCGATACCCATCGAGATCACCAGCCGCCGCGGCTGCCATATCCGAGAGGTAGACGTTGGTCGAAGATGTCTTGATTTGCATGCCAGGCAGTCTCCAATTTGTTGGAAACGGCTTCTGCATATAGCAGATGGGCACGTTCGATTTTTATAGCGGAACAGGAGTGGATTGGCAATGCCAGAAGGCAACAGGGGTGAGAAGTTGCGTCGCACAAATGCGTCGCGTTGGCCGCCCGAAGCGCTATCCCGACAATCCGTATTTCCCCCGTAATTTACAGGTATGAACCACCCATTTTCTCTGTTTCCACTCTGTTAAAACAGAGGCAATGCCGAGGTGGATGATCGGTCGCCCAATACGACGTGCCGCGTTATTTCAGGTTATTAAAACGGCTATCGCCACATCGATCATCCAGTAAATTGCCTGTAGTTTACTGGATGAGGTTCGGTGCCTCTCCCGATAGATCATCGGTATTCACGTGCGCTGTGCTGGCCACCGTCCGCCTGGGCTTCGCGTGCGTGCGCGTATTGGTCGCAAATGCACCATTCGTACGGCGGACGTCGCCCCCGTTCGACGCTTTTTTCAGTGTCCGGAAATAGCTGGCGGATAGAGGGGCAAGGCGTGAGGAATTTTCGGAGGCCCTAAAGGATGGCCCGCTAAGCGCGGGCAGGCCGCTCGGCCCGAGCTTCGGCAATGGCGGTCGCAATGTCAGGTTTTGACAGGTTCTTCACCCCCGGTCGCTTCCTCGTCCCATTCGCGGTGCATGGCGATCAGGGCCATCAACAATGGGCGCATGTGCCAGTTGATGTCGTTGCGGACGCTGTTGGTCAGGCTGGTCTCCCAGGACTTCGAGGAGTGTGCCCGCTCGGTGAGGTGGTCCGGGTACATCGTCTTGAGGTGGTTGACGGCCTCGCGACCAATGCTGCGCGCTATCCGGTCGAAGAGGCGGCGCGCCCTCTGCTCTTTGGTTTCGGTATTCGTGCCGCCGGGAATGACCGGCAGGTTGGTCGGGGTCATCATGTGCTCCTGGGGTCGATTGGGGTGGGGTCCGCCGCCGCCGCGCGTTGCTGCGCGGGGTGTCCGGAGCGAAAGGGAATGGGCGTCATCCATCACCTTTTCGCTTCGTTTTGGAGGGATGGCGCGGGCACCTGATGGGCCGCGCCATTCCCCCCTATAGGGGGGAGGTGTGTTGGGGGGGGTGTTTGGGGGGACTGGTTGGGGGTGTCCGGGGAATGTGTTTGGGGGCCGTTTGGGGTGGCGTTTGGGGAACCCAGATCAACCTCTCGGATGCCCGTCACATCGCGCCCCTTGCCGCTGTCACGCCACAGGAAGCCCTTCTCGATCCGACGCGCCACGAACAGGCGTTCCATCGCCCGCTTGAGCCGCGCCTTGCCGATTCCCTGGGAATGCGGCAGCCCCTCGAAGACAGCGGGGGCATAATTCGGACCCGAGCTGTCGGACACCGCACGCCGCTGCCGATCGCGCTCCGCCAGGCACTTCAGGAACACCTCATTGTCGTAGGCGGCCTCTGCGATCGCCCGGTGTTCCCGCATGGCATCCTCGGGCACGTCCTCGTGGCGGACGAATGCCCAGTTGTGCCACAGGAAGCGAACCGACTTGCCGCGCTCCGAATAGTTCGGCTTGCTGTTGGTCAGCACGCGCGCCGCCGGATCATGCACCTCGCCTTCCCGGGTGCTCTCCAGACCGAGAAAGATCCGCGAACGAACCTGATTTTCCCACGCCGTCGAGCCGCTGAACTCGTCCCCGGCCTTGTTGGGATGGCCGATCAGGATGACGACGCCGTTGATCTCCTCCGCCAAGCCGTCGACCAGACCAGCGAACGCCGCCACCTGATTGCGGATGTTCTCGTTCCCGGTGAAGAAGTGCGCGACGTTGTCGAGCGTGACATGCGTCGCGCCCGTGGCGGCAATCGTCGCCTTCAGGCTGGCCCACCGCTCGGTCGTGCTCATCCGCCCTTCCGCGTCGAACGTGCACAGTTCCTTGTTCAGCATCCCTTTGAGAGAAACGAGCAGCAGCTTGCCGCGCAGGTCCCGCCAGGTGATGCCCAGCGCCTTGTTGATCGACTCCTGCCGACGATGCATTTCGTCAATCGGATCTTCGCAGGTGATGTAGAGCGACACACCCTGACGGACGGGCACGCCCAGAAACGGCAGTCCGGCGGCGGAGCAGGTCATGCGCTGCTGGGTCAGCAACGACTTGCCCGTCGCGCCCATGCCGGTCACGAAAACCATGCTACGCCAAGGCTCCCAGCCCTCCAGGCCCCATTCACGATCCGGCACGGTCTTGCCCGCGAACTCGCTGGCGTCGACGACGGGCAAGAGAGCGACGTCGGGCTTAGTCCGAATTTCGTCCGAAGTGGCGATGGGGGCCGCGTCGACCAGCGCGGTCAGTTCGGCTGCATCGCCGTCCCAGTTGAGCACGTCACCCTTGTCGGGCAGGCGGGGCAGATGAACGATGACCGGGCGTCCCTCTGCTCGCTCAACGTCCGCCTTCACCTTGTCCGCGAGCTTCGCGCCGGTGTTGTCGTTATCGGGAAGGATGATGACCGACCGGCCTTTCACGTACCCGGAGAAGTCGTAGCCCCGCCAATCCTTGCTTGACGTGGCGATGAGCCCCCAGGACGCCAGACGATCGGCCTTGGCTTCTCCTTCCGCCATATAGATCGCGGCGTCCTTCGGGGCGTTCGCCAGATCCTTCAGGCGATAGGGCACCTGATTGTCACCGCGGCCCCAGCGCCAGCCGCCTGCGCCGTCCGGATGATCGTAAGCGAATTCCTTGCTGCGATCGCCACGGCCCGGCTGGATGCGGTGCTTGCGATACAGCACTTTGCCCGTCGCATCGGTGAAAAGGAAGGTCGCGACGATGCGCTGCCCCGGATGGAGCTTGATCGCATGCGCCCGCGCACGGTCCGGAATCAGGCCCTCGCGGACCAGCCACGCCACGGCTTCGGCTTTGTCGAGACCGTACGCGTGGCGCAGCAGCTCCAGGGTTCCGCCCGATTGGTCAGCCTCGGTGTCTTTGAAGGCGCCCGTGTTGGAATAGACGATGCGGGCGCCCTGATTGCCCCAGCGCATCTCGCCAGGCTTGGACAGCCGCTTGTTGGGCTCACCCCAGACACGCTGCGCAACCGTCCCGATCAGCGAACCGAACGACGTCGTCTCCTGCGGTTCGGCGTAGGATACCGCGCTCATGCGTACCGCTCCACGATCGGCAGATCATGCTCGACCGACAGCCGGTAAGCGTAATCCGAAGCCTGATGCGACTTGGTGAAGCGCACGCCCACGCCGCCGCCGCCCATCGAAGCCTTCACCCCGACGATGTAGCCGCCCGCGACGGGGAAGATGCAGACCGCCCAGCGTTCCGACTCTTCACCCAGGCCACGCAGTTCGATCAGTTCGGCAGACGGACGCAGGCCGTACAACCGCTTTTCGTCGGGGGAGAGGCGCAGCCGAGCACCCAGCCGTCCCTTCGGGACGGGCTGAGCACGATACCAGGCATCGAGCGTCGGATAAGCGACGATCCCGCGATCGATGCCGAGGACCTCGTTGAGGTCACTCGGGCTGTTGATCTGTCTGCGGAACGCTGCGACCGCCGCCGCCGCCTTGACGGGCACTTCGGGTGCCTGCCTGGACGCGATGGAGATGATGGTGGCGCTCATTCGGCACCACCTTTCAAGCCCCAGGGCTTCAGGGGCTCCGCCGTCTCCGGCGCGCGGCGGGCCAATTCGGCCATCACGGCGCCCGCAGCGACGAGCGTTGCTATGTCCTCGATGTCGATGTGGGGCCGGTGGTTCACCAAGAAATTAGCGATCCCCTCCACGAGGTGACCGCATGCACCAGACGCTTCCCAGCCGTCGGGCAACGCGATCTCGTCGGTCATCAGATGAAGCATTTCGGCAGCTTCGGCCGACATGTCGAACTTCATGCGTCCTTCTCCTGCTGCTCGGTGATGCGCCAGACGATCGCCTTTGCACCGCTGACATTGCGACGGCGCAGGCCGGTGTCGAAGATGGCCTTCCGGTCCCGCAACTCGGTGAAGCGCGGCTGGAGGCTGTACCGGGGGTATTTGGCGATGGTGCAGGTCTCATCGACGGTGAGCCCGGCGGGATGGGCGTGAAGCGTGCGGTACACCACGGCACGTAGCCGTTCCGATGCATCGGCGATGCTGCCGTACGCTGCTGCGCTGGTGTCGGTCTGACGGCGGGTCATGCGGCGGCTCCCCACGCGAGGGAGGCGATCAGATACGCGCGGGACTGGGACATCCCGAACGCCGCCAGCCGTTGCAGGCGGAGGACAGCGGTGGTATCTACCTCGTTGCTGATGTGATGAATGTTCAGATCGGGTCGTGCGGCGGCAACCGCGCGACCCTTTCGCTTATTGGGCTTTGGCGCCCGGGCCGACGAGGTCTGCATCGTTCACGCGACCTGCTCGGACGTCGAGCCGAAGCGGTTGCTCGCTTTCCACGCCTCGATGTCCGCCGGATCATAGGCGATTTTGACACCTGCGCGGATGAACTTGGGACCCCTGCCCAAGACGCGCCAATTGGCGAGCGTCTTGGCTGCGACGCCCACTCGCGGCGCTGCTTCCGCGGGAGAAAGGAGTTTTTCCATTTTGTCCTCCAGTCCGCTCGGGAATGAGCGGGTTACGGAGGGGTTGTCGGGGATTCTCGCCGATCAGTCGGCCGATGGGGCCTGCAATTCCCTAGTTGGAATTATCGGCCTTATTACTGGCCTTGGCGGCATTCGAATCCCGTCGGTGCTGGATCATAGCCGTTACGCTGGCCCGAACGCTCGACTCAGCTGGCTCTTTGCCACGAGCGTTGAACCAAGACGCCATGTAATTTTCAGCAACCGCCTGCGGAACTTCGCCAGAAATGATGCGCGCGAATATGTCCTCCGTGCCATCCATCTCCATCAGCGCGGCCTCAGCAGAACGCCAATCGTATCGGGGTTTCGGTCCACGTTTTTTCGGGAGCGGCGGCGGTGCCGTGATAGACGGCTGACTATCGTCGATCTCCGACACATCAGGCTGTGTAGGTGGATTTGCAGCCTGCAATAGCGCCTGTGCCCTAAGCTCGATTAATGCATCGGGTGACGTAGGGTGCTTCTCGTATATTGAGTCTCGCAGCATTTCTATTACGTTTTTATCTTCCGCGTATATATCCGCCGTGAACGTACTATTGAATATTTGAAGTGATGCTTGGTCTTTCGGTGCGGGCGAATTTGGATATATTGGGCTTATCGCTCCACGGAGAAAACGAGCCCGAGCCACGTCAAAAGTGCACTGCCACACATCGCGTTTCAAAACAGTGGTTGCACCCGTACTCCAATCGAAGACGCGAAAAACAAGATTGCCCGCAGCTGCTCTGCGGTGCATCCATACGAACACCTTCTCGCGAAGGACCGCTGCGCGTTGCCAGCGCAGCTGCTCCATTTCTGACCTGTCGTATGCAACGGACCACTCTGCGAACGTAATGTTGCGGTCAATTGTGTCGCTAACTCCGGCCAGCAGCGCTGCCCTCGCGCTATAGTGGTTATACGCGATGAAGTCGGCAATCCTATCCTCGGGCTTTAGGCCTGGGTTATCGATCGAGGACGGGTAAGATGCGCCGGGTGAATACCGGATCTTATGGTATTGCTCATCCTGCGGCTGGAAAACGTCAGCTGGTTTGGGGAGGGGGTCTGGTCTGATCATCTGACGCTCAAGGCCAGTCCATTCACCATCGGGGGACATCTTACGGCCAAGCGCCTCAAAAATTTGTGGCACAGACTGAAAGCCGGGTATTGGGCAAGGCCAGCTTTCAGGGTCATTCCAATTGATCATGCTGCCCTCCGCAGAGCGTCCGCATAATGAAAGGGGCGGCAGGCTGGGCGGAAACCAGCCGTTCGGGAGCTACCCTAGCCGCCCCAGCATCACGCCCGCCTTTCAGCGAGCGCAATTATGTTGGTTTCGTCTGTCTCGGTCAGAACCTGTTCAATATGCGTTGCCCAGGCGTCGAGCGCGGCCCGCTTTTCATCGGTCCACTCGTGCCGCTGGTACACGCCAGCAACGCCGGATCTAGCGCCCGACAAGTGATTCAGCACGGCCTCTGTCACCTCGAAGCGGATGCCCAGCCGCTGGAAGCCCGTCGCAAGGGTGCGGCGCAGATCGTGCAGTCGCCAGCCGGGGATCGGTTCGCCACCGTCCTTGGCCAACAACGCGTCGATCTTTTCCTTGCCTTTGGAATGGGCAGTAAACGCGCCGTCGGCCTTCGTCGTGAACACCAGCCCCTTGCGCGGCCATTTGTCCCCCTTGGCCATCTTGTCGATCGTCTCGATCGCCAGTTGGCTGAGCGGGACGGCGTGGGGCTCGCCATTTTTGGTCCGCTCGCCTGGGATGCGCCACAGGGCCTTCGCGCGGTCCAGCTCGGTCCAAGCCATGCCGGTCACTTCCTCGCGGCGCTGGCCGGTAACGATCAAAAGACGGATGATCGGCCCGAAGCAACGATGGCAACCGGGTGCCGCAAGCCAGACGCGGCGCAGCTCGTCGTCGGACAGCACACGATCCCGCGCTTTGACCGGCGGCGGCGTCTCCATGCCCTCCATCGGCGATATGGAAATGTCGCCACGCCAGATCGCCCATTTGAACAGGCGCCGGAGGATGGCGAACACATTGCGGCGCCCGGCCTGCTGGTCAGACGGCATAGCGTCGAACACCATGACGATGTCCGCGCGCGTGATGAGGGGCAGGGCCTTCTTGGCGAGCACAGGCTTCACATGGATGCGTAGTGACCGCTCGACCAGGGCGCGCCACCCATCGCCCTTGCACGACTTCAGGAAGCTGTCGGCATAGGCGCTGAACGCCAGGTCGACCGCTTCCCGGCGGCGCTTCTTCTCCGCCTCTGCTGGATCGATGCCCTGTGCGATCAGGACAGACAGCCGCTCCGCCTCGGTGCGGGCCGTGGTGGGTGTCCAGGGCGATCCATGGCCGCCGATCGTGAAGCGCTGGGTCTTCGCCTCGCGTCCGCCCATTCGGTACTGCAGGACATAGGATAGCGCCCCGGCCGGGGTGATCTTCACCCCGAACCCCTTCAGGTCCTCGTCCCACAGGAAGGCGGCCGACGGCCCCGGACGGAGCGCGTCGATCGTCCTTTTATTGACCTTTCCCGTCGGCATTTCGTGCCCCGCCAGCAATCACCTGGCAATCACCGTAGCGGGAAGTGGGGGGAACATCAAGGAAACGCCGGGATGAGCGTACGAGAAGGAAGGGGGTGAACGAAGCTGGAACAGGAGGGCCTAGCGGCGGATATACCTGAAATACCACACCTCATGCCCCTGGCGGCGGGCCTTGCGTTCGTAGCGCGTCTCGGGCCAGTCGGCGGGGCGGGTGAGGAAGTCGGCGGGCGTGCGGGCCTGCCATTCGAAATCGTCCCGGCCGTTCATGATCATCATCGACCAGTGGCAATAGGTCGGGTCGTCGGTCCCCAGGCGAAATTCGCCGCCCGGCTTCAGCTTGCGCGCGATGGTGTCGAGCGGGCCGTGGTTCATCATCCGCCGCTTGGCATGGCGCGCCTTGGGCCAGGGATCGGGGTGGAGCAGATATACACGCTCCAGGCTGGCATCGGGCAGTCGCTCGATCACCTCCAGCGCGTCGCCCATGTGCAGGCGGACATTGGTGAGGTCGCGGTCGCGGATATGGCCGAGCGCGCCGACCACGCCGTTCAGGAACGGCTCGCAACCGATAAAGCCGGTGCCGGGCGTCGCCTCGGCCTGCCCGGCCAGATGCTCGCCCGCGCCGAATCCGATCTCGACCTGCAGCGGCCGATCCTCGCCGAACAGGCGCACCGCATCCAGCGGGCCTTCCTCGGGCACGCTGAGCGTCGGCAGCATCTCTTCGACCAGCGCGGCCTGGCCCTGGCGCAGCTTATGCCCCTGACGCCGACCATAAAGGCGGCGGATCGTCGTCGGATCGTTCATCGCCGGGCCTTTAGCGCGGGTCGGACAGGGAGCCAAGGGTGGGGCCGCTCGTTGCCCTTCCATCATGGATGACGACGCTCCCCAAGCCGATGGCCCCCAGCCAGATGGAAAGGCGCAGAAGGCCGCCGATGCCAAAGACCTGCACCGCGCGGTGCGCGAGGCGGGGGAGAGCGAACTGGACCGGCCCGCGGGCGCGCTGTTCTGGTCGGGCCTGGCGGCGGGGATCGCGATCCACAGTTCGCTGATCGCCGAGGGCGCGCTCCATGCCGGACTGCCCGATGCGCCGTGGCGGGGCCTCGTCGCCGCGCTCGGCTATCCGGTGGGCTTTCTGGTCGTCATTCTCGGGCGGATGCAGCTGTTCACCGAGAGCACGATCACCGCGATGCTGCCGCTGGTGACGAAGCCATCGCTCTGGGCACTCCGGCGGACGGTGCGGCTCTGGGCGATCGTACTCGGCGCCAATCTGATCGGCACCGCGCTGGCCGCCGGAATGGTCGCGGCAGGGGCCTTGGGCAATGCCGAGATTCGCGAGGCGATGGTGACGGTGTCGGCGCGCATTCTGGAACTGGGCGGCTGGGCGACCTTCGTCAACGCCATCCCCGCCGGATTCCTGATCGCGGTCGTCGCCTGGATCTTGCCCAATGGCCGGACCCAGGCCTTCTGGATCATCCTGGCGATCACCTATGTCATTGCCATCGCCGGGTTCAGCCACTCGATCGTCGGCGCGGACGAGGCGTTCCTGCTGCTGTTCACCGGCCATGCCGATCTGGGGCGAACGGTGTTCGGCCTGCTGATCCCGGCAATCCTGGGCAATCTGGTCGGCGGCGCGGGGCTGTTCACGCTGCTCGCCCATGGTCAGGTGCAGGGCGAGACGCGGGAGTAGGGGCCTCAGCGTGGCGAAACGACGCTGATGTCCCGGCCGCGCACCTGCCATACCCGCTTGTCCGGGGTCCGGACGAAGACGGGTTGCAGGACGCTGTACGATACGAAGACGTGGATTTCGGTCGGTACCGGGTCAAGCAGATGATTGACGAGCAACCCGGCAACCTTGGTGTCCTTGGTCGCGGCGGGCAATGTTATGTTGAGGCAGCTGGTGTTGAACGCACGGCTGGCCACGATCCGCCCGTCCGGCGCGATGGCCACGCGGTAATTGCCGCCCATCATGTAGCTGGCGTTCGAGACCTGCGGCGACAGCAGATAGACGGTGACGGGGCCGCCGTTGACGGAGGGCAGGACCACCGTGTTGAACGGTGCGGCGGTACAGGGGCGATAGCCTTTCGCCGCCGCCTCATGTCTGGCGATTTCGCGCGCGCGGGCCAGGATCATCTGCACGGGCGTCAATGGCAGGGGTTCGGCCAGGATCTCGTGGCGGACGACCTTCCCGCCGCGCACATCGGCGACGAAGAAGGCACGCGCGCTGGCGGCGTCGCCCTTGAAATAGGTGGCGCGCAGCGTGTCCTTGTCGATCGGCTCGATGACATAGCCGCCGGTGCCCGCCAGCTGGTCCCTGGGCACCACCTCCATCAGCGAGTCGGTGCTGACCCAGGCCGCGCGGTCGAAGGCGTAGATCATCACGCCAAAGATCGAGGCCTCGGCGAGACGCTGTTGCTCGGAACGGCTGTCCTGCGCTGCGATGACGGGCGGTGCCGCCGCCACCTGCGCCGCCGCCGCTAGAATCGCCATCGCCAGCATCGTCCGTCCCCCTATCGATCGAGGGGAGGCTGACGTGCGCTGTCCCAAAGGGCAAGCGCATTGCCCGAAAAAGAAAACGCCCGCGCGGGCATCCCCGCACGGGCGTCGTCAACCTGTCGGATCGGGTCGGATCAGGCGATAGCGGCCTTGATCCGGTCGACCAGGTCGGTCTTTTCCCAGGTGAACAGCGCGCCTTCGGCTTCGCGGCCGAAATGCCCGTAAGCGGCGGTCTTCGAATAGATCGGCGCGTTCAGCTTCAGATGCTCGCGAATGCCCTTGGGCGTCAGGCGTACGAGCTTGGGAAGGGCGGCTTCCAGCTTGGCTTCGTCGACCGTGCCGGTGCCGTGCAGGTCGACATAGACCGACAGCGGTTCGGCGACGCCGATCGCGTAGGACAGCTGGATGGTGCAGCGCTTGGCCAGACCCGCCGCGACCACGTTCTTGGCGAGGTAGCGCGCGACATAGGCGGCCGAACGGTCGACCTTGGTCGGGTCCTTGCCGCTGAACGCGCCGCCGCCATGCGGGGCCGCGCCGCCGTACGTGTCGACGATGATCTTGCGGCCGGTCAGGCCGGCGTCACCGTCCGGGCCGCCGATTTCGAACAGGCCGGTCGGGTTGACGTAGATCTGCTTCTCTTCCGGCAGCCAGCCTTCGGGCAGGATGTCGGTGAGGACCGACTTCACATAGTCGCGAAGCTTGGCCTGGCCCGCCTCGTTCGACAGCTCGGCCGAGTGCTGGGTCGACACGACGATCGCGGTCGCGCGGACCGGCACGCCGTTCTCGTACTGCAGCGTCACCTGGCTCTTGGCGTCGGGCTCCAGGAAGGGAGCGGCGCCCGAATGGCGGTCGGCCGCCATCTTTTCCAGGATCTTGTGGCTGTAATAGAGGGTGGCGGGCATCAGGCCGGGCGTCTCGTCGGTCGCGTAACCGAACATGATGCCCTGGTCGCCAGCGCCTTCGTCCTTGTTGCCGCTCTCGTCCACGCCCATCGCGATGTGCGCCGACTGGGCGTGCAGGTTGTTCGAGAAGTCGAAGGTCTGCCAGTGGAAGCCCGACTGCTCATAGCCGATCCGCTTGACGGTATCGCGCACGGTCCGCTCGATCTCTTCCAGCGCGCCCTCGGCCCACTGGTCGTTCTCGAACACGCCCTTGCAGCGGATTTCACCCGCCAGCACGACCTTGTTGGTGGTGGTCAGGGTTTCGCAGGCGATACGCGCTTCCGAATCCTTGGACAGGAACAGGTCGACGATCGAGTCGCTGATCTGGTCTGCGACCTTGTCGGGGTGACCTTCGGAAACCGATTCCGAGGTAAAGATGTACGAGTTCCGCATTCCCGTCCTCATAAGGATATAAAGATAGCTTTATATCGGTCCTAGCGACCACGGCGGCGGAAGGCAACGCCGATCGCGGCCAGGCCTGCGGCGATGGCCAGCGCCATCATGTTGCCGATGCGCGAGAAGGGCGTGGGCGGCAGCGCGGCGGGCAGGGGGGCTTCGGCTGCGCCCGCCGTCTCGTGGGGCACGGTGGCGATCAGGCGGCCATCGGCGGCGATGATGGCCGAGATGCCCGTCGGGGTGGCGCGGATGATCGGCAGCCCCTCCTCGATCGCGCGCATCCGCGCCTGCGCCAGATGCTGGGGCGGCCCCCAGCGGCCGAACCAGGCGTCGTTGGACGGGTTGAAGAGCAGGCGCGGGTGATGCGCCTCGTCCACCACCTGCCCCGAAAAGATGATCTCGTAGCAGAGTTGCACCCCGACCGGCCCGAAGCCGGGCACGCGCAGGTTGCGCGGGCCGGGGCCGGGGGTGAAGTCCATGTCGCCGGGCACCAGCCGCGCCAGGCCCAGCGGCTTCAACAGCCACGGCATCGGCAGATATTCGCCATAGGGCACCAGATGCGCCTTGTCGTAGCGGCCGGTGATCCGGGCGGCGGGATCGATCGCAAAGACGCTGTTCGTCGCGCTGCTCACCCGGGCGCGGTCGGGCGAGAAGAGCAGGGCGGTCCCGCCGACCAGCGCGGTGTCGCGCGGGCCGAGCACACGGGCGATCTGGCGGCGCGTCCAGAAGGGCGGGGCATAGTTGAACCCGAAATAGGCCCAGTCGGGATAGCCGTCCTCGATCATGTCGCGCACGACGCCCTCGGGCCAGACGATCAGGCGCGGGCGGGGGCCGGGCCTTCCCGACAACTGGGTCAGTCGCTGGAGCAGCAGCGGTCCGTCGCTCTGCCCGCGCTGGTCCTGGCTGACATTGGGCTGGACCACGCGGACCAGCGGCGCGTCGGCTGCGGGTTCGGGCGCGCGGGTCAGCGGCGCGGAGAGGGCGGCGAGGCCGGTCGCGGGCACCATCACCGCCGCCAGATGCCAGTGCCGCCGAAGCGCCAGCCAGATGGCGCCCGCCAGCACCACGGTCAGCCCCGACAGCGCATAGGTGCCGACAAAGGCGCTCATCCGCGCCACGCCGATGACCGGCAGCCATGCGACCGACACCGGATCCCAGGCATAGCCGGTGAACAGTCGTGCGCGCAGATATTCGGTCGCGATCCACGCCGCGCCGAAGATCAGCACATAGGCCGCATCCGGTTGCCGCCCGCGCAACCGCCCGGACGCTCTCCACGCCACGCCCGCCGCCGCCATCGGGAAGACGGCCAGGTACAGCGCCAGCCCGACCGCGGCGAAATAGCCCAGCACCGGCGGCATCTTGTCCTGAAAGTCGAAGGCGTGCTGGAACCAGTTGTTGTTGACGGTGAAATGCCCGACCCCGAACGCCCAGCCGCGCCACAGGGCGCTCTTGATGGTCGGGGCCTCCTGCACCAGCGCCAGAAGGACGATCAGCCCGACCAGCAACAATGGCCAGAGGTCGAGCGGGGCAAAGCCACAGGCGGCAACGGCCCCGGCGATCAGGGCGAGGAGAGCGGGATAGCGGGTCACGGCGCTGGCTATGGCGCGGGCCTGTGACAGGAGCAATGCGGGATGTGTGTCGATCCCCCCCGGAACCGGGAGGCGGCAGGGCGCAGCCCTGACGGAGGGGGGCTTCCGCACAGGATGACCTTTGCCGCACGCCCCCTCCACCAGCCCGCGCTGGTTTCCCTCCGCGTGTCGGGGAGGAAAAGGTGGAAAAACCCGCCCCGCCGCCCTAGCTTTCCCCCATGACCCTGCGCCCCTTCCACCTCGCCTTCCCGGTCCACGACCTCGCCGCCGCCCGCCATTTCTACGGCGAAGTGCTGGGCTGTCCCGAGGGTCGATCCAGTGACCACTGGATCGACTTCGACCTGTTCGGGCACCAGATCGTCGCGCATCTCGATCCCGCCGCAAAGCCGGTTGCGGTGGAGAATGCGGTCGACGGCCATCAGGTGCCCGTACCGCATTTCGGTGTCGTCCTGACCATGGCCGAATGGGAAACGCTGGCCGCGCGGGTTGAGGCGGCGGGGGTGTCGTTCGGCATCGCCCCCTATGTCCGGTTCAAGGGACAGCCCGGCGAGCAGGCGACGATGTTCTTCCGCGACCCCAGCGGCAACGCCCTGGAATTCAAGGCCTTTGCCGACGACGCGATGCTCTTTGCCACGGAGATGACCGCATGAGCGCCCCCATTTCGCTCGATATCCCGCATCAGCTTGGCAAGGAGGGCGTGCGCCAGCGGCTGGACGGGGGTATCGGCAAGATCGGCCGCATGATCCCCGGCGGCGCCACCGTCGAGCATCGCTGGGACGGCGACACGATGCACTTCACCGTCGGCGCGATGGGCCAGTCGATCGGCGCCGAGGCGACCGTCTATGAGGACAAGGTCCATGCGGTGGTGAACCTGCCCGCCTTCCTGTCGCTCTTTTCCAGCCAGCTGGAGGCCGTGATCCGGTCGGAAGCGCCGAAGTTGTTGAAGTAGCCGTGATCGGCCTAGGCGCAGAGGGCGGGGAACTGACCGAAGCCGATGCCCCTGCCGTAGCGGACTTGTTTGTTCGTTGCGCCGACTATTTCCTGTTGCAGGACGGCGTGATGCCGGAACCAGCCGATGCCGTCGCGCTATTTGCGGACGTTCCGCCGGAGAAGGCCACAGGCGATCAAGTGGTCTTGGGCTGGCGCGATGATCGTGGCCTATACGCCGTCGCGGCGGTTCTTCGTGATTATCCGGGCGACGGCATCTGGTATCTCGGCCTGTTGGTGGTGGATGCCACCCGTCGCCGACTTGGTATTGGTCGATCTCTTTATGAAGCGATCGAGGCGTGGGCCGCAGCACGTGGTGCGCGACACATGCGATTGGCCGTACTGGAAGCCAATGTGGCAGGAGAACGCTTCTGGCGCGCGCTGGGCTTTGAGGAAATTCGCCGCGTCGGCCCTGACAAGTTCAAAGAGAAACGCCATTGCCGGGTCGAACTTGGTCGCTCCATAACAAGGCGTTTCTCTGAATTCACTTCGCCGCGCTGACCTTCCACACCACGTTGCCGACATCGTCTGCGACCAATAAACCGCCGGTCTTGTCGACGATCACGCCCACCGGCCGCCCCCGCGCCTCGCCCTTGGCGTTCAGGAAGCCGCCGACCACCTCGACCGGCTTGGCCTTCGGTACGGGGAACGCTCCCGCAAAGGGCACGAACACGACCTTGTAGCCCGAGGGGGGCTTGCGGTTCCACGAGCCATGCTCGCCGATGAACGCGCCGCGCGCGAATGTGTCGCCCAGCTTCGCGCCCTCGGAGAAGGTCAGGCCGAGCGCGGCGACGTGCGGCCCCAGCGCATAGTCGGGGCGCTTCACATATTGCTGGAGCGGCGGATTGGTTGGCTGGACGCGATTGTCGGGATAGCCGCCCCAATAATACCAGGGCCAGCCGAAGTGATCGCCGAATTCGATCTGGGTCAGATAATCGGGCACTAGGTCGGAGCCGAGCATGTCGCGCTCATTGACCACGGTCCATAGCCGCCCGTTGACCGGGTTCAGCGCCATGCCGTTCGGGTTACGCAGCCCACCCGCATAGACTCGCCAGTTCTTGTCCTTTGGCCAGACCTGCAGGATCGCGGCGCGGTTCTTTTCGGCGCCCAAGCCGTTTTCAGCGATATTGCTGGCCGAGCCGACCGACACGAACAGCGTCTTGCCATCGCCCGAAGCGATCACGTTGCGCGCCCAGTGATTGCCAGCCGGGCGCAGGGGCACGACCTTTTCCGGCTTGGCGGTGATCTTCGTCGCACCCTCCTGATACGGCACGCGGACCAGGGCGTCGGTGTCGGCGATGTAGAGCTGCCCGTCGAACAGCACCATGCCGAAGGGCGAGTTCAGCCCGGTCAGGAACGGCGTCTTCACGTCCGCCACGCCGTCGCCGTTCGTGTCGCGCAACAGGGTGATCCGGTTGGCCGACGGCACCGCCGCGCCTGCCCGGCCGAGGAAGACGTTCATCACCCGCTGCACGATCCCCGAACTGGGCCGCGGCGGCGAGTTGGTTTCGGCGACCAGCACATCGCCATTGGGCAGCTGGTACAGCCAGCGCGGATGGTCGAGGCCGCTGGCAAAGGCCTGGATGGCCAGCCCCGGCGCGACGCTGGGCCTGGCGCCGTTCGCCCAGCCGACCGGCTTGGCGATGTCGACCGTGGGTATCGTCTGCTCGCGCGGGGCCTCGATCGTCGGGCGCGCACCCGCGACCTGATCGACGCTCAACCGCGCGGTGTCGGGCCAGGCGAGCCAGGTGACGACACCGATACCGATCAGGACGATGATGCCGAGGACGATCAGGACATGTTTGCGCATGACCCGAGGATAGGGTGGGCACGGCGCGGGGGGAAGGGGAAAGCGTGACGTCGCGCTGGCCTTGGATCGCCTTTGTCGCCATCATCTCGGGCGCGTTCTGCAGGCTTGGGAGGGCATGTCATGCGCATGGAGGCAATGGAATGGGGTTTGGCGGCCGTGATGATGGCGGCCGTTCCGTCGACAGGAGAAGTCCAGGATCACGATCGGCCCGTACCCGCCCAGGGACGCGAAGTCGTGGTCGAGGCGGAGAGACTTCCACCGACCGACGCTCCACCGCCGCCGGGTATCACGATCCAGCCCGACCGGCTGACGAACCGTATTCTGGACGACAAGGCGCAGATGTTCGTGCGCTGCGCCCGGTTTTTTCCGGTCAAGCTGCTGCACCGGGTGATCGACGGAAAGCCGAACAGTCCGGCCCCCTTATTTGCGATGGACGGCTTCATCCGGGCCAATATGGCCTGTTGGCCAGACCTTCCGCCCCCGCCCATGTCTGCGCCGCCCGGTCTGGCGAGCTGCTGGCCGGTCGATACCAGCATGGGGCTGCCGGTATGCCGCAGCGTCTATGATCGGGGTGCCGTGCTGGAGGCGGCGATCGCCCGTTTCGCACCCGAGGCGGAACTGACGCCCCGGCAGGTCGATGATCCCGCCGTTCAGGCGCGGCTGGAGGCCATGGAGGCAAACCGGTTGTCGCTGGCCTATTCCGAAGAACGGCTTCGTGCCCGGGCGCTGCAATGTCTCGTATGGTCCGAACCGGAAAACACCACCCGGATGGTCCGCGCGCATGGCCATCCGGCGCTTCAGACCCAGTATCTCTATCGCATTCTCGATCAGGGGCGGCATTGCCTGGGTCGCCAGGGGCCGATCAAAGTCGAACCGCTCTATTTTCGGTACGCACTGACCGATGCCTTTTATCGCTGGGTCGTCGCGGCGCGCGGCGTTGATTCCCTGTTGCCGGTCGGGTGATCTACATGGTGTATCACCCGCGCCTGAATTTTGGCCGCCGGTGCCACGGGGAGCGCACCGGCGGCCGTCAAGGGCGCGAATGTCAGGGAGTTTATCCGCGCCCTCGAACTCGAAAGCCTTGGGAATGGTCGGCTATGGGGTAACGTATAGGGCAGGCGTATCGCCTGGGATAATAGATTAAAACGCCCTCTGTAATCGATTGAATGACTATGAGGGTGGAGAAGAAAACCAGAGGCAGACTGGACGGCAATCCCCCGATCGCCCGGATACCCGCTCCTATGGTCGGTTCAGCGGTGTGCAAACCAGCGCGCTTTCGATGTCCGGTCCGTGCAGCATGCGGTCGACCAAGGCGTCGCAGCCGAGGATGCGACCATTCTGGTCCGCGGTATGGAACGCTCGTTTCGCCGCTTCATGGTCGAGGAAATGCGCGGATCACTCGTCGACCGTGGCCACCGCCGGGTGCAGGCGCAGGCGGTGGATGCGACGCTCATCCGCCTCCGTCACCTCGATCCGCCAGCCGCTGGGATGGTCGATACAGGCGCCGACTTCCGGCACCTGCCCTGCCAGCACGGCGGTCAGGCCGCCCAGCGTGTCGACATCCTCCTCGGCCTCTTCGAGCTGCGGGTCGATGGCGCGGCCGACTTCCTCCAGCCCGACGCGCGCATCAGCGTCCCACGCCCCGCCGTCGAGCGGTATGAGCAGCGCCTGGGGCGCGTCGTCATGCTCGTCCTCGATCTCGCCGACGATCTCCTCGATCAGGTCCTCGATCGTCACGAGGCCCTCGGTCCCCGAATATTCGTCGAGCACGACGGCCAGATGCACGCGCTTCTGGCGCATGTCGGCCAGCAGATCGAGCGCGCCGCGCGACATGGGCACATAAAGCGGATCGCGGATCAGCCCGGCAAGGGTGGCGGGATGCTCCGCGCCGGTCGCCAGGATGTTGAATACGTCCTTGATATGAACCATGCCGATGATCGAATCGAGCGTCTCGCGATAGACGGGCAGGCGGCTGTGCCCGGCCTCGGCGAAGATCTGGACCAGATGGTCGAAGGTCGTCTGTTCCTCGACCGCGATGATGTCGGCGCGGGGTACGCCCACGTCGCCGGCATCACGCTCGCCGAAATGCAGCAGGTTGCGCACCATCTGCCGCTCCAGCGGGGTCAGGTCGCCCTTGGCATCGGGACCGGGATCGCCCTCATGCCGGTCGATCGCGTCTTCCAGCTGGTCGCGCAGCGACTCTTCCTGCTCACCGCCGAAGATCAGGCTTTTCAGCCCGTGCCAGATACTGGATTCGTTGGAGTCACCGTTGCCGGTGCTGCTACTGGGGCCGTCGGCCATCGGGGGATGTCAGTCCTCGCGCACTAGATAAGGGTCGTCGATGCCGAGACTGGCCAGCGCGTCGCGTTCGATCGCCTCCATCGCCTCCGCCTCGTCATCGTTCATATGGTCATAGCCTAGCAGATGCAGGACGCCATGCACCAGAAGATGAGTCGCATGGGTTTCGGCGGTAATCCCGCGCTCGGCCGCTTCCGCGATGCAGACGCCGTGCGCGAGCACGATGTCGCCCAGCAGGACCTCGCCATCGTCCGAATTCTGCGTCACCGTCTCGATCAGGTCGGGCTGCACCATCGGGAAGGACAGGACGTTGGTCGGCTTGTCCTTCTGCCGATACTGGCGGTTGAGCGAATGAACCTCGTCGTCGCTGGTCAGCCGCACGGAAATCTCGATCAGCGCGGGCGTGGTCAGCAACGGGCCGTATGGCGTCCGCTCGATCGCGGCGCGCGCGGCGCGGGTGGCGAGCGCCTCCCAGCTCTGCTCGTCGCCCAACCAGGGCTCTTCATGGATCAGCGCAATCTCGATCATCGGGGCCTTTCCGGATCAGCCAGGTCAGTAAGGGCGAAATCGTCGCCCTTGTACAAGAGTTCCGCGCGTTGGCTATGCGCGCAGGCATAGGCGAAACAATCACCCATGTTGAGGCGGGCGGGGTGGTGGCCCTTGCCGTAGCGGGCATGGGCGATGACGGCCTGCTCCACCTCCTCGGCGCCGATGGGTATCAGCCTTAGGCCAAGCGCGGTACGAAACCTTTCGACCTCGGCCCAGGCCAGTTCGGCGCTGGTATCCCGAGCACGACGGACTGCGGCCATCGTTTCCCAGAGCGCGACGGCGCTGGTCAGGCGCTGGTCATGATGGTCCAGGCGATCGGCAAGCGAGCCGACATCCGGTTCCTTGAGGATGATCGCAACCAGGGCCGATGCGTCGACGAACAGGGTCACAGGCCGCCCGAAAGATCGTCGTAAAATGCCTTGTCGATCACGATCCCTGTTGGTGGCGGCAGCGACGAGGTGCGGTGCAGTTCGGCGATGACGTCTCGCAACGGTCGCCGTTCCGGTTGGGCGGCTAGCCGGTTCGCCAACAACTCCGCCAACGCCCGCCGAATCGCCTCTTCCTCGCTGACGCCCAGCCGCTCGGCGGCGCGGGCTACCTGCTCGCGCGTTTCGGTGCCCAGCGTCAGCGGGGGATAGGGATCGCGTTCGGCCATGGCGGCATCCTATCTCAGGCGTTGGGTCCTTCATAGGCATCGACGATCCGCCCTACGATCGGATGGCGGACGACGTCGGCGGCGGTGAAGCGGCTCATCGCGATGCTCTCGATACCCTCCAGGCGACGCACCGCATCGGCCAAGCCCGAAGCCGCGACGCCGCCGGGCAGGTCGACCTGGTTGGGATCGCCACAGATGACCATGCGGCTGTTCTGGCCGAAGCGGGTCAGGAACATCTTCATCTGCGCGGGCGTGGTGTTCTGCGCTTCGTCGAGGATGACGAAGGCATCGGCCAGCGTCCGGCCGCGCATGAAGGCGATGGGCGCGATCTCGATCTCGCCGCTGGCGATGCGGCGCTCCACCTGCTCGGCGGGCAGGCAATCGTGCAACGCGTCGTAGAGCGGGCGCAGATAGGGATCGACCTTCTCCTTCATGTCACCGGGCAGAAAGCCCAGCTTCTCGCCCGCCTCGACCGCGGGGCGCGACAGGATCAGGCGCTGGACCGACCCGGTGATGAGCTGCGCCACCGCCTGCGCCACCGCCAGATAGGTCTTGCCGGTGCCCGCCGGGCCGAGCGCGAAGATCATGTCGTTGGACACGAGCTCCTTCATGTAATGCGCCTGGGCGGGGGTGCGCGGGACGATCGTCTTCTTGCGTGTGCGGATCATGACCGACGGGGTCGAGCTGCGCTCGGCGCTGAGGATGCCGTCGAGCGTCGGCTCGGACGCCATCGCGATCGAGGCGTCGACCAGCCCGGTATCGACCTCCTCGCCGCGCTGGATGCGGGCATAGAGGTCGTTCAGTACGTCGCGGGCCAGCGCGACCTGCTCGGCGGTCCCCTCCAACCCGACGCGGTTGCCGCGTGCGGTGATGTAGACGCCCAATCGATTCTCCAATGCGACCAGATTGCGGTCATATTGGCCGAACAGCTGCGCCAGCACTTGCGGCTTGTCGAAGCTGAGTTCCGCCCGGCTGCGTTCACCGGCCTGGGCGGGGAGGGGCTTGCGGCTCATGCGGTCCTTTCACCGTCAGTAGGTTTCCCCAAGATGGGGAGGCAAGGAGCGGAACGCCAGCGAAATTGCGTGACATAGGCGTGACGTTTGCAAGGTTTTTGGCGCGCAGAGGCGCAGAGGGTGCGGAGAAGAAGAGCACGGCGCGGCGGCCGGGAGACATTCTTCTTCCTCTGCGTCCTCTGCGCCTCTGCGCGATTAAAAAATTTGGGTTCGCGCGGAGACGCGGAGGCGCGGAGAGGGTGTATCCAGCCGCGATCTTGGCCCGTCTGCTTCAGGCGTATCAATAGAGGTCTTCCGGTCGCGAGGATCGGATGAAGCATCGACAAGCGAGACATCTCCGCGCCTCCGCGTCTCCGCGCGAACAAAATCGCGGAAGCGTGGGCGTAGGCTTCGACTTCGCTCAGCCCGAACGGAGGTTGGGGGTGGAAACGGGGCGGCGTTACGCCGCCGCCTTCACCTTGGCCTGGCCGGTCAGCGAGTTCGGTCCGGCCGCGACCAGTTCGACCTCGACCAGGTCGCCGATCTGGTGGTCGCCGATCAGGTGCACGGACTGCAACCAGGGCGACTTGCCGAGCATCTGGCCGGGCAGTTTGCCGCGCCGCTCCAGCAGGATGGTGCAGGTCCGCCCGACGCTGGCCAGATTGAACGCATGCTGGTCGCGATTGAGCGCGGCCTGCAGGCGCTGGAGCCGGTCGTCCATCACCTCAGCCGGGACCTGATCCGCCATCGTTGCGGCCGGAGTGCCGGGGCGGGGCGAGTATTTGAAGCTGAACGCCTGGGCATGGCCCATCGCGTCGACCAGGCTCAGCGTGTCGGCGAAGTCCGCCTCGGTCTCGCCGGGAAAGCCGACGATGAAATCGCCCGACAGCGCGATGTCGGGGCGCGCGGCGCGCACGCGGTCCATGACCCGCATATAGCTGTCGCGCGTATGCTGGCGGTTCATCGCCTTCAGGATGCGGTCGCTGCCCGACTGGACCGGCAGATGGAGGAAGGGCATCAGGCTTTCGACATCGCGATGCGCGTCGATCAACCCTTGCGTCATGTCGTTGGGATGGCTGGTCGTGTAACGGATGCGGTGCAGCCCCGGAATCCGGTCCAGCTCGCGGATCAGGCCGTGCAGGCCGCGATCGTCGGCGTCGTTCCACGCATTGACGTTCTGGCCCAGCAGCGTGATCTCGCGCGCGCCCGCATCGACCAGCGACCGCGCCTCGTCCATGATCGCCGAGAAGGACCGGCTGACCTCCGCACCGCGCGTATAGGGAACGACGCAATAGGTGCAGAATTTGTCGCAACCCTCCTGCACGGTCAGGAAGGCGGACGGGTTCACCTTGCGGCGGCCGGGCAGGTGGACGAACTTGGACTCGACGGGCATGTCGGTATCGAGCGCGGCTTCGCCCGCCGCCGCCCTGGCGACCAGATCGGGCAGGTTGTGATAGGCCTGCGGGCCGACGACCACATCGACCTTGGCACGGCGCACGATCTCGGCCCCCTCGGCCTGGGCGACGCAGCCCGCGACCGCGATCATCGGCTTGCGACCCTGCTCGCCCGCATCCTTGCGCAGGCGGCCGATCTCCGAATAGACCCGCTCGGTCGCGCGTTCGCGGATGTGGCAGGTGTTGAGCACCACCAGATCGGCGGCGCTGGCATCGTCGGTCGTCGTCAGCCCTTGCGCGGCCATCAGCTCGGCCATGCGCTCGCCGTCATAGACGTTCATCTGACAGCCGAAGGACTTGACGTGAAAGGTCTTGGGAGATGCGGGCATGACGCGGCCCTTATCGCAAAAGCCGCGCGCTCGCCAGCACTCCCCTATTCCTCCCCTTGCAGGGGAGGTGGCATCGCGCCAGCGATGACGGAGGGGTGTCGCACTCTCGATGGCGGGACACCCCTCCACCAGCTTCGCTGGTCCCCCTCCCCTTGCAGGGGAGGAATGCTTTTTGTCAGCCCTTTGGCAAACAGACCCGCGTTTCGTCGGCCATCTCGCTGCTCTGGCGATAGAGGTCGATAAAGGCGGAATAGGCCGCGTCACGGGCCGCCTGGGGCTTGGTCGCGCCATAGCGGGTGATCGTCACCGCTTCGGTATCGGTGACGACGGGGCCGCCAGCCCCTCTGGTCACCACGCGAACCAGCATGGTGCGGGTCGGATCGTTATGGCTGACATACCAGGCGTTATGCGCCGCCACCGCCTTGGCGAAGGTCACCCACTGGCCGGGCTTGATCCTGTTGTGACGGATCGTCGCGGGGACCGTGCCGCCGGGGCAGGGATTGGCCATCTGCGCGGTGGCGGCGGTCGTGGTCAGCAGGCTGGCGGCAACGAGAATCGTCTTGAGCATGGCGTCCCCCCGGAATGGCGCGCCGATCCTATCCCGGGGGCTCGCCGCCGGCGATGTCGGATATCAGGCGCCGACGATCCGCCTGCGCGCATCGGCCGCGATCGCCTTGCGATCCGGGAAGCCGGCGGGGTCGAAGGGTTCGAGATAGTGCAGGGTCACCGTGAATCGCCCCCGCCGCCGCAGCACGCGCTTGGCATGGGCGTCACCCGGATCGGTGCCGAGCCACGCGATGTCGCGGGCGACCGTGCCATAGTCGATCCGCACCGGCTGCACCCGGATGCCGGGCAAGGGCGGGACCAGCGCCGCGAACAGCGCGGGCTTGAACGGCAGGACGGACAGGTCGTCGCCGGTGGTCCCTTCGGGAAACACCGCAAGAGGTTGGCCTTCAGTCAACGCGGATCGGATCGCCGCGACCTGATCGCCGACCCCCAGCCGGTCGCCGCGCTCGACGAACAGCGTGCGATTCAGCCCCGCCAGCCAACCGACCAGCGGCAGCGCCGCCACCTCCGCCTTGGCGACGAAGCGCGTTCCCGACGTGCCCGCCAGCAGCAATATGTCCATCCAGCTCAGATGATTGGCCGCGATCATGACGTTGCGGCGCTCGGGCGTGCCGGTAACGCGAATGTCCGCGCCCAGGATCATCGCGACCCGGCGCAGGAACCGGGGCGGCCACGGCGAAGCGCGCCCGACCAGCCGCCACGTTCCATGGAGCGTCAGCGCGATCAGCAGCACGCCGACGATACACAAAAGGCGACCCGCTGCACGCAGGCCGCCCTTGCTGTCGGCGTCGATGGGGACGGCGACCGCCATCAACTCTTGCGGTCGAGGCTGACGCCGTAAAGCTCCATCCGGTGATCGACCAGGCGGAAGCCCAGCTTTTCGGCGATCGCCTTTTGCAGCTGTTCCAGTTCGGGGTCGACGAACTCGATCACCCGGCCGGTCTCGACATCGATCAGATGGTCGTGATGCGCCTCGGGCGAGGGCTCGTAGCGGGCGCGGCCGTCGCCGAAATCATGGCGGTCCAGGATGCCCGCTTCCTCGAACAGACGGACGGTGCGGTACACGGTCGCGATCGAGATGCCGGGATCGATCTTGGCGGCGCGCTCATAGACCTTTTCCACATCCGGATGGTCCTCCGCTTCCGACAGGACGCGGGCGATCACGCGGCGCTGTTCGGTGATGCGCAGTCCCTTTTGTGCGCACAGCGCTTCGAGATCGATTTTGCGGGCCATGGTAACGTCTAACTCCTCGGGCGAACCCCTCTCTACCCCAAAGGCTAATTGCGAAAAGAGGATAGCGACTCGCAATAACCCGGAAACAGTGATCGGGTCAGACGATGGGGCGGGTATAGGTATGCGCGTCGTAATGCCGCCCGTCCGCGCCCTTGTAATAATTGCGCCGTTCGCCGCACTTGGCAAAGCCGTGCGTCGCATAGAACAGGATGGCCGGGTTGTTGGAGCGCACCTCCAGATGCAGCGTCTCGACGCCGTGCGCGGCGCAGTCGGCGACGACCGCCTCGACCAGCAGGCTGCCGATCCGCGCGCGGCGACGGTCGGGCGTGACGCCCAGCAGCAGCAATTCCGCTTCGTCCAGTACCGCGCGGGTCAGCGCGAAGCCCGCCGGTTCCTCGCCCGCCTCGGCGATCAGCAGCTTGATGCCGGGCAGCGCCATCACGCCGAGCAATTGCGAGCGGGTCCATGCCTCGCCCCATTGCGGGTCGAAGGCCGCGGCCATGACCTGTTCGACGACACCGGCGTCGCGCGCGTCACCGGGGCGAAGCGAGATGCCGATACTGCCCATCAGGCAGCCCCGAGACCGACGGCGTCGGGCGGGGTGATGCCGCCGGGCAGCTTGGCATCAGGTGCGCGGCCATAGACCGGGCGCGGGGGCAGGGCGGTGAGTTCGGGCGTCAGTCGCCATGCCTCGGCCGCATTGGGCAGCGCCTCGATGACAGGCAGATCGGGCGACAAGGCGGTCAGCCAGCGCACGCCATTGCCGATCGCGACCCGCCCCTCCAGCGCGTCGAGCGCCGCGTCGGGCTTCATCGAGGCGAAGGGGGCGAGCGTCGTCAGGTCGCGGGCGAAGGGCTGGACGAAGACCTCGCCATGCCCGCCCTCCAGCACGACGGTCAGCGCGTCATCGTCGCGCGCGGCGAACCCGGCGGCGGCGACCAGCGCCAGCGACTGATAGCCGGTTGCGGTCACGCCCCAGCCCAGTGCCAGTCCGCGCGCCGCCGCGATGCCGACGCGGATGCCGGTAAAGCTGCCCGGCCCACAATCGACCAGAATGCGCTCTGCCCGGCCACCATCGGGCAAGGCCGCGATCATCGGCACCAGCCGCTCGGCATGGCCGCGCCCGACCACGTCATGGCCGCGCGCGATCACCCGGTCGCCGTCGAGAAGGGCGACCGAGCAGGCGGCGGTGGCGGTGTCGATGACCAGCGTGCGCAAGGGAGGCTCAGGCGATCCGGTTGGCTTGCTCGAACGCCAGCCGGGGGTTGCGCGGGTGCAGCTTCGACGTGTCGCCATAGCCTAGGGTCGCGATGAAGTTCGACCGCACGCCCGGCTGGTCGGCGAAGAACGCCTTGTCCACCGCACCCTGGTCGAAGCCCGACATCGCGCCGGTATCCAGCCCCAGCGCGCGCGCGGCGAGGATCAGATAGGCCCCCTGGAGCGAGCTGTTGCGGAAGGCCGAGGCCTCGCGCAGTTCGGTATTGCCGTCGAACCAGCTCTTCGCATCCACATGCGGGAAGAGCTGCGGCAGGGTTTCGTGAAAGTTCACGTCCATGCCGATGATGACGGCGGCGGGCGCCTGGCGAATTTTGTCGGCATTGCTGTCCGAGGCGCAGGCCGCGAGCTTTTCCTTCGCCTCCGCGCTCAGGCACCAGACCATGCGCGCCGGGCTCTGATTGGTCGAGGTCGGCGGCATCTTCATCAGATCCCAGATCGCCCGGATCTCGTCCTCGCCGACGGGCGTGTCGAGGTAATGGTTGAAGGTGCGCCCCTCGCGGAACAGCCGATCCAGGCTGGCGTCGTCGATCGGGTTCATCAGACGGCCCTCACTTCGGTGACTTCGGGCACATAATGGCGCAGCAACTGCTCGATGCCGTTCTTCAGCGTCGCGCTGGACGAGGGGCAACCGGCGCAGGCACCCTGCATCTTGAGGTAAACCTTGCCCTTGTCGAAGCCGCGATAGACGATGTCGCCGCCGTCATTGGCCACCGCAGGGCGGACGCGCGTGTCGATCAGTTCGCGGATCTGCGCGACGATGTCGGCATCCTCGGGATCGTCGGTGAAGCTTTCCTCTTCGACCGGCACCGAAAAGTCTGCCGCACCCTGGCGGAACAGCGGCATCTGCGCCGAGAAATGGTCGAGCAGGATGCCCAGCACATCGGGCTTCACGTCCGACCAGTCGGTGCCGGGCGCGACCGTGACCGAGACGAAATCACGGCCGAAGAACACGCCGGTCACATCGCCCAGGTTGAAGATCGCCTCGGCCAACGGGCTGGCGGCGGCTTCCTCGGGCGAGGCGAAGTCGCGGGTGCCGCTGTCCATGACCTTGCGGCCGGGCAGGAATTTCAGCGTCACCGGGTTGGGCGTCGGTTCGGTCTCGATCAGCATGACCCCCATGTGGCGCGGCTCGCGATGGGGATCAAGCCGGACGCGGGAAAGGATGCGTTTCCGCAGAGGCAATCCCGCTTTGATGCGCCTGCTTTGGCCGACCCGCTATGGCTGGCCATCAGAAAGCCGACCAATCCTCGTTCGCCGCGCGCCGGACGGGTATCGGCACGACCCGTTCCTTTGCCGACTCGACGACGCGCAATGGCGTGGGGGACATGTCGAGCACGAAGCGCTCGACCGCCTGCGACAATTGCTCCGCCTCGTCGGCCAGGCTGCGCGCGGCGGCGGTGGCCTGTTCGACCATCGCGGCATTCTGCTGTGTCACCATGTCCATCTGGGACAGGCTGCTGTTCACCTCGCCCAGCCCCTTGGCCTGGCGATTCGCATCGTCGGCGATGCCGGTCATCAGCGTGCCCAGCCGACCCATCCCCTCGTTGATCTTCTCCAGCGCCACGCCCGTCTCGCCGACCAGCGCGACGCCGTTCTGCACCCCGCTGGCGCTGGCCAGCACGCGCTGCTTGACGTCTTGTGCGGCATCGGCCGAACGCTGCGCCAGCGCGCGCACCTCGGAGGCGACCACCGCGAAGCCGCGTCCGGCCTCGCCCGCGCGCGCGGCCTCGACCCCGGCATTGAGCGCCAGCAAATTGGTCTGGAAGGCGATGCCGTCGATGACGCCGATGATCTCCTCGATCTCGGACGAGGCGCGCTGGATGTCGACCATCGCCGCCCTGGCCCGGACGACCACCGCGCCGCCGTCGCGCGCATCGGCGCGGGTCTGTTCCAGCGCATGCGCGGCATCGGTCGCGCCGGTCGCGGCGTGGCGGACGGTCGCGGTGATCTCGTCCATCGCGGCGGCGGTTTCCTCCAGGCTGGCGGCCTGCTGCTCGGTCCGCTGCGACAGGTCGTCGGAGGCCTGGCGAATGTCCATCGCGCCCGCCCGCACGCCGCCGGCCGCACCGACGACGCGCGCCATCGTCGCATGCAACGCCGCCATCGCCGCGTTGAAATCGCTTTTCAGCCGGGCAAAGGGCTCGTCGAGCGTCGCGTCGATCCGCGCGGTCAGGTCGCCCTTGGCGAGGGCCGACAGGCCCTGGCCGATGCTGGCGACGATCAGCCCGGTCTGGGCGGTCTTCTCCGCCTCGGCACGGGCGAGCTGGTCACGAAAGGCGACCATCGACCGCGCCATTTCCCCGACCTCGTCCTCGCGTTCGGCATGGGGAATGGCGCGCCCGGTCTGCCCTTCCGCCAGCAGCCCCATGGCTTGGCGAAGCTCGTGCAGCGGCCGGACGACGGTGCGCAGTGCGATGTACAGGCCGGTCGCCAACCCGGCGATGGCGAGCAGCACCGTCGCGCCGATCAGGATCCAGCGTCCCTGTTCGGCCACGGTATCGGCGCGGACATGCAACGCCTTCACCTCGCCGGTCAGCGCATCGATCCGCGTATCGGCGATCCTGGAGGCCAGCCGCTCGGCCGGGCGCACCCGCTGGCGGAAATGCGAAAGACCGGCCGCCCGGTCCCCCGTATCCGCAAGGCTGCCGACCTGGGCCAGTTCGTGGCGGACACGGGCCTGTGACGTAAAATAGGCGGGCGTGATCGCATAGCGTGCGGCATCGCTGCGCAGCGCGTCGAGCTGGTCGGTGAACTTGCCCAGCCGGGTGTCGAACTTGCCCTGGATCACCTGTCGCTCGGCGGGATCGCTTTCGATCACCAGATTGAGCGCATCGCGCTGCAAGGACCGGCTGAGCGAGCGGAGTTCGGCCAGCCGCAGCATCACCGCCTCGGCATGGGCGGCATCCTGGTTGGCGCGGGCAACGCGCCCCTCGGTCTGCAGGGTGACGGCCGACAGGATCGCCAGCAACAGCATCGACACCAGCACGGGTGCAATGAGGCGGGCTGCTACGCTCTTGATAAACATGACAATTCCGTGACAAAGCCGGGGCTGGCAAGCGGCGCGGCTTGTCGTTCGTCACGGGTTACCAAAAGGTTAATATAAAACCAATTTCATACCGCATCGGCTATGTCGGACAGTCAGGCCGTCTCGCCCAGCAGGTGCCGCAGGCTGTCCGCCACCGCGCGGCCGGGTTGGCGCAGCGGGCGGGCAAAACGCAGCCGCAGCACGATCCGCGCGCCCTCGGCTTCGTTCCATAATTCATGCGGATAGCTGTCGTCGAAGATCAGCGTTTCACCCTCGGCCCAGCGCACGATCCGATCGCGCACCCGCATCCGCGCGTCCCCGTCGCGCGGCACCGCCAGCCCGAGATGACAGGTCAGCAGCCCCTTGGTCGCGCCGCGCCGCATCGCGACATGCGCCCCGGGCGCGAGCAGCGCGAAGGCGGCGTCGTGCAGTCCCGGCACCTCGCCCAGCGCCGCGGTCGCCACGGGGCAGCGATTCGCGGTCTCACCATCCCGCAGCAGGGGCACGATCCGGCTGGTCGCCGCCGGACCCGATACCGCCAGCGCCTCGTCCCGGATCGCACGCCATTGCCGCCGCAGCCCGGCCGTCCAGGCGAAGTCGCGAATGTCGAGCACCGGGTCGTTGGGCACCAGCGAGGATGCGGCGATCACCCCGTCGAACAGCCGACACAGCGCCGTCAGCGCGGGATGGGGCAGGGCGGGGGGCGAGGGGAGGCTGGGGAGGGCGGCGACCAGGGTCGGGACGGGCCGCACGGGCCGCTCGGCCTCGCCCGAATTGTGCCATATTGTGGCCGGCCCCTGACGCTGGGCACTGGCCTTGATCGACTTGGTCATCACGTTCCGAACATCCCCGGCCCGACCCTTGGCGCCCGGGCATCGATGGCCCTTGTGACGCGGGATCAGTCCGGTCGTCCTACCCCGCCACTGGGTCGAAATGATGGCGTCGAACCGTCGCAAAGCGGCGCATTGGGGCGATTTAGGGGCGGCTGGCGATCCGGCGTGCGGCGGGTTAAGAGGGGCGTATGGCATTCCCGACCCGCGCTCTGCGCAGCCTTGCCCTGCCGGTCCTTCTCGGACTGGCGATCCCCGTCATCGGCCAGGTTCCCGGCCAGACCGACAATCGTTCGGTGCCGCAGGGCATGCCGGTGGCCGCCACCGTGGCGCCCGCCCCTGGCGCGACCGCCGATCCGCTCGCCCCGCTGCCGCCGATCCCCGGCGTCGACCAGACCCCATGGCTCTACAAGGGCTCGGACCTGCCGCAGGACAAGATGTGGAAGTTCGGGCGACTGGCCAATGGCCTGCGCTTCGCGGTCCGCCGCAACGGGGTGCCGCCCGGGCAGGTCGCGGTGCGGGTGCGGATCGACGCGGGTTCGCTGAACGAACAGGCCTCCGAGCGCGGTTTCGCGCATCTGATCGAGCATCTGTCCTTCCGCGGATCACAATACGTCCCCGATGGCGAGGCCAAGCGTATCTGGCAGCGGCTGGGCGCGACCTTCGGTTCGGACTCCAACGCGTCGACGACGCCGACCCAGACCGTCTATCAGCTCGACCTGCCCGGCGCGACCGAGGCGGGGCTGGACGAGAGTCTCAAGATCCTCAGCGGCATGATGGCCGCGCCCTCGCTGACCGCCCAGTCGCTGAACGCCGAGCGTCCGGTCGTGCTGGCCGAACGGCGCGAGCGGCCGGGGCCGCAGGTCCGCTATTCGGACAAGCTGCGCGAAACCCTGTTTGCGGGCCAGCCGCTCGCCGAACGCTCGCCGATCGGCCAGCTCAAGACGCTGGAGGCGGCGACGCCGGAGACGGTGAAGGCATTTCACGATCGCTGGTATCGTCCCGAACGCGCGGTCGTCATCATCTCGGGCGATATGGACCCGGCGCTGCTGGCCAGGCTGGTCACAAAGAATTTCGGGTCGTGGCAGGGCGTCGGCCCCAATCCGCCCGATCCCGATTTCGGCAAGCCGACCGCCGATGCACCCGTCGCGGGGGCGCTGGTCGAGCCGTCGATACCGCCGGTCGTCGCCATGGCGGTGCTTCGCCCCTGGCAGTATCAGGACGATACCGCGATCTTCAACCAGAAGCGGATGGTCGACATGGTCGCCGCGCGCCTGATCAGCCGCCGTCTGGAAAACCGGGCGCGGGCCGGGGGCAGCTTCCTGCAGGCTGCCGTGGCCCTCGACGACGTATCGCGCTCGGCCAATATCACCACGGTCAATGTCGTGCCGATCGGCGACAATTGGGAGGCCGCGCTGAAGGATGTGCGCGCGGTCATCGCCGATGCGATGGCGACTCCGCCGACACAAGGGGAGATTGACCGCGAACTGGCCGATTATGACGCGATCCTGCGCAACCAGGTCGAAACGTCGCGGGTCGAGGCGGGGTCGAAACAGGCCGACGACATGGTCGGCGCGCTTGATATCCGCGAGACGGTGACCGCGCCCGAGACGAGCTATCAGATCCTGCGTCAGGCGATCGACAAGAAGATGTTCACGCCTGACGCGGTGCTGGCCTCGACGCGCAAGATTTACCAGGGCACCGCGACCCGCGCGCTGGTCAACACCCGCACGGTGCAGGCCGATGCGGTCGCCAGGCTGACCGCCGCGCTGAAGGCGGATGTCCGCCCGCTGGCCGAACAGCGCCGCCGTCAGGGCGCGGTGACCTTCGCCCAGCTCCCCAGGCTGGGTACGCCCGGCAAGGTCGTGTCACGAGAGAAAGTCTCCGATCTGGGGCTGGAAAAGGTGACGTTCGCCAATGGCACGCGCCTGTTGTTGTTCGCCAATGACGGTGAGACGGCACGGGTCTATCTGCGGGTCCGGTTTGGGCGCGGCTATGACGCCTTGCCCGCGACCCGCGAGAGCCCGGCCTGGGCCGCCGACCTCGCGCTGGTCGCGGGGGGTATCGGCAAGTTCGACCAGGGCGATCTCGACCGGCTGACCGCCGGGCGGACGATGGGAATGGACTTCGATATCGACGACGATGCCTTCGCCTTCAACGCCCTGTCGTCGCCCGGCGATTATGCCGACAATCTCAAACTGATGGCGGCCAAGCTGATCGCGCCGCGCTGGGACGCGGCACCGGTCAACCGGGCCAAGGCGGCGATGCTGGCGGGGTATGACGGATTCGACTCGTCGCCCGACGGCGTGCTCGGCCATGATCTGGAGCGGCTGCTGCGCGACGGCGATCCGCGCTGGGGCACGCCGCCGCGCGACGCGGTGGAGGCGACCACGCCGGAATCGTTCAAGGCGCTCTGGGCACCGCTGCTCGCCTCCGGCCCGATCGAGGTGTCGGTGTTCGGCGACGTGAAGGCGGATGAGGCGATCAAGGCGGTGGCGGACAGCTTCGGCGCGATCCCGGCGCGTCAAGGGGCGACCGGCCCGGTGCCGCCGATCCGCTTCCCCGCGCATGTCGCCACGCCCGTCGTCCGCACGCATACCGGCCCGGCGGATCAGGCGGCGGCGGTGATCGCCTGGCCGACCGGCGGCGGATCGGCCGACGACCGCATCCGCAACCGGCTGGACGTGCTGGCGCAGGTCTTCGCCGACCGGCTGTTCGACCGGCTGCGTTCGCAGGCGGGGGCCAGCTACAGCCCGCAGGTGGCCAGCCAGTGGCCGATCGGCCTGCCCGGCGGCGGGCGGATGATCGCCATCGGCATGGTCGCCCCCGACAAGGTCGACTTCTTCCTGGCGACCGCCCGCTCGATCGCCGCCGACCTGGCGTCGAAGCCGATCGATGCCGACGAACTGCAACGGATCAAGCGGCCCATGGCGCAACGGCTCGCCCGCATGGCGTCGGGCAATCTGTTCTGGATGCAGCGGCTGGGCGGTGCGACCTATGATCCGCAGCGGATCGAGGCGACCAAGCGGCTGGCGCAGGACTTCGTATCGATCGGTCCTGCCGACCTTCAGGCGGTCGCGGCGCGCTATCTGCGGCCGGACACCGACTGGACGCTCAAGGTGGTGCCCCGCGCCAAGTAGTCCTCCCCGCTCGCGGGGAGGGGGACCGCCGCGAAGCGGTGGTGGAGGGGGGCTTCCTCACAGGGCAGCCATTGCGGCGCTCCCCCTCCACCAGCCTGCGGCTGGTCCCCCTCCCCGTGCCGGGGAGGAACTTGTCGGTGCTGGCATCGTTTCACCCGCCAACCACCTTTGTGCGGCGCAATATCCGCGCCGCCCTTTCGCTTTGCTTGGCTTTCGGCTATGGCGCGCGGCGACATACCCTCCGAACAAGAGAAATTTGCATGAGCCTCCGCAACGTGGCGATCATCGCGCACGTCGACCATGGCAAGACGACCCTGGTTGATCAGCTGTTCCGCCAGTCGGGCACCTTCCGCGACAACCAGCGCGTCGAAGAGCGCGCGATGGACTCCAACGACCTGGAAAAGGAGCGCGGGATCACGATTCTCGCCAAGCCGACCTCGGTCGACTGGACTCCCCCGGGCAGCGACGAGTCGATCCGCATCAACATCGTCGACACCCCCGGCCACGCCGACTTCGGTGGCGAAGTCGAGCGCATCCTGTCGATGGTCGACGGTGTCGTCCTGCTGGTCGACTCGTCGGAAGGCGCGATGCCGCAGACGAAGTTCGTGACCGGCAAGGCGCTGGCGCTGGGCCTGAAGCCCATCGTCGTCGTCAACAAGGTCGACCGCGCCGACGCGCGTATCCAGGAAGTGCTGGACGAAGTGTTCGACCTGTTCGTCTCGCTCGACGCGAATGACGAGCAGCTGGACTTCCCCGTCCTCTACGCCTCGGGCCGCAACGGCTATGCCTCGACCGACATGGACGCGCGCGAAGGCACGCTGATCCCGATGTTCGAGACGATCGTGAACCACGTCCCGGCTCCGAAGGTCGAAGTCGAGGACGTGCCCTTCACCTTCCTGGTGACGCTGCTCGACCGCGACAACTTCCTGGGCCGCATCCTGACCGGCCGCGTCAACTCGGGCACGGTCAAGCTGAACCAGGCGATCCACGCGCTCGACGCCGATGGCAACATCGTCGAGACCGGCCGTGCATCGAAGATCATGTCGTTCCGCGGCCTGGACCGCGTGCCGGTCGAGGAAGCCAAGGCGGGCGACATCATCTCGCTGGCGGGTCTGGCCGTCGCGACGGTGGCGAACACCATCGCCGACACCAGCGTCAGCGAGCCGCTGAAGGCGCAGCCGATCGATCCGCCGACGCTGTCGATGCGTTTCGCGGTCAACGACTCGCCGATGGCGGGCCGTGAGGGCTCGAAGGTGACCAGCCGCATGATCCGCGACCGCCTGATGCGCGAAGCGGAATCGAACGTCGCGGTGAAGGTCACCGAAAGCGACGACCGCGACAGCTTCGAGGTCGCCGGTCGCGGCGAACTCCAGCTGGGTGTTCTGATCGAGACGATGCGCCGCGAAGGCTTCGAGCTGGGCATCAGCCGCCCGCGCGTGCTGTTCGGCGAGGACGAGGACGGCAAGAAGACCGAGCCGTACGAAACCGTCATCATCGACGTGGACGAGGAATATTCGGGCACGGTCGTCGAGAAGATGAACCTGCGCAAGGCCGAGATGACCGACATGCGTCCCTCGGGCGGCGGCAAGACTCGTATCACCTTCTCCGCGCCCTCGCGCGGCATGATCGGTTACCATGGCGAGTTCCTGTCGGACACGCGCGGCACCGGCATCATGAACCGCCTGTTCGAGAAGTACGGCCCCCACAAGGGCAAGATCGAAGGCCGCAAGAACGGCGTTCTGATCTCGAACGGCGCGGGCGAAGCGCAAGGGTACGCGCTGGGTCCGCTCGAAGAGCGCGGCATCCTGTTCGTCGGCCACGGCGAAGCGCTGTACGAAGGCATGATCATCGGCGAGAACGCCAAGACGGATGACCTCGAGGTCAACCCGATGAAGGCGAAGCAGCTGACCAACTTCCGCGCCTCGGGCGGCAAGGATGACGCCATCCGCCTGACCCCGCCGAAGAAGATGACGCTTGAGCAGGCCATTGCGTATATCGACGACGATGAAATGGTCGAAGTGACCCCGAAGTCGATCCGTCTGCGCAAGCGCTACCTCGACCCGAACGAGCGCAAGCGCGCGGCTCGCTCGAAGGCAGCGTAAAGAACAGGGGCCGGACGGAAACGTCCGGCCCTTTTTCGTTGTGGGAAGGGCGACGAGGTTTGCGGGCGCAATCTCCCACCGCCGTCCGGTGGGCCGGTAAACCCCATCCTCCGTTCAGCCTGAGCGAAGTCGAAGGCCACGCACGGACCTCCGCCACGATCCGACCTGGGACGAGAGGTTTTCCCTTGGCCTTCGACTTCGCTCAGGCTGAACGGAGGGGGGGCACCGTCAGGGGTGTCCCATCGGCCGTTACGCGGCGTGCGACAGCGTATCCCGTTCCGCATCCAGCGCCGCGCCCAGATCGGCCCAGATGTCCCGCACATCCTCCAGCCCGACCGACAACCGCACCAGATCGGGCATGATGCCGTGCGCGATGAGCTGTTCGACGGGATAGGTGGAGTGGGTCATGCTCGCGGGATGCTGGATCAGCGTCTCGGCATCGCCCAGCGACACGGCGCGCTGGATCAGGGTCAGCCGGTTCATCACCCGCTTGCCCGCCTCATACCCGCCGCGCACCCGGAACGCGATCATGCCGCCGGGCAGCGCCATCTGGCGCTGGGCCAGATCATGCTGGGGGAAGCTCTCCAGCCCCGGATAATGGACCGCATGCACCGCCGGATGCGCCTGGAGCCGTTCGGCGATGGCCTGCGCCGAGGCGGCATGACGTTGTACGCGGAGTTCCAGCGTCTTCAGCCCGCGCAGGATCAGCATGGCGTTGAAGGGAGACAGTACCGCACCGGTCATGTCCTTCACGCCGAACAGTCGGATCTGCTGGATGTCCGCCGCGCGGCCCAGCACCATCCCTGCGACCAGATCGCCATGCCCGCCCAGATATTTGGTGGCGGAGTGGACGACGAAATCCGCGCCCAGCGCGATCGGGCGGGTGATGACCGGCGTGGCATAGGTGTTGTCGACCACGCTCCACGCACTATGCGCCCTGGCGAGCGCGCAGACTGCCTGGATATCGACCAGCCGCATATTGGGATTGGCGGGCGTCTCGAAATAGACGAGCCTGGTGTCCGGCCCCAGCGCTGCCTCGACCGCCGCGATGTCGGTCATGTCGACATGGGTGACGCGGATGCCGAACCGGCCCAGCCCATGCTGCATGAACGCGAAGGTGCAGCCATAAAGCGTCATGTCGGTCAGGATTTCGTCCCCCGGGCCCAATAGCGTCCACAGGGTCGCGGTGATCGCGCCCATGCCCGATGCAGTGCCCAGCGCCGCCTCGGCCCCCTCCAGATGCGCGATCCGCCGTTCCAGCAGGTCGACCGTCGGGTTGGAGATGCGGCTATAGACATGGCCCGGTGCCTCGCCGGAGAAACGCGCGGCGCCGTCTTCCGCGCTCTCGAACGCGAAGGTCGAGGTGAGGTGGAGCGGCGGGGTCAGCGCGCCCTCATGATCTTGGGGATCATAGCCGTGATGGATGGCGGCGGTGGCGAAACCGAAAGGGGCAGGGGTCGACATGGCAGGCGGGCTTTCTATCGGTGATGCCGCCATTTTAAGCCGGAAGGCCGGTGTCGAAATTGCGTTCTTTGCCAAATAGGGCTGGCGGATTGGCAGAATCTGCTAAGATCAGGCATGGATACCAAGGACCGCCAGATCGTCCGCCTGCTCCAGCAGGACGGGCGGCTCACCAACCAGGACCTGGCCGAGCGCGTCGGCCTGTCGCCGTCACCCTGTCTTCGGCGGGTGCGCCTGCTCGAACAGGCGGGGGTGATCCAGGGCTATGGCGCGATCGTCGATCAGCAACGCTATGGCCTGCCGGTGACGGCATTCATCCGGGTGCGGCTGGAGCGCCATGCGCGCGACCTGGTGCAGCAGTTCGAGGAGGCGATCCGTCAGTTGGACGAGGTGATGGACTGTCACCTGTTGACCGGGGACGCCGATTATCTGCTCCGCGTCATCGTCGCCGACCTGGAATCCTATGAGCGGTTCATCCGCCGCAAGATGCACGCGATCGCCGGGATCGCCAGCCTGGATACCACCTTCGCTTATGGGGTGGTGAAGAGCAGCCGGACGTTCCCGGCGGACTGAACGCATCGATCGTTGATCTTATGTGGCACCACCCCGGCGGAGGCCGGGGTCCAGTTGCGGCACGATGGGGGAGACACATCGGCGTTCGCCCAACTGGATCCCGGCCTTCGCCGGGATGGTGGAATGGATCAGCGATTGACTGCAAATTGGAGCAGCGGAGCGCACTCTCCAACGAAAAACGCCCTCCTTCCGCTGGGGAAGGAGGGCGTCTTGTCAGCCGTCGCTGTGGCGATCAGGTGCCGAAGGTGCGCTGCCACCAGCCGCGGCGCGGGGTTTCCCCGGTGGCGCCTTCGGCATCGGCCGCTGCCGGTTCCTCGGCCGGAGCCGGTTCGGCGGCGGGGGCTTCCTCGGCGACCGGCTCGGCGGCAACCTTGGGGGCTGCCTTCTTGCGGACGCGCTTGGGCTTGGCCGGGGCTTCGGCTTCCGCCTCGGCGACCGGAGCGACTTCCTTGGCGGCGGGTTCGGCCGCAACCTTGGGGGCCGCCTTCTTGCGGACGCGCTTGGGCTTGGCCGGGGCTTCGGCTTCCGCCTCGACCTCTGCCACCGGGGCGACCGGCGCAGGTGCTTCCTCGACGACCGGCGTCTCGACCACGTCGCTGGCGACCGGCGCGGCCTTGCGGGCACGCGGACGGCGGCGGGTCTTGGGCGCGTCGCTCGCCTCGGCCTCGGCCACCGCGAGCGGGGTCGTCACCGGCGCGGCATCGCCCGCCTCGATCGGCTCGACGATCGGCAGCGGCGCGTCCGACGCATCGTCATCCGACGCGGTATCGGTCGCAGCTTCGGCTGTGTCGTTCGCGGCACCTTCGCCACGACGACCGCCACGGCGACCGCGACGTCCGCGACGGCGGCGTCCGCCTTCGCGCGGCTCGGCTTCGGTGGCGTCGATCGACTCGGAGGCGTCGTCCTCGGCCGATTCCTCGGCATCGGTTGCGTCCTGCTCGGCCCCGTCCTGCTCGGCGTCATCGGCGTGTTCCTCGCCTTCGGCCTGTTCGGTGCCTTCACCCTCGCCACGGTTGCGGCGACCGCGACGGCGACGACGACGCTTGCGGCCATTGCCGTCGCCTTCGTCCCGCGATTCGCGCGGGCGGGGTGCTTCGGTCGCTTCCTCCTCGACCTCGTCCTCTTCTTCCTCCTCGATCTCGTCGACCAGATCGTCCTCATCTTCCTCGACGGGGAGGAGCATGTCGATCTTGGGCGCATAGGCGGGCGGCGGGCCGGACGCCTCGACCGTCATGCGCGCACCCTCTTCCTCGCGGTCGGGGATGATCTCGACAGTCACGCCGTAGCGATCCTCGATCTCGGCGATATCGGCGCGCTTGCGGTTGAGGACATAGACGGCGGCTTCCTGGCTGGCGCGCAACGTCAGGATCGAACCGCGACCGCGCGCGGCCTCGTCCTCGATCAGGCGCAGCGCCGACAGGCCCGACGACGAGGCGGTGCGGACCAAGCCGGTGCCCTCGCAATGCGGGCAGGGGCGGGTCGAGGCCTCGAGCACGCCGGTGCGCAGGCGCTGGCGGCTCATTTCCATCAGCCCGAAGGACGAGATGCGGCCGACCTGGATGCGGGCGCGATCGTTCTTCAGCGCCTCCTTCATCGCCTTCTCGACCTTTCGGACATTGGAATTGTTGTCCATGTCGATGAAGTCGATGACGACCAGACCCGCCATGTCGCGCAGACGCAGCTGGCGCGCGATTTCCTGCGCGGCTTCCAGATTGGTCGCGGTGGCGGTCTGTTCGATATTATGCTCGCGGGTCGAACGGCCCGAGTTGATGTCGATCGAGACGAGCGCTTCGGTCGGGTTGATGACGAGGTAGCCGCCCGACTTCAGCTGGACGACCGGATTGTACATCGCGGCCAGCTGATCCTCGACATGCGCACGCTGGAACAGCGGCACGGCATCGGCATATTGCTTCACCCGGCGGGCGTGCGCGGGCATCAGCAGGCGCATGAAGTCCTTCGCCTGGCGATAGCCTTCCTCGCCCTCGACGATCACTTCCTCGATCTCGCGATTGTAGATGTCGCGGATCGCCCGCTTGATCAGGTCGCTGTCGCCATAGATCAGCGCAGGCGCCGACGAGTGCAGCGTCTTTTCGCGGATGCCGTCCCACAGGCGCGCGAGGTAATCGAAGTCGCGCTTGATCTCGGTCTTGGTGCGCTGAAGTCCGGCGGTGCGGACGATGCAGCCCATGGTCGAGGGCAGCTGCATCTCGGCCATGATGGTCTTCAGGCGCTTGCGGTCTGACGCGTTGGAGATCTTCCGGCTGATGCCGCCGCCGTGCGACGTGTTGGGCATCAGCACGCAGTAACGACCCGCGAGCGACAGATAGGTCGTCAGCGCCGCGCCCTTGTTGCCGCGCTCTTCCTTGACGATCTGGACCAGCAGGACCTGGCGGCGATGGATGACGTCCTGGATCTTGTAGCGGCGACGCAGATTCTGGCGACGCTGGCGCAGCGCCTCGACCTGGTCGTCGTTGACGGTCGACTTCTTCGGGCGGGCGGGGGCATCGCCTTCGCCGTCCTCGTCGTCATGATGGTCGTCGGCGTGGTCGCCATCATCCTCATGATCGTCGTGATCGTCCTCGTCGTCCAGCTCGGCGCGAAGTGCGGCCTCTTCGGCGGCATGCTCGGCCTCTTCGCGGAGCAGGGCTTCGCGATCTTCCTTCGGGATCTGGTAATAATCGGGGTGGATTTCCGAAAAGGCCAGGAAGCCGTGACGGTTGCCGCCGTAATCGACAAAGGCCGCCTGCAGCGACGGTTCGACGCGGGTCACCTTGGCGAGGTAGATATTGCCCTTGAGCTGCTTGCGCTCGGCCGACTCGAAGTCGAATTCCTCGATCCGGTTACCCTTGACGACGGCCACGCGGGTTTCTTCCCGGTGGCGTGCGTCGATCAGCATACGCGTGGTCATTGTGAAGTCTCCACGCGCGCGCCGGGCCTGGCGGCAGCCGTCGCGCGCGGTAAATAAGGTGGGCGGCGGCGCGGGGCGCCGGTCCGCTGGAAATAACGGAAAGCGTGCCGCTTGCAGCCGCAGCATCGGCGACGGGGCCGGTGCGGACCCACGACACCGCGATCCCACCGGCAAAGGCCGGTCGGTCAGCGGGGTGGATCATATGCGTCATGCGAGCGTCAACCTGGTTGGTCCGGGCGCGAAATCCTCGCAGTCCCAGCCCTTTTAGAGATGGCCCCGTCCCGATCGTGGGAGAGGTGATCGAGGCCGGGGTCCGCAGGAGTGCTAGCATCATCGGAACGTTGGCGCAACAGGCGGAAATCTGCCGATCGGGCGGCCAAAACATGCCGAATTTCGGGTTAACCAATGGCCGTAAGGCTGGAGACAGGCACGGTCCGCTACCCGCGTGTTTCGATCTCCGGATCGTGGAAAAGGGTATGCGGTCATGGCTTTTCGCTGGACCAGCGAGGCACAAGCCCGGCATGGTCGCCGGGTCGTGCTGATGCTGTTCACATTCCTGCTCGGGCTGTTCGCGCCGATGAGCGCGATGGCCGCGACGGTGCAGAAGGTGGTGGTACGCGGTGCGCGCCTGATCATCCGGTTCGACACGCCGGTGAAGCGCGCGCGCAGCGTCATGCTGACCGAACAGCGCCGCGTCGCGATCGACGTGACCGGCGCGTCGCCCGGCACCGCCACGATCCGCGACGGCGTGGTGCGCGCGCTGACCCAGACCCGCATCCAGCCCGGCGTGACCCGCCTGACCTTCACGCTGGCGCAGGACGCGGCGATCTTCGACGGCGGGTTCGACGATGACGGCAAGACCCTGTCGCTGACGCTGAAACCGATGGTCGGCCGCTATACCCAGGCGAGCTTCGCGGGCGTGCTCGACTTCTTCCCGTTCCATTTCCAGCGCAAGCCCGCCTATACCCTGACCTTGCCGGTGCCCAGCCCGTCGCGCGCGCTGCCGCTGCCGCGCGTGAAGGGAGCCGACAACCGGCCGCTGGTGGTGATCGATGCCGGGCATGGCGGGGTCGATCCCGGCGCGATCAATCCGCAGACGGGCCTGCGCGAAAAGGACGTGACACTGGCCATCGCGAAGGAGATTCGCGACACGCTGGTCGCGTCGGGCCGGGTGCGCGCCGCGCTGACCCGCGAGGACGACCGCTATATCCTGCACCGCGAGCGCTATGGCATTGCGCGGCGGCTGCATGCCGACCTGTTCATCTCGATCCATTGCGACAGCGCCGGGGCGGGGGAGGCGCGGGGCGCCACCGCCTATACCCTGTCCGACGTCGCCTCCGACAAGGAAGCCGCACGGCTGGCGGCGCGCGAGAACAAGGCGGACGTGATCGCGGGCGTCGATCTGGGCGGGAACAGCGACGTGTCCTCGATCCTGATCGACCTGACCCAGCGCGAGACGATGAATGCCTCGGCCAGCTTCGCGCGGTTGTTGGGCCGCGAGGCGCAACCGCTGATCCCGGTCAAGCCGAGCTTCCACCGCATGGCCTCGCTGATGGTGCTGAAGGCGCCCGACATGCCGTCGATCCTGTTCGAGACGGGCTATATCTCCAACATGCAGGACGCCGCGTTCCTCGACAGCGAACAGGGCCGCGAGCGGATCGCCAAGGCGGTGCTGCAGGCGGTGGAGGTGTATTTCGCGCGGCGGATGGCGGCGCGGTGAAGCTCGCCATGTTTCCCGTTTCCCGTCGAAATCGGGAGTTTCGGGAATAAGGAAGCGGGAACAGCTTTTGGGAAAAGCGAGGCCCATGGGCGTCCGTCGGCTCAATCGACGCGGCTGGATTGCTGTTACCCGCTCCCAAACGGGAAAGCGGCGACCAGTCAGACGGATATTGTCCGATCGTAGGAAGCCTGCTTCAATGAAGCTATGCGGCAAGCACTAATCATCGCGCTGGCAACTGCTTTGCCGGCCTGCGCAAGCTCCAATCATATCGGGGCTGCGTCCGACAGCACCACTACGGCCATCTACAGCCCACCTGTGCGGGTAGGTGAAGCGGGCAGCATGATATTTTTATCTAGTCCGCGTGTTGCGCCGGAAGCAGCAGCACAGGAAGGACGCGGATCGGGAAGCGGAACTACTTCGCTTCCTGAGACACAGCAGATGCCGCTCCCGCCTCCGTCAGACTGCTTCGTGCCCGGTCCTTGGATTGTCTTCTTCTCGAAAGATCGAGCAGACCTGAACAATGAGGCAAAGTCTGCGCTCACCTATTTGGTAGAGAAAGAGCGTGATCCTTGCGGCAAATTCGATCTTAACATCGAAGGGCATATAAACGCAGGTGAAAGTTCGGCGCTTTCGCGGCAACGTGCCGAAGCCGTTCGTCGTTATCTGCAAGGTCAAAAGATCGAGGTTCAAATGACCGTGCAAGCCATAGGGAATAGCAGACCAAGGGTGCCAAACACCTCCCCAGAATCGGAAATCCATAACCCGCGCGTAGAGATTCACGCACGATAAAATGGGTTGTTACGGGGGTGCCTTCGAAGCCCCTATGACCGACGATCTTCCCAAAACACCATCCCTGTGGGAATGCCCCGGCCGTCTCGCTGGTCGTTCGTTTGTGGGAACCCGGCGGTCAGCTGGATAACGCCATCTCGATCGCCGCTGCCGCGTGGAGAGCGGTCGTGTCGAAAATTGGCACCTCACTGTCTTCTGGCCGAACCAGCAGCATGATTTCGGTACATCCTAGAATCACCGCTTCCGCGCCGTTCTCAACCAAGCGAGCAATGACCGCGCGGTAGGCATCACGCGACGCCGGCAGGATCTTACCGGCGACCAGCTCCTCATAGATGATGCGATGGACGGTAGCGCGGTCCTCGTCGTCTGGGACGATGACGTTGAGGCCATGCTGATCGATTAGCCGCCCCTTGTAGAAGGTGTGTTCCATCGTGAACGCGGTTCCGAGCAGTCCGACCGTCTTAACGCCGGCCGCCTTGATGCATTCGGCCGTGGGATCAGCTATGTGGAGGAGCGGCACGCCCACCGCGGCCTCAACGTCGGCCGCCATCCGGTGCATGGTGTTGGTGCATATCAGTAGCACGTCCGCGCCGCCCGCTTCGAGGCGTTGTGCCGCGTCGATCATGCGCGTCGTCAGGCCCGGCCAATCGCCCCTATGCTGCAAGTCCTCGATTTCCGCAAAGTTGAATGACCACAGGAGGCACCGGGCCGATGCGGTCGGACCGAGCCGGTCTCGCACCCCCTCGTTGAGGATGCGATAATACTCTGCGGAACTTTCCCAGCTCATGCCGCCGATCAGCCCGATCATCTTCATCTTTTAATATGTCCCTGCTTCATGCGCCTCTCGCCCAGTTGATATGGGTTTTGAGCACCCTGTCACATTCCCTTTTCACCATCCTTTTCGGGAAGCGCGACTATCTTGTGTGGAGGCCCAATGGCTGAGCATCTGGTTCCCTACGCCCGATCCGCGTAAAGGCGCGGGCATGATCCGCGTCTCTGCCCTTTACCGTTTCGCCGCTTTCCCCGACCCCGCCGCGCTCCGCGAACCCTTGCTTGCCGTGGCCGAGGCGAATGGCATTCGCGGTACGCTGCTGCTCGCGAGCGAGGGGATCAACGGCACGGTGGCGGGCGCTCACGAGGCGATCGAAGCGCTGCTGGGCCATATCCGAACGCTGCCCGGTTGCGCCGATCTCGATTACAAGGATTCCACCGCCGAGACGATGCCGTTCCACCGGATGAAGGTGCGGCTGAAGCGCGAGATCGTGTCGATGGGCGTCGAGGGCATCGACCCCACGCGTGAGGTCGGCACCTATGTCGCGGGCGAGGACTGGAATGCGCTGATCGCCGATCCCGACACCCTTCTGATCGACACGCGCAACGATTATGAGGTCGCGATCGGCACCTTCGATGGCGCGGTCGATCCGGGGACCAAGAGCTTCCGCGACTTCCCCGGCTGGTTCCGCGAGCATCGCGACGAACTGATGGCGGGCAAGTCCAAGGTGGCGATGTTCTGCACCGGCGGCATACGCTGCGAAAAGGCGACCGCGTTCCTGAAGGCCGAAGGAGTGGCGGACGTCTTCCACCTCGACGGCGGCATCCTGAAATATCTGGAGACGATGCCCGAGGAGGAGAGCCGCTGGAACGGCGAATGCTTCGTGTTCGATGCGCGCGTCGCGGTCGGGCATGGGCTGGCGCAGGGCCGTCACGGCCTGTGCCATGGTTGCCGGATGCCGGTCAGTCCGGAGGATCGCACCTCGCCGCTCTATGTCGAGGGGGTGAGCTGCCCCGCCTGCCATGGCACGCGCGACGCGGAGCGGCTGGCCGCCTATGCCGAACGGCATCGGCAGGAACAGCTGGCGGCGGCGCGGGGGCAGGCGCATGTGGGCGCGCGCTACGCCTCCGATGACGGCGCGCGCGACGAACCGCCGCATCCCTGACGCGCAAACCATTCCCAGGCGGGTGGCAAGCCGGGGCGAACCTGCTACACGAAGCCCCGCAAAGCCATGGCCGTCGAAACCTTTTCCCCCCCCGAACCTGCCGAACCGCCGCGCCGCCCGCTCTGGCGCCGCTGGTGGGTGCGGGTGTTCGCCGTCCTTGTGCTGCTCGCGGCGATCGGCGGCGGCGTATTCTGGTTCGTGTTCATGCGCGACCTGCCCTCGGTCGACGCGCTCAAGGCCTATGAGCCGCCGCTGCCGACCCATGTCCGCGGCATCGACGGCACCCCGATCCAGTCCTATGCGCGCGAGCGTCGGGTCGAGCTGTCCTACAATGAATATCCGCCGCTCCTGGTCCGTGCCTTCCTGGCGGCGGAGGACAGGAGCTTCTTCGAGCATGGCGGCGTCGATTATCCGGGTCTGGCGGGCGCGGTGCTGGACTATGCCAAGAAATGGGGCACCGGGCGGCGCGCGCGCGGCGGCTCGACCATTACGCAGCAGGTCGCCAAGAACCTGCTGATCGGCGACGCCTATTCGCCGACCCGCAAGATCAAGGAGGCGATCCTCGCATATAAGATCGAGGATACGCTGACCAAGCCGCAAATCCTGGAGCTGTATCTCAACCAGATCGCGCTGGGCCGGAATGCGTTCGGCGTCGAGGCGGCGGCCCATGCCTATTTCGACAAGGAACTGGACGAGCTGACGCTGGGGCAGATGGCGTATCTGGCGCTGCTGCCCAAGGGACCGGCCAATTACGACCCCGTCCGCCACCCCGACCGCGCGCTGGAGCGCCGCGCCTATGTGCTGCGCGAGATGCTGTCGAACAACTTCATCACCCGCGCGCAATATGATGCGGCGATGGCCGAGCCGCTGGGCACCGTGCTGCGCCGCACGCCCAAATATGCGCAGGTCGGCGGCTATTTCGTCGAGGAAGTCCGTCGCCAGCTGATCAAGCGCTACGGCGAAAAGGCGGAGAGCGGGCCGAACAGCGTCTATGACGGGGGCCTCTGGGTGCGCACATCGCTCGACACCCGGTTGCAGGACCTGGCGGCGGAAGCGCTGCGCGACGGTCTGGTCCGGTTCGAGGGCGGGCGCGGCTGGTCCGGGCCGATCCGGCACGAGGATATCGAGGACGGCAACTGGCAGCAGGTGCTGCTGAACACCAATATCGGCCTCGACTATCGCGACTGGCGCGCAGGCATCGTCACCGCCAAGGATCCGCGCGAGGCGACGATCGGTTTCGCCAATGGCCGCACCGGCACCTTGCCGCGAAGCTTCGCGCAGATGCCGCGCCGGGGCACGGCCGCCACCGCGTTCAGCGCGCTGAAGGTCGGCGACATCATCGCCGTGTCGCCCGCGGGTGAGCAGTTCCAGCTTCGCTCCATCCCGCGCATCTCGGGCGGCTTCGTCGTCGAGGAACCCGCGACGGGCCGCGTGCTGGCGATGCAGGGCGGCTTCGATGCCCGGCTCCAGGCGTTCAACCGCGCCACCCAGGCCGAGCGCCAGCCGGGCTCGACGATCAAGCCGATCGTCTATTCCGCCGCGCTGAACCAGGGGATGACGCCCGCCTCGATCATCGTCGACGGGCCGTTCTGCGTCGACCAGGGTGCCGGACTGGGGACGAAGTGCTTCCGCAACTTCGGCAATTCGGCGGGTGCCGGGCCGCATACGATGCGTTGGGGCATCGAGCAGTCGCGCAACCTGATGACCGTGCGGACGGCCTCGACCGTCGGCATGAAGAACGTCGTCGCGATGATCAAGCAGATGGGGATCGGCGATTTCCCGCCCTATCTCGCCTATGCGCTGGGCGCGGGCGAGACGACGGTGGGGCAGATGGTCAATGCCTATGCGATCCTGGCCAATAACGGGCGCGGCGGCGATCCCTCGCTGATCGACTTCGTGCAGGACCGCCACGGCAAGGTGATCTGGCCGGAGAACTGGCATGCCTGCGACCGCTGCAACGCCGCCGATTATGACGGCAAGCCGATGCCGCGCCCGGTCTCGCACCAGCGGCAGGTGCTCGACGCGATGACCGCCTATCAGATGGTCCATATCACCGAGGGCGTGATCCAGCGCGGCACCGCGACCGGACTGCGCGACCTGAATCGCCCGATGTTCGGCAAGACCGGGACCAATAACGGCCCCACCGACGTCTGGTTCGTCGGCGGCACGCCGCAATTCGTCGGCGGCCTGTATATCGGGTACGATCATCCGCGCTCGCTGGGCGGCTATGCGCAGGGCGGGACGATCGCGGTGCCGATCTTCCACCAGTTCGCGCAAAGGGCCTATGAGGGACTCGAGAAGCTGCCCTTCCGCGCCGCGCCCGGCATCCGCATGGTCCGCATCGACCGGGCGAGCGGGCGGCCGGTCTATGGCACCTTCCCGACCGGCGACGATCCCAAGCCCGCCGTGATCTGGGAAGCGTTCAAGCCGGAGAGCGAACCGCGCCGCCGCGCGCGCCGTGCCGCCGCCGCCGAGGCGCCCGCGACGCCGACCGGCCCGACCAGGCCCGCGCCGCCGCGCGACAGCGATTTCTTGCAAAGAGAAGGCGGAATCTACTAGCCCGCTTCCCATATTCGTTTTGCCGTCCGGTTTGGGCGGCCGTACGACCGATTCGGAGAATTTTCATGCGCGCTGAAGCGCAGGCTCATGTCGACACGATCAAGGACGCCCTGGAGCTGCTGCGCCGCTTCCTCGACTGGGACCGCGCGCTGCGCCGCCTGGACGAGCTGAACGCGCGCGTCGAGGACCAGGCGTTGTGGAACGACCCCAAGCAGGCGCAGGAGGTGATGCGCGAGCGTCGCCGCCTGGACGAGGCCATCACCGCCACCCGCGCGATCGAGAACGAGCTGTCGGGCACGGTCGAACTGATCGAGCTGGCCGAGATGGAGGGCGACGAGGAACTCGAGAAGGAGGCCGTCGCCAGCCTGGGCGAACTCGCCAGGAAGGCCGAGGCCGACAAGATCAAGGCGCTGCTGGCCGGCGAAGCCGACGCCAATGACAGCTATATCGAGATCAACGCGGGCGCGGGCGGCACCGAAAGCCAGGACTGGGCCGGGATGCTCCAGCGCATGTACACGCGCTGGGCCGAGCGGCACGGCATGAAGGTCGAGCTGATCGACTATCATGCGGGCGAACAGGCCGGGATCAAGTCGGCGACCCTGCTGGTCAAGGGCGAGAACGCGTACGGCTATGCCAAGGTCGAATCGGGGGTACACCGGCTGGTGCGGATCAGCCCGTACGACTCGGCCGCGCGTCGCCACACCAGCTTTTCGAGCGTCTGGGTCTATCCGGTGATCGACGACAATATCGAGGTCGAGATCAACGAGAGCGAGCTGCGCATCGACACCTACCGCGCGAGCGGTGCGGGTGGCCAGCACATCAACACCACCGACTCGGCGGTGCGTATCACCCACTTGCCGACCGGCATCGTGGTGCAGTGCCAGAACCAGCGTTCGCAGCACAAGAACAAGGCCGAGGCCTATAACCAGCTTCGCGCCCGCCTGTACGAGCGTGAGCTGGCCGAGCGCGAGGCGGTGGCCGATGCCGAGAATGCGACCAAGACCGATATCGGCTGGGGCCACCAGATCCGCTCTTACGTGCTCCAGCCCTATCAGCTGGTGAAGGACCTGCGCACCGGCACCACCTCGACCGCGCCGGGCGACGTGCTGGACGGCGATCTCGACGCGTTCATGGCGGCGGCCCTGTCGCAACGCGTGACCGGCGAGGCGGTCGCGGTGGAGGATGTGGAGTAAGATGCGCGCGCGGGGGGGCAGTTTGCTCGCGGCGGCACTCGTGATCGCGCTGGGGGGCGCGGTGGCGGCGTGCGACGGCTCGAAACCGCTGATCCAGCAGCGCGATGACGCGGACGACGACAAGGTCGGCCCGTTCCCGGCGGCGGACCGGCCGGTCGCCGACGTCGTCTCGTCGCGCTGGTCAAGCGAGGATGCGCGCGACCGCCTGCGCGAGGCGGACCAGGTCATGGACCGGGCCAGGATCCGTCCCGGCATGACGGTGGCCGATATCGGCGCGGGCGAGGGTTATTATACCGTCCGTCTGGCGCAGCGCGTCGGCAAGACGGGCCGCGTATTGGCCGAGGATATCGTCGCCGCCTGGCGCGACCGGCTGGCCGAGCGTGTCTCGCGCGAGCGGCTGGACAATGTCAGCGTCCGCCTGGGCGAGCCCGCCGATCCCAAGCTGCCGCCCACCAGCTTCGACCGCGTTCTCATGGTTCATATGTATCATGAGATCGAACAGCCCTATGAGTTCCTCTGGCGGCTGTTCCCCGCATTGAAGTCCGACGGGCTGGTCGTAGTGGTCGACGCCGATCGCCTTACCAAGGCGCACGGCACCCCGCCCGCGCTGCTGAAATGCGAGTTCGAGGCGGTCGGCTTCACCCAGGTGTCGTTCGAGAACATGCCCTCGGCAGGCGGCTATCTCGCGACCTTCCGCGCGACCGGCCCGCGTCCCGATCCCAAGGCGATCCGCCCCTGCCGCATGAAGGATAATTAGGAAGGACAGTCCCGTTTGTCCTT
>NZ_BBPI01000069.1 GCF_000787715.1 Sphingomonas parapaucimobilis NBRC 15100
TTCGAGGGCCGGTCTCTAGGTCCGGGTGGATGATAAAAATGGGGGGCACGTCAGCTCCGCCATTGCGTTCGCCAGAGTCCACTTCCTTGTGCAGGTTGCCGCCTATTGGAGCCTTCAAGGTGAAGCATCCCGGGTTTTCCGGAGGCTCCCACTTGTGAGTAGAAGCATCGGAATGAGCAAGACGACGAACAAGTTTTCGCCCGAGGTCCGCGAACGCGCGGTCCGGATGGTAGGCGAGCACCGGGCGGATTACCGTTCGAAATGGAACGCGATGGTGTCGATCGCCGGCAGGATCGGCTGTACGGCGGAGACGCTGCGTCGCTGGTGTCGTGACGAGGCTGGCCGGCTTGCAGGACCAGCAGCGATGGCCGACGATGACCGTGCCCGGCTGAAGCTGCTCGAGCGGGAACTGAAGGAACTTCGCCGGGCCAACGAGATCCTCAGAAAGGCATCGGCATATTTCGCGATGGCGGAGCTCGACCGCCCCGGGCGATGACGAAGCCTGCCCTGAGCGTGTCGAAGGGGCGTTCATCGACGCGCATCGAGAGGAGTTGGGGATCGAGCCGATCTGCCGGGAACTGGCGGTCGCCCCCTCCTCGTATCATCAGCATGCCGCGCGCCTTGCCGACCCGGGCAGGCGTTCCGCTCGCGCCCGGCGGGACGACGAGCTGAAGGGGCACATCCGGCGCGTCCATGAGGCGAGTTTCGGCCTGTACGGGTCGCGCAAGAGCCTGCCCCGGCGAAGGCCGGGGTGTGGCGGCAACTTCTGCGCGAGGGCGTCACCATCGCCAAATGCACGGTCGAGCGGCTGATGAAGGTGATGGGGCTGGCCGGTGTCCGGCGCGGGAAATCCTGCGTCATCACCGTTCCCGACCACAAGGCACCGTGCCCGCTCGACAAGGTCAACCGCGGCTTCAAGGTCCAGCGGCCGAACGCGCTGTGGGTCGTCGATTTCACCTATGTCCACAGCTGGGCAGGCTTCGTCTATGTGGCGTTCGTCATCGACGCGTTCGCCCGCCGGATCGTCGGCTGGAAGGCCAGCAGCAGCGCTACCGCGGGTTTCGTGCTGGATGCACTGGAGCAGGCCATCCATGCCCGGCGCCCCACGGAGAAGGACGCGCTCGTGCATCACTCGGACAGGGGCTCGCAATACCTCGCCATGAGCTACACCCAGCGCCTGGCGGAGGCAAAGCTGGTGCCATCGGTCGGCAGCGTCGGAGATTCCTGCGACAATGCCCTGGCCGAGACCATCAACGGCCTGTTCAAGGCCGAGGTCATCTGGCGTCAGCGCTCCTGGCCCAGCCTCGCTGCCGTCGAAATGGCGGCGCTGCGGTGAGGGGACTGGTCCAACAATCATCGCCTCTTCGGTCCCATCGGATACGTAACCCCCGCCGAGGCCGACTACCATGCCTCACAAAAGAAACGCGATATGGCAGCATGACCCAAACCAAACTGCCTCCGGGAAACCCGGGACGCTTCAGGAATGGATGCTCTGTATGGCGCGGGATGAGGGCTGATGTTCGTCCCCCTGATGCGCTACAATATTTTTCGCAAGCCAAATGCGACCGTCCGCCCCACCGGGTTCAGATAGGCATTTTGATAGTTCAATGGCGTAGCGCCCAAGCCATCGCGCACGCTCTGGCGCGTGTCGAAGATGTTGGTCACGCCAAGCGTCATTTGCGTACCCTTGAGCCAGGAGGGTGCCTTCGCTCGCCCCAGATAGTCGCCGACGTTGGCGAAGAGCGCGAGGTTGATGGTTGTCAGGTCGCCGAATTTCAGATCTCCCGCCGGCGTGCCGGATTCACGAATTGATGTTCCGCTCTGCCACGTCGCGGTGAGCCGGGCCCCGAGGCCGCGCCTGAAGGCGCTGGCCTGGAACTCCACCTCGTGCCGGGGGCGACCGCCGCGGGCGTCCAGCGCACCCCCATCGAGCAGGTTCAGAACCGGCCCACCGGGGCGCAGCGATACCCGGTCCTCCAGCCGCCAGCTGTGTTGCAGCGACAGCATCAGCCGGCTCGTAAGGTTTTCGACCCGTCGGGCGGCAGGGCTCCCGGCCTCCACCGTCTCCAGGCGCGCGCCGGGCGGCAGGCGGCGCTTGGCCTCTTCAAGACTCGAGAACACGCGGACGTTGGCGTTCTGAAGACCGGGCGGCAACGGGCCGAGCGGCCGCATGAAGCTCAGGCCCCAGCGAATCTGCTGCTGGTTCGATCGCGCGAAGTTGATCGGCGTCGCGTCGATGCGCTGCAGACGACCCGTCGGGTCGCGGGTGAAGCGATCCGGGAACGCATCCTCGACCTGCGGCAACGCGATGGGAAAGGCGGCGATTGGATCGTTGATCTGCGTGCGGATGTAGTCGAGTGTGAATACCAGATCCGTCCTGGTCATGGGCTTGAACGTCGCACCTGCGGTGAAGACGTGACGATCATCGGCGCGAAGCCCTGGATTGCCTCCGAAGCTGCGCGTTATATCGACCGTCTCCCCACGGCGCCCATCAAAGGTGCGAACGTTTGGCACGACGATCAGCGGTGCGCCAAGCTGCTCGACCGCCGGGGCCGATCGCGTATCGCTGACCGATGCGAGTAGCGACAGCGCGGGCAGGGGCGTCCAGTGTAGGCCATAGCCCAGGGTCCATAGCGTGCCGACGTCCGACAGTCGTTCTGCGGCGACGGTCGCGTTGGCCGACAGCGTACCGATCGACGTGAGCGATGGCGTCGCGGCCCCTGCGATCGGCAGGTCGATGTTGGCCTGGAAGCTGGCGGTGTCGCGGCCCAGCGACCCGATCCGCGTCAACGCTCCGAGTTGGGATTGGCTGCTGACGTCGCGCGTCGTGATGCCCGATCGCAGGCTGAGCGACGCGGCCCCGGCCGGCAGGGTGAAAGGGGATCCGTTGACCAGCAAGTCGGCATTGGCCGTCAGGGTGGCGAAGCGTGCCAGGTTCCGCGAAATGGCGGGAACGCCGGTGTCGGTTGTGCTGTCGTTCGTAGTGCGGTCGAGGTTGCCGGTCGCGGTCCATTGCCACTGGCCCAGCCGCCCGGCGATCGTCGTGCCGAGGTGCAGCGTCGCGCTGTCGACGTCGCGGCGCAGCACGCCATCCGGTCCCAGCCCGACCAGCGCCTTGGTCTTGCTCGTCTCGACCCGTCCGTTGAGCGTTGCTGCCACGTCGGCAATCGGACTGGCTGCGACGGTCGCATTCAGGGTGACGCGATGGGTAGCAGGCAAGAGTGTGCGATAGTCACCTAGCGTCGGATTACCGCCCGGCTGCCGTACGTCGCGCTCGCTTTCCAGCAGGGCACTCGACCGGCTGACATCGGCATCGAGCATCGTGCGCGTATCACCGCGGATGCGCAGATAACTGGCACCGCCCGCAGTCGTCGCCTGTCCGCCCGCGGTCGGCGCGGCGAGGCTTGCCTGGACGATCCGCGACGTGAAGCGTTCGAAGGCGACGACGTTCACCACCTTGCGATCGGCCGGATAGCCGTATTTGAGTGCGACCTCTTCGGGCAGGATCTCGGTTCGTTCGATCGCTTCGGTGGGAAGCCGGGCGATTTCGGCAAAGCTCGACACGCGGCGGCCGTTCAACAGGACGATCGGATCGACCGACGCATCATTGCGTCCGCTCGACACCTGCGCGCCGAGCGCTTGGATCAATTCGGACACCGTCGCCGTGCCATAAGATCGGATGTCCAAGGCCGATAGCGTGCGTTCGGGCTTGATATCGCCGATGACCGAACCACGCGGCGGCCGCCCGTTGACGACGATGTCGCCAGATGCGGTCGGCGGTCGCGTCGGGGGCGGTGCGTCCTTGTACTGCTCGCGCAGTCTCCGCTGGACATCCTCGGGTAGCGGCTGTCCGTCCGAGCCGCGGAATTGGATGGCGGACGGCGGGCTTGGGGGAGTAGTGGGTGGCGTTACCTGTGCTGCCGCGAGCAGGCCTATGCCGATGATCGTCGTCATCGCGTCACGACGTCCGCTTGGCCGCGAACGGCAGGGTTGCAAGGCCTGCGATATGCACATCGCCCGTCAGCGCCGCGCCCTCGGCATCGAGCGTCACGACAAAGGTCACTCGGGGTTCGGACTTCAGGCTGAACGTCGCGCAGCCTTCGGTCACGGACACCGCCTCAAGCGGCCGCCAGACCTGCGCCCTCGACGATTGGTAGCGCCCGGACCACCCTGTCGCATTGCGGGTCAGTTCGAACGTCCAGTCGGCCCCTGCGAATTCGCCGATCCAGCGTCCGGCGAGGTGATCGGCCAGTTGAGTCGATGTACATGCCGGGGCCGGTACGGGGGGCGCGGCGGGCAGGGCCGTGGCGAGAAGAATGGCGGCGATCATGAAGCTCTCCGGATTGAAGCCGGGTCAAGGAAAGCAGATCGAGGTAGCGGGACGATGCCGCGTTCGTGACGGTGCGTGATACGAAGATGCTACAATCCCGTGCTATCGCCTGATGCGATGCACAGCGCGGCCCTATCCCAAGACCGAATCGTCGTGGTGGACGACGACACCAGCATCCGTGATGCTTTGGGCGATTATCTTGGCGATCACGGTTACGCAGTTCGCACCGCCAGCGGTGCCGCTGGCTGCGATCGCTTGCTGGCCGAGGGACCGGCCGACCTGCTGGTTATCGATGTGATGATGCCAGGGGAGGACGGCTTGTCGCTGTGCCGTCGTCTGGCTCCGACAGGTACGCCGATCCTAATGCTGAGTGCGCTCGACGGCGTCACCGATCGCGTCGTCGGGCTGGAGGTCGGGGCATGGGATTATCTGGCCAAGCCGTTCGAGCCCCGCGAATTGCTGGCGCGAGTACGGGCATTGCTGCGGCGGCCGCGCACAGAGAGTCCAGCGACACACGGCGATGCCGTCGCTTTCGCCGGCTGGTGGTTCAGTCCGGAAGAACGCCGCCTGCGCGATCCGCACGGTCGCCCGTTGCTGCTGAGCGAAGGCGAGCACGCTCTGTTGGCGGCTTTCGTGCGGCGCCCCGGACGCGTGCTCAGCCGGGACACGCTGCTGGACATCGCGCGGGGTATTGACGCCGCGTCCTATGATCGGGCGATCGACATCGCCGTCAGCCGGTTGCGTCGCAAGCTTGCGGAAGGTGACAGTGCCCCGCTGATCGAAACGGTCCGCGGGGCTGGTTATCGCTTTCTGCCCACAGTTCGACCGGCATGATGCGCAGCGTCTGGCGGCGGCCGAGCGCCCTGACCGCAATTGGTGGGTTCAGCGTCGCGATTGCCGTACTCAGCGTTGCGATTACCGCCAGCATCGTCCTGCTGATGCCCGATCCGCCCGCCGTGCGCATGACCGTCGCCGACGCCGTCGCGGCGCTGCGGGGTGCCAACGCCGGTCTGGCCCGTACGATCGGGAGTCCCCCGGGCGGGTCGCCGGCGGCACTGCTTCGGCCGGTTCTGGCGCAGGCGGTCGGCCGGCCGATTGCGGACGTGCGGGTCGTTTGGCTTGATCGGAGCGCACGCCCGACCCGCAGCGGCGGCGTCGTCGTCTTCACGGCGCGTGGCAAGGGCGAGGCCGTCGGTAAGATGCCGTGGCCGGGCGGTACCCCGCCCAGCGGACCGGTCGTCATCCGCCGCCAGGGCGTGCTGCCCATGCGGATTGTTCCGAGAGGCATGACGGATGCGCTGATCGGCAAGGTCCTGCTCTCGTTGCCGCAACCCGCATTTGCTGCCAGCATGCGTCTGGCGGATGGCCGATGGCTGACCGTCGCACCGCAGTCGCCGACCTTTGGCGGGTGGCGGCTGAAGGTGCTGGTCGCGCTCGTTGCCAGCCTCGCGGTGCTGGCACCCCTCGTCTGGCTGTTCGCCCGACGCCTCACCCGACCGTTTCGCACATTGGCGTCGGCGATCGACCACGGCCGCGATCCGCCGCAAGCGCAAGGGCCGCGCGAATTGCAGGATGCCGCGCGCGCGATCCTTCACCTGCGCGCTCGCCTGTCCGCCGAAACCGATGAACGCATGCGCATGCTGACCGCTGTCGCACACGACCTGCGCACTCCGCTGACCAGCCTGAAGCTGCGGATCGAAGCGGTCCCGGAGCCGCAACGCGCCCGCATGGCCGCCGACGCCGACCGCATGGGCGCGATGATCGCCGATGTTCTTGATTACGCCCGCACCGCCAACGCACCGCGACACCCGGTGCAGGTCCGGACGATGGTGGCGGAGATTGTGGGAGACATGCCGACCGTACGTCTGATGGACGGACCGGAGGTCACCGTGATCGCAGTCGAGGCGGCCTTTCGGCGCGCGATCGAGAATCTCGTTCGGAACGCCGAGGACTATGCCGGCGGCAGCCGGGTTGAGGTTACCCACGAAGACGACATCGCCATCGTCCGCGTGATCGACGCCGGTCCCGGTATACCACCCGCCGACCGTGCTCGATTGTTGCGCCCGTTCGAACGTGGCGACGCGTCGCGCAGCCGAGACACCGGCGGCGTGGGACTGGGGCTCAGTATCGTGCAGACATTTGCTGATCTACATGGCGGGACATTGTCGTTGGACGAAGCGGAGGGCGGCGGGACAATCGCGACCTTGGCCGTCCCTGCGCTGGTCCAATAGAATGCCGGAGCAAAAGTTGGCAGCTTTGGCAATGTACTGGGCTCGGCGGTCTATACTGGGCGAAAGCTTGGTGCCACTATTGTTTCAAATATGAACGAACGACGGATGAACAAGGCCGCCGCTACGATAAAGACACACTGTCGGGGTGTCAGGCCATCAACTGCTTGATACAAAGCGGCTTCTATTGCCCAAGACGTCTCCTTGGAAGCTATGTCGGCGAACAGTCAGAGCGCGCGTGGATCTTTGCCGCCCTGCTGGTCCAAGGCGCGAAAGGCTGGACATTGCCGTCCTGTTCACCGACACCCGCAAGGCCGAGGCGATCAAGCTTTTTACCAAAACCTATTTCGCGATGCGTGTCGCTTTCTTCAAGGAGCTCGACAGCTATGCTATTCCCGGTGAGATGGCTAAAGGCGCAAAACTTCAGGTCAGTTACTTGGTGCCTTTGTCTGTGAGCGGATATAGCGACCCGGCGTGCCCCCCATCGTGCGGCGGAACATGGCAATAAAGGCGCGAACATGGCAATAAAGGCGCGAACATTGTCATACCCAAGATTGAGCGCGATCGTCGTCACGGCCAACCCTTCCGCAAGTTGCTCGATTGCGTGCAAAATACGGGCACGCTGACGCCATTCGGAGAAGCCAAAGCCAGTTTCGGCGGTGAAGCGTCGTGCCAGCGTGCGGGATGAAATGTCCGCCTAGCTTGCCCAGGCTTTCGGTGAACGATCATCCGCCAAGTTCGCCAATATGGCGTCGGTGACGCGCTGAACGTTCGGATCGGACGGGTAAGGCAGGCCGAGCGGTTGGACAGGTAGCGCAGCAATCTCATCCAGCACGACATCGGCGAGCCGGTGTTCAGCCTCCGTTTCAGGGGGACGCCTCCAGCCAGCGACTCGGTGGACCGCTTTGCGCAACAGGCTGCTGGCACGCCGCGTGCGCGGCTCCAGGGGAAGTCGCGGGCAGGCGTCCTCCACGACACACACGCTCCAACCCTGGAACGGCCCGTGCGAGCGCAAGGCGTGGGGGACGTGCGGCGGTATCCAGATTGCATGGGTGGCAGGCACCACCCATGACCCGCTGGCCGCTGTGACCGACAGAAGGCCGGCGAGGCCGCCGATCAACTGCCCCGGCGCGTGGGCGTGCGACGCGGTATCCCGCGTCTCGGCTCCGCGCTGCTCGACAGCCAAGATCCGACCAATGCGAGCCGCTTCTATCAAGTCAGGGGGGACAAGCGGCTGGGACATGATGAACACCCAGCCCAACCGTCGCGTTACCCCGCTTCGCCCCGAAGACGCTTTGCCCGATCAGATCGACCATGCGGAGATCGGCGGCGTGACGGTCCGCAAAGGCACCGTAGCAGCCTTTCTTTAGAACGCGATCCAGTGAAGCGATCCCGAAACACCTGATGCCGATCGCGATGCCCTTGCGCATGAAATCGCGGGGTCCGTGCCAGCGCTTAGAGCACTCAGCGTTTTTACCGTATTCACCGTGCGTGACGAGCGCCTGCGCGCCCTTATGGACGGTCATTGATGTGGCGGCCGAAGCGGCGGGCGGTCACTCCGGCCACTCGCCATATTGCTTCCAACACACCCGAAAGGGGCGTTCCTGCCAAGGTAGAAATGATACCCCAAGCGCTACCCTGAGAAATAAGGCCGTCATTGCCGATCCGTGGATCAGGTGAGACGAAAGGTTTGGAGCATGGCGCGGAATACCGGTTCGACCATGTCGTAATCAGCACGGACGGCGGTGCCGGTGGCGATCATCACGCTACCGTCCGGCGCATTGGCATAGGTAATCCACTGCCGGATCGGGATGCCGTTCGATATCCGGTCCAGGCGAAGTTCGGGCGCTGAGCCGGGGATGTCGGCGCGGTGTCGTTGAAGCTCGACCGGCGCGGGGAGCGTATCGCGTATCTGTTCGGCCTGCCGGTCGGCGAAGACGTCCAGACGTTCCGTGCGATCGGTGGGCAGGCCGCTGGGCGCGATTTCGCGCGTCACGACGAAGCTGGGGGCTAGGCCTAGCGTACCCGGGCCAGCCGACAGGACGAGCATGGATTGGTCTTGCCATCCCCCGGGCAGTCGATGGTCATTCCTTGCACGCGGGTCATTGGCGCGTGCCCGCGGGCGGCCACTTGCCCGTCTTGTCGAGCGCAAGAATTTCATCCCGGCCGGGCGGCGGCAAGGGATAGCCGCGTGCCTTGAGCTTCTCGATCACGCGCAACCGCGCCTTGTCCTCGTCCGACCCGCGCAGGATAAGGCTGGTGATCGTCCGCTGTGCAACGGTGATACCGAATTCGTCATGCGTCCAAATGTCGGCGCCGTGGTCGATCAAGATTTCGACCACTGGCCATTGATCCGTCTGTGCGGCATTGATCATCGGGGTAGATTGATCTTCTGGCGCGCGTTCATTGAGGCCGATCCCTTTGGCAGCAAGTTCACGAACCTTTTCGGTTCTGGAATTCATGGCGGCACCGATCATCGGGATATCGGGATAATTTACACCTTATTATCATTCTGATTGCAACCAGTTTTCACTATGCTTATAATGAGGATTATTTTTAGATTGCGCATCATTCGTATCCGTTTTTCTGCAAGGATCGGTTGATTTGACGTCGTCTTTGGCTGAGCGACGCATCAACGTTGTCCGTCATGTGAAGCAGAACGTCGATCACGGCAATATTTCCACCGGCATGGATCGAGCGAAGTGGCCGCCATCCTGCCCGGACTTTCCAGCGCGGATCGCTTGCTGCGCTTCTCAGGCTGGGAGGATCGAGCGGCCAAGTGCGGGTTGCGGCCGCATCGGGTGCCACCGGCATCGTGTTGAGCCCGTGTAACGGTTCGCCCTTGACGTAGACTTCGTCTATATTCGCCGCGACCGGATGCGGCACCGTCTTTGCGTGAAGGCCAGCAGGATTGAAGGTCGTCGCTGGCAGCCCCGAAACTCGAGAACCCGCAGAAGCCATTCCTCCACCCAATGAATGCCCTGTCAGGCGCGCGCCCTTTCCATCGGGCGCTTCAGCGACGTTCGTCGCGATCATTTGTGCCGGATCACAGTAGAATGTCCGATTACCCAGGCCTTGCCCAATGTCCATCTTGACATCTTTCCAGCCAGTGGTGCCTTGATAGGCTTTAAGAGGCGTATTCGTCGTGTTGTTGATGAACATAGCGGCACGGGATTCGGTCGGCTGCTTTGTCTCTGGGTTGACCGGATGTTCCGGCATGTCGGGTTTCAGGCGCAGCTTACGCAGGTTCTCCACCGTGACATTGACGTTCAGCCCCCTAGCCCAGGGTGCCTTGACGACCTTGTCCATGCGAACGAAGCTATAGAAGATCAGCCAGGTCCGCCCCGAAAAGTACAGGCCAAAGGTGGAGATGTCGCTGTGGATGCGGGTCGGCCGCTACAGGCGGCCGAAGACGCCCATGGTGAACACACCGTAGCCGAAACCGCTTTCGCGGACGTGCGGCACGTTCTTGCGACAGTCCGGGGTGCCGAGTTGAAGACCCTCATGATCGACGATAGACTCGGGCTTTCGCCGGGGGCGAGCATTTGTCCGCAGGTGCGCCGCATGATTGCTAATCGTGCATCCCGAGCTCAGAATCATTCTGTTGACCAAACGGATATGGGATCGACCGATTCCGACACGGCACCCGCATCGAAATCGTCCTCGACCACCGGAAATACTGTGACGCGTTTCCAATGCGATGACTGTCATCTGCCCGCTGTGGTCAAAACATCCCAAGCCCCCCCCCTTGCGGCAGCGCAAATGTCGGACATAATGAGCGGCCAATAGAGCAGCACGGCAAGGCATTCGCCACCGCTGAGACCGGGAGATACAGGATGAATGGCGGACCGCATCCCCTTGGCGCCATGGTGTACGCCTTGGCGGGCATGGCATTGATCGGGGCGGCACCAGCCGTGGACCCGTTGACGGATGCTATTGCGAAGGCGTTGCGCTCCGATCCCGCATTCGCAGCCCCACTCCGTGGAAACGTCACGCTCCCCGACGACGCCTCGGCCCTGTCGGGGCTTCCCAATATCCCGAATATCGGCAAGGCGCGGATTACGTGGCGATCCTCCGATCCTGCCGTCATTTCGGACGCCGATATGAGGCACGGTCCTGACGTCATACGCAAGGGGCGCGTCACGCGGGGCGCGGGTGATCGTCGGATCCGCCTGACCGCCACCGTGGCCTTGCCTGACCGCCAGCCCGTATCCGTCCCGATCGACGTCACCGTGCAGGCCGCGCCCGCCGCCGTTCCCGTGCCCTCGGCCTATATGTTCGTCTATTTCACCGGGAATAGCATCGACGGCGAAAAGGTGCGATTTGCCGTGTCGGACGGCAACAATGCCCTGCAATGGAAGACGTTGAACGATGCCCAGCCGGTCCTCGAGTCCCGCGAGGGTACGCGTGGCCTGCGTGATCCGTTCATCATGCGCTCTGCCGAAGGGGACCGCTTCTTCCTGCTCGCGACCGATCTTTCGACCGGGCGTACCGGGTGGCGTGATTCGACCAGCCAGGGCAGTCGGTATCTCGAAGTCTGGGAATCGACCGACCTGATCCACTGGGGGAAGCAACGGCATGTCCTCGTCAATCTGCCCGACGCGGGCATGACCTGGGCACCGGAGGCGACCTATGACCCGACCATCGGCGCCTATGTCGTCTATTGGACCTCCACGCGGTACAGGGATGCAGCGCACAAGGTGGAGGATGGCAACGGTCCGCAGATATTGCGCGCGATCACTCGAGACTTCCGTCACTTCACCACGCCAGAGCCATGGTTCCGCGCTGCCGACGTACCCGGTGCCGACAAGGCGAAAGGCATGATCGACGCAACGGGCCTACGTGATGGCGATCGCTATTATCGCTTCACCAAGGTCAGCGATGTGGCAGGCTGCCCGTCCAGCGATATCCTGGCGCAGACGTCTTCCTCGCTCCGGGCCGATGGTGCGTCGGGTGCGTGGAAGATTATCGACCGCTGCATCGGTCGTCGCGCCGGCACGCCCGAGGTGGAAGGACCGACCGCGTTTCGCGCCAATCCCGGTGATACGAGTGGGTTTCGGTATTTCCTGTGGGTCGATAATTATGGCGGCGTCGGTTACATTCCGCTTGCCACCCATTCGCTCGACGGCCGGATTGCGTGGACCTACCCACGCCGGTTCCATCTGCCCGAGTCCCCCCGACACGGCACGGTCCTTCCCATCACCGCAGCGGAGCGCGCCGCTCTGGTGGCGCATTGGAGCCGGCCCGCGCCCGATGCCGCGACCGTCGCCGATCGCTGGATCGTCGCCCCGATACTGACGTCGGGAACGCACCTGCCGGTGCCTGTGGGGTATGTCGCCACCTGGCGCGCCGATGGTCGCGACGTACCCGACGGCATCCTGACCAACATGGCTGCGGACGCCCGCGTCATCAGCCTTGAAGGTACGCTGACGCGGCCGGATGGCACGACCCTGACCAAGCGGTTCACCGTGACGCTGCTCGGCAAGTCCGCCCGCCAGTTGGAAGCCTATGCGCGCATGCCGACGACGCCACAGGATGCGAACCAGCCGACCGTTGCGCGAAGCGTCCATCTGGCCATGTCGGGCGACGACGGCATGATGACCGCGCTCAACGACGACTATGGCGTGATGTTCGCCCGAGGGGATTATATCGGCGTCGATCGCGTCGCGCTTCGCGGGGTGGCGGATCCCTCGCTATTCCATTTTTCCGATGGCACGATCGGTGTCATCGCGACACGCGTGGACATGAACGGCCGACAGGACCCGCCCCGGTCCGCCATCGTCATCTTCCGCGGTGATCCCAGATCGGCCGAGTTCGTCGAGCTTGGCACGCTGGACCTCAAGGCGAATGACGGCATCGACCATCCCCGCGCCATCTGGGACAGCGCCAACCGGCGTTACGTCGTTTCGTGGACCGACCGTTCGGGACAGCCGCGCTGGACGACCGTGACCGATCTGGCTCGCCAGGAATGGCATCAGACGCCCTTTTTCCCCGAGACAGGGGGGCGTCGCGCACGGATCGCTTCCGCGGGTAATGTGGGCGAGGTCCGCATGGGTGATGTGATGACCACCGCCAACGATACCCTGCCTGTCGACGACATCACTGCAACCGCGCTGAGCAATCGTTTTGGCCGCATCGTCAACACGACGGCGACCGTTGCGCCCCAGACGATCCGGACGGGCGGTGCTGTTGGCCTTGCCGCGGTGCCGGTGAAACTGGGCTATTCGGACGGCTCCACCGCGACGCGTGCGGTGGATTGGGACGCCGCCGATCTTGCGCAATTGAGCACGCCGGGACGGTATCTCGTCCATGGCACCGTCCGCCAGCGCCGCTATCCGACGATCTTTGCCTATGAACGCGCCGATCCCAATATCTTTCGCTGGGAGCATAAGGGCCGGGTCCGCTATCTGTTCGTCGCGACCGACGACACGAACAACGACAATGTCGGCTCGCCCCATCTGCCGCTTCGCGTCGCCGATACGATCGCCGACCTTGCCGATGACAAAGGCGGCCGCGCGCGGGAAGTCGACCTGCTCAATCGACGGACCCGTCGCGATCGGACGGCGGAAGGTCGCGTGATCGCGGGATGCTATTGGGCACCTGAAATTCACGAGATCGGCGGGCGACTGTCGATCCTCTTTGCGCCCTGCTTCCATCCGACCGATCCGCAGTCGAACGAGGGCGGAGCATGGTCGACGGTGGAGTCGCATATCATGCAGCTTCGCAAGGACGGCGATCCCGCCAATCCTGCCGACTGGTCGAAACCGGCCGCGATCCGCAAGGCGGATGCCACCGCACTCGGGCGGGCGGACATGCCCGCCAATATCAGTCTCGACATGTCCTATTTCGAGGTTCGGGGGCAGGGCTATTATACCTGGTCCCAGCGATACTTGCCGACATCCGGGCCGATCGGCGATCCGTTGACGTGGATCGCCAAGGTCGATCCCGCCCGACCCACACGGCTCGCCGGTCCGCCGTCGCCCATCATCGCACCGGAGACGTCGGTGGAGGAAAACCTCGCCGAGGGGGCCTTCGCGCTGATCCGGGGCCAGCGAGTGGCGCTTGTCTATTCCAGCTCGGGGGTCAGTCCGACCTATGTCGTCAATGGCACGTCCGCGCCGCTCGATAGTGACCTGACCCGTATCGACGCTTGGCGCAAATGGTCCGCACCGCTCCAGAAAAGCGTGCCGATGCCCAAGGGCGACGAAGATTATCGGCGTTACGAGCAGGGACCGGGACATGGCTCGTTCACGACCGACGAGGACGGCAACGATCTCTATGTCTATCACAGCTGGGGCAACGGCGTCGGCAAGGACGGACGGGATGCGCGCCTGCGCCGTGTTCACTGGGCCGCCGACGGCCGCCCGCTGCTCGAGATGCGTGATGACGAAGAGGTCGCGCCCGCCAACCGTCGCGTGACGATGGAGGTCAGGGTCGAGGCGTCATAGCATCGTCCGCAATATCCGCCCGGCGGCGCTATCCCAGCGTTCGGCACGATATTCCCTGTCGGGGAGCCGGGGCCGCCGAGCCTGATCGGTCGATCTACCAACCCGTCCAAGCTCTTGTTATGCATCGCAAGGCCTTATGGCCTTTGGTGGGGAAGGGCGTGGCATGACGGCTTCGGATCAATCGTCGGACGATCAGGACGGCGCGTCGGCCTCGGTGCATGGTGGCACGGTCCGTCGGCTCAATCTCAACCTTCTCTATCCGCTCGATGCCATCCTGCACGCTCCGACCCTGACCGAGGCGGGACGTCGGGTCAGCCTGAGCCAATCGGCGATGAGCCATGCGCTGCGGCGCCTGCGCGATCATTTCGGCGACGATCTGGTGGTCCACGCAGGGGGGGAGCCGCACCTGACACCGCTGGCGCACGCCTTGCGGCCCGAGGTAAGACGGATCATGCGGGAGGTGGAGGGGGCGTTCAACTATTCGATCGCCTTCGATCCCCTGACTACGACCGAGACCATCACCATCGCCGCCGACGATGCGAACGAGCAGATGCTGCTAGGCCCGGTGCTGCGCAGCTTTGCGACCCTGGCCCCCGGCTTGCAGGTGAACGTTATTCCCCTCGATATCGAGCGGCCGGACAGATCGCTGGATCAAGGGGCCGATCTGCTGCTGCTCCCCGAGCATATGGCGCTCGACGGGCTGGAGACGATGCCGATGCTGACCGTCTGGCCCAGCTGTCTGGTCTGGGATCGCCATCCGGAATTCCAGGACTGCATCCACATCACCGAAGCGCAATATCGTGCCGCGCGTCATATCGTCGCCCGCGGGTAGGAGAAGCACACCTTCGCGCTCGACCAGAACGGGGTGGACATGTTGCGCGCGCGACGCATCTGCGTCCGCGCCACGTCCCAGGCGACGCTGCCGGCGATCGTGATCGGCAGCGATCTGGTCGCCACGGGCAATTCATGGGTGTTCCAGCATTATGCGGCACTGATGCCGTTCAAGGTGTTCGAGGCGCCATTCGCCCGTCGGGGGATCGTCAACGTCGCCCAGTGGCCGCGCAATCGCCACGACCCGGTGCTGAAATGGTTCATCATGCAAGTCAGGGCGTATTTCGAGCAATATTATAAGGTGTAAGCTCCGCCATCGAAAAGGTTCATGCCCCTATGAACATTTCGAATTTGCCTGTCACATGACTGACGCATAGCGTCTCCCCTGACAGAAGGTCCGGCTGGCATCTCGCATCGCCAAGACACGGACTGTCGTCAGCAGGAGTACGGCCGCGGCGGCATCCTTCGAGGACCGCCACCGCATCATCCGCCGCGAGGCGCTAACCGTTTGTCTACAGGGATGGCTTTCTGTCCGAACGCGGCTTTGCCGTGGAGGATGGCGCGCGCCCTGGGGAGGGGATTGCATGCTGAATCTGACTGCTAGGGGGCGTCGTGTACTGGGATTTGCCAGCCTGAGCGTCATCGGTGCCCTGGGCGCGAGCATGCCGGGCGTTGCCGCTGCGCAGGCCGTACGGACGGGGGGCATCACCGTGCCCGCCATGCCGATGGACCGCGCGCTGGATATGATCGGCAGGCAATCGGGTGTGAACGTCAACTTCGATCCCGACGCGGTCAAGGGACTGACTTCGCGTCCCGTGCGCGGCGCGGGGTCGGCGGCGAAGGCGATCAGGACGGTCATTGGCGGCACGGGCCTGACCGTCGTTCCGGCGGTGCAGGGGGGCCTGGTGGTCGTCAACGACATCGTGGTGACGGCACAGCGTGACGAAGCGGAAACCAGCGTGCTGGTGCGTCAGGCGACCACTTCGGACCGCAATGGCCTCGGCCTGCGCAATCAGCCGCGCAACACCCAGGTCATCACGGCCAAGACGATCGAGGAACAGCAGGCGCTGAACATCACCGACATCCTGCGCAATGCGGGCGGTGTGTCCGCACTGGGTAACAATCCCAACAGCGGTGCGTCCTATACCATTCGTGGCTTTGCGGCCGGGGGGCTGGTGAACGGCCTGACGACGTCGTCGCAATATGGCGTGGCGGCCGGTGCCGATCAGCCGGTGGCCAATATCGAGCGGGTCGAAATCCTGAAAGGACCGGACGCGATCCTGGCCGGGTTCGGCAATCTGGGCGGCAACATCAACGTCGTGACCAAGAAGCCGAGCGCCGAGGAACGGTTGGCGGTCAGCTTCGACACCGGCTCTTTCGGTCTGGCGCGCGGCGTGATCGATGCCAATAATGCCGTCACCGCCGACAAGAAGCTGTCGGCACGCGTCATCGGCAGCAAGCAGACGATGGATCGGAATTATGGCGGCTATACGGGCAACAAGGACTGGCTGTTCGCGCCGTCGCTTCGTTACAAGGACCGCCTGACCGATATCGTCATTGGCGCCAGCCTGAATGAAGCGACCAGCGGCATCGGTGCCTTCACGCTGTTCGACAACAAGACGTTTCGGATCATCGATCGCGATCCTTCGGTGCCGATCTATTCGCCGAACCAGGGTATTCGGATCAGCACCCGCCGCTTCTATTTCGATGCGACGCGAGAGATCGTGCCCGGTGTCGAACTGGTCGCGCGGGGTATGCACAACCAGACCCTGCTGACGACGCGGGCGGCGAATGTCGGCTATAGTCGCACCGGCGTGCTCGCCGCCGATCTTCAGGGTTCGCAGCAGTCGGGCTCTGCCAACGCGATTGATGCCTTCCTGCGGGTCAGGACCCATATCGGTGACGCGGTAAAGGCGAGCTTCAACGCCGGCTACAATTATGGCGACGGGGGAACGGCGCAGCGGAGCGGGCTGGTCTATACCCGGATCCCCACCCTGCCGCTGGGAGCGAACACCAGCGTTGCCGTCGTTCCCTGGTCCCCGTTCGGTGCGGTGCAGATCCGTAACAGCGGCAAGCAGGAAGGTGTCTACGGCCAGGCACTCCTTGAATTCTGGAAGTTCAAGATCCTGGGCGGCGTCCGCAAGAACTGGTTCGAGACCACATCGCAGACCTTCTTCGCGGGGCCTTCGCCCGTCAACGTCCAGCGGAAGAACGGCGTATCGCCCAGCGCTGGCCTCATCTTCGACGCCACGAACAATCTGTCGCTCTTCGCCAATTATTCGCGCGGCGAGCAGGCGACCTTCACGGTGGCGAAGAATGGCAGCATCCTGCCGAACATCATCACGACCAACAAGGAAGCAGGCGTCAAGCTCGACCTGTTCCACAAGCGTGCAACGATCAACGCATCCTATTTCGACATACAGCAGGACAATATCATTCTCCGCAACCCGGCGGACCCGACCGATCTTTCGTCCGGGCCGGGCCAGCGCGGGCGGGGAATCGACCTGAACATCGCCGGTCAGTTGCTGCCGGGCTGGTCGGTGCTGGCATCGCTGACGCGGACCAAATATGCCCTGCTGACGGTCAATGCGCTTCAGACGGTCGTGGCGCAGCAGCCGCGCGATACCTACAGCCTGTTCTCCTCCTATCGCTCGAAGATCACGGATGGCCTCAGCGGGGGGCTTTCGACCGGCCTGTATGGACGCTCAAGCTCCTACGCCAATCTGCTGGGCCAATATGTCGTGCCGCCGTCGCGGCAGGTGGATGTCAACGGCTTCCTGAGCGTCCGGGGTTTCGACATCAATATCGGCATCCGCAACATCTTCGATCGGCGCAATTACGGGTCGGCATCCACCTTCACCTATATCCCCGTCGCCGAGCCGCGCAACGTGCGCCTCACCATTTCCAAGCGCCTGTTCTGATCGGGGTTCCCCACCAATGATGCCACCCCCTGCCCATGTCGAGGAGACCCGCCGTGAAGCGGGTCTCCAGCCCGCCCAGCCGGCCAGCGAGCGCTGGGCGCATGCCTGGCGACTGAGCACGCGGTACTTCGTGTCACAGGACTGGAAATGGGCATGGTTCCTGGTCGCATGCTATTGCGTGATCGAGGTCGGCACGACGTCCGCCTTTCTGTTGTCCAACAAATGGCAGCGGGAATTCTATGATGCGATCGAGCAGCGGCAGGGCGCGCAATTCCTGTCGCTGGTCGTGATGTTCATGATGATCGCAGGGCTGGCGATCGGGACGCAGTTTCTGCACAATATCGTCGGCTGGACCCTGTCGATCCGGTGGCGGCACTGGCTGAACGACTGGTATCTCGGTCGCTGGTTCGCACGGGACCGTTTCTACGAGATCGAGCGGTTGCGCATGATCGACAACCCCGATCAGCGTATCGCGGAGGATGTACGGGCCTTCACCTCGATGGGCCTGGAATATGGCCAGTCGCCGCTCAGCATCGCCATCTCGCTGATCTTCAGCCTGGTGCGTGCGGTCGCCTTCGCCGCGATCCTGCTCGAAACCTCGTCGCCGCTCACGCTACCGCTGTTCGGCTATCGCATCCCGCTGCCGGGTGGGGACCTGATCTGGTTCTCGATCGTCTATGTGATCTTCGGCACCGTCTTCATCACCTGGATCGGCAGGCCGTATATCCGGCGCAAGATGCGCGAGCAGCATTACGAAGCCGATTATCGCGCCGGGCTTATCCATGTCCGTCGCAATGGCGAGCAGATCGCCTTTTCCCACGCCCAGCGCATCGAGCAGGACGGGCTGAAAAGCGCCTTTGGCAACATTCGGCGCAATTTCTACCAGTTGATGCTGGCCAATGCAGGGCTCAGCGCGGGGCAGGATATCTATCAACGGACCATGCAGGTCGTACCGCTTTTCCTGACGGTGCCGAAATATTTTGCCGGTTCGATCACCTTCGGACAGGTCCAGGGCGCGCGCGATGCCTTCACGCAGTTCGCCTCGAGCCTGTCCTATATCGTCCAGGCCTATCCCACCATCGCGCGGCAGGTCGCCAACATCAATCGCCTCAAGACGCTGGATGACTCGCTCGATTACGAGCGTCCGCGCGGAATCGCCTTCACGCCGGGCGGGACGGCCGATGGCGTGGCGATCCGGGTCGAGGGTCTCGAATTGCGCCGCCCCAATGGCGCGCCCCTGATGGCCGTGGCCGACTGGATGGTGCGTGACGGTGAGCGGTGGGTGATCCAGGGGCCGTCCGGCACCGGCAAGACCACGCTGCTGCGTGCGATTGCGGGCCTGTGGCCGGACGGGGCGGGCGACGTGGCGATGACCCGCCGCGGCAGTGCGATGCTGGTGCCGCAACGGCTGTATCTGCCGCTCGGGACGTTGAAGGCCGCGATATGCTTCCCCGACCAGCCGGAAGAGCATGACGACGGGGCCATCCGCGCCTTATTGGGCCAGGTCGGACTGGAGGCTCATAGGACGGCCCTGCACGAACTGCGCATGTGGCAGGACGAGCTTTCGCCCGGTGAGCAGCAGCGTGTCGCGCTGGCCCGCATCCTGTTGCAGCGCCCGACCTTGCTGATCCTCGACGAGGCGACCAGCGCGCTCGACGCCCATAACGCGGCCTTCCTCTACCAGGCCATACTCGATGCGATGCCGGACACCACCATCGTCAGCGTCGTACACAACGAGAAGCTGGCCGCCTATCACACGCACCGCCTGCGCGTTCACCATGGTCACGCGACGGCAGCGGCCATCACGGAGGCTGATGCATGAGTGTGCTCCTGACCCAGGACGAGGCGGAGCTGCGCGATGCCGCGACGCTGGCCGTCGAACTTGCCGCGCGGCGTGGAGCGACAGCGCGCGCCTCGGCCCATCATGAGGGCATTGCCCGCATCGCGGTGCGACGCGGCGAGGTCGAAACGGCCGAGCGCAGCGGGACGCAGGGGCTGGGGCTGACCGTCTTCCACAACGGACGGCGCGGCATGGCCTCGACCGGGAGCTTCGACCGTGCGGCGATCGAACGGGTGGTCGAGGAGGCGATGATGATTGCCAGCCATGTCTTGCCAGACCCTGATGCCGGTCTGCCACTGGCGGACAGCCTGGCCTATTCCAGCCCGTCTCCCCCGCTCTACGCCGACAGCCCGCGCGATCCGGACACGCTTCTGTCCTCGGCGACCTTGGCCGACCGGATCGCTGTCGAGGTGGCCGCCGACGATCTCCGGCTGCGGGTCGGCGAGTCGGTGGCGGTCGCGACCGAGGGGCTGTGGGCGCTGGCGACCAGCGACGGTTTCTGTCGCAGCATCCGGCGCTCCAATGACGGGCGCTGGTCGGTGATGCTGGCGCAGGACGAGGGCGGCAGCACGTCCGCCTTCTGCCAGTCGCAGGAGCGACGCGTCGATGCCCTGACCCCGCCCGAGCAACTGGTACGCACCGCTGCCGATCGCGCCCGCTCGGCATTGGGCGGACGGACAATCGCCAGCCAGCGTTGCCCGGTGCTGTTCGCGGCGCGCACGGCCATGTCGCTGGTTTCGGACCTGGCTGGCGCTCTGACCGGCATGGCGCAGTTTCGCGGCATGACCTTCCTGCGCGCGCCGCTCGGCCAAAGCGTCGCGGCCGCGCATCTGGAACTGACGGAAGATCCCTTCGAGCCGCTGGGATTGGCCAGCGGCCCCTTTGATAGCGAGGGTATCGCCGGATCGGCCCGCCACATCCTGCGCGGCGGCGTGGTCGAGGGACTGTTCCTGTCGAGCGTCTCGGGGCGCAAGCTGGGCATGGCGTCGACCGGCAATGCCGATGGCTTCTACAATCTGCGCCTGACCAGCACCGCACCCGGCGGCGACTGGGCCGCGATGTTGCGGATGCTGGGCACCGGCCTGGTCGTGACCGAATTTCAGGGCGGCAAGACCGACCCGGCCAGCGGCAACTGGACCCAGGCGGTGAAGGGGCTGTGGATCGAAGGCGGCGAGATCGTCCATGCCGTCACCGACGTGACGCTGGCGGGCCAGATGCCGGCGATGCTGAACGGCATTCGTGCGGTCGGCCACGATGTCGAGCGGCAGGGCGCGCTGCGCACCGGATCCATCCTGGTCGACGACATGCAGGTGGGAGGAAAGGCATGAACGGCGGCGCACTGGCACTGGACCGAGCGCGTACGGCGCTGTTCGGTCCGGCGGGCCTCGACGAGGCGGCGATCGGCCGCGCCCTGGGCGAACTGGCAGGCGGCGGCGCGGATCTGGCCGATCTGTATTTCGAGACGACGGCCATGCGTAGCTGGCGGCTGGAGAGCGGCCGGGTCACCCAGGGCGGCTTCTCGATTCGGCAAGGCGTCGGGGCTCGCGCGGCGCATGGTGGGCAAGTGAGCTTCGCGCACTCCGCCGACATGCGCGAGGGCGCGTTGCTGGACACGGTACGCGCGGTCCGCACGCTGGCGCGCCACGGCGATGCGGGGCGGTCTGGTCATGGCGTCGTCCTGAGCCGACATTCGGCCAGCCATCATCTTTACCCCGCGATCGAGACGGTCGCGGCCGAGGATGCGGCGGCTTGGATCGCCCTGTTGGTGATGATCGACAACCTCGCCCGGACGCATGACGCCCGTATCATCCAGGTCGACGCCAATGTCCGGGCGACCGACACGACGATCCTGGTCGCGGGGGCGGACGGGCTGCTGGCCGGGGACGTGCGACCGATGACAATCCTGTCGGTCGTCGTGATCGCCGAACAGGATGGTCGTCGCGCGCGTGGCCAGGCGGGGCTGGGGCGGCGGGCCGGGCTGGGCGGGTTCGACGCCGCGTCGGTCGAACGGATGGTCGCCAGCGCGGCGAACATGGCCCTGAACAATCTCGATGCCATCGCGGCGCCGGTGGGCGAGATGCCGGTGGTGCTGGGGCCGGGCTATCCCGGTGTGCTGTTCCACGAGGCGGTCGGCCATGGGCTGGAGGGCGATCATCACCGCAAGCATCTCTCCGCTTTCGACGGAAAGGTCGGCGAGCGGATCGCCGCGCCCGGCGTGACCGTGGTCGACGATGGCGGTCTTCCCGGGCGGCTGGGGTCGCTTGGCATGGATGACGAGGGCACGCCGCCCGATCGCACCGTGCTGGTCGAGGACGGGGTGCTGACCGGGCTGATGCAGGACCGGCTGAATGCCGGACTGATGAACGCGCGCTCGACGGGCAATGGCCGTCGCCAGTCCTATGCGCATCTCCCGATGCCGCGCATGACCAACACCTTCCTGGCCAATGGCCGCGCCGATCCGGCCGACATCATCGCCTCGATCGACCGTGGTATCTACGCCACCGAGTTCGATGGCGGGCAGGTCGATATCGTCACCGGCCGCTTCAACTTCACCACGATCGAGGCGTGGCTGGTCGAGAAGGGGCGGCTGGTCGCCCCGGTGCGCGGCGCGACCCTGATCGGCGTCGGGCATGAGGCGCTGCGCCATATCTCGATGATCGGCAACGATCTGGACCACGACACCGGCATGGCGACCTGCGGCAAGCAGGGCCAGTCGCTTCATGTCAGCGTCGGCCAGCCCACGCTTCGCATCGACCGCATGATGGTCGGCGGGCAGGCCGGCTGATCCCCCCCATTTCAGAAGGACAGTGACTATGCGGAATGCAACCGAGCAGGATTTCGACGAGATCGTCCTGCAGAATGACAAGCCCGTTCTGGTCGATTTCTGGGCGCCCTGGTGCGGCCCATGCAAGGCGCTGGCCCCGACGCTGGACGAGCTCGCGGAGGAATATGCCGACGAGATCGAGATCGTGAAGGTCAATATCGACGAAAATCCCAAGCTTGCCGAGCGGTTCGAGGTGCGCGGCATTCCGCTGTTGCTGATCGTCAGGGACGGCGCGGAAGCGGCGCGCGCGTTCGGCACCATGTCGCGCAGCCGTCTCGATGCCTTTGTCGATGCGAATGTGAGTGCGGCATGATGGCCGATGCTATCGCTTTCCACGGCGATCCGGCGATCAAGGCCCAGGCGATAGCGCAGCTGAGGCAGCATGTCGCGGCGGGCAGTTTCGTCTATTTCCCCGCATGGGAAGACGGAAAGGCCAATGCGATCGGTGCCGTGGTCGAGGCGGATGATACGCCCGCCTATGCCGCCAGGCTCGGCTATCCGACGGCCTTGGCCGAAACGTTGCCGATGCTCATCAACGGCTTTCGTCCGCTTTCCGAGGCCGCCCGCTTTGCCGAAGCCTGGCTGGCGCGCACGCCGGTCGGCGGCGATCTGTCTGCCGTCGTGTCGCGGATGATTCTGGACCTGCTGGCAAAGCCGCGCCTGTGCGACACCACCTGTCGCCATCCGGCGCTGGAGGAGAGCCGCCTGGCGATCATCGCCCTGCATCGTCGGGCGGTCGAGGGGGACGAGCCGGATCGTCAGCAATGGAAGGCGGTGCGCCTTGCTGCGGTGGCGGCGACCGATGCCCTTGGCGACGATGTACTGGACCGCGCGGCGGCCAGCACGGTGGAGTCGGCGGCGTGGCCCGGCACCATGCGGACGGTGCTGCGTGATACGCTGAACGCCCTCGGCGCGTTCGAACTGCGCGTGGCGCTGGCCGAGATCGGCTGGACACCGGAAGAGGAAAGTCGCGTCTTCCAGCTTCGCGAGCAGGCCGAGAAGAATGCGTACAAGGCGGAGTTCCAGGGGCTTGAGCGGGTCTATGCGATCCTCGACGCCGACCATCCCGAACTGAGCGCGCGCTTTCGCAAGCGATGCGAGCGGCTGGAACAGTCGAGCGAAATGTATGTCACGACCGGCTGGAGGCTGATCGAAATGATCGAGACCTCACCCATCCTCACGGCACAGGCGTAGGATGAAGGGGGCGCAGGGCGTGGACGAGCTGCACAGCAAGGTTCTGATCATCGGCTCCGGCCCGGCGGGCTGTACGGCGGGCGTCTATGCCGCGCGCGCCGCGCTGGCGCCCAGGCTGATCGAGGGACCGCAGCCCGGCGGACAGCTGACCATCACCACCGAGGTCGAGAATTGGCCGGGCGACGAAAGCGTGCTCGGGCCAGAGTTGATGGCACGGATGCGCGATCAGGTCCGCAAGGCGGGCGTCGATGTCGTCGGCGACCTGATCGTCGAGGTCGACCTCACCCGAACCCCTTTCCTTGCGATCGGCGATGGCGGCACCCGCTACACGGCCGATACGATCGTCGTGGCTACGGGCGCGTCGGCTCGGTGGCTGGGGTTGGAGAGCGAGACCGAGTATCGCGGGCGCGGGGTCTCGGCTTGCGCGACCTGTGACGGCTTCTTCTATCGCGGCCGCGTCTGCGCGGTCGTCGGCGGCGGCAATACGGCGGTCGAGGAAGCGCTGTATCTCACCAACTTCGCCGAGAAGGTCTATCTGGTCCATCGCCGCGACAGCCTGCGTGCCGATCGTACCAACCAGGCGCGGCTGCACGCCAATCCCAAGGTCGAGACGATCTGGAATAGCGAGGTTGTCGAGGTGCTGGGCGACGCCACGGGGGTGACCGGCATCGCGCTGCACGACACCCGCGACGGCACGGTGTCGGAACTGGCCGTGCACGGCCTGTTCGTCGCGATCGGCCACGACCCGGCGACGTCGCTGTTCAAGGGGCAGCTCCATATGGATGACGAGGGCTATATCCTGGTCACCCCGGGCTCGACCGCGACCAGCGTGCCTGGCGTCTTCGCGGCGGGTGACGTGCAGGACAAGCTGTTCCGCCAGGCCGTCACGTCCGCGGGCATGGGCTGCATGGCCGCGCTGGAGGCCGAGCGGTATCTCGCCGGGCACAATATCCCGGCGATCGCGGCCGAGGGCGCGGATTACGGCACGCTGGTTTGAGGGAAAAGCCATGATGAAGAACCCGTTGCTAGACACATTCGCCCTGCCGCATTTCGGTGATATCCGCCCCGACCATATCGGCCCCGCGCTGGACCGGGTGCTGGCCGATCACCGAGCGGCGGTTGTGCGGATCGTGGAGGAGCGCCCGGCGAACTTCGCGGAAGCGTGGATGCCGCTGGAGCGCGCGGACACCGCCATTGCGGCGGTCTGGTCTGCGGTGACCCATTTGCAGGCCGTCGCCGACACGCCCGACCTGTGCGGCGCCTATGCGGAAGGGCAGAAGCGGTTGGTCGAGAACCGGCTTCAGGTCATGCAGAACCACGCTTTGTACGACGTCCTGGTCGCATTGACTGCCACGCCGGACTTCGCCGCGCGGGACGAGGCGGATCGGGCGGCGGTCGACCATATGATCCGCGACTTCCGGCTGTCGGGCGTCGCGCTCGATCCCAAGGAAAGGACCCGTTTTGCCGCCCTGTCGGTGGAGCTGTCACAGCTGTCGACCGAGTTCGGCAATGCCGTGCTGGATGCGACCGATGCCTGGTTCGAGCATGTCGAGGACGAACGCCTGCTCGCCGGACTGTCGGATGCGGACAAGGCGATGTTTGCCGCAGCCGCCAAGACCAGGGACCTGTCCGGCTGGGTCGTCACGCTTCAGATGCCGCATGTCAACGCGGTCATGACCTTCGCGCGGGACCGGGGTCTGCGCGAACGGGTCTATGCCGCGTCGGCGACCCGTGCATCCGATCAGGGGCCTCATGCCGGGCAGTTCGACAATTCGGCTCGGATCGCGGCGATTCTCGCGCGACGGCAAGAGGGCGCCCGGCTCCTCGGCTTTCCCGATCCGGTCGAATGGTCGCTTGCCACCAAGATGGCGCCCAATGCTGGGGAGGTGCTGGCCTTCCTGCGCGATCTGGCGGGTCGTGCCAAGCCGGCGGCCGAACTCGAATTCGCCGCGCTCGCCACTTATGCCGCGAAGCATCTGGGGATCGACGAACTGCAACCCTGGGACGTGACCTATGTCGCGGAGCGGCTGCGCGAGGCGCAGTTTGCGGTCGACGAACAGGCAGTGCGTGCGCATTTTCCGGTCGAGAATGTGATCGCCGGTTGGAAGAACCTGCTCGATCGCCTGTTCGGTATCAGCCTTGTCGGGCGTCCCGACGTCCCGGTCTATCACCCGGACGCCTGCTATTACGACGTCGTGGATGACCAGGGTAAGGTTTTTGCGGGTGTCTATCTCGACCTGCACGCCCGCGCGGGCAAGCGCGGCGGCGCCTGGATGGCGCAGGCGCGGCCCCGGTTGAACGACGGCGATGTCCAGCGCGTGCCGGTCGCCTATCTGGTCTGTAACTTCGCGCCCAAGATGCCGGGCAGCCCGTCGCTGCTCAGTCACAAGGAAGTGGTGACATTCCTCCACGAGACCGGCCATTGCCTGCATCACCTGTTCACCGAGGTCGATCGCCCCAACATCGCAGGGACGAACGGGTTCGAGTGGGACGCGATCGAGCTGCCCAGCCAGCTGATGGAGGATTTTGCCTGGGACCGGGCCGTCCTGCGCGATATGTCGGGCCATTATGAAACCGGGGAACCGCTGTCGGATTGGCTGTTCGACCGGCTGGTCGCCGCACGGCATTTCCTGTCGGGCATGTTCATCGTCCGGCAGGTCGAGTTCGCGCTGTTCGACCTTCTCCTCCACATGGGGACGCTGGGCCATGACCCCATCGAGGTGATCGAGGCCGTGCGTGACGAGGTGGCGGTGGTCCACCCGCCCGCCTGGCATCGTTTTCCGCACGCCTTCACCCATATTTTCGCCGGCGGCTATGCGTCGGGCTATTACAGCTATCTCTGGGCCGAGGTGCTAGCCGCCGACGGGTTCCAGCGTTTCATCGAAGCGGGGCTGGTCGATAGGGCCGTGGCCGCACGCTTCTGCTCCGAGGTCCTTTCGCGCGGGGCAAGCCGCCCTGCCGCCGACAGCTTCCGCGCCTTTCGCGGACGCGACGCCGATCCGCAGGCGATGCTGGCGCGCCATGGGCTGACGACCAATGCGCGCTGATCGCGACACGGGCGCCGTTCGACGCTGGCGGTCCGAGGCGATCCACCGCATCGAGGCGGATTTCAACCGCTCGGCCGATACACACCTGATCCGGGTGGAACTGCCGCGCCATCCGGGCATCACGCTGTACCTGAAGGACGAAAGCAGCCATCCGACGGGTAGCCTGAAGCACCGGCTGGCGCGCTCGCTGTTCCTGTACGCGCTGTGCAATGGCTGGATCGGGCCGGATACCTGTGTGATCGAGTCGTCCTCCGGCTCGACGGCGGTGAGCGAAGCCTATTTCGCCAAGATGCTGGCCCTGCGTTTCATCGCAGTGGTGCCCGCCTCGACCGCCGCGCCCAAGCTGGATGCGATCCGTTTCCATGGTGGCGAGATCCACATGGTCGACGATCCGCGCACCGTCTACGACGTCTCCAACACCCTGGCGACGGAGACGGGCGGTCATTATCTCGACCAATTCACCTATGCCGAGCGGGCGACCGACTGGCGCGGCAACAACAATATTGCCGAGAGCATCTTTGCGCAGATGTCGGCGGAGGAGCATCCCGTTCCCCGCTGGATCGTCTGTGGGGCCGGGACAGGGGGGACATCGGCGACGATCGGGCGATTCATCGGTTATCAGCGCCATGCGACGCGGCTATGCGTCGCCGACCCGGTGCATTCGGTCTTTCACCGGCACTTTTCCGACCGCCAGGCCCTGTCGCTGCCCGAGGGTTGCGGCAGTTGCATCGAGGGGATCGGGCGACCGCGCGTCGAACCCAGCTTCATCCCCTCCGTGATCGACCGGATGATCGCGGTCGAGGATGTCGCCAGCATCGGTGCGATGCGCGCGCTTTCCCGCCGGTTGGGGCGCAGGGTGGGCGGTTCGACCGGCACCAACCTGGTCGCCGTGACCCAATTGGTGGAGGAAATGGCGGCACGCGGAGACGTTGGCTCGATCGTCACCATATTGTGCGATGGCGGCGAGCGTTACGGCTGCACCTATTATGACGACCCATGGCTCGACGCTCGCGGCTTGGACTGGCGGGCGCAGGAAACCGCATTCAGCGCCATATTCGGCCTGTGATAGGAAGATACGGGGTGTTTATGGCGACCCTTGGCGCGTGCGCGCTCACGGGCGACGGCCCTTGCCATCGGGCAGTGACAGGCGCAGGATCGTTCCTGTTGACGGTCCGTTTTCGACGCTCAGCTGCGCACCCATCTGTTTGGCCAGACTGCGCACCAGTTTCAGGCCGAGACTGTTCGAGCCCTGAAGGTCGAACCCCGGCGGCAGGCCGGCGCCATCGTCGATCACGCAAAGCGCGATGACGTCATCCTGTCGGGTGAGGGTGACGATCAATTGCCCGACCTCGCGGTCGGCAAAGCCGTGTTCCATCGCATTGGCGACGCCCTCCGCCATGATCAGCGCCAGCGGGATCGCCGCATCGGGCGAAAGTCGGAGTCCGGAGACGGCCTCGATCCGGTGGATGATGCCGGGTTTCGTGTCGGTGGCGAACAGGTCCGCCATCAGGTCGCGCAGGAAGATGTCCAGCGGCACCTGCTCGCCCGTCGTCGCATAGAGCTGCCGCTGAATACGCCCGATCAGTTGCAGCTTCGTGGATGCATCGGACAGGACCATGCGCGCGATCGGATCGACGACCTGTCGCTGCTGCAGCGACAGCATCGCGCCGACCATCTGGATGTTGTTGGAGACGCGGTGCTGCAACTCGCTGAAGAGCAACTCGGTGCGTTCGGCGAGTTGTCGCTGTTCCGCGGCCAGCCGAGACGATCGCCGATTGGCGCGCTGCATGGCGTCGACAAGGCCGATGTCGACCGCCACGACCCCGGCATAGAAGCCCAGGGCGACGAGCGTGCGCGGCGCAAGATCGAAGCTGTTGGCCGGCGGTATGAAGAAATACCAGGCGAGCAGGCCGCAGACGATGGCTGACAGCGTTCCCGGGCCACGCCCGAACAGGAAGGACGAGATGATGACGGCCGGGAAGAATGTCAGATAGGGAAACCCCGGCGGAAAGGCCGCGTCCAGTTTCCAGCGTATCCACCACGCAATGGCCGGAAGTAGCAACGCCACGGCATAGGCCAGCGCCCTGCGCTCGCCAAGCAGCGGCAGTTGCTCGAATATCCGGCGCTTCGCGTCCATATGCCCTATCACGTCCTCCTGTGTGAGGTTCTCCTGCGCGATCACGCCATCCGTTGCAAACCCAGGTTAATACGGCATCGGGGTCGTCGCTTTGAACCGCGACCCCGTATCAGCCGTGACGGGCGGGATCTGTCCAATATCAGGCGGCGTATCTGGACGAGTGGCCAAAATCCGTCTGGTATTGCGGCGAGGCGGTGGAGGCATGTTGCGCGGCCGCATCCACGTTGAAGCGCATGACCGAGGCCATCAGCGTCCCGCACTCCTGCGCGAGCAGGCTGGCGGCGGCCGTCGATTCCTCGACCATCGCGGCATTCTGTTGCGTGACCGAATCGATCTCTCCAATGGCGATGTTGACCTGGCCCAAGCTGTGGGCCTGCTGTTCGGAGGAGCGGGCGATGACGTCGACCACGGTGCTGACGTCCGACACCTTGCCGATGATCCGTTGCAGGGCATTGCCAGTTTCGTCGACCAGCACCACGCCCGACCGGACATGTTCGATCGCCGACAGGATGCGCGCCTTGACGTCGGATGCCGCATCGGCCGAGCGCTGCGCCAGCGCGCGGACTTCGGAGGCGACGACGGCAAAGCCCTTGCCCGCATCGCCAGCCCGCGCCGCCTCGACGCCCGCGTTCAGGGCGAGCAGATTGGTCTGGAAGGCGATGCCGTCGATGACGGTGATGATGTCCACGATCTCGCGGCTGGCCTGGTCGATGCCGTTCATCGCGGTGATCGACTTGGCGACGATCTGCCCGCCCTTTTCGGCTTCGTCGCGAGCCTCGGTCACGGCGCGGTTCGCCTGGCTGGCGCTGGCGGCGCCTTCGCGGACGCCTTGCGTGATTTCGCCGACCGCAGCGGCGGTCTCGCGCAGGCTGGCGGCCTGCTGCTCGCTGCGCGCCGACAGATTGTCCGTGGCCTGGCGGATTTCCTCGATATTCGAGCGGATGGAACCGGCGCTGCCGCGAACGTCGCTGGTCAGGCCGGAAAGGTTCTGGACCGCACGGTTGAAGTCGGTTGCCAGCTGATGGAAGGCGGGGGGCAGATCGGTCAGGCGAACGGTCAGATCGGCCGCCGAAAGGCTTTGCAGGCCGGAACCGATCGCGTCCAGGGCCAGATCGCGCTCGCGGTCGTCGCTCACCTTGGCCTTGGCCGCGTCGCGGAAGACGACGACGGCGCGGGCCATGTCGCCCAGTTCGTCGCCGCGCGCGCTGCCCGGCACGTCGATATCGTTGCGACCGCGCGCCAGCTCGGCCATCAGGCGGGTGAGGGCGGTGATCGGCCGCGCGATGCTACGGCTCAGCACCATCTGAAGGGTGATGACGACGCCGATCAGCATCACGCCGCCCAGCACCAGGGCAATGATGGCGGTGCTGATGGCATTTTCTTGCGAGGCAGCGTTGCTGGCGATCGCCGCTGTTTCCTGGTCGCGAATGGCGCGAAGCGGCAACACGATGTCACTGGTCAGAACGGCCTTTCCGGCGTCACGAACGGCCTGTTGCGCCTCGTCGCGCCGCCCGTCCTTGACCCAATCGGTCAGACGATCGCTCCATGTCCGCCGCCACTTCGCCTTTTCCACATTCGACTTGGCGAGCAACGCAAGCTCGGCCGGGTCGTTCAGCATCGCGTTCAGTTCGCGGCTGGTGGTGTCATATTCCTTGCGGGCTTCTTCATACGACTTCAGATAGCTTTTGTCTCCGGTGACCAGGAACCCGCGCAGCTGGCTGTTCTCACGCAGGATCGATGTCTCCAGCGTCAGCGCCTTGGCATAGACTTCCTGGGCATGGTTGTTGCCCGCCGTTGCGTTCTTGATTTCCCAGATGTTCACGAAGAACACGATCGTCATCACCGCGGCCGACAGGCTGACGATCAGGAACGATACACCCAGTTTCTTGGGGATGTTCATGTTCGTAAGCATTATGCGTTTCTCTCAACAGGTCGGACGAAGGACGATACGCGTGGATTCATTGCGTTATCATTATCGGGGGCGGGAAGGACCGGTCGGTCATGCGTCGCATCGAAGGTCGCTGCGACGACGGGGAGAGCATCAAAGGCGATCATGGATTCGGCTTTGAAACGTGCCGCGAAATACACTGGCGCAGTCGTCGTCGCGCAATGTCCTATCCCCCCGATCCTGCGTGAAACCTTGGTTTCGTCGGACAACGGGTAGAACCGCAAGGTTAAGGATGGGTGAAGCGTGTAACCATTATCGTGACATATATTCGTCAGGCCGTCAGCCAGTGGATCCACGCACCATAAGGATGGCAATGGGCGAGCACGCGGTCGCGCCCATCAGGCCAGGAGCGCACGCGAAGCTCGACCCGCTGGCGCGCCTGGTCCCATTCGAAACCGACAGCGGCGAAAGGCCTCGTCATGGTCGCGGACGCACCGGCTTCGTGCAGCGTCGCCTCGATCCGGGCGCGGTCCTCGGCGCTGAGATATTGCAGCACCATCGAATGCAGGACGACCCGGTGGCGACCGTCCGGCGCGGGAAGGGCAAGCTGTGTCGCCAGCCAGGATGCCGCATCGCCGGTATCGAGCCGGGGCGGATGGTGTCGCGCGATCGCCAGCGCCCGGTCCAGGCGCTCGGCTCGTTCGGGCTGGTCGGCGAAGATGAACGACGCCAGCCGTTCGCAGGCCGCCGGATCATTGACGTCGAGCGGGTGGAGATCGACGCCCCGCGCCGCGCGGACGGTTACGGCGGCATCGGGAGGCGGGGGGCCACGCCACTCCGGCGCGATCCGCACCATCGAGTCCGTCGCCCCCGCCCGGACGCCACCCAGATCATAGGCATAGCGGGACAGGTTGAGGTTCAGCCCGGCGCTTGCCCCGATTTCGAACAGGTCGAAATCATGGCCATGGTTCTGCGCCAGGACCATCAGGGCGGCGTACAAGGCCGCCGCGCGGCCGATCTCGTTGGTCTGCGGCACCCGCAGCAACCAGTCGACCAGGAATTCGTCATGGGCCGCCAGCGCCAGGGCGACCGCCTCGTCGTAGCGATCATGGTCCCCGGCATAGAGCGCGGCCAATTGCGGCTCGACACCGCGCCTCGCCAGGGCGTGCAGGGCAGCGTTGATCCGCATCGCGATCGCGGAGGAGGCGGCGGTGCTGCCCCAGGAGCGGATCAGCGCGGCGCTGAGCGGTGCCTTGTCGAGCTGCCGATCCACTGCGGCGAGCAGGTCGGCGACAAAGGGCGTACCGATCGCCCGCATCACCAGCGACTGTCGGTACAGTTCGCTGGGCTGGGCGGTCGGTTTTTCCGAACCCGGATACATGGTCTTGGAATGCTCCGGCTGCATCGGTCGCCTATGACGCCGCGAAAGATAAGAAGGCAATACGCGCCGGGACGACGGGAAAGTCGACCCCGGCGCGTATCACCCGGTCAGGCCGGATCAGAAGTTGAAGTTCGCACCGGCGCTGAAGTTGCGACCGACCAGACCGGCATAATGCCAGCTGCTCAGATAGTTCGGATTGCTGGTATAAGCCGCCGCCGCCAGCGGAGCGCGGGCATTGGTCAGGTTCTGGATGTTGAAGAAGAAACGGAAGTCGTCATTGACCCGCACGCCGATGTTCAGATCGGTATAGATGAACGGGCGAACGAAGCACTGGTTGTTCACGTCGCTGCCCGCGATGATCGGCACCAGCGTGTTCTTGCACGACAGGTCGATCACGCCGTTGGTCGGCTGGATGCGATCGGCCGCCACCTGCTTGATCCGTCCGACATAATAGGTCGTGCTGGTCAGCGAGAAATTGCCGACTTCGATCGTGTTCTGCCAGTTGCCACGGATACGCGGCGTGCCGCCACCCGACGACAGCTCGTACGGCCCCAGCGTACCCGCATATTTCTGCACCACGCCCGCCGGGGTGACGAGGTCAAGACGCAGGACGCGAGTGACGTCGACGCGGCTGATCAGCTTCACGCCATTGTCGAACTGGAAGTTCGCATTGGCCTGCATGTCGATACCCGAGCTGACCATGTAGTTGGCGTTGACGTAGGGAACGTCGAACACTAGCAGACGGGGCAGGGCGTTCGGGTTGACGGGATCGGGCGCGTCGATGACGTTGCACTTGTAGCCCGGACCCACCTTGGCCAGCGCCGCGCAACCGTCGGTTGCATTGGTCTGCTTGTAATAGGCGTTGATCGCCTCGGCACGCAGCGGTCCGCTGACGATCAGGTTCGACTTGCGGATGTTGTAGTAATCGACCGTGACATTCAGCCAGCGCGTCGGGTTGACGATCGTACCGACGGTGAAGCTGCGCGACACCTCGGGCAGGATGTCCGGGTTGCCCTGCGCCCCGCTGCCGATATTGTACGAGGTCGTATAGGCGGGATTGCCCTGGTGCGCCGCAATGAAGCTGGCGGGCGGGTTGAACGAAGAGAAGCCGGAATAGCTGCTCGCCGGGTTGTATTCGGCGAAGGTCGGCGCACGGAAACCCTGCGAATAGGTGGCGCGCAGCGAGAATTCGCGGACCGGGGTGAACTTGGCACCCACCTTCGGCGAGAAGTGGCTATAACCCTGCGAATAGTGATCGTAACGGCCCGAGACGTTCAGGTCGAACGAGCGTGCAAAGGGGGCGTCGATCTCGAAGAACCCAGCGGTCACGGTCTGACGACCCTGCGCCGACGAGGTGTTCAGGCCGTAATAGGACAGGTCCGCATTCTGGTTGCGGTTCATCAACGTCTCGCGACGGACCTGGAACCCGCCACCGACATTCAGGTCGCCGCCCGGCAGTTCCATCAGCGACTTCAGCAGCGAACCGCCGATCGTCGCCACCGTCGAATAGGACGGGGTGGTCCGCTCCGGCGAGATCTGGTCGCGCACGGCCTGCGTGTTCTGTTCCGGATTGACGAAGTTGTACGCCCCGGTGTTGACCGCATTCAGAAGGCCCTGGATGTTGATGAAGCCGCGCTGCGTGACCGCGAAATTGTCACGGGCATAGACGCCGTTCAGGCGGAACTTGAATCCATCGCCCAGATCGCCTGAAATGCCATAGGTCGCCCGGAATACGTCGACATAGCGATGGCTGTTGGCGGGGATGTCGCCGAACAGGTAATAGATGCGTGCTGCGCTGTCCGCCGGGTTGGCGCCCGCCACGGCATAGGGGTTGTTGGGGTTCAGGCGACGGTCGGCGGCGGTGGCGCAGTTCACGCCGGCGGCGCAGACATACATCGGCAGGACGATGCCCGGGCTGCTGGATGCGAGCGCCGCCGAGCCACCGAAGGGCTGGGTCTGGCGGATGCCCGACGGCGCGCCGCGGATATCGACTTCGGAATGCGAATAGCTGCCGCTGGCAAAGGCTTCCCAACCCTCGGCGATCCGGACGTTCAGGCGCGCCGTGGTCGAGTAACGCTCCTGGCGCGGCTGGATGATCGAATATTCGGCGGGCAGGTTATGCGCGCAACCGGTGCCCTGTGCCGCGCCCGAGGTCACGGTGAAGGTGCCGAAGGGGCAGGCATTCGGATTGAGCAGGCGATACTGGTTGGTCGGCGGCGAGCCGACCTGGCCCGACAGCGGATTGTTCAGGTCGCTCTGCGATACGCGGGTGACGACCGCCTGCGGGTTCTGCTGGAGCAGCGAATCGTCGTTGCGATTGCGGTCCTGCAGGCCGCTGGGGCGCAGGTCGAGCGTGTTGAACGGGTAGCCGCGCGAGTTGTTGGTGATGAACCCGTCATAGGTGTATTCACCGTTGACGTAGAAGTTGAACCCCTGCTCGCGATAATCACCGAACCCGGCGGTCAGCGTGGCGCGATAATGCGCGCCGTCAGCCTTTTCGGTGGTGCCCCCCTGGACCGAGCCCGAAATGCCCTGGACGTTCTTTTTGCTGATCAGGTTGACCACGCCGCCGATCGCGTCGGCGCCATAGGTCGACGACGCACCGTCCTTCAGCACTTCGATGCGCTCGATGGTGCTGAACGGGATCGAGTTCAGGTCGACATAGGCGTTATGGCCGTCATCGTTCAGCGGGAAGTTGGCCGAGCGCAGGCCGTCGATCAGCACGACCGTCGACGAAACGCCCAGGCCGCGCAGCGACACCGCCGCGCCACCGGCCGAGAAGCCGTTCTTGAAACCGGTCGAGATCGAACCCGCGCTGTCGGCCGAAACCGAACGGATGGCGTCCTGTGCGGTGGTGATGTTGGCGCGCAGCATCACGTTCGAGTTCACCACGGTCACGGGCGAGATCGAGCTGGCGTTGGAATCGCGGAACAGCGTGCCGGTGACGACGACGGTCGCGCCTTCCGACGTGGCGGGCGCAGGCGCGGCCCGCTTGATCTGAACGTCCTGTTCGGTCGTGGCGGGTGCGGCGGCTGCGGTCGCGTTCTGGTCGGCGGCATCGGCGCTTTGGGCCGGTGCTGCCTCCTGCGCAAAGGCCGGGCTTGCGATCGCGGTCAGCAATGCCGCCGTCGAAATCCCAAGGCGCAGTCTGCCAAATGCGGAAGTCTTCGAAGTCACTTAACAATTCCCCCTCTGACGCAGCAGCGACTGACGTCGCCGGTATTCCACTCGCCATGATCTGGCGCTGCGATGGCGGGGCGCCTATCACCCGCGAAGTTACCGGGTCGTTAAAGGTAAGCGCGGCTGCGACGGTTTAGGCCGCGGTGACTTGTCCAGCAGGGTGAGGCTTTTGATCGTCGTTTCGGCGGACGTCCGGGTGAGGGGGCAACTGCCTGTCCCTGCGCCATCAACTGACGCGGTCAGATTAATTTATATCGGTAAATCAAGTTTTAAAGGTTCGGGTGCGACCAAAATGGGCACTCAATATTGAAGAGAGACGATGCTCAAGACCCTGTTCCGGGAAAGGCGACGTACCAGCGCCGTACATGCGTTGAACATTCTGGAATCGTCGCGCGAGCCCGGCTTCGACCGTTTCGTCGAGCGGGCTGCGATATCCTTCAATGCCCCGATCGCGCTCCTGTCCCTGATCCATGGCGATCAGCAATGGTTCAAGGCGGCCCGTGGCCTGGATATCGTGTGCAACCCGCGCCACCGCAGCTTCTGTACCTTCGCGCTCGACAATCCCGGCGTGCTGGAGATCTGCGACCCGTGCAGTGATCCGCGCGTGGCCGAACTGCCAGCCATCAACGCCGCGCCGTTCGTCCGCTATTATATCGGTGTGCCCTTGCGCGTCGCCGGGGATATCGATGTCGGGGCGCTGTGCGTCTTCGACACACAGCGACGAGGCCCCGCTTCGTCGGATCAGAAAGCCTATCTCATCGCGCTGGCCCGGCAGGCGGCGGTCGCCCTGGAAAGCCGGGCGGACCTGCTCCAGATGGAGGGCGCCGCGTGATCGATGTGGTCCTGTGCCTGACGCAGCAGCATGACCTGCGCTTCGTCGCGCTGGCGCTGCTGATCTGCGTTACGGGGTCGCTCGCGACCGTCCAGCTGTTCAGCCGCGTCCGGGCCTCACGGGGCTATCGCCGCTCTGGCTGGGTCGTGCTGGGCGCGGTCGGTGCGGGCACGATGGTCTGGGCGACCCATTTTGTCGCGATGATGGCGTTTCGGACGACCGCGCCCGTCATTCTGAATCCGATCCTGACGCTCCTGTCCCTGTTGGCGGTGATCGTGATCGCCGTTCCGGGACTGGCCTTGGCCGCCGGGCGGCGGCGCTGGTCGGGGGCAGTCGGCGGGGCCGTGATCGGCACTGGCATCTCGGTCATGCATTATATCGGCATGGCGGCGTACCGGGTCGACGGCATCGTCACCTGGAACTGGCCCTATGTCGTGGCCTCGATCCTGTTGTCGAGCGGTCTGTCCGCCATGGCCTTCCACGTCCTGGCCGGGCGGGGACGCTGGCGGAACAAGACGGCGGTGGCATGGCTGAGCCTTGCCGTCGCGGCACTCCACTTCACCGGCATGACGGCGATGAAGATCACCGTCCTGAAACTCGGCCAGGGCCTGTCGGGCATGACCATGGCGACGCTGGCGACCACGACGACGGTCGCCACGCTCATCATCGTCGGATGCGCGGCGATCAGCGCCCTGATCGACGGGCATACCCAGTCGGAAACCTATCGCCGCCTGCGTCACATGGCGCTGCACGACAGCCTGACCGACCTGCCCAACCGGATCAGCTTCATCGAGGATCTCGAGGCCCGTTTCGGCATCCGGGGCGGTTATCAGCGCATGGCGGTGGTCATGATGGACCTGTCCCGCTTCAAGGTAGTCAACGATACCTATGGCCACCAGGCGGGCGACCAGCTGCTGGCGGCGCTGGCAGCGCGCTTTTCGTCCATCCTGCGGCCCGGCGAGCGCATCGCGCGGCTGGGCGGTGACGAGTTCTCGGCCGTCGTCTCGTATGACGATCCGGCCGAGCTTGAGGATTTTCTGGGCCGGCTGACCGCGGCGTCCGAAGCGCCGTTCCTGTTCGACCGGTTCACCGCGTCGATCGGCGCCAATATCGGGGTCGCGCTGGCCATACGGGACGGAACCGATGCCGACGCGCTGCTCGCCAAGGCCGATCTGGCCATGTACCGGGCGAAGTCGGCGCACTCGAAGGAACCGTGCTTCTACGACGCGCATATGGACGATGCCGTGCGCGAGCGGCGCGAGTTGATCGCCGATCTCCGCCATGCGCTGGATGCCGACGCGTTCGAGCTTCATTATCAGGTACAGTCGGCCATCCCGTCGGGCGAGATCTGCGGCTATGAGGCGCTGATCCGCTGGAACCACCCCGTCCGGGGCATGATACCGCCGAACCGGTTCATCCCGCTTGCCGAAAAGAGCGGCGACATCGTGCCGCTGAGCAACTGGGTGCTTCGGCGGGCCTGTTGCGAGGCGGCGGGCTGGGCCGATCCGCAGCCCGTCTCGGTCAACCTGTCGCCGATGCATCTGGCTGAAAAGCAGCTGGTCGAGACGGTGCGCTCGGCCCTTGCGGACAGCGGCCTGCCGCCCGAGCGACTGACGCTGGAGCTGACCGAGAGCGCGATCATTCACGACAAGCATTTCGCGCTCGAGCAGTTGAAGGCCCTGAAGGGGATGGGCATCGCCATCGCGCTGGACGATTTCGGAGTGGGCTATTCCTCGCTGGAGGTGCTGCGCTCCTTTCCCTTCGACCGGATCAAGCTCGATGCGTCCTTCGTCTCCGAGATCGAGCATGACGAGCAGGCGGTGTCGATCCTGCGGTCCGTCGCGGCGCTGGGGGCGACGCTCAACATGCCGGTGTTGGCCGAGGGGGTGGAGGAGCCTGCTCAACTGGCCATCGTGACCCGGGAGGGCTGTGCCGCGGTCCAGGGCTATCTGATCGGCAGGCCCTCGCGCACGCTGGCCGATCCCGACCATGTTCGACGGGTCGCGAGCCTCCGGCCCCGGATCGTGGGGGGCGAAGCGGTGGCGTGACCGCCCGGCGCCAGCGAGACAGGGGCAGGCCGTGCCCATGAAGCGGACGGAATATGAACATATGCAGTAAGGTGCGAGGCGATATTGCGCCTCTCTGACATTCGAATAGCCGCAATGAAAGGATGATGACGTCCATTTCATCCAAAAAAAGAAACATAATTGCCGTCTTCTCAGTACTTCCTGATCCGTTGTTGCTTATAGGGTAGGTGGATGTGCTTTCTCGGTCACATTCTACCAGATAGATCAACATGAAATTTCCGTAAATTTACAGCGTTTCGGTGTGTCGATTTTATGACGCCACGCTCGCGGCCCTCGTGAAGGGGCAGGGGCGAAAGTTTTGGCTTGAGGATCGGATGGCCCCGGTCCCCAGCAGAATGAGGACGCGTCATGATCAAGAATTCCATGCCTGCCCGTCGCCGGTTGCATATCGGGACAGCCCTTCAGAACCTGACGCTGCTCGGTTTGGGGCTTGGCATGGCGAGTTTCGCGACGGCGGCGTCGGCCCAGGCCGTACAGGGTGCGGCGACGGACAACAGCTCAGCTGCCGCCACCCCGGCGCCGACAGGCGATATCGTAGTCACCGGGTCGCGCATCCAGCGTCCCGACCTCCAGAGCAGCAGCCCCGTCGCGACGATCAGCGCGGGTGAGCTGAAGGCGACCAATACCGTCACCGCCGAGGCCTATCTGTCGTCCTCGCCGCAGTTCGTACCCGCCGCCAGCGGCACGACGAACAACGGCAATGGCGGCACCGCCACGGTCGATCTGCGCGGCCTGGGTTCGCAGCGGACACTGGTGCTGGTGAACGGCCGTCGCATGGTGCCGTCGGATATCGGCGGCGCGGTGGACATCAACGCGATCCCGACCGTCCTCATCAAGCGCGTCGATGTGCTGACCGGTGGCGCTTCGGCGGTGTACGGTGCCGATGCCATTTCGGGGGTCGTCAACTTCGTGCTCGACGACAAGCTGGAGGGCGTGCGTGCCGATGCCAGTTCGCAGGTCACCGGGCATGGCGACGCCGCCCAATATAACGCAGGCCTGGCGGCGGGCGTGAAGTTCGGCAACGACGATGCCGGGCACATCGTCATTGCGGGTCAGTACACCAAGCGGAACGGCGTCTATCAGTCGGCGCGCGCCTATTCGGCGCAAAGCCTCGACGGCAATCTGAAGCCGACCGGGTCGAGCAACGCCACGCCGACGGTCATCGACATCAAGTCCGGCCGCTACCAGATCAACGACGGCAGCCAGCCGGGCGGCACGGACAATTTCGTGCCCTATTACAGCCCCTATAATTTCAACCCGGCCAATTATCTGCAAGTGCCGCTGGAGCGGTACAATGTGACGGCGCTGGGCAGCTACAAATTCTCCGATGCCGCGGAATTCTATGCACGCGGCAGCTATACGCGCAGCGACGTCACCGCGATCCTGGCGCCGACGGCGACGGGCGGCTTCAACTTCGCCATCTCGCCCAGCAATCCGTTCCTCAACGCGACCAACTCCGCGCTGATCTTTGGCGATCCCACCAATCTGAACGCCGACGGCACCGCCAATGTCGGCATCCGTCGCCGCGTGACGGAGACGGGCGGTCGCATCCAGCAATTCACCAACGACACCTATTTCGGGATCGCGGGTCTGCGCGGCGATTTCGCCGACAGCTTCCATTACGATGTCTTTGCGCAATATGGCCTGGCCAAGCGGCATGAGGCGCTGCTGAACGACCTGGACTATAACCGGACCGCGCAGGCCATCAACGCGACGGTGGGGGCGAACGGCACTCCCGTCTGCGTCGATCCCCGCAATGGCTGCGTCCCCGTCAACCTGTTCACGTCACAACCGATCTCAACGGCGGCGCTGTCGTTCATCACCGCAAACGGATCGCAGGACAATCGTTATACCCAGTTCGTCACCGGCGGCAGCCTGTCGGGTGACCTGAACTTTCTGCAAAGCCCGCTGGCCGACAAGCCGGCGGCGGTCGCGCTGGGTGCGGAGTATCGCCGCGAGACGGGCAGCCAGTCGGTCGATGCCAATTACGGCTCGGGCAACCTGATCTATTACGGGCAGGGCACGGCCGTCCCCAACGCGTCGTTCAACGTCAAGGAAGTCTACGGCGAGTTGCAGATGCCGCTGGTCACCGACCGGCCCTTCGTCCGCGCGCTGAACTTCGAAGGCGGCGTGCGTTACTCGGCCTATACCAATAACACGGTGGCGGGCCGCAACACGCTGGACGCCGTCACCTACAAGCTGGGCGGCGACTGGAGTCCGGTCGAGGGCGTGCGCTTCCGGGCGATCTTCAACCGGGCGACGCGTGACCCCAACATTGCCGAGCTGAACAGCCCGATCACCCAGGCGGGGACCGACGTGCTGTCGACGGATCCGTGCGCGCGCGGCGCTCCGCAGGGCAATGCGGCCTTGGCGGCCAAGTGCATCGCGCAAGGTGCCCCCGCCAACCTCGTCAATTCGGGCATCATCCAGGACGTGACCTCTGGCCAGACCAATATCAACGCGGGCGGTAATCCAGCGCTGCGGCCGGAAACCGCCAATACGCTGACGGTGGGGGCGGTGTTCTCTCCACGATTCGCCCCGGGCCTGAACGTCACGGTCGACTATTATCGGATGAAGGTGAACAACTATATCGCCTCGGACGGTTCGCAGGACATCGTGAACCAGTGCTTCAACAACAATATCTCGGCCTATTGCTCGCTGATCGTCCGCAACAACATCTCCGGCCAGTTGACGGGTTCGCCCAATGCGAACGGCCAGTTCCCGGGCGTCACCGAGCAGTTGATCAACGTCGCCACGCTGCAGACCAGCGGCATCGACGTGTCGGCCGATTATCGCTTCAAGCTGCCCGGCGAGACCAGCCTGACACTGGCGATGGCGGGCACCTATGTCGACCGCTACACCTTCAACCTGGGGGCGCAGGCGAGCCCGATCAACTGTGCGGGCAAGTTCGGTAACAGCTGTGCGGCGGTGTCGATCAACCCGATCCCGCGCTGGAAACATCAGGCATCGGCCACTCTCGATCTGGGCGATGTCTCGATCCAGGGCCGCTGGCGCTATATCGGACCGGTGAGCGCGGATCCGGGCACGCCGATCCTGGTCAGCCGTATTCCGTCCTATTCCTTCTTCGACACCAATGTCAGCTTCGACGTGAACAAGCAGTACACGTTCCGCCTAGGCGTCAGCAATCTGTTCAACGTCAATCCGCCCGTCGTGGGTGGCGTGGCCGGTAGCGCCGGGTCAAATTCGGGCAATACCTTCCCCAACGTCTATGATGCGCTGGGCCGGACCTTCTTCGCGGGTATCAGCCTGAAGCTCTGATCTCCTCATGACGGAACGAAAGGGGTGGATTTCGGCAGGGCGAAATCCACCCCTTTCCATATCAGAATTTGGCGCGCAGGCCGATCCGGTAGGAGCGACCCAGCGTGTCATACAGCGCCGGATTGACATCGAGGCCGGTATTGGTCTGCGGCGAAGGCTCGGGATCGCGGTCCAGCAGATTGTCGACCTTGAAGAACATGCTGACGGCCGACGTGACGTTCAGCGAGCCGCCGATATCGACATAGAAGGCACCCTTCATGAAGTTGCGGTCGATCGTCGGGTTGTTGCCGGTCGAGACCGGGCAGCTGGTCGAGCAGACGACATACTGGTTGCCGAATACGCCGTCGCTGAACCAGCGTTCCTGAACCAGCAGGCTGAATTTATCGGTGTCGTAACTCTGGATCGCCAGCCACTTCCAGCTTGGGGTCGCCCCCGAATTGGCACCTGCGCTGTCGATCGGGATCGTGCCGGGCAGGCCGGGATCGGTCACGAATTTGATGACATGGGTGGCGAGCGCGCGCAGCGTCAGATTGCCGTTCAGCCCTATCGGGTTGCGCCACTGATAGCTGCCCTCGATATCGAAGCCGCTGGTCTTGATCGAGGCGAGATTGAAGGCCTGGACGTTGACGAAGTTCGGCCCGGCCGTGTTCTGAAGGTTGAAGGCGCCGCACGTCTCGGTATTGCCCTGGAAGCAAAGATTGACGATCTGCGCCGCCGACAGGCTGGAGACGACGTCGTTCACCTTGATCGTGTAATAGTCGAAGGACAGGCTGAGCCCCGGTGCCCAGCTCGGCCGCGACAGGACCACGCCCGCCTCGGTGCTGCGCGCGATTTCAGGGCGCAGATTGGGATTGCCGAGCGAATTCTGGATAATCAGCACCTGGGTGTTGCGGAACGGATCGGTGAAGTTGGGCACCGTCGTCGTGGTGGGGGCCGCAAAGAGCTCCGACAGGTTCGGCGCACGCACATCGCGTGAGGTCACGGCACGCAGGCGGAAGCCGTCGAGCGGCGTGTCCCAGGTGCCGCCAAGCTTCCACGCATAGACCGCGCCCGAGGTCGAATAATGGGTGGCGCGGCCCGCCGCGCTGAGGTTGGCGCGGCCCAGGCTTTCGGAATTGATGAGCGGCAGGTTCATCTCAAGGAAGCTCTCATAGACGTCGTACTTGCCCGAGCCGTTCTTGTAGTTGCCCGCATACCAGTTGCTGCCGGTCGCCGAATTCAGAAACGGGTCGGCGGGATAGGCGGCCGAATTGGGGCTGATCGCCGATACACCCGCGCCATAAGGATCGGCGTTAACCCGGTAGGCTTCGCGCCGATATTCGACGCCGGTCGCGATGGACAGCGGCCCGGCCCACAGGTCGATCAGATTGCCCGAGATGCTGCCCGCCGCCGCGTCCTGGGTCTGGCGGGTATGCTGGAACGGGCCGTTGGCGGGGGTTAAATAGGCCAAGGCTGCGGCCGATGGCGTGGCACCGCCGAAGATGTTGATCGGCTGGCACCCGCTGGCCCGCGCGGCGGCATTGGCGCAGACGATCTGGCCGTTCAGCGTCGTCGCGTTGATCGCCTCGTTATACCGGCCGGTCAGGCTGATATTGTCGACATCGATGTCGGTGACGTTGATGCCATGCTCGTAGTAGACGTCATAGGTCCAGCTGCCGCCGAACACATCGGCCTTGCCCTTCAGGCCGCCGACGAAACGATATTGGCGGCGATCGGTGCTGACCTTGATGTTCGGCAGGATCGCGTTGCTCAGGCCATAGCTGAACTGGGTGATCCCGTTGGCGGCGCATTGCTGCTGGATGGATTGTGGCAGATAGGGGTTGGAACACTGGATGGTCAGGCCGGTTTTGGCCGCCCCCGGGTTGGGCTGGTTGCTGGTCTTCACCTGCGCGATATTGGCGGTGACATACAGCTCCATGTCGGGCGCGATGTCATAGCCGATACGGGTATAGCCGTTGACCCGCTCCAGCGCGGATTGCAGCGAGGTGCCCGAGCCGACATGGCCGGACTGGTCGCCGCCGACGCAGAAACCCACATAGCATCCGATGACGTTGCCCGCCGCATTCTTGGCGGGAACGCCGTTCGACCCGTATTGGAAGGGGAAGGGATTGCCGTTGGCGTCGAACGCGATGCCCTGGAGCGGCCCGGCGCTGATCAGGCCGTATTTGGTATATTGATAGGCCTGGCCATGGTCGCGGTACAGGAATTGCGGCGTGCTGCCGTTGCGGATGCCTGTATCGACCAGCGTCGAGGCGCGATACCAGTCGCGGCTACCCGCCAGATCCTCGCCGAAATTGCCCGGTCCGACACCCTGGTCCTTGGCATATTCGCCGCTGACGATGATGTGCAGCCGGTCGCCCGCCAGCGCCTTGCCGAAGGCGGCCTGTGCCAGCACCTGGCCATTGTCGCCATAGGTGGTGACGCCGGTCTGGAGATTGCCCTTGAAGCCGGTGAAGCGGGTGTCGGTGATGAAATTGATGACGCCGCCGACCGCGTCCGAACCCCAGGAGGCCGAGGCGCCGCCGGTCACGACATCGACCCGCTTGATCAGCAATTGCGGAAACTGGCTGATATCGGGAACGCCGGTGACGTTCGCGCCCACGACCCGCTGGCCGTCGAGCAGCGTCAGGGTGCGGATGGTGCCGAGGCCACGCAGCGAGAAGGAGCTGAGGCCTTGTTGTCCGCTCGACGTGCTGAAGGTGCCCGTCGTCGCGCCCGTCGATCCCTGCAAGGACGGCAACTGGGCGACGGTGTTGAAGATGTTGGGCTGGGCGTTGGCCTGAATCTGCTCTTCGCCGATGACCGTGGTCGGCGTGGGGGCGTTATAGCCGTTGGCGGTGATACGCGTGCCGGTGACGACGATGTCACGCTCGCTGGCCGCTGCTTCCTGCGGGGCGGCCACCGGATCGGGGACCGGGGTCTGTTGAACCGGCGCGGCCAGCGCGGGGCTGGCCATCAGAGCGAGGGCCAAGGCTGCGACGCTGGTAGCGTTACCGGATTTCCACGAGGCGCGGCTGCGCCGATTGCCGATGCTCATCACTCCATCCCCTCACTCTACCTGCGGAGCATGGGCCGGTGATCGCTGGCCCCTCCGTCTCCCACCCGCTTTACCGCAGGGACGCAGGGGCGGCATCTACGACCATAGTCGGTATCCTGGGTGACTCAGGGTTGTGCGGCGTAAAGTCCGTGATGGGTCAGGATGAACAGGGTTCGCCCATCGACCCCGCCGAAGGCCAGTTGCAGGGGGCGCTCGGGCACATCGATCCGGCCGAGTTCCGTCCCGCCCGCGTCATAGACGAAAACCTGCCCGTTCGCGACATAGACCCGCCCGTCCGCGCCCGTGACGACGCTCTCGCCGCCGCGATGGGCGAAGGGTTTCAGCTCGGTGACGGCGCCGTCCGCGCCGACCAGCCCGGTATAGGTACGATCCTCCGATCCGTTGGCGATTGCGATACGCGTGCCTGGCTGCGCGGCGATCAGGCCATAGGTGTCGAGCGTGTCCGAAAAGCGCCAGCCGCGATGATCGGTCGGCCCCTGCTGCCACACGCGAAAGGCGGGCAGGGCGATGCTGCCATCGGGGGACACATAGGACGCGGCCTTGGGCTGGCCGATGTCGCGTGCGAACATTTCGGCCAGGGTGGTGAACTGGCCGGTCGGGGGGTCGTATTGATCGCGGAACTCGCCATTGACCCATAGACTGCCGGGCAGGACGACCCGCGCGTTCGCCGGTGTCGTGCCGGTTGGCGACTGTAGCGTGACGGCGGCGGGGGCCTTGGGATCGATACTATAGACCGTCGCGGCAGGCCCGGCCGAGGACAGCACCAGCAGCTTGCCCGACCCGTCGACCGCCAGGTTCACCGGATCGAGCGGCGCGTCGGACACGACCGACAGGCCCTCCGCCTCGCTCCAGCCATGGATACGCTGGAAATAGCGGTCGACGAAATAGAGCTTGCCGGTGGCATCGACTGCGCCGCCCCCCAACGAATAGAAGCCATCGGCCAGCCGCCGGACCGGCGTCAGACTGGGCGAGGGGGCGGGCAGGGCGGCGGGGGTGACGTCCAGCGTCGCGAACTCTCGCTCGCGAACCTCCGCGCCTCGGGTCATGTCGCGAACGGCGTTCTCATACGGATATTTGCTGGCGCGCAGATAGGTGCCGCAGCCATCCGCCTGACAGGTGGCAAAGCCGCTCTCCGCATTCACATGGACGTTGCGGAAACGGATGTCGTTTTGGCCGTACAGCGCGATTGCCGCGCGCGCAGGCTGGAGCGAACGGGTGACGCGGTAGGCGTGGAGATTGGCGAACAGGACGTCTCGCACATTGCGGACCTCGAAGGCGACGGCATCGCGGCTCTCGCCCGCCTCCTCCTCGGTCTGGGGGGCGAGGAACTCCCAATGCGCGACGCTGTCGAGCACGATCTCGGCGCGGCGGTGATGCTCGGCGGAGATTTGATAGACATGGCCGGGCGTCTCGGTGTTCGACACCAGCATGCCCGCCGAAGCATAGGTATCGGGCGTCCACAACCCGTTGAACGTACCGCCGCCGCCGTCCGTCACCCACAGGCTGGGATAATGACCGTCCCAGCGCTGGGTCGGATCGGGATCGCCGGTGTGATCGGAATTATAAGGATCGAAGCGGCTGCCATCGGCGCGGAAGGTGCCGTGTCCGCCCTGAAACTTGACGTCATCGACCAGCGAGCCTTCACCCGCGCGCCAGAGCAAAGCGGTCGCGCGCGGGTTGCGCCCGCCCGCCGCCAGCCCAAGGCCGGAGACGATGGCGTCGCCCCCCTTGGCGCTCTCGATCAGTCCCTTCGCGCTGCCGACGCCGCGAAAGGCCGGGCTGTCGTCGGTCAGGACGATCTGGGTCAGGCTGGGGTGCAGCCCGATCAGCACGCTGTCGGGGCGCAGGCGCAAGCTGTCGCTGACCCGGTAGAAACCGGCGGGGAAATAGAGGACACGGTGCGTATCGATGGCTTTTTGCAACGCGGCGGTGTCGTCGGTCGCGTTATCGCCCTTCGTGCCGAGGTCCCGAACATTGGTCCATTGCTCGACCGGCGGCAGGGCGCGGATGGCGGGATCCTTGCGAGATACCGATGGGGACAGCGGCACCGCATCCGCCCTGGTCGCAAAACGTCCCGTCTGCCCCAGTGATGGCACCGCCAGGCCATAGGAAAAGTCCCGCATCCGGTAGCGCCGCGCAGGCCCGGTGATCGTCCATCCGCTGTCGCGGAACCGGGCGAAGACCGGGGTGTCGCTGGCGGTCGCGTCCTGAAAGCCGATCTGGGTATAGGCATTGTCCTCGTTGCTGATGACGATGCCTGCACGTGCGACCCGCTCCAACCGGACGTTTTTGCCCCAGAACCAGTCGCCATAGCCCCGGTCGATCTCGATCCCGACCGGCACATTGCGGATCACCGTGTTGACCAGCGTCAGCCCGGCCTCATGCTCGCGGATGGCCGCGTCGCGCTGTCCGTCGAAGCTGGAGTCGAGCAGCGTATAGGACCAGGCGGGGGAGGGCTTTTCGGTCAATATGCCATAGCGCCCGCCATGGAAGTGCAGGTCCTGCCCCAGATTGCCGACCTGATAGATGCCCGCCAGCGCATCGCCCAGCCGAAAGTCGATATGCGCCAGATAGCTGTGCTGCGCCGTGTGGAAACGGACGGCGGTCGCGGCCGGATTGCCTGCGCCTATCTCGAAGTCGACATTGGCCATCGCCGAGTAGAAGGTGCCCGAATTGGCATCGGCGATGCTCTTGTCGAAGGGGACGCTGGTCGGCGGCGGCACGGGGACCGGAGGGGCTTCCCTGCCCGCCTCGGGGGGCAGCGTGCCGGTGAAGAAGACCATGGTGCCGACGCCTTGCTGGAACCCCGGCGTGGCGGGGGCGAGGACGAAGACGGGGCGCGTTCTGCCGACCCCAAACAGGCGGACGCCCGGCCGCATATAGAGCGTGCGGGTCAGCCGGTAGCGGCCCGAGGGGAGGAAGACGATCCCGCCGCCGCCTTGCCCCGCCACCCGGTCGATCGCCTGCTGAATCGCCGCGCCATCGTCGCTCCGCCCGTCGCCGCGCGCCTGCACCGTCACCGCGCGCGGATCGGCAGGCGCGCGGGTGAAGACCGAGGCGGGGCGACCGGCCCAGACGGGTGACGCAGCGGTCCCGGCGAGCAGCGCCAGAACGGCAAGGGAAAGCGGGCGCGTCATGACGGTCATCCTCATCAGGCGGAACGGATCGGGGGCAGGGCCATTGGGATAGGCAAGGCGGCGCGTCGGTACGACTGCGACAAAGGTCGTAATGGCCTTTCTCGGCCAAGGCGCGATAGCGAAGGCCGAACGGGCACGAGCGATAAGGGATGCGGGTGAAGGCGACAGACGGCAGTGACGCAGGCGGACGCGCTTATGGCATCGTGGTGATGGGCGTCAGCGGCACCGGGAAGACTACGCTGTCGGAGCGTCTGGGGGCGCAACTGGGTTGCCCGATGCTGGAGGGCGATGCGTTTCACTCGGCCGAGAATGTCGCCAAGATGCGTAACGGCCATCCGTTGACCGATGCGGATCGCTGGCCGTGGCTCGACCGGCTGGGTCGCGCCATCGGCGAGGCGGCACGGGAGGGCGGGACCGTGATCGCCGCCTGTTCCGCGCTCCGCCGGGTATATCGCGAGCGATTGCGGACGGCGGCGGGCGTGCCGCTGTTCTTCGTGTTCCTCGACACCGATGCGCAGGAAATCGCAAAGCGGATGAGCGGGCGCAAGGATCACTATATGCCGACCAGCCTGCTCGATAGCCAGCTGGCGACGCTGGAACGGCCCATGGCGGACGAATGCGCGCTGACGCTGGATGCGCGGCAGCCGCCCGAAACGCTGGTGGCGCAGACGCTCGCCTGGGTGGAGGGCCGCTGACCCGTTCACGGCATCAGCCGCTTGCGCCCCTGCGACAAATGCCAGCGCATCGCCAGCGCCGCACCGTCGGGATCGCGGCCCCGGATCGCCTCGACGATGGCGTCATGCTCGTCCATCATCGCGCCGATCACCTCGGGCGGGCGCGAGCGCGAGATGTCGACCCCAGCGCGCAGGATGTGCATCACCTCGTCCTTCAAATGGTCGAAGACGGGGATGAACGCCGAATTGCCGGTCGCCTCGACGATCGCACGGTGGAGCACCCAGTCCTCGTCATGCGCGGGCGCATCGGACAGGAGCGCGGCGCGCAACGCGGCGAGCGCCTGCTCGATGACTTCCATCTGCTCGCTCGACCGGCGCAGCGCAGCCAGGCGCGCGGTTTCCGCCTCCAGGACGAAGCGAACCTCATAGGTGCCCAACGTCTTGGCCAGCTCGTCCATCGGCATATGGGTGCCGAGCCGTTCGGACGGGCGGCGCTTTACGTAGGAACCCGCCCCCCGCCGCGCCTCGGTAATCCCGTCCGACGCAAGCCGGGCCAGCGCCTCGCGCACAATGGTCCGTGACATGCCGAACGTCTCGGCCAACCGGGCCTCGGAGGGCAGGCGGTCGCCGATCGCCAGCCCCTCGTCGTTGATGATGCGGACGATCGCCGTATAGGCCCGGTCCGCCAGCCGCCCTTCGTTCATCACTGCCCCCGCTTCAGACGAAATGGCTCAGGACCATCACCAGGGCGAGGCCGACGACCGAGATCACCGTCTCCAGCATTGACCAGGTCCTGAAGGTGTCGGCGGTGCTGGTGCCGACATAGCTTTTGACCAGCCAGAAGCCCGGGTCATTCACGTGGCTGAAAAATACCGAGCCCGCGCCGATGGCGAGAACAACCAATTCGGGGGATACGCCTGACCCGGCGACCACCCCCGGCATGATGCCGACGGCCGTGATCGTCGCGACCGTCGCCGACCCCGCGGCGAGCCTGATGCCGACCGCGACCAGCCAGCCGAGAAGCAGCGGCGAAATGGCGTACATGGTGACGAGCCGGGCGAGCAGGTCCGACAGCCCCGCGCTCACCAACACCTGCTTCAGCGCGCCGCCCGCCCCGATCGCCAGCAGGATCGCGCCTGCCGCGCCCATCGTCTCATGCCACACCGCGTCCTGGATCTTCGCCTCGCGCAGGCGCCGCCCGAACAGCAGGGGCAGGGCGAACAGGTTGGTGACGAGCAGCGCGATGACCGGATTGCTCGCCGCGACCAGCCACGTTGCGCCTTTCAAGCCTGCGGAAAGCTGGCCCAGCTCCCCCGTCGCGATCAGCAGGACCGGCAGCAGCACGATGAACAGCGCCGCGCCGCGTCCCGGCACTGCGATGTCCAGCCGGTGGTCGCCGATAGCCGGCGGCGCAAGGCGGACGCCCGGCGTGACGATCCGTGCCAGCACCGGCCCCGCGATGATCGCGGTCGGGATGGCGATGAGGATGCCGTAGAGCATCGTCCGGCCCAGATTGGCCCCCAGCGCCTCGACGGCCAGCAGCGGGCCGGGATGCGGCGGCACCAGCGCATGGACCACACCCAGCCCGGCGAGGGCGGGCATGATGAGGCGCAACTTGGCGGCATCGCGCGCTTCGCCGTCCGGCGTGTTCATCGCCTCCGCCGCCGCCACGACGATCGGCAGCAGCAGGACGAGGCCCGTCTCGAAGAAGAGCGGCAGGCCGATCAGGATCGCGATGCCCAGCGTCGCCCAGGGGGCCGCCTTGGCCCCGGTCAATCGCAGCGCACTCTGCGCCAGTGCCGCCGCCGCGCCGGACAGGTGCAGCATCGCTCCCAGCGACAGGCCGAGCGCTACGACCAGGCCGGTTCCGCCGACGATATCGCCCACGCCCTTCTGCACCGCCTTGGCGATGTCGGCGAGCGGCAGCCCTGCGAGCAGTCCTACCGTGAAGGCACCGCAGAGCAGGCCGATGAAGGGATGCAGCCGCCCCTTCACGATCATCAGGACGGCGAGCAGGATTCCCGCCAGCGCCGAGGCAATCAGGCGGATATCCTCGCCGGTCACGGGCGGGCTCCGCGCGTCATCTGGTTCAAGCTCTGCGGATCGCGCATCGACACCCCTCCATGATCCATGACGGCGTTTTCGCCTGCCGGACTTCTCCCGCAATCTGTAGGACAGGTTTTTGGGGCTGGGCAATAGGAAAGGGCTTGATCGGAGGCAATCGGGGGGCGCATGATGAAAACCTGTCCAACCGAATCCACATGGATCGGGTTAAAGAGGACGCGGGATCATGTCGGCGCATACGACCGACAGCCTTTGGCCCAACCGGGCCGCATAGTGGAGGATGACGATGGAAGGGATACGTCCGACCGCCTGCCAATCGCTGAGCGCAAGCGCCGAAGCGCTGCCGCTGGCACGGCTGACACCGACACAGATGAAGGTGCTGCGCGGCGTCCATTCGGGGATGCTGAACAAGCAGATCGCGTTCGACCTGGGCATCACCGAGGCCACGGTGAAGGCGCATATGACCGCGCTGATGCGCAAGCTGAACGTCCGCAATCGGACGCAGGTCGCGATCGCGGCGCAGGCGCTCAGTCTCCACGCCTGATCCATGTTGGCGACGCCGGTCGTCGCGCCGCTACGCTGGGGGCCAGCGATAAAAAGGAGAGGGCGATGAAGACGAACTGGCTGCTGAGCGCAGCGGGGGTGATGGCCGCTGCACCCGTGATGGTGGCCCCCGCCGCAGCCCCGCCCTCGACCTCCCTCTATCGCACCGCCCCGGCCGATCCGCGCGCGATCACCATTCGTGGCGTGGGCGATGGCCGGGCCGATGACAGTGCCGCGATTCAGCAAGGGATCGACCAGGCGGCGAAGGGCGGCCATGGCGGCATCGTCTTCCTGCCCTCGGGGCGATACCGGATCAGCCGGACGATCATCGTGCGGTCGGGCGTTCGCCTGTTCGGGGTCGGTCCGACCCGGCCCGAGATCGTGCTGGCCGACGCCACGCCGGGCTTCGGATCGGGCATCGCCGCGATGATGACCTTTGCAGGCGATGACCAGTATCGCTCGGGCAAGCCGCCCGTGCCGGTGCCGACGACCGTGCCTTTCGATCCGACGCTGTACGACGCCACCTCCTCCACCTTCTATTCCGCGCTCGCCAATGTCGATTTCCGTATCGGAGAGGGCAATGCGGGGGCGGTCGGGGTGCGGTTCCGCGTCGCCCAGCATGGCTATATCCGGCATGTGGATTTCCACATCGGGTCGGGCTTTGCCGGTGTCTATCAGGCGGGAAACGCCGCCCAGAACCTGCGCTTTTTCGGTGGCCGATATGGTATCGTTACCGAGAAGACGTCGCCCGCCTGGCAGTTCACGTTGATCGACAGCGACTTCACCGACCAGCGAGAGGCGGCGATCCGCGAGCATGAGGTCGACCTGACCTTGGTCAACGTCGCGATCCGCGACACGCCGGTCGGGATCGAGATCGACCGGGGCTATTCGGACTCGCTCTGGGGCAAGCAGGTGCGGTTCGAGAATGTCCGCGACGCGGGTGTCCTCATCTCATCCGAAAAGAGCGTGTTCACCCAGATCGGCTTTGACGATGCGATCGGCATCGCCACACCCGTCTTTGCGCGGTTCCGCGATAGCGGGCGGGTGGTCGCGGGCCAGGGGCCGCGCTACCGCGTCGCCGATTTCGGCTATGGTCTGAAGGTCCAGGCGCTGGGACGGATGGGCGACTTCGCGACGGATGTGAAGATGACCCCGCTCGCCCGCATACCGGCTCGACCCAAGCCCGCCATTCCTGCGCTGCCGCCGGTCGCCGCCTGGGCGAATGTCCGCGATCTGGGGGTGAAGGGCGACGATGCCACCGACGACACCGCCGCGCTGCAACGCGCAATCGACACGCACCGCGTCCTCTATCTGCCGATAGGGCGTTACCGGGTGAGCGACACGCTGCGGCTGCGCCCCGACACGGTGCTGATCGCGCTGCATCCCAGCCTGACCCACATCTATCTGGCCGACGACGCGCCCGGCTATCGTGGGGTCGGCTCGGCCAAGGCGTTGATCGAAAGCGCGAAGGGCGGGGCGGGGATCGTCTCGGGCGTCGGACTTTGGACCGGCGGGGTCAATCCGCGCGCTACCGCCTTGCTGTGGAAGGCGGGCGAGGCTTCGCTGGTCGATGACGTGAAGATCCAGGGCGGCGGCGGCACGCTGCTGACGCCGGGCAGCCCGATCGGCTTTGGCGACCCGCGCGCCCGGTTCGACGGGCAGCATCCCAGCATCTGGGTGACGGACGGCGGCGGCGGTACGTTCAACGCGCTCTGGTCGCCCAACACGCTGGCCTCGGCCGGGTTCTATGTCTCGAATACGACCACGCCGGGCCATGTCTATCAGCTATCGGCCGAGCATCATTACCGCGCCGAGATCGTGCTCGATCATGTCGCCAACTGGGAATTCCTCGCCCCGCAGACCGAGCAGGAGGTGCGCGACGGCGTCAATGCCGTCTCGACCGAGTTCCGTCACAGCCGCAACATCCTGTTCGCCAATTATCACGGCTATCGCGTCACCCGCACGGTCAAGCCGATGGATGCGGCGGTCAAGCTGTACGACTCCGGCGACATCCGCTTTCGCAATGTCCATGTGAATGCCGAGAGCGGCTTTGCGAGTTGTGACGCCAAGGGCTGCGGCACCTTTGTCCGGGCTAGCAAATACCCGTTCGAGAATGCGATCAGGGACATGACCCGCCGGACGGAAGTGCGCGAGCGGGAATTAGCCCGCCTCGACGTGCCGCCTGCACCGACCAGCGCGGCGACGGCTACGGGAGTTCCGGTGTCGCCGGGCGTCAGCAAGCTGGCGGACGGCCTTTATTCGATCGCCGGGGGTGCGGTGGATAGGGCGGGCACGCTCTATTTCATCGACCGCTTTTTCCAGCGCATCTATAGCTGGTCGGAGGCGAAAGGGCTGAACATCGTCGCCGATGCGCCCCTCGACGCGGTCAATCTTGCGGTCGATCGCTCGGGCCGCCTGCTCGTCCTGTCGTCGGCTGGGCGGAATGGAACCGTGTACAGCATCGACCCCACCGCTCCGGCGGCCGTGACCGTGATCGCGCCGACCCCGGCCCAGGCGCATTCGGGGGCGCGGACGCTGCTTCCCGTCAATGTCTGGGAGAATGGCGAGTTCGCCGACCGGATCGATCCCATAAGCTATCGCTATCCGACCATGGCCGAGATGTTCGCCGCCAAGCTGCGTGAAACCAAGGCGCAGGAATATGTGTCGCCCGACGGATCGGTGGTGCTGCCCGCTTTTCGCGTCTGGAACCAGGGGCCGGACGATCATCAGGGCTGGCGCTGGTCGGATACGCTCGACGCCTATGGCCTGACGGATGCGCCGGTTGGCGGCGAAGTGGTGCTGACCAACGGCTCGGAGAACCGGACCTACGCCGGACGGGTCGGCGAGGGCGGCCGCGTCACCGATCTGCGGGTGCTGGCGGAGCGTGGGGGCGAGAGCGCGGTGCGCGATGCGACAGGCAGGCTGTATGTCGCGAACGGACAGGTCTTTGTCTACAATCCCGACGGTTCGCTGTTACGCCGGATCGACATGCCCGAACGGCCGCTGCAACTGGTGCTGGGCAAAGGGGAGCCGGGGCGGCTGTTCATCCTGACCCATCACGGCCTCTACGCCGCTGCGCTATAGGGAGGCGGAGCCGATCCGTTTGTTGAGGAGCCGGACGTCTTGCGGCACGTTATCGTGGCATGACAAAGCCTCAATCCGATCCCGTCGGCCCCGGTCAGGAAAGCGTCTGGACCTATCCGCGCCCTGCCATCGCCGAGCCAAGCCCGCGCCATGTCCGGATCGCGCATCGGGGTATCGTGATCGCCGACACCCGCGCGGCCGTCCGGACGCTGGAGACCAGCCATCCGCCCAGCTGGTATCTGCCGCCTGCCGATATCAATCAGGGCGTGCTCAGGCGGTCGGATCGCCGGTCTTTTTGCGAATGGAAGGGCGAGGCGATCTACTGGCATGTCACTCTCGGAGAGACGGTGCTCCGTGATGTCGCGTGGAGCTACCCTAACCCTATGCCGGGCTTTGCGATCCTGCGCGATCACCTCGCCTTTTACGCGGGGCCGTTCGACCATTGCACGGTCGATGGGGAGCAGGTCAGGCCACAGCCGGGCGGTTTCTATGGCGGCTGGATTACGGCCGATCTGGCAGGCCCCTTCAAGGGCGTGCCGGGCAGCATGGGCTGGTAGCTCTTACAGCGCCCTGAGGGCCGCCGAAGGCCTCGCCCGCAGCACCGGCAAGGTTCCGGCGACACCAATCCCCACCGTCACGGCCGCACCGGTCGTCAGCGTGGCCAGGATGATGCCCCAGTCGGGCAGCCATTCGAATTCGAAGATGCGCGTGACGACGAACCACCCGCCGCCTGCGCCCAGTATCAGCGCAACCGTCCCCACAATGGCCGCCAGCAGCGCATATTCGATTGCCTGCATCGCCAGCACCTGTGCGCGTGTCGCGCCCAGCACCTTCAGCATGACCGCATCATAGGTCCGCGCCGCCCGCGCCGCCGCAATCGCGCCGAGCAGCACCGCGATCCCCGCCAGCACCGCGATCCCGGCTGCGACGGTGATGGCGGTGGCCATCTGCCCGACGACGTCCTGGATCTGCTTCAAGACGCCGCCGACTTCGACGACCGAGGTAGACGGAAAACGGGGCAGCAGGGCACGCGTCACGGCAGAGCCTTGCGCGGCAGGCATGTCGATGGTCGCGGCCAGATTGTGCGGCACGTCCTGCAATGCACCGGGTGAAAAGACCATCACGAAGTTGAAACCCAGCGTGTCCCAGGCAATCCGCCGGAACGAGGCGATCCGTGCCGTGCGCTCCAGACCCAGGACCGAGATCGTCAGCAGGTCGCCGATCCGCAGGTCCAGCGCTTTGGCCAGCCGTTCGTCGATCGACACCAGGCTCTGACGTTGCTCCGCTCCGTCCCACCACCGCCCGGCGGTCAGCGAACTGCCGGGGGGCAGCGTCGCGGCGAAGGTCAGCCCGCGCTCCCCCCGCAGCGCCCATGCGCCATCGGGGATCGACTGGAGATCGGCGACGCGGGTCGCGCCATAGGCGGTGATCGTGCCACGCATCAGCGGGACGGTGGAAATGCGAGCCGTAGGGGCGACCGACATGATCGTCCTGCGAAATTCGGCTTCCCGCTCGGGCGGTACGTCGAGGGCGAACAACGCAGGCGCTCGGGCCGGGACGGATCGGCGGATATTGCCGTCGATGCTGGTGCGGATGCTGGCGAGCAGCACGAACAGGGTCAGGCCCAGCCCGAGTGCGACGACGAGCGATACCGTCCGCGAACCGGGGCGATAGAGCGCGGTGAGCGCCAGTCGCGGCAGCGGACGGCGCGGACGGGGAAGCCGCCGGGCGATGGTGCGGACCGCCAGGCCGATTGCGACCAGTACCGTCAGGGTCCCGGCGGTCGCACCGAGAAAGGCGGCGGCAAAGGCCGGGCGGCCGGTGGTCGACAGGGCCAGCGCCACGACGGGAAGGCCCGCCGCCGCACCCCAGAAGATTCCGCGCCATTCTCCACCGGAGCGCGGGTCCAGAACGCCGCGCAGCAGGGCGGCAGCCGGAACCCGCCCCGCCGCGACCAGCGGCCGCGCGCAAAAGGCCAGTGCGATCAACAGGCCATAGGCCGCTGCCAGCGCCAGCGGTCCCGGCGCGAGGGTCAGCCCGGGGGCTATCGGCAACACGGCTCCAACCGCGATCCCGACCAGCGGCACCGCCACGATCCCCGCGACCAGGCCGAGCAGAATGCCGACCCCGGCGACCGCCAGCACCTGCAGCAGATAGACCTTCGCCACCAAACCGGATGTCGCGCCAAGAACCTTCAGCATCGCAATTGTCGTGCGCCGCGCATCCAGATAGGAGCTGACGCCATTGCCGACCCCGATCCCTGAGATCACCAGCGCGGCCAGCCCGACCAAAGTCAGGAACTCCGCCATGCGCGCGACGAAGCGGCTGGCACCGGGCGAGGCGCGGTCGCGGGTCCGGGTTTCCCAACCGGCCGTCGCAAAACGCTGCTCGAACGCCTTGGCGATCCGCGACGGATCATTGACCGTGGCGAGCCGATATTTGCTTTCGTACAGGCTGCCAGGCTGGATCAGCCCGGTCCGGTTCAGCCCGCCGCGTGACACGATGGCCACCGGCCCCAAGGTGAACCCTTCGCCCAGACGGTCCGGCTCGTCCGCGATGATCCCGCCGACCCGGAAATTTGCCGTTCCGAAGCGCAAGCGATCACCCTTGGCGACCGCCAGCCGCTCGGCGAGACCGCGCCCGATCCAAACGGTTTGGTCGTTCGGCGCTCGGACGACCTGCCCGTCGGTCAGGGTCATTCGTCCATAGAGCGGATAGGCCGCGTCGACGGCCTTCAACTGGACGGGCGCGGTCGCTCCGGTCACCGTGACCGCCATCGACTGCATGCGCTGGGTTTCCGAGACGCGCCCGACCGCCTGCATCGCCGCCAGCTCGGGCGGCTCGGCCCGACGCTGCGACACCGACAATTCCAGATCACCGCCCAGCAGCACCCGTCCCCGCGCCGCCAGTTCGCCGCCGATCGCCTCGCCCAGGCTGCCGATCGCCGCAAGCGCGCCGACGCCCAGGAACAGGCAGAGCAGCAACAGCCGCAACCCCCGGAAGCGAACAGATAGCTCCCGCCGGGCGAGCCTCCACGCCAAAGGCCAATCGCTCATGCGACGATCCGGCCATCGGCAAGTTCGATCACCCGGTCGCAGCGTCGTGCGAGTGAAGGGTCATGGGTAATGACGACCAGGGTCGCGCCGGTTGCGGCGCGGCGATCGAACAGCAGGTCCATCACGCGTGCGCCTGTGGCGCCGTCGAGATTGCCGGTCGGTTCGTCGGCAAAGACGATCCGGGGGCGTGGGCCGAGCGCGCGAGCAATGGCAACCCGCTGCTGCTCACCGCCCGACAGCTGGGCGGGATAATGGTCCAGTCGATGCGCCAGTCCGACCGCTGCCAGTTCGGCTTCGGCACGCGCAAAGGCATCGGTTTCCCCGGCCAGTTCCATCGGCACTGCGACATTCTCGCGCGCGGTCATCGTGGGCAGGAGGTGGAAGGCCTGGAGGACGATCCCGATCCGGCCGCGCCGCGCGATGGCCAGCCCGTCTTCGTCCAACGCTCCGAAATCGGCGCCCGCCACCTCGACACGCCCCGAGGTCGCGCGCTCCAGCCCGGATAGCACGGCCATCAGCGAGGATTTGCCCGACCCCGACGCGCCGAGCAGCGCCAGGCTCTCGCCATCCGCCACCTCCAGGTCGATACCCTTCAGGATTTCGACCGGCGCGGCCCCGCCCAGCGTCAGCCTTACATCCGTGGCCCGGATGACCATATTGCCTGCGACCATAGTTGCGGGGGTTCCACGCCAGAGATGATGAAAATGCCATATGTGGCCGGGGCCGCGCTTCTCCAAGTCGCCGTACTGCTGTCAGCCTGCGACAACCAGGGCGACGAACCACTGCCTGCGGCCAATGCCGCTGCGCCCGCGCCCACTCCGGCGGCGTCGCCCAACGTGCCGGTGTCGGGACCGAAGCGGGTCGTGCTGGCTTTTGGGGACAGCCTCTATGCGGGTTACGGACTCCAGCGCGGGCAGAGCCTGCCCGACGCGATCCAGGCGCGGCTGCGCGGGCAGGGCATCGATGCGACGGTGGTGAATGCCGGTGTGTCGGGCGATACAAGCGCCGATGGGCGGCGGCGGCTCGCCTATACGTTGGACCGGATGAAGGCCAAGCCCGACCTGGTCATGCTGGGTCTTGGCGGCAATGACGTGTTGCGACAGGTCGATCCGGCCGAGACGCGCGCGAATATGGCGGCGATGCTGGACGAACTGGACCGTCGCGGCATTCCGGTGATCCTGACCGGCATGATGGCGCCGCCCAATCTAGGGCCTGAGTTCGGCAACATGTTCAACACGATATGGCCCGATCTTGCGCGCCAGCATAAAGCCGCGCTCGACCCGTTCATCCTTCAGGGCGTATTGGGGCAGCGTCAGTTGATGCTGGGCGACGGGGTCCATCCCAATGCGACCGGCGTCTCGCGCATCGCCGATCGCGTGGCGCCGCTGGTGGCGAAGCAGCTCGTCGATTGACCGCGCGGCGTTCGCGAAGGCTCACACCCCTTCGGCGTGACGGGTGATCGCCTCGCAGATTTGGTGTGTGGCCAGGATCGCATCGGCGTCAGTTGCGCGGCGCTCCTTGGCGGCGGCGAGAAAGTCGGCGCACATCGCCTCGAACCCGCGTTGCTTGCCGACCGTCGTCCAGTCGCCTCGGCGCCGATGCCACGCGCCGCCTTCCATGCGCCGTTCCTCGGCCATGTTGAGGACCGAATGACGAAGGCCGTTGCCGATGACGTCCAGCCGCTCTTCGTCGAGTCCGCTATTGCGGTGCATGGTCCCGATCGCGGTAAAGCCGTCGCCCGCCAGCATCAGCGTCGCCGAGAGCATTTGGCCCTGCTCGACATGGGTCTCGATCGTGCGGCGCAGGACCGGGCCGGGCGCCAGGAACAGCAGCGTGTCGACGACATGGATGCAGTCGTCGAAGACCACCCGGCGCGGCGCGTCCGGCTGTCTGTGACGATGCTTTTCCATGATAATCAGATCGGCCTGCAAGGCTTTCAGCGCGACATGGGCGGGCGCAAAACGACGGTTGAAGCCGATGGTCATCAACGTCTCCTGCCGCTGCGCCAGCGCGACCAACTGCTCCACCTCCCCGAAGGTGTTGGCCAGCGGCTTGTCGACCAGGGTCGGGATGCGGCGTTCGAGCAGCGTCCGGACCAGCGCCGGATGCGCATCGGTTGCGGCGTGAACGAAGGCGGCATCGAAAGTCTCGGTGCGAAGAGCTTGGTCCAGGCTGGAATGCAGCCCGGCAACGCGGAAGCTTCGTCCGGCCTGATCGAGCACCTGCGCGTTGCGGGTCGCGAGGTGCAACTGGACGTCGGGCATGGCCGACAGGACCGGCAGATAGGCCTTGTGCGCAATGTCGCCCAATCCTGTGACCAATATTCGCATGTCGTCTCCAAGTGCTTCAAACCACGCCTATCGCATGTCGGCACGCTTGTCCTGTCTTGGCGGAGCGGTAGAGGCGCGGATGGCGAGGTGGGCGGGGGTGACGACCCGGCCGGTTGGCGTGCCGTCGAGCCTGACCAGCGACAGGTCGCCCGGTATGTTCCATACCCGGTCATGCGCGGGTGACCGGCGAAGCGCCGCGGCGGGCAGGGACAAGGCGACGGTGGATACACCCATGGTCAAGGGCCATGCGAGGTTGTCCGCAGCGTGGAGAACGTTCAGTCTGCCAAAGCCGGTGGCCGTCAAGGCCGTCAGCCATTGATTTTGCACGATTGTGAACGCTCTCTGGACAGGCCGCCAGCAATGCAACACAGGTCGGCAAAACAGCATGATCGGGAGAGGGTGATGGTAACGAAGGGCAAGATGGCGGGCGGCTTGGCGATGATGGCGCTGATCGCAGCGGGCACCGGGGCGTCGGCGCAGACGCGGCAGCCTATGCCAGCGAAGGCGGCGCGAACCAGCATCGCCGATGCACGCGCGCGTGCCGACCGGATCGTTGCGAAGATGACCCGCGAGGAAAAGATCCTGCTGGTCCATGGCCTGTTCCCGACCATGGCGGCGGGCAAGTCGAAGGAGGAACTGATCCCCTCGGCCGGACATATCGACGGTATTCCTCGGTTGGGCATCCCGCTGGTGCGCGAGAGCGACGCCTCGCTCGGTGTGGCCAATCAGGTCGAACAGCGGGTCGGCGACGTCGCCACCGCGCTGCCCTCCGGCCTGGCGACGGCCGCCAGCTTCGACCCGGCCATCGCCCGCGCCGGTGGCGCGATGATCGGCGCGGAGGCGCGCGACAAGCGGTTCAACGTGCTGCTGGCGGGCGGCGTCAACCTGACCCGCGATCCGTGGAACGGCCGCAATTTCGAATATCTGGGCGAGGATCCGCTGCTGGCTGGCACGCTGGGCGGCGCGCATATCGCGGGCGTGCAGTCGAACCGCATCGTCTCGACGATCAAGCATTATGTGCTCAATGCACAGGAAACCGGCCGCAACATCCTGGACGCCCGGATCGGCGAGGCGGCGCTGCGGATGAGCGACCTGCTCGCCTTCCAGATCGCGATCGAGCAGGGGCGGCCCGGCTCGGTCATGTGCGCCTATAACAAGATCAACGGCGACTGGGCGTGCGAGAACCGCCACTTGCTGACCGACGTGCTGAAGCGCGACTGGGGCTATCATGGCTGGGTCATGAGCGACTGGGGCGCGGTGCATTCGACCGTGAAGGCCGCCAATGCCGGATTGGACCAGGAGTCCGGGCAGGAACTGGACAAGGCCATTTATTTCGCCGAGCCGCTCGCCGAGGCGGTGGTCAAGGGCGAGGTGCCCGAGGCACGGCTGAACGACATGGTCGCGCGCTATCTGACGGGACTGATCGAAACCGGCGCCTATGACGCGGCCGTGCCCGCCCAGGCGGTGACGCCCGACTATGCCGCCCATGCCGAGGTGGCCCAGCGCGCGGCGGAGGCGGGGATCGTCCTGCTGAAGAACGACGGCAATCTCCTGCCGATCGCGCTCACCGCCAAGCGGATCGTGGTGATCGGTGGCAATGCCGATGTCGGCGTACTGTCGGGCGGCGGATCGTCGCAGGTCCGCTCGGTCGGCGGCGCGCCGGTCGAGATCCCGCTCGCCTATGGCGGATCGTCCTCGTTCGCGCGGATCACCTATCATGCCTCTTCGCCGCTCAACGCGCTGCGCAAGGCACTGCCGGGCGTAGAGATCGAATGGCAGGACGGGCGCAACCTGAACGCGACGGTCGCGGCGGCGAAAAATGCAGACATGGCCATCTTCTTCGCGACCCAGTGGACGACCGAGGCGGACGACGTGCCCGACCTGCGCCTGCCGAACCAGCAGGACGCGCTGATCGCCGCGATCGCCGCCGTGCAGCCGCATACCGTGGCGGTGATGGAGACGGGCGGCCCGGTGCTCATGCCCTGGATCACGAAGGTCCCCGCCGTGGTCCAGGCCTGGTATCCCGGGCAGCGCGGCGGCGAGGCGCTGGCCGCCATCCTGACGGGTCAGGTCGATCCCTCGGGCCGCTTGCCGATCACCTTCCCCGCCGACGCTTCGCAACCGCCGCGCCCGCGTCCGGTCGGGCTCGACAGGCTGAGCGAGGTCGAAGCGGCGGCCGCCGCCAATCCGGCGGCGACGCCGGCACCGACCCTCCAGAGCTTCCCGGTCGATTATGTCGAGGGCGCCGATGTCGGCTATCGCTGGTATGAGAAAAAGGGGTTGAAGCCGCTTTTCCCCTTCGGCCATGGCCTTAGCTATACCAATTTCGCCTATCGCAATCCGGTCGTCACCGGCGGCAAGACGGTCCGTGTCACGGTCGATATCGTCAACACCGGCCAGCGCGCCGGGTCGGACGTGCCGCAAATCTATGTGACGCGCGACGGCAGCGGTGATCCGATGCGATTGGCGGCGTTCCAGCGCGTGACGCTGAAGCCCGGTGAGGCGCGCCGCATCACCCTGATCGCCGAACCGCGTCTGCTGGCGGATTACGACACCGCGCTTCCCGGCTGGCGGATCCGGGGCGGTACCTATCGCGTCGCGGTGGCGCATGACGCGACCGACCGGGCGATGGTCAGCGCCACCCGGATCGATGCGCAGACGATGAAGCCTTGAGGAAGTCGTAAGGCCCGTTGCCCTTGGCGTGCGATCGGGGGCAAGGGTGGGCGATGGCCCCTGATCGCACCCATCCACGCCAGCGTCCGCCCCTGGGGCTCTATGCGCTGGCCAATATCGGCGGGGTGGCGGCGTATCTGCCACTGCTGACCCTGTTGGTGCCGATGAAGGTGGAGGCGGTCAGCCCGGATGGCCGGATCGCCTTGCTCTCGCTGGTCGCGGTGCTGGGCGCGGCGACGGCGAGCCTCGCCAATATCCTGTTCGGCTGGCTGAGCGATCGGTCGCAGCGGGCGGGGCGTGGTCGGCGGCGCTTGATGGCGATCGGGCTGGCGGGGGTGGTGGCCAGCTATGCCGCGATCGGAATGGCCGCTACGCCCGTGATGCTGGTCGCGGCGATCCTGTTCTTCCAGTTCGCGGTCAACGCGCTCCTCGCCCCGCTGATGGCAATCATGGCGGAGGAAATACCCGATGCGAAGCGTGGGCTGACGGGGGGCCTGATCGCGCTCGGCAATCCGGTGGCCTCGGCCATGTCGACCTGGCTGGTGGGCGAAATGCTGCTGGGGGAGCAGGGGCGGCTGGCGGCCTTGGTGATGGCGGTCATGCTCTGCGTCCTGCCGTTGCTGCTGGTCGGGGCAGGAGGCTCCATATCGGACGAGGGCATCGCGGCCACGCCGTCGAGACCGTCCAGGCAGGATTTCATCATTGCGGGTGTCGCGCGGCTGTGCGTCCAGGTCGCGGCGGTCGTGACCCAGGTCTATCTGCTCTATTATTTCGAGACCATAGTTCCGCCCGCCGAATATGCCGATCTGCCGCGCTGGGTCGGGCGGGTCTTTACCTGTGCCTTTGTCCTGCCCTTGCCGATCGCCCTGCTGCTGGGGCGATTGGCGGACCGGATGGAGCGCCGCCGGGACATCCTGTTGCTGGCGGCGCTGGTCGCGGCGCTGGGCCTGCTGGCCATGGCCGGGGCAACTAGCCGTCTTGCCGCAGCGGCGGCGTTCATACTCTATACTGCCGGATCGTCCGTCTTCGTCGCCTTGCACGTCGGGCTCAGCTTCCAGCTTCTGCCCGATCCCCGGCATCGGGGCCGCGATCTGGGCCTGTTCAACCTGACCAACACCCTGTCGACCATCATCGGTGCGGGCCTGACCTGGACCTTCGCCACGCCGCAGGACTTCGACGCCGTGCTGGTGATGCTTGCCATGGTCACGATGGCTGGCGGCCTGGCCATTTTGGGCGTCCAGGCGTGGCGATAGGGCAATTGTCAGAGCAATATTCGCTCAGGTCCGGCGGAGCGGCCCATTGGCGACCGGCTCGCCGAAATCGGGTGAGCCATCGGCGCGGTATCGGAAATACTGCATCCGCGTATCGCGATTGGGATCGAACAACGGATCGCCCTTGATTTCACGATAGTCGCGGGCGTGGTAAACCAGCACATCACGCCCGCGCTCGTCGACCGTGAAGCTGTTGTGCCCCGGTCCGTAAACCTTGTGCGCGGTGGAGGTCTTGAAGACCGGCACCGTCGATTTGGACCAGTTAGCCGCGTTCATCAGCTCGGCATCGGCGTTGCAGGTCAGCATCCCCATGCAGTAGCGGGCATCGGTCGCACTGGCCGAATAGGTCATGAACAGCTTGCCGTTGCGGGCGAGCAGGGCGGGAGCCTCATTGACCTTGAAACCCTGGATCTCCCAGTCCAGCGTCGGCACCGACAGCCGCACCGGCTTGGCGGCCAGGGTCAGCGAGGTCTTGAGCGGCGCGAGATAGAGGTTGGAATTGGTGGCAATGCCCGGCTCGCTCTGTGCCCATGCCAGATAACGCTGGCCCTTGTGGACGAAGCTGGTCGAGTCGAGAGTGAAGCTGTCCCATTCGGTCTGCAACTGGCCCAGCACCGACCAGTTGCCGGTCATCGGATCGGGGCCGTCGCACACCACCGCGAAGGTGCGGATGCGGAACACGTCTTCACCGCCGCCGCTCGGTCCTGCCGCGAAATACATGGTCCAGCGGCCGTCGATCAGATGCATCTCGGGCGCCCAGATGAAGCCCGACATCGGCCCGCTCGGCAGATGCCGCCACAGCACCCTTTCGGTCGCCGTCGTCAGACCCGCCAGCGTCTTCGAGCGGCGCAAGACCAGCCGGTCATATTCAGGCACCGATCCGGTCATGTAATACCAGCCGTCGGTGTGGCGGAAGACCTGCGCATCGGCGCGCTGACGGACAACCGGATTGACGATGGTCGGCGTACCCGCCGCCCGTGCGACAGAGGGCAGGGCCATGGCGGCGGTCGCACCAGCCATGAAGGAACGTCGGGTCAGCATGGTCCATCCTCCGCCTGTCGGCCGCGCCGTCCCGGACGGGATCGTAGCGGTCCTTGTTATTCGAATCGCCACGGGGCACATCGAAGCCACAGCCCTAGCCCAAAACTCCGACATTACAAATCTGCGGATTTGGAGACACCGAGCATCCATTGGTGCGGGGCGACGTTGACGCGCCATGTCTTCATCCGATCCGGGTCGTTACCCCTTTCGCCCTATCATCGACCGCCCCGCCTATGATTGGCCCGAGGGGCGCAGGGTCGCCATCTATCTGGGTGTCAATCATGAGGTATTCGACTTTGGCGGCGGCCTGGGGGCCGAGCTTGCCCCGTCGCAGAACCAGCCGGACGTGATGAACTATGCCTGGCGCGACTATGGCAATCGGGTCGGCGCTTGGCGGCTGTTCGAGTTGTTCGACCGGCTGGAACTGAAGACGACCGCACTGCTGAACGCGGATGTGCTCGATCGCTGTCCGGGACTGGCCGAGGCCTGTCGCGACCGGGGTGACGAGATCGCTGCGCATGGCGGCACCAATGCGAAGGCGCAGGGGAAGCTGGGGCAGGATGAGGAACGCCGCCTGATTGCCGACGTGAGCGACAAGCTGGCCGCGCTCGGCACGCGCCCGATCGGCTGGCTAGGCCCCTGGATTTCGGAGAGCGAGGCGACGCCCGATCTGCTCAAGGCGGCGGGGTATCGCTATGTCCTGGACTGGGCGCATGACGACCAGCCGACCCGTTTGGCGACCGAGCACGGCGAACTTCTGTCCATTCCCTATTCGCAGGAGATCAACGACCTGCCCGCCGTGATCCAGCGCAAGCAGGAGGCGGACGCTTTTGCCGCGATGATCCGCGATGCCGTCGAGCAATTGCTGTCCGAAGCCGATCGCCGCCCCTCTGTCCTGGGGATCGCGCTACACCCCTATATCATGGGGCAGGCACACCGCGTGCCGCCTCTCGCCCGCGTGCTGACGGCGCTGCGCGAGGCCGATGATCCCCGGATATGGTGGACGACCGCCGGAGCGATCGCCGACCATGTCGAGGCGAACGGGCTCGCCGCCTAGCGCCCCGACGCCAGGAAGCGATCCGCCGTGCGCAGCGACAGCGCCATGATCGTCAGCGCGGGATTGGCGGCCAGCGCACTCGGGAAGACCGAGTTGTCGCAAATCCACAGATTGGCGATGTCGAAGCTGCGCCCGTCCGCATCGACCACCGCTTCGTCGCCCTTGTCGCCCATCCGGCACGTGCCGATGGTGTGCGCCGAGCGATCGACCGCAAAAATGTCCTGCGCGCCCGCCGCTTCCCAGATGGCGGTCATGACGCGCCGGGAATGCTGATCGATGGCGCGCTCGTTGGCGTGATAGCTGAAATTTATCCGCGCCTTGCGATGGCCGAAGGCGTCGGTTTCGTCCGACAGGGTCAGGCGGTTGTCGGGATGCGGCAGGCAATCGCCGTTGATGCCGATCCCCGCCATGCGGTTATAGTTTCGCAGGATCGACTGGAGCCGCGTCCCCCACATGCCCGCCCCGCGCGCCAGTCCGGTGGCGAGGTTGACCGGCAGCACGCCCAGGCTCTGCATCAGATAGCCGCCGACGCAATCGGCATCGTCGGGGCGCATCATGTCCTCACTGATCAGCGAGGAGGGATAGCCCCGGTTCATCCGCATCTCGTCATCGAAGCGCCCCCAGATCTGGGTCGCGACATGCGCCATGAAGTTGCGGCCGACCTGGCCGCTGGAATTGGCAAGGCCGAGGTTCAACAACAGGCGCGGGCTCTCCACCCCGCCCGCGCACAGGAAGACGGCGCGGCAGCGCTGGCGATGCTCCTCGCCGCCCTGATGATAGACGACCCCGTCGATCCGACCCTCCTGGTCGAACTCGAAGGACAGGACGCGTGCCCGGGACCGGATTTCGGCGCCATGTGCGACGGCTTTGGGCAGATAGCTGGTGTCCATGCTGGTCTTGGCGGCATTGCGGCAGCCCTGATGGCATGTGCCGCAACTGACGCAGGCCTGCCGCTGCCCCCAATATGGCTGTTCCCGATCGCGCGAGACGAGTGCGGCCGGAGCATCGGTCGCGGTGATCCCCAATGCCTCGCACCCTCGCGCCATCACCTCGGCAGAGGCGTTGCGCGGAACCGGCGGATAGGCATAGCGGCGGGCCTCATCCCAGGGGTAGCGGGCGGGGCCGGAAACACCGGTAAATTGTTCGACCTGTTCGACATAGGCGATCAGTTCGGCATGGGGGACGGGCCAGTCCGCACCTTGGCCGGTCATCGTCTTCAGTTGCAGGTCGCGGGGATCGGGGCGCGGGCAAAAGGCCCCCCAATGGAGCGTCGAGCCGCCGACACCCATGCCGGAATTGTTCGATCCGAAGGCGGTCGGATCGTTGCCGCCGCTCAGTCGCTCTTCCATCCAGTAGATATCGGCGGCGAGTTCGTCCGCGACATGTTCGCTCGGGGTGAAGGACCGACCTGCCTCGAGCGCGACGACCGACAGCCCGGCTTCGGCCAGTCGCGCGGTCAGCGGGGCGCCGCCCGCGCCGGTGCCGATCACAACGGCATCGACCATCTCGGTCGTGGCATAGGGGGCGCGGCTCATGCGATCTTCTCCTCTACCATCTGCCAGACTTCGACATCGTTCGCGCCGGTCCGCCGATAGCCCTGGTTGCGCGGTCCATCGCCGCCGACCGCAAAGCCGTCATAACCGATTGCCGCCATCGTCGAGGGCAGCGCCGCCCATTGGCGCACGACCTCGGCCCGAACGTCCTGGAACCACAGGGCCATTTGCTTCGGCGACAGCGGTCCCGTATCCACGGCGGCGTCTTGGCCTCCCGCAGCGATGCGGTCCAGCCATTCGGACCGGGCCTGATGGTCCAGGGCGGTAAATCCGCCAGTGAGCGTGTCAAGCGTCAGCAAGCCCTGCCGCCAGGCCTCCGGATCGGGCGGTAAGTCGGCAAAGCGCCAACCGTCTCCCGGCCCCTGCACGATGACCGCCTCGATCCGCCGCGCGAGATCATGGGTGGAGACGTCTTCCGGCAGGATATGCGCGATCAGGGCCTCGACGGTCGCCCGTTCGGCCTCCGACCATGGAAGTCCGGCGTCGGAAACGGGCCGGGTCCGTTCCAGCATGGCAGCGCGAGTGCGTCGGCTGACCCGGGCGGAACTCAGGATATCAACGAACCCGACCGGAAGGATCGACGAGGACAGCGATGCGGCATGGTCTGCGAGCAACCGGACAAGCGCCTCGGGCTGTTCAAAAGGAATCATATGGGCGGCACCATCCACCACGCGGATATCCGCGTGACGATAATGCGGGGCGTTGAGCTGGCGCTGCGCATCCACGTTCAGATCGCCGTCTTCCGAGCCAGCGACGATCATTGCGGGTATGGAAATCCGGCCGACCTGGCCGCTCCAGTCCTCCAGGCTTCCGCGCTCCAGCCAGCCGAGCCACGCCTCTCGGCTCGAAGCTTGTACGTCCGCAACTGCCCGATCATGCCGTTCAGGTGGCAACGCCGACGCGGTATTGGCCTTCACGAAGGTCTCGGCATCCTCTTGCCCGATCGATCCGCTATCGACCCAGCCGATCATCTGCGTGCGCCGTTCCTCTTCCATTGGTTCGGGAGAGGGCGGGGAGGCTGCGACCAGCACCACGCCGACGACCCCGGCCAGCCCGATCTCCCCCGCCGCGGCGCGGGCCGCGACGATCGTGGCGATCTTGCCGCCCATGCTGTGCCCGACCAGAATAGAGGCGGTCAGGCGGTGGTGGCGGATCGTGTCGGCCAGATCGTCGGCCATTGCGGCGACATCGGCATAGCCTTCATCGATCCGCGCGCCAAAGCCCGGCAAGTCGAGCGCGATACAGGGCGCATCACCGAGATGCTGGCATACCGGCTCCCATTCCCGACGGCTGGAGCCCAGGGCGTGGAGAAAGACGAAGGTCGGTTGGATCATGCGGCCGGGTTCCTTGAAAGCCCATGCTGGACGCCGCACGACACGGTCCGTTCCTGACAAATGTCGCCCAACAGAAATTAATTTGGATCACAGGCGATAATTCTCGTCGCCCGCGCGATGCCGCAAAATTCATGGAACCCTGCGCCAACGTAAGCGCTTGGCCACGGTCCATATCCATGATCGGAGTAAAGTCGTGGCCGATACCGACCAGGCGCAGCCGCAGTACAAGATCGAATATCGCGAAATCCAGCCGTTCGGCACACTGAAGGACTTGCCGCTTGGTCTGTCCGAAAATGCCCGCAAGCAAAGCGTATCGATTCTGAACCAGGTTCTGGCCGACACGATGATGCTGCGCGATCTCTACAAGAAGCATCATTGGCAGATGTCGGGGGCGACCTTTTACCAGCTCCATCTGCTGCTCGACACGCATTACGAGAAACAGGCCGAGCTGGTCGACATGGTGGCCGAGCGTATCCAGGCGCTGGGAGGCATTAGCATCGCAACGCCGCATGACGTGGCAGAGATGACACGTATCCCGCGTCCGCCACGGGGCCGCGAGGATGTGCCGACGATGCTCGCCCGCCTGCTGGAGGCGCATCGGGTCGTGCTGGAACAGGCGCATGAGGGCGCAAAGACCGCCGACGAGTCCGGCGATGACGGCACCAACGACCTGCTGGTCAGCGACATCATCCGCTCCAACGAGCCGCAGGTCTGGTTCATCGGTGAGCATCTGGCCGCGACCGCGCTCCAGCGCGCCGACTGACCCCCAGCGAGATCGGAAAGGCAAGAGGCGATGGCGGATCGTGATCTGGCGAAGGGCATCGCCTCTAGCGACGTGCAGGAGGGGCGGATCGTCGTCGGTATGCTGGACGGACAGGATGTCGTGCTTGTCCGGCACAAGGGGCGGGTCTGCGCGCTGGCGGGCCAGTGTACGCATCTGAAAGCGCCCCTGGCCGACGGGATCGTCGCGGACGGCACGCTTCGCTGCCCCTGGCATCATGCCCGTTTCGATATCGAGACGGGCGAGGCGGTGGGGGCGCCCGCCTTCGCACCGCTGGAGCGGTTCGAAGTGGTCGAGGATGACGGCCAATTGCGGGTAATCGGTTCCGCCGATCCGGTCCCTGCACCCAAAGCGGCGGACACCACCGACCTTGGCTGTATCGTCATCATCGGCGCTGGCGCCGCGGGGCACGCCTGTGCCGAAATGCTGGCGCGCCACGGAGCAGGCGCGACGGTGACGGTGATTGGCGAGGAGGGTGATGCGCCTTATGATCGCACCTTCTGCTCAAAACAGTATCTGGCGGGCAAGGCAAAGCGCGACGAAACGAGCCTCCCAGTGCTGGAGGGCGTGGACCTGCGTTCGGGCATGGCGGTGTCGTGGATCGACCGCGCGGCCAAAGCGGTCGTCCTGACGGATGGTGATACCATGTCTTATGACCGGCTGGTGCTGGCAACGGGCGCGGCGGTCGTGTCTCCCGATTTTTACGGTGCGGATCGCGGGGATGTGTTCGCCTTGCGAACACTGGCCGATGCCGATCGGCTGATCGCTGCGGCAGGGCAGGCGAAGCGCGCCATCGTGATCGGGTCGAGCTATATCGGCCTGGAGGTTGCCGCCTCGCTGATTGCACGGGGGCTGGAAGTCGTGGTCATATCCGAAGACGAACTGCCGCTGGAGAAGACGGCCGGGCCTGAAGTCGGCGCAATGATCCGCAACCTGCACGAGTCCAAGGGCGTCGCGTTCCATCTGAACCGCCGCATCGCGCGCTGGGACGGCCATGTCGCCATGCTCGACGACGGTTCCGAAGTGACCGGCGATATCGTCGTCGCTGGAATCGGGGTGCGACCGCGGGTGGAACTGGCGGAAGCGGCCGGGCTCGATCTGGCCGCCAAGGCCGATGGCGGCGGCGTGAAGGTCGATGCGCGACTGCAGACGTCCGATCCCGCCATCTACGCAATCGGTGATATCGCCAACGCGCCGGATCTCCGGCTTGGCCATTCCATTCGGGTCGAGCATTGGGTCGTAGCACAGCGCATGGGCCAGTGGCTCGCCCGGCATTTCATGGGGCAGGCGAATGGCGGCTATCAGGAGGTGCCGTTTTTCTGGTCGGGTCATTACGACCTCAGCCTGCGCTATGTCGGACATGTCGCGTCACCTGAAGACCGGACGATCGATGGCGATGTTCCGACGAAGGACTTTGTCGTGTCGTTTGCTGAAGATGGTCGCGAGCAGGCGATACTGACAGCAGGGCGCGACGAACTTGCTTTGCAAAAGGAATATGAGTGGGAGCAGCGAGGTCGTTCATGAGGCTGGAGGCAAGATGCCGTCGGGATGAATAATCGGTCATCCACGCCGTCCAGTCTTGATTTGGCGGCGGACTGGACGATCTTTCGGGGCGTATGACTGGAGTGCCCCGATGAACGTCGAAGAACACACGCTGCTCACTCGGTTTCTCGATGAATTGTCTGTTGCGCGCGCGCGTATGAAGGACCCCGAGGCCGATGCCATGATCGCCCGTACGCTGTCATCCAATCCGGATGCGGCCTATCTGTTGGTCCAGCATGCCATCGTCGCCGACCAGTCGCTTCACGCCGCCCAGCAGCGGATCACCGAGCTGGAGCGTGAGCAGCTGGCGCGCCCGGCACCGGCAAGCAACAGCTTCCTGCCGCAGGGCGGTGCTGGCGGTCCCTGGGGTTCGCGGACCGAAGACAGCTATTCACCACCCCCAGCCGAGGCCCGGCCCGGCGTCTTCTCCGGCGGTGGCGGGCTGGGCAGCTTCCTGCGCAGCGCGGGCACCACGGCGGCAGGCGTCGTCGGCGGCGAGATGCTGTTTTCCGGCCTGTCCGACATGTTGGGCCATCGCGGCGGCGGTGTTGGCGGCTTGTTCGGCGGCGGAGGTCAGGGCTTTATGGGCCAACCCGAGAATATTACCATCAACACGTTCAACGATGACGATGGAGGCCGTTTTGACGAAGGCAATTCCGCCTTTGACAATTTCGACGATTATTGAGCGATGATCGGCCGGGCGGCGTCCCCTTCTTCGGGGGCCGTCCGGTTTGCGAAGGCAGAAGCGCCGGAGGCCTGCACTCCGATGGCGGCCAGACCGGCCGCCAGTTCCTCGCTGCGGAACGGCTTGGTCAGCCGCGCCATCTCAATGTCCATCCCCTCCGCCTCGGCATAGCCTGATACGATGATGCAACGAATCCCGGGCAGTTTGCCCTGCAGGTCGCGGGCCAGCTGCGCGCCACTCAGACCGGGCATGAGGTGATCGGTAACGAGCAGGTCGGGGCGCAGCCCGGCTTGCACCAGTTCCAGTGCCTGTTCGCCGGACGATGCCTCGACCACGCCGTAGCCCAGATCGGCCAGCATGTCGGCGGTGCTCATCCGCACCAGGTCCTCGTCGTCCACCAGCAAGACGGTGCCGGTGCCATCGGCCTTTGCCGAGGCAGGGACCACAGGCGCGGTCGTCGCCGTTTTGACGTCGCTGAGCGGCAGCCAGAGTGTGATCGCCGTCCCCCGCCCCAGCGCACTCAAAATCGTCAGGCCGCCGCCAAGCTGGGCTGCCAGACCATGCACCATGGACAGCCCCAGGCCCGTCCCCTTGCCGACGCCCTTGGTCGAGAAAAAGGGTTCGATCGCGCGCTGGCGGGTCGCCTCATCCATGCCCATGCCGGTATCGCCCACGCTCAGGCAGATATAATCACCCGCCGGAACGTCGACGATCTGCTGGCTGTCGACCCCGTAGCGGTGGACCTTGACCGACAGCGTGCCGCCGTTCGGCATGGCATCACGCGCATTGACCGCCAGATTGAGCAGCGCCATCTCAAGCTGGTTGGCGTCGGCCCTGGCGGGGGGCAGGGCGTCGGCGACCTCAACCTCCAGCGTGATGGTCGGGCCGACCGTCGATTCGATCAGGTCGGCCATGCTGTCGACCAGCTGGCTCAGATCAACGGCGGTCGGCTGAAGCGGCTGGCGGCGGGCGAAGGCGAGAAGCCGCTGGACAAGGGTCTTGGCGCGTTCGGCCGATTGGAGCGCACCGTCGATCAACCGCTTTTCACGCGCCGTGCCGGAGCCCCTGCGCATCAGCATGTCCAGCGAGCCGATGATCGGGGTCAGCAGGTTGTTGAAGTCGTGCGCGACGCCGCCGGTCAGGCTGCCCATCGCCTCCACCTTCTGGCTTTGCCGCAGAGCCTCCTGCGCCGCTTCCAGTTCGGCTGCGGCCATCAGGCGCTCGGAAATGTCGGTGGCCTGATGAAAGGCTGCAATCACCCGACCCGCGCTGTCACGAAGCGGCGTATAGGTGATTTCCCAGTTCGGTCTGACGAAATCCGGATTGCCAAAGGCTTCGGCGACGGTGAAATGCTCGCCGGTCAGCGCGCGGGTCATCAGCGATCGGATGGCATCACGCTGATCAGGCACGAATTGGTCTGGCAAGACGTCACCGATCTTGGTTTCGAAACCGAAGATCCGTCGGAATTCCTGATTATGCGCCTTGTTGAAGGCGATCAGCCTATAGTCCGTGTCGAAAGCGCAGATGGGCGAGGCGATTGCCTCGACGATCTCGTGATAGCGGCGGATTTCGGCGGTGCGCTCGACGACCTGCTGCTCCAGCGTGTCCTTCAGTTCGCGCAGCGCCATCTCGGCGCGGGCACGTTCGACCGCGACCTTGACCCGTTCGCCGACATTCTGGACCAGCGCTTCCTCCTCGGGTGTCCAGATGCGCGGCGTGGCGCTCTGGACCGCGAGCAGGCCGACCCATTCGGTTTCCTCGAAGAGCACGACATCGACGAACGCGCCGACCTCGCGGGCCTGAAGCCCCGAACGCGCGCCCTCGCTCAGACGGTGGTCGGCACCGACATTGGTGACGACCACCGGCGCGCCGCCACGATAGGCGGCCAGCAGGTCCGGTCCGAAACTGACCAGCGAATGGCGGCCGACGATCGACGATACGCCGCGCGCATAATCGCGCTCCACGGTCATCCAGCCTTGCGACGTGATCTCGGCATAGAAGACGCGGCTGGCCGACAGTTCCTCACCCAGTCGCTCCGCCACCAGCGCCATGATCTCGGTCGGTGTCTCCAGCGCACGAATATGATCGGACAGGGTCAACAGGAACGCGGCGCGGCGTTCCGCCAGCACCCGCTGCGTCGTGTCGGCCATCAGGCAAAGGACGCCGACCGGCTTGCCCTGTGCATCGGCGATGGGCGAAATGTCGAAATTGGCCCAGGCCTGCATTTGCTGCCCATCACGGCAGAGGGTCACCGGCCGGTCCGGAAAATGCAGTGTCTTGCCGCCGAGACCGGCGGTCATGATGACGTCGCTGAAAGCGGTATGGTCGGGCCAGCCGTCATGGACCGTCTTGCCCAGCAATTTCGGATGGCTGTCCCCGACAAACGCGGCATAAGCGTCGTTGTACAGCATCACTCCGTCCTCTCCCCAGAGCAGGAGGTACGGAACGGTCGAACGCAGCACCAAGGCAAGCGTCATCTTCAGCGCGATCGTCCAGCGCTCGACCGGGCCGAGCGCCGTGGCGGACCAGTCCATGTAAGCGATCCGATCGGCACAATCGCCACCGCCGGTGAGAAAGGGGGGCGTTTCCACGCCAGCACTGACGGCAGCGACGCCCTTGCCATGCGTCTCACGGAATGATGGGGATGCGGCTGTCACCAGCGTACGATACTCTATAAAGCGAAAAGCGCGAAACGCTCATTAACCGGCCTCAAACTATGGCCCTCGCCCGCATATGATGGCGGCACCGCGCGCAAAAAAAGGCCCCGGTTTTCGCCGGGGCCTCGATCCGCTCGCGAGGGAAGAGCGATGGAAAGTTTAGAAGGTGCCGCGCAGACCGATCAGGAACTGACGGCCGGGCTTGTACTGGGTGAACGTCGCGTTCTCGAACTGGAAGTAGGAGCGCAGCGTCGCATTGGTGAAGTTGGCGACGTTGACGGTCAGCTGCGGCGCACCGGCAATCCCGAAGATCTTGTCGAGGTCGAAGGCCGACGAGAAGTCGTAGGTGGTATAGTCGGTGCCGAACAGCGCCGCGTTGGGGATGCCGTTCTGCGCCGCACCGCTGTTCTGAGCACCCTGACGCGAGGTCGTGGCGACGCGCAGCATGACGCCGTTCTTCTCGTAATAGCCGGTGATATTGTAGGTGAAGGGCGCCACGCCGAACGCAACGGCCGGGCCGTCGCTGCGCTGGTCGACGATCGTGGCGTTGGCGTTGAAGCCGAAGCCGGTGATGCCGATCGCGCGGGTCAGGAAGTCGAGCGGCTGAACCCACTGGAATTCCAGGCCGTTGATGGTCAGCTTGTTGGGCACGTTGACCTGTGACGTGACCTGCACCTGGGCCGCACCAGGCCCACCGCGCGCGTTGATCGCGATCTGCTGCGTCGGGTTCAGCGTGTCATAGGTGATGCCATACTGCGCCAGGTTCGAGAAGGGCACCGTGCTGATCGCGGTGGTGGTGAACCCTTCCAGCGACTTGCGAAACGCGTTGAAGCTGATCACGCCCTCACGGCCGGTATAATATTCGAAGCCCAGGTCGAGATTGGTCGACAGATAGGGCGCGAGTGCCGGGTTGCCGATCGAGGCCTGGTCGGCCGAGGGCGCGCCGAAGTTGATGCCCGGCAGCTGTGCCGAGGGATCGGGCCGGGTCATGGTGCGCGAACCCGCGACACGGACCACGGCATGCTCGCCGATATCATAGGCGAAGGTCGCGGCGGGCAGCCATTCGGAATAGACGTTGCGCGTCTCAGCGATGTTGATGATGCTCGGGTAACGGCTGCCGTCGGGCAACGACGCGCCGGAAGCGGTGGTGTTGCGGGGATCGGGCAGCGAGACGCGGCCCGAGATCGTCTGGATCGTGTTGACGTAGCGCAGGCCGACATTGAAGCGCAGCGTGTTGCCGCCCAGTTCCTGCGCGCCGTTGACGGTCGCGAAGGCCGACTTCACGACCTCGCGGATGAAACCCGCGCTGGCGCCCGTGTTCGCGCCGCCATTCTCAGGCGCGTTGTCGTGGAAGAACTGGTAGTTGCTGGCCTTGGCAAAGGCGGGCCAATTGACCGTCACGAAACCGGCGGGTCCCGGCGACAGATAGCTGGGGGCCGCGCTGTTGGGGATCAGCGACCCGCCATAGCTGACCGGGCCGCTCATGCCCGAGCTGAAGCCCGTGCCATAACCCGGATAAGTCGGATAGCCCGCAGGGGCTGCGCCCGGTGCGTTCAGGCCTTCGCAGGGCGGCTGCGAGTTGGGCGAGGGGACGGCGACGTTCGGGTTGTTGCCGCACACGGCGTTCTGCCAGAACTGGCTGTTGTCGAAGCCCCGGATGCGGCGCGACGTGTCGTCATAAGCGCCGCCGACCTTCAGGTTCAGCGCGGTGTCGCCCCAGGTCAGGTCGCCGCGAAGGCCCTTGTTGATGTTCAGGCGACGCTCGTCCTGCAGGTTGACGCGGCTGCCCGCATACCAGCCGAAATTCTTAGGATCGTTCAGGTCCAGCGCGCTAGTGATCGTCGGGATGCCGCCATTGTTCGAGAAGGTGACGGTGTTGCCGACGCCCAGCGGCGTCGTCATGCCGACGGTCGGGCTTTCGCGGTGGAAGGTCGACCGGGCGTAATTACCCTGGAAGTTCAGCTTCAGCTTGTCGTTGATCTGCCACTCGGCGCCCGGATTGACGCTCCAGAGGCGCGTCGTCTCGGTATAGGGGCGGAATTCGTTGAAGAACTGGGCATTGGCAAAGGTGCCGCCGGTGACGGTGCAGCCCGCGCTGCAATCCGACTTGTCGAAGGTGAGGTTGGTCGGGATGATCGCGCCGTTGCGGACGATCCAGGCCATATTCTCACGGGTCAGCTCGTTCTTCTTGAAGCCGTACAGGCCGTCGACATAGAAATGCAGCTCGTCGGTCGGGCGATATTCGGCGCTCAGGATCGCATTGATGCGGTCACGCGGACCGCGAATGCTGGTCACGCGGCCCAGGCGCGGCAGCAGGCCGTTGTCGATCTGCTGGATGGTCGCGCCCGGATTGTTGGCGAGCAGGAAGTTGCGGTCGATCACCGTGCCGGGGATCAGGCCCGCACCTGCGCCATTCGGAACGGTGGACGGGATCGTCCAGTTGCCGCCACCGGTGCCGGTGTTGCAAACGGTCGTCGTACCGCATTGTGCGGCGGTCAACTGCGGGTTGGTATAGCCGATCGTCTCGAAACCGCGCGTGTCGGTGAACAGGCGCTGCGCCGAGACGCCCGCAAGGACGCCGAACGTTTCGTTGCGCCAGCTGCCGATCAGCGAGCCACGCGCACCGATCCGGTCTTCCGGCGTCTGCTTCGACCCCTGGATGTTATAGGCGAGGAAGGGGCCGCTGCGGTCGAACGGGCGGGCAGAGCGCAGGTCGATATTACCCGCCGCGCCGCCTTCCAGCAGGTCGGCGGTGTAGCTCTTGTTCACGGTCAGCTTGGTGAACAGGTCGGTCGGGAAGAAGCTGAGGTCGACCGAGCGGTCGGTGCCCTGCGCGTCGGTCGAACCCGAGGAGGCGACCGCGATCGGCGCGCCGTTCAGCGTGACGTTGGTGAAGTTCGATCCCAGGCCGCGAATGGCGACGTTGGTGCCTTCGCCGGTCACGTCGCGGGTGATGGTGACGCCCGGAATGCGATTGAAGGATTCCGCGATGTTGGTGTCCGGAAACTTGCCGATATCCTCGGCAAAGATCGAGTCGGTGAAGCCGGTCGCCGCGCGCTTGGCATTGGTCGACTTCGCAAGGCTCGAGCGATAGCCGGTGACGACGATGTCTTCGGAGGGCGTGCCCGGGGTCTGATCGGTTTGCGGTGCGGGCGGCACGGAGCGGCCGTTATCCTGGCCGTCATTAAGTATCTGCCCTTGCGGGGCGGGAACCGCCTGCGCCCAGGCCGTCGAAGCGCTCATCGCGCCAACGGCCGTGGCGCAAAGCAGGGCGATGCGGCTGAGCCGGATGGTGGGCACGGATTTCATGTCAGGTCCTCTCTTGCGGCCCGCTGTCGTTCGTTGCGACATGCGGATTGATTTCGTTGGATCGGGTCGGTGTCGGATCAGGGTGCCGGTGGCCCGCGATGATGGCTGGGAACACGCGTCTCGCGGTCTGCCGATGCGTCGGCCATGACGATGCCGTTAACCATGCTATCCCCTCCAACCGTCTAATGCGGCGTATGCTGATAGCGCTATCGTTCTGCGCTATTGGTCCACAAGTCAATGAAAATTGGTTAGGCCGCAACGGGTTCGTGACGAACTATGGCCGTTCTGCCACAGCCCGGCCGTATCAAGATGAAACGAGAGCGCTAAGTCCAGGCGCCGGCCGAAAGTCGTTTATTTTGCTACAATCGTTTTACAGATCGGCAAGCAGACCGGCACCGGCCCGACCAAAGCTTATAATTCTGGTTTTGCCGGTGAGGAATAGCGGTCGGTCGCGGCCATGACAGGCCACGACCATTAACCGTCTTATGAGGTGTGCCCCGGCGCGTAGGGAACGCGCTGCGCCTTGTACCAGGCCAGATCATGGTCGGGCGCCCGCACCCCGGCGGGCAGCGGGCGATGATTGACCGACATCCAATAGGCCAGGCTCGCATCGCGCCACCACCGGGCCTCGCGTTCCTGAACGGCGAGATAGGTTGCCGTCTTCTGCCACCGCTCGGCATCTATCTTCGGGCGCAGACTTTCCCATTGGCGCTGCATCTGCACGACATAGGCTACGCCGCGATCATAATGGGCGACCAAATCCTCCCAGAGGGTGCGGCCATCCTTCATCCGTCGGTCCCACGGCAGGTGATGGAACCAGAGGACCATGGACTCGGGCGTCGTCTCCGGCTTGGCAAATGCCTTGGCCACCGGCCCCGCATATTGGCCGACCGCGTTGCTGCCCGAGGCGGTGCGGTCGAAGCCGATCCCGTCGGCATCGGCGCGATGATAATAGGTCGGGTTCCATTCCGGCCGGGCCAGTTCGGATACCCATGGTCCCGGCCCATAATGATGACCCGTCGCCATCAGATGCGCGAGGCCCAGCGCGCCGGTATAATCGACCACCGCTTCCCGGCTTCCCATCATCATCGCGGTGACGGTATCGATGACCTGGGCGTCGGTGCCGAAGGTTTGTGCGGCCCAGGCGCGCGCAATATCCTCCGCCGAGAGATCGGGGTCCCAGGCCAGACGCCCAAAGGCGTACCAGTTCGCTTGGTTGAAGGTCGATCCGCTCCAGTCGCGATCGCGCCCGATATTGGCGACGCCCGCCATGCCGGACAGCGTGTGATGTTCGGCCTGACCGTCGACGACATCGGCCACCGTCTCACCCGGCCTGCGTCCTGTCTTGGAGTCCAGCACCTCGGTGAACAGCGGGCCGAGATAGGCGAGGTGGGTCGCAAAGCCCAGATATTCCTTGGTGATTTGGAACTCGATCATTAGCGGCGTGTGCGGCATCGCGCCGAATAGCGGATGGAAAGGCTCGCGTGGCTGGAAGTCGATCGCGCCGTTCTTCACCTGCACCAGCACGTTGTCGGCGAATTTGCCGTCGAGCGGCTTGAACTCGGTATAGGCCTGTTTCGCGCGGTCTTCGGGGTCGGTCTCGGCATAGACGAAGGCGCGCCACATCACGATGCCGCCATGGGGCTTGACCGCAGCGGCCAGCATGTTCGCGCCGTCCGCATGGGATGCGCCATAGTCGTGCGGGCCGGGCTGGCCCTCGCTGTTCGCTTTGACCAGGAAGCCACCGAAATCGGGGATGGTGCGATAGATTTCGTCGGCCTTTGCTTTCCACCACGCCGCCACCGCTGGGTCGCGCGGATCGGCGGTCTTCAGGCCGCCCAACTCGATCGGGGCGGAGAATTTGACCGACAGATAGACCTTGATACCCCAAGGACGGAACACGTCCGCCAGTGCCGCCGCCTTGGCGATATAGGGCGCGGTCAGGCTGTCAGCCTTCGCGTTCACGTTGTTCAGGACGGTGCCGTTGATCCCGATCGAGGCATTGGCGCGGGCATAGTCGATATAGCGCGGGTCCTTGAAGTCGGGCAGCGTCCACCAGTCCCACAGCGACTGGCCCGCATAGCCGCGCTCGACGGTTTCATCGAGATTGTCCCAATGGTTGAGCACGCGCAGCTTGACCTTGGGCACTGAACGCAGCCTGACGCTGTTCGCCTTGCCGCCGGTAGCGAGGTGGCGGATCAGCGCGAACGCACCATAGAGTGCGCCGCGATCGCTGTTGCCCGCGACTAGTAGGACGTTCTGCCCGTCCAGCGTGACGCTACGGACGAGATAGCCTTCGTCACCCAACCCCTCGAACGGCAGGCGCAGCGAACGGAGGGCGGGGTCGGCCGCCGTCGCGACCATGACGGGCGGCGTGCCGGAAGGCAGCGCGCGGCGCAGCTCGGAGGCAGCCAGATCGAGCGTCGCTGACACCCCCGACACCCTGACATTTACCTGTCCGACCGATGGTGCGACGCTGCGCAGCCATAGCGCATAGCCGTCCTCTGCCGCCGCCGGACATGGCAGTGCGACCAAGGACAGGGACAGCGCGGTGGTCCATGCGCGAATCCGTTTCATGCCATACTCTCCCGATGTGTCGACGATTGACAAGCCGACGCTTGGCCCGCACGTTACCGCTATCAGACCAATTGGCAAGTCGGGTTGGACCGGCTGCCTGACAGGAGGGGCCTGAATGACCCGGTGGCAAGACCCGATCCGCCATGCCGCATCGTGCGGCCATCCTTCTGTCGCGTTCGTGTTCGCCTGAAGGACGTTTCCATGCCCAAGATCGTTTCCGCCCGCCTGATCGTTACCTCACCGGGGCGCAACTTCGTCACGCTGAAGATCGAGTGCAACGACGGCACCACCGGCCTTGGCGATGCCACGCTCAACGGACGCGAGATGGCCGTCGCCAGCTATCTGCAGGACCATGTCATCCCCTGCCTGATCGGACGCGAGGCGCACCGGATAGAGGATATCTGGCAGTATCTCTACAAGGGCGCATACTGGCGGCGCGGGCCGGTGACGATGACCGCGATCGCGGCGGTCGACATGGCGCTGTGGGACATCAAGGGCAAGGTCGCCGGACTGCCTGTCTATCAGCTGCTGGGCGGGGCCGCGCGTGAAGGCTGCATGGTCTATTGCCATGCCAATGGCACAACGATCGAGGACACGATCGCCACCGCGATCCGGCACCGCGACGAGGGTTATCGCGCGATCCGCCTGCAATGCGGCGTGCCGGGCCTCGCCTCCACCTATGGCGTCGCCAAGGCGGGGCAGCGCTACGAACCCGCCGATGCCGACCTGCCGACCGAAAGCGTCTGGTCGACCGAGAAATATCTGCGCGTTGTTCCCGAACTTTTCGCCGCCGCGCGTGAGGCGCTGGGCTGGGACGTCCATCTGCTCCACGATGTCCATCACCGCCTGACCCCGATCGAGGCGGCGCGGCTGGGCAAGGATCTGGAGCCCTATCGGCCCTTCTGGATCGAGGATGCGACCCCCGCCGAGGATCAGGATGCCTTCCGCCTGATCCGCCAGCATACGACGACACCGCTGGCGGTGGGCGAGATCTTCAATTCAATCTGGGATGCCAAGCATCTGATCGAGAACCGGCTCATCGACTATATCCGCGCCACCGTCGTCCATGCGGGCGGGCTGACCCATTTGCGGCAGATCGCGTCGCTGGCGGACCTTTATCAGGTGCGCACCGGCTGCCACGGCGCGACAGACCTGTCACCCGTCACCATGGCGGCGGCGCTGCATTTCGGGCTGTCGATCCCCAATTTCGGCATTCAGGAGCATATGCCGCACACCGATGAGACGGATGCGGTCTTCCCGCATCATTATCGCTTCGAGGACGGCATGATGCACCCCGGCGACGCGCCCGGCCTGGGCGTCGAGATCGACGAGGCGCTGGCCGAGACGTATCCGTACAAGCGTGCCTATCTGCCGGTGAACCGTCTGGAGGACGGGACGCTATGGAGTTGGTAAAGAGGGTGGAGTCGGTGAGATGAGCGATCTGACCCAGGCCGCCGCCACCGCGCCAGACACCGTGGCCCAGGCCGTGCCGCCCCCGCGCGGGCGGGTGCGCTGGGTCATCTGCGGACTGCTCTTCGCCGCCGTGGTGCTGAGTTACATCGACCGGCTGGTGCTGGGCGTGCTCAAGCCGCAGCTGACCGCACTCTATGGCTGGACCAACAGCGGTTACGGCGACATCACCGGCTATTTCCAGGTGGCCTATGGCCTGGGTTTCCTGCTGTTCGGCTGGCTGATCGACCGGATCGGACCGCGTGCGGGTTATATGCTGGCGATGGGCGCGTGGACGGTCGGGCATTTCGCGCAGACGCTCGTCACCTCGACGACCGGTTTCGCGCTCGCCCGCATCCCGCTGGCGCTGGGGGAGGCGGGCACCTTCCCATCGGCACTGGCGGCCGCTTCGCAATGGTTTCCCAAAAAGGAACGCGCGATGGCGATCGGCATCTTCAATGCCGGGGCCAATGTCGGCGCGGTGGTGACGCCGCTGCTGATCGGGTTCCTGATCGCCGATCTGGTGCTCGATTGGCGCTGGGCCTTCATCGTCACCGGGCTGTTCAACCTTGTCTGGCTGACCGCGTGGTGGCGGCTCTATCACCCGCCGCACAGCCATCCGCGCATTACATCCGAGGAGCGTGCCTGGATCGAGGCAGAACCGGTCGAGACGACGGGCCGCGCTGGCTTCCTGACCGTGTTGCGGCACCGCGAATCCTGGTCCTACATGACCGGGCGCTTCCTGATCGATCCGGTCTGGTGGACCTTTTTGTTCTGGCTGCCGGATTTCTTCCACAGCCGTTACGGCTATGATCTGAAGAATTTCGGGCCGCCACTGGTCGCCATCTATATCATGGCCGATGTCGGTGCGATCGTCGGCGGCTGGTATTCGTCACGGCTGTTGAAGCGTGGTGTCGAGACGGGCCGCGCGCGCAAGCGGGCGATGTTCGCCTGCGCGCTGTTCGCCCTGCCGGTGATGTTCGCCGCACAGGCAAGCAGCATCTGGGTTGCGGTGGCGATGATCGGTCTGGCCTGTGCCGCGCATCAGGGCTTCTCGACCAACCTCTTCGCGCTGCCCGGCGACCAGTTTCCCCGCTATGCGCAAGGGACACTGATCGGCCTGGGTGGTTTTGCCGGGGCAGCAGGCGGCTTCATCGCGTCCAAGGCGCTGGGGGCATTGCTCGACCGGGTGGGGAGCTATCAGCCCTTCTTCATCGCGTGCGGCGTCGCCTATCTCGTCGCGCTGCTGGTCTTCCATATTCTCAACCCGCGTTACCGCGACATGCGGATCGGGGGCGTGTAACATTTCATGTCCCGGTCCCGGCGGCGGATATACGGCCGGATCGGGTGGTTCCTCGCTCACGCAGCCGGGAGCCAGCATGAACAGGATCGCCTTCGCCCATCTTCTCCTCGCCTCGACCATGGTCGCAGGCGGGGCCTCCGCCCAGTCGACATCGAAGGTCGTCGGCCTGCCACCACAGCCCGAGCCCTATGCAACGGAGTCGGTGGTCAACCATCCCAAGACCATCGGTTGGCCGGAAGGGCGCAAGCCCGTCGCACCGCGCGGCTATGAGGTGGTGAAATTCGCAGGCGGTCTCGATTATCCACGCCAGGCGCTGTTGCTGCCCAATGGAGATGTGATCGTCGCGGAGGCGCGGACCAAGCCCAAGCTCGACGCCGATCCCGAGGTTCAGCGCGGACAGGCGCTGTCCAAGACCACCGGCTTCAGCGCCAATCGCCTGACGCTCCTGCGCGATGCGGATCGGGACGGGGTGGCGGAACAACGCTTCGTGCTACGCGAGGGGCTGAACCAGCCGTTCGGGATGCAATATGTCGGTGGGCGGCTCTATGTCGCGAACACCGACGGCGTGGTGAGCTTTCCGTTCCAGCCCGGCCAGACGACGATCACCGCTATGTCAAAGCCGCTGATCGCGCTGCCTGCCGGAGGTTATAACAACCACTGGACCCGCAACCTGCTGCTCAGCCCGGATGGCCGCACGCTCTATGTCTCGGTCGGCTCGGCCTCCAATGTCGGCGAGTTTGGTATGGACGAGGAAAAGCGCCGCGCCGCGATCCTCGCGGTCGATCTGGCGAGCGGGCGGGAGCGGCTCTACGCCTCGGGCCTGCGCAATCCGGTCGGCATGGCCTGGGCACCCGGCGGGGTGTTGTGGACGGCGGTAAACGAACGGGACGAGATTGGCGACGACATCTCGCCCGACTATCTGGTCGGGGTGAAGGAGGGCGGCTTCTATGGCTGGCCGTACAGCTATTATGGCAAGCAGGACCCCCGCCATGCGAATGAACGCCGTGACCTGCTGGCGACGACGTTGATGCCCGATGTGGCGGTCGGTGCCCATGCCGCCGCGCTGGGTCTCGCGTTCGACAAGGGGAATGCGGGGCAAACCGCCTATGTCGCGCGACATGGTTCGTGGAACCGGTCCAGCTTCAGCGGCTATGACGTGCTGGCCGTGCCATTTGCAGGCGGCCGCCCGACCGCCGCGCCGCAGCCCTTCCTGACCGGCTTCGTCGCCGATGCCAAGAAGGGCGAAGTCTATGGTCGTCCGGTCAGTATCCAGACCCGCGCGGACGGGGCGATCTTTGTACTGGACGATGCGGGCGATACGGTCTGGCTGGTCCGTCGGAGTTCGTGAGGCGCGATCAGGGTGCGGTGATGGCGGCGATCGCGTTCGCCATCGCCGGGGCCGCCGGTCCCGCCCGGGGCCAGTCGATCCCGTTCGCCGATACCGAGGATGCCACCCTGTCGGAGATCGATGTGAAGGATGGGGGCAGGGACTGGCATCCGGTCGTCACGCTCGACATCCGCAACGGCGATTATGCGCGCGGTGCGCTGGACGATGACGATGCCGCGCTTGACCGGGTTCCGCTGCATATGGCCTTTGGCGGCGCACTGGTGCTTCGGCGCAGCGGCGACGGTAACGGCGATCTGTTCGTCATCGGACAAAGCTCCAACGGTTTTCACGCCCCTCGTTCGGACGAGAGGGTCAAGCCGCGCGCCTGGTACGAGAGTAACAACCTGCTTGGGCTCGCCTGGCGTCCGGCGAAAGGGCTGACGACGGCTGCGACCTATACGCTCAAGACCAGCCCCAACGGGGTCGCCTCCACGACGCACGAAGCGAGCGTAAGCATCCTCTACACGGCGGATCGCGGGCTGGGGCGTTTGAAGCCGCGCGCCGCGATCACCCGCCGAACGCAGGGTGAGGGTGGTTTCTATACGATTGCCGGGATCAACCCGTCTTTCAAGCTCCTCACCCGGGAGAATGGGCCGTCGCTCGGCGTGCCGGTAATGGTCGGCGTCGGTTGGAACGGCTTCTACGCGGAGGGCAGCGGCACGCGCCTCTACGGCAGCGGCGGGCTTACGCTGTCTCAGCCCATCAATCTTGGTGGGAGCACCGCGACCTTGCAGGCCGACATCGTCGCGCTGGTCCGGGACGACCGGCTGGGCCGCCTCGACATGCCGGGCGGGACGACGGCGGCGGTGGTTCCGCATGCCACCATCTCACTGACCATGGCCTGGTGACGCCTTCCGACCGAAACGGGAGCCGACTTCATTTCGGTGCGTTTACGACCTGATATATGGGAGTGACGAACGGTTATGCGGACGGGATCGGTATTGGCGCTGGGACTGCTGCTGTCGGCCTGTGGCGGTCAGGTCGCAACGGATCAGAATGCCACGTCTTCGACGAACGAGGAATCCGGCCCCGCTCAGTGGAGCGACCGCACGCGCGGACAGCTGCGTCAGGCGATCGACGGGCGGGCGACGCATGGTCTGGACCATATGACTTTCGACGTATCGGGCAGCGATGGGGCCAAGACCACCGAACAGGCTCTCCGCTTCGCCACGGCCCTGGCGCGGGGCGCGACTGATCCGACCAAGCTCTACGATGTATATACCGTGCCGCGCCCGTCGCCCGATCTGAAGGCCGGGCTGGCGGCAGCGCTGCGGGGCGGAGATCTGACCAAATGGCTGAACAGCCTGGCGCCGCAGGACGGCAATTACAAGCGACTGTCCGACGCCTATCTGAAGCTTCGCCAGCAGCCGCAGGACGCCGACATCAAGATCGCGGGCACCGGCGAGCCGATCAAGCCCGGCACGGCCGATCCGCGCCTGCCCGTCATTCTGCGCGAGCTGGTCGTCCTCGACTATCTGGAGCCCAACGCGGCCCAAGAGACCAGCTATAGCCCGACCATCGTCGATGCGGTCCGCAGGATGCAGGCCGATTACGGCATGAAGCCCGATGGCATCATCGGCAGTGAGGCGCTGGCCATCCTCAACATGTCGAACGCCGACCGGGCGCGCGCCATCGCCGTTGCGATGGAACGGTTGCGCTGGTTGGAGCGGACGCCGCCCGCCACGCGCATCGACGTCAACATCGCCGCCGCCCGCTTGACCTATTGGCGGGACGGCAAGATCGTCGACAGCCGCAAGGTCGTGGTCGGCGAGCCGGATACCGAGACGCCGCAATTGGGGTCGCCCATCTATCGCCTCGTGGCCAACCCGACCTGGACCGTACCGCGCTCGATCCAGCAGAAGGATCTGGCCAAGAAGGGGGCCGGTTATCTGAAGGCCAACAACATGGTCTGGAAGGATGGCTGGATCGTCCAGCAGCCCGGCCCCAAGAATTCGCTCGGGCTGGTCAAGTTCGACATGCTGAACGATCATGCCATCTATCTGCATGATACGCCTGCGAAGGCGTTGTTCGGCATGGTCCAGCGTCAGCGGAGCCATGGTTGCGTCCGCGTCGACGACGCGCTGGGCTTTGCCGAGATGCTGGCCAAGGACGAAGGCGTGTCCGACGAGTGGCACAAGGCACGTGAGACGGGCAAGGAGAGCTTCGTGAAGCTGCCGCGCCAGATCCCCGTCCGTCTGCTCTATCAGACGGTGCTGTTCGACGATGGCGGAGAGCCGATCGTGCGCAACGATCCCTATGGCTGGGACGACCGGGTCGGTGCGGCGTTGGGCTTCAAGGCGGGCAAGGCGCTCCGGGTCATGACCGGCGCGGCGGATGTCGGGCCGTAACGGCCCGGCGGGCTAGCCCCTCAACATCCTGAGGTTGGACAGGAAGTTGGCGAGTTCGCGGCGGCGCAACCGTTCCTCCGCGAATTCGCCATCGACCCCCAGCCGCCAGCGCAGTGCCCGGTCATCGGGTGCTTCGTAAAGCGCGTCGAGATCGTCGCTCCACGCTTTGACATCCTCTTCGCGATTGGCCAGCCCCGCCTCGACCAGATCACCGGCCTGAGCGGCAATGGCCAGCGCAATCTCGCGGAGCGCCAGCTCGGGATGATATTGCACGCCCCAGAAGACGCCGCGGTCGAAACGGATTTCCGCCGCCTGCACCCATGTCACGGCATTGCCAGCAAGCAGCGTCGCGCCGGGCGGCAGTTCCTCCACCTCGTCGCCATGGATGGCGGGCGCGTCCCAGCTGGATGGCCGACCTGCAAGCAGTGGATGGCTGCGCCCCGCATCGGTCGGCGTGATGCGGCGGGCGATACCTGCCTCCATCCGCTCGGGCATCTTGCGTACCTGTCCGCCCGCGGCCGCAACCGCGATCTGCAATCCGGCGCAGGAGCCGAAAGAGGGTATGCCTGCCGCGAATACACGGAGCATGAAGTCGAGCTGACGTCGGACCTCCGAGCTGTCATCATAGACGTGCATCGGCGAGCCGGTGAGGAACACCGCATCGAACGCCGCCAATTTGTCATTCGAAAAACCGGAGGCTGCATCGTCGGCCGGGGACACGATCGTCGTTTTGATGCCCGGCTGCATTTGTTCCAGCGTCGCGGCGTAGGTCTCGCCTGAGCTTTTGCCGGCACGGCGGCGGCGGGCTTCGCGTTCCTCAGGCAATTCGCTTTGCGCGATCAGATAATGCGGCATGGCATACTTTCGATGATGAGCCGCGACAACGCGTGCCCGCGCCGGATGGTTCGCCTCTACATCACTGATATTACCGGAAAATGCTTCTGTCTGTCGCCAGTAAGATCGTCTGGTGGCCAGCGGCGAACACATTTACCGCCGCCTGACTAATGCGACCGCTTTGCAATTGCATGAATTTTGCCTATGAGCCCCTCACCACAAAGGGGGTGGCGGGCATGAATATGGGTTGCCGGCTTATGGCGATGACCTCGATCGCGCTTTATCCGGCGGCGGGTCTTGCCTCGGATATGCCGCAGGCGCAGGGGGCGGGCGATGCCTTGCCGCTGACCCCGTCCTTCTCGCCGACGCGCCAGTATCCTTCGGGCGCGGGTGGACCGTTACGCTTGGCTGGGATGTGAGGTTCTGACGATGAAATGGCTCGATCTGCTTCATCGCTGGACCGGCGGTGTCATCGGTCTGGTCCTGGGTCTGCTGGGGCTGACGGGATGTCTGCTCGTCTGGAAGACCGCGCTGATCACGGTGCCGGGCAAGGCGCTACCGCTGGTCCGCGATCCGGCCGCAGTCGCGGCGGCGGTTCAGCGCATGCTGCCCCAGCCAAAAGGCGGCGAGAGCGTGATATTCGCCGATAACGGCTTTGCGCTGCACCAGCTGCGGCTTGCCCATGGGGCAGGGGCCTATGCTGACCAGGGCGGTCGGATCGTCGAGCGCTGGAGCAGCCAGTGGGAGCGCCCCGAGCTGTGGCTGTTCGATTTCCACCACCACCTGTTCGCCAGCGATATCGGCGAGACGGTGATCGGCATTGCCGGGCTGTGTGGGCTGTTCTTCGTGGTGTCGGGCACGATCCTGTGGTGGCGGACCCGCCGGACCTTCAAATGGCGGATGCTTCCCAAGCGGTTAAGCCGCCCCGCGATCGTCATGCATCACCGCGATCTAGGCATCGTCGTCGCGCCGCTCCTGCTGCTTTCAAGCATCACGGGCGCCGCGATGGTTTTTCGTCCGGTGGCGATGATCGTCGTCGCCCCGTTTGGCTCACCCGCCAAGGCACTGGCGGCATTGCGGCCGGGCAAGGTGCATGGCGGCCCGCTGGCGGCCAGCCCACCCTGGCGGGCGATGCTGACGGCGGCGAGCCAGCGTTTCCCCGACGCCGTGCCCCGTATCCTGTCCGTGCCGCGCAAGCCAGGTGACCCGATCACGCTGCGGATGCGCCGGGCGGACGAATGGTTGCCCAATGGGCGAACGACCCTGACCTTCGACGCGGCCACGGGCCGTCTGTTGACCAGTCGTGACGCGATGGCGATGCCGCAAGCCGCCCGCGTCTATAACATGCTTTACCCACTTCACGCCGGACGTGTCGGCGGGGTGGCGTGGAAGCTGCTGATGACCGTCAGCGGCCTGGCGCTGACCCTGCTGGGATCGTTGGCGGTGTGGACCTTCTGGTTCCGGCGACCACGCCGCCCTATCCGGCCGTCCCGCGTTTAGCCCGGGGCTATGGCTTTCGCAGGGCAGAGGCCAGGGCGATACCGGCCGCCAGTTGGAGCAGGCCATATGCCCGGCGGCGCAGCGGATGGTTGGTGAAGGGGCGGACTAGCATATCGACCGCCGACACGTCCGATTGCCAGAGTTCGACATGCCGCTTCGGTTGCAACAGGCCTAGCAAGCCATCGCCGATCATGAAGACGGCAGCCATCTCGCCGCTGCGGCGCAAGCCGATCTGCAGGTTGACCCGGTCGTTCATGGCCGCTCTCCCAAAGTTCCCCAACGCGCACGCGGGGGCTATGGTCGCATGGCGGTCAGCCTGCGGTCGAATTCAGGCGGCGGCGCGTTCTTCTTCGATGATGGCCCGTGCCAGGACCGCGCACTGGCCGCATTTGGGCTGGCGACCGAGCGCTTGATACATTTGGCACGGGGTCATGGAACCGGCGCGAGCCGCATCGCGGACCTGGGATTCCCGAATGGCATTGCAGACGCAGACGACCAAGGCGCTCTCCATCGATTATGCCTTAGCTCTAGCGCTAATGAGAGTGGATCGCAAGCATATTGCGAGGCGTTTGCAGAAAAATTATCCTCCCCGGCCGATCACGCCGCGACTTGCCAGCCGCCATATTCGCTCCAGCGGCCCGTACCGGAAACGGGCAAGCCAGGGCTTTGACCAGAATAGCATCAGGCCCCACATCAGGGGCGCAAGGACATAGAGTTCGGCCCTGCTCCAGCGGGCGAATTGCCCCAGGCCGTGGCCGTAAAAGACCGCCGTCATCAGTACGCTGGTCGCGATATAGTTGGTAAAGGCCATCCGTCCCGCCGCCGCAATCCGGACCGTCCACCAGCCGCCGGGGTGAATCAGCAACAGGATCAACGCTGCATATCCGATCGTGCCGATCAGCCGGAAGGGTACGTTCAGGAACAACTCGACCAGCGCAACGGCGCGAACGTCATAACCGCTTGCCATGACGCCCCATGCCATGGCGGCATAGGCGAGGATGGTCGGACCAAGGCCCAACACGGCCCAGCGACGATAGCCGGCGCGCGGCCATTCTCCCGATAGGAAGCCGGATTTGAAGGCGGCCATGCCCAGCAGCATGGCGCAGAGCGTGTCGGGACCGATCTGAACGAGGTCGATCAGCGGATTGCCATTATTCTCCAGCCGAAAGGCAGTCGCCATGGCCCAGGACCCGCGCATCGCCGCGATCTCCGGGGCGAGGCTTACAGCAGGGGGCGTGCCGAACGCCTGTTGATAGATGTCCCATAACGCCGCCATCCGCGGCGTGTCCCGAGCAGCCGAAGCGAACAACCCCAGGCAATCGAGGAAACCGAACGCCATGGACAGTCCCGCAAAGGCCAGAGCGGTCCAGCACAACACCCTGGGCGTCAGGCCCACAAAGGCGAGTGCGACGATCCCGACCAGTGCGTAATGCGCCAGGATATCGCCGGTCCAGATAAATGTCAGGTGGATCAGGCCCAGGACGAACAGGACCGCCATCCGCCGGAGGTGGAACGACGCTCCGTTCCACCCTGCCGCATCCGCCCGCTGGATGACCAGCAGAGTCGATGCTCCAAACAGCAGCGAGAACAGCCCCCGCATCCGTCCGTTGACGAAGGTTTCGGTCAGGAACCACGTGCCGATATCGATCGGCCGCTGCCCGCCCCAGGCCATCGGGTTGGAATAGGCCGGGTCGGGCAATGCGAAGCCGGGCAGGTTGGCGAGCAGGATCGCCATCACCGCCACCCCGCGCAGCACGTCCAGAGACAATAGCCGCTCGCCCGGGGCGGGTAACGTCAGGGTGGGGGCAGGACCATCGGCCAAAGGGTAGCTCCGTCTATCCCGCCGGGGCTTAGCCTGACATGCCTGGGATGCAACCGTCCGGGGAAGCGAAGCATTGCGATGGCATGGGATTATCGCCTCGCCTGACCGGACGTGCCGCGGCGCGCGCGCATCACTCGCCCGCCGCGTCGGCGTTCCTGCGGAAGATCGAGCCGCTGTTCGCTGGGCGGGAGGTGACCGGCGGGCCGCTGTTGCTTGCGACGATCCTGGCGCTGGTGATGGCCAACAGCCCATGGGCGGATGGCTTCGAGCGCTTCTGGGACACGCCCGTCACCATCGGTTTCGGAGCGAGCGAAGTGTCGCACGGCCTGGCCGAATGGATCGACCACGCGCTGCTGCCGCTGTTTTTCGTGATCGTCGGTGCCGACGTGAAGCGGGAAATCGCGGTGGGGCCATTGGCGCATTGGCGCAGCGCAGCGTTTCCCCTTTCGGGGGCCTTGGGCGGAATGCTGGTGCCGGTGGGGCTTTACTTGGCGGTCGCCGGGGGAACACCGGCGCAGCCCGGTTGGGGTGCGGTCATTACCACCGACACGGCTTTCGGCCTCGCGCTGATCGCGGTCTTTGCGAACCGGCTGCCGGCAGGCTTGCGTGCGACGATGCTGGCGTTCGCGGCGGTGGACGATGTCGGCGGACTGCTGGTCATCGCCTTCGCCTATAGTGGCGCGATCGATCCATGGGGGCTGGTCGTCGCGGCCGCTGGGCTGGCGGGCATCATGGGGCTACGCCGGATCGGCTGGGTGTCGTCGGTGCCCTATGTGCTGCTTGCGCTGCTCGTGTGGGGCGGCGTGCTGGAGTCCGGCATCCATGCGACGATCGCCGGGGTTCTGATCGGCCTGACCGTTCCGGTCCAGCCCCGGCTGGAGCCGCACGACTTCGCGCAGCGCGTACAGCGGCGGGTCGACGAGTTTCGTAACGCGCACGACGCGGCCGAGGATGCCCATGACGACGAGGAAGAGCATCGGCACCGCGAGCGCGCCGAGGACCGGCTGGGCTATCTGCACGAGATGGCGTCGGCCACGCGCGAGGCGAGCAGCCGGTTGATCGAGGTGCTGACGCCGTGGGTCAACTATGTCGTCCTGCCGCTGTTCGCGCTGTCGAACGTGCGCATCCATATTTCGGGGGATTTGCTGTCGATGATCGGCGGCCCACTGGTCATGGGCGTGGTGCTGGGCCTGGTCGTCGGCAAGCCGCTGGGTTTCCTGGCATTCACTTGGGTGGCAAGTGCGACGGGTCTGGCGCAGCGGCCCGATCAGGTGACATGGCCGATGGTGGCAGGCGTTGGCGCTTTGGCCGGGATCGGCTTTACGATCTCCCTGTTCATCGCGGGGCTAGCATTCGGCGATGGCGCGATGCGCGATGCGGCGTCGCTGGGCGTGTTGTTGGCTTCGGTGCTCGAAGCGGCGATCGGCTACGCGATCCTTCGCCACTGCGCGGAGCCCCGGCACGCGGCCGAGGCTCCGTCATAGGGTCAGGCAAGGGCGGCGTCCGCGCCCATCAGCGCGGGAAAGAAGCCCTCATGCGCGCGACGCAGGTCGTCGAGCGCCACCACGAAGTCGCCGTCCTCGCGTTCGAAGATCAGGCGCGTGCCCGCCGTGCGGCCGATCCGCTCGACCTCGACGCCCGCCTGATGCGCGTTCGCCAGGAAGTCCATCAGCGCGGTGTCCTCGACCGTGGCGATGTACAGGCCCTGATCCTCGGCGAAGAGCTGGCGGCAGGCCTCGCCCTGCTCGGGGAACTGGATCAGCGCGCCGATATTCCCGGCCAGCGCCATCTCCGCGACCGTGACCGCGATGCCGCCGTCCGACACGTCGTGCACGGCGGTCAGATGCCCGGCGGTGATCGCGTCGCGCACCAGGTCGCCGGTGCGACGCTCTGCATCCAGATCGATCGATGGGGGCGGGCCAGCCTCGCGGCCTTCGATCCCATGCACTTCGCGCAGCCACAGCGACTGGCCGATTTCGCCCTTCGGCGTGCCGATCAGGACGATGACGTCACCAGTGCCCTTGAACGCGATGGTCGCCGACTTGGACCAGTCCGCCATCAGGCCGACGCCGCCAATCGCCGGGGTCGGCAGGATCGCCGACCCGCCGCCGGTCGCCTTCGACTCGTTGTAGAGCGAGACGTTGCCCGACACGATCGGATAGTCGAGCGCGCGGCACGCCTGGCTCATGCCCTCCAGACAGCCGACGATCTGGCCCATGATCTCGGGGCGCTGAGGGTTGGCGAAGTTGAGGCAGTTGGTGATGGCGAGCGGCTTGGCGCCCACCGCCGTGATGTTACGCCACGTCTCGACCACCGCCTGCATGCCGCCGGTGACGGGATCGGCATAGCAATAGCGCGGCGTGCAGTCGGTGCTCATCGCGAGCCCCTTTTGCGTGCCATGGACGCGGACCACGGCGGCGTCGCCACCGGGACGCTGCACCGTGTCGCCGCCGACCATATGGTCATACTGTTCCCAGATCCACCGGCGCGAGGCGATGTCGGGCGAGCCCATCAGCTTCAGCAGGTCCGCCGCCGGATCCTGGCAGCCCGGCGAGGTGATCGCGGCCGGAACCTCGGTGGGCACATGCGGGCGGTCGTAGAGCGGTGCGTCATCGGCCAGCGGCGCAAGCGGAATGTCGCACACCACCTCGCCCTTGTGGCGCAGGACCATGCGGCCGGTCTCGGTCACATGGCCGATAACTGCGAAGTCCAGCTCCCACTTGCGGAAGATCGCTTCGGCGAAATCCTCGCGGCCGGGCTTGAGCACCATGAGCATCCGCTCCTGGCTCTCCGACAGCATCATCTCATAGGCCGTCATGCCTTCTTCGCGCTGGGGCACGTCATCCATGATCAGCTCGATGCCGACGCCGCCCTTGGACGCCATCTCGACCGACGAGGAGGTCAGCCCCGCTGCGCCCATGTCCTGGATCGCGACAATCGCGTCCGAGGCCATGAGTTCGAGGCATGCCTCGATCAGCAGTTTTTCGGTGAAGGGGTCGCCGACCTGTACGGTCGGGCGCTTGGCCTCCGCATCCTCACCGAAATCGGCCGAGGCCATGGTCGCGCCGTGGATGCCGTCGCGGCCGGTCTTCGAGCCGACATAGACGATCGGATTGCCGACGCCGCTGGCGGCCGAATAGAAGATCTTGTCCTGATCGGCGACACCGACGGTCATCGCATTGACCAGGATGTTGCCGTCATAGGCCGGGTGGAAATTCACCTCGCCGCCCACGGTTGGCACGCCGACGCAATTGCCGTAACCGCCGATGCCATGCACGACGCCCGAAATCAGGTGGCGCATCTTGGGGTGATCCGGCCGCCCAAAGCGCAGAGCGTTCAGGTTCGCGACCGGCCGCGCGCCCATGGTGAACACGTCGCGCAGGATGCCGCCGACGCCCGTCGCCGCACCCTGATAGGGTTCGATATAGGACGGGTGGTTGTGGCTCTCCATCTTGAAGATGGCGGCCTGGCCGTCGCCGATGTCGATGACGCCCGCATTCTCGCCGGGGCCGCAAATGACCTGTGGCCCTTCGGTGGGTAGCTTCTTCAGGTGGATGCGGCTCGACTTGTAGCTGCAATGCTCGGACCACATGACCGAGAAGATGCCAAGCTCCACGAGGTTCGGCTCGCGGCCCAGCGCGGTGAGGACGCGCTGATATTCTTCTTCGGACAGGCCGTGGTCGGCGACGATCTGGGGCGTGATCTCGGTCATGGCCCGCGCCTTTAACGTGGTGTCGCGGGTTCGTCACTATGGGGATGCGAAGATGTTATCCGAAGTGCATGGCCGCCGCGATGGCAAGGCCGGAAAAGGCCAATGCGGCGGCGATCCAGCCCGCGCCGGTCCGGATCGCCGCCTCGATGCCGCCGGTGGAAAGGCCAGCCTGCTCGCCCTCCAGCTTGCGCGTCGTGGCGCGAATCAACCGGGGCAGGTCGTCGCCCAGCCGGTCCAGTTCGAGCGCCAGCGCGGCCGCGCGCTTGGTCCAGCGTTCTGGCGAGAGGCGCGTTTCGACGATCCGCGCGCTGGCCCGGCGAAGGGCGGCCGACAGGTCGAAGTCCGGCTGGATGCCGCTCAATACGCCGTCGATGGTGATGAGCGACTTGAACAACAGCAGCATATCGGGCTGAAGGACGATGCGTTCTTCGCGCAGCACCGGAAAGATGTCACCCAGGATCGCCGCCAGCCGCAACGCGCCGCCGCCATGCCGGGCCACGAGGCGGTCGGCGACCGCCTGAAAGCGTTCCGGCGCGATATCAGCGGTTTGCGACCATTGTTTCAGCGTTTCCGCCAGCAGTGCGGGGTCGCTGTTGGCGATCGACTGCGTAAAGGCGATCACCTCTTCGCGGCGGCGCGGGGACACATGGCCGACCAAGCCCAGGTCGAGCATGGCGATCCGGTTGCCCGGCAGGCATAGCAGATTGCCCGGATGCGGGTCGCCGTGGAAGCGCCCGTTGATGAGCGTCATATCCAGCACGATATCCGCCCCGGCCGAGGCGATGGCCGACGGATCGATCCCTGCCTGATGCAACATCTCGGCGTTGCGCGGGGGCACGCCTTCGATGAAGTCCATCACCAGCAACGTCTCGGAGGTTTGCGTCCAGTGGATGGTCGGAACGAGGACGCGCGCGTCGCCCGTAAAATCCTCGCGCAGGCGGTCGGCGTTGCGGCCTTCGTTGGTGAAGTCGAGTTCTTCGAGGATGTCGCGGCCAAGCTCGCGCACCATCCGAACTGCACCGTAGCGCCTAGCTTCGGTATTGGTCGCCTCGACCATTACGGCCAGCTGGGTCAGCAGGCGGAGGTCGGCCTCCATCACCGCACGGATGCCGGGGCGGCGAATCTTGAGGACGACTTCCGTGCCATCCGCCAGCGCCGCGCGGTGGACCTGCGCGATCGAGGCGGCAGCCAGCGGTTCGGAGTCGAACCGAGCAAAGGCGCTCTCGGGCGATTCGCCCAGCGCGGCTTCCACCTGTTCTCGCAGGTCGGCGAAGGGCAGGCGCGGAGCGGCACTATGGAGCTGTTCGAGCTCGGCGATCCATTCGGGCGCCAGCAGATCGGCTCGGGTGGCCAGGATCTGGCCAAGCTTGACCCAGACCGGGCCGAGGGCCTCCATCGCCTGGCGGGTGCGGGCGGGCAAGTCGAAGGGCAGGGCATCCGGATCCCGCCGCGCCGGATCTAGCCCCAGCCGCGCCAACAGCACGTCCAGCCCGAAGCGCGAGGCCGTGGCGATCACCTCGGCCAGTCGGGCGCGGTCACGTGCCGCAACCCGGATCGCGCCCAGCATCATGGCTTCAGATATAAGGCGGCTGGGTATAGCCCGCCGGGCTGAGGGTGAAGATTTCGCAGCCTTCTTCAGTGATGCCGATCGAATGCTCGAACTGCGCCGACAGTGAGCGGTCGCGCGTCACCGCCGTCCAGCCATCATCGAGCAGCTTCACGTCAGGGCGACCGATATTGATCATCGGCTCGATGGTGAAGATCATGCCGGGCTTCAGCTCGGGGCCGGTGCCGGGGCGACCGACATGCACCACCTCGGGGGCGTCGTGGAACAACAGGCCCAGGCCATGGCCGCAGAAATCGCGGACCACGCCGTAACGATGCTTTTCGGCGTGCTGCTGAATGGCATGGGCGACGTCGCCCATGTGGTTGCCGGGCCGGGCCTGCTCGATGCCGAGCATCAGGCACTCATAGGTGACTTCCACCAGCTTGCGCGCCTTGAGCGGCACATCGCCGATCAGATACATGCGGCTGGTATCACCATGCCAGCCATCGACGATCGGGGTCACGTCGACATTGACGATATCACCAGCCTTCAACGTCTTCTCGGACGGAATGCCATGGCAGACGACATGGTTGATCGAGATGCAGGTCGAATGGGTGTACCCGCGATAGCCCAGCGTCGCAGGGACGCCGCCGCGCTCGAGGATGAACTGGTGGATCAGGCGGTCGATCTCGCCGGTGCTGACGCCCGGCACCATATGCGGGACCAGCATGTCCAGCGTCTCGGCGGCCAGACGGCCCGCCTTGTGCATCCCGTCGAACGCCTCGCGGCCCCAGAGCTTGATTGCGCCGGTCCGCCCCTGGGGCGCGTCGGCGGAAACGGTCACATAATCGGTCATGACGGCGATATAGCGTGGCGCGACCGTTTTTGCGAGGCTATGTCGGGCGCATGGAAACCGCGACCCAACCCGAGCGTATCTGGACCGCCGCGCTGATCGTCATCGGCGATGAAATCCTCTCGGGCCGGACGCAGGACCGCAATATCGCGCAATTGGCCACCTGGTTGAACGTACAGGGGATAAGGCTGGCCGAGGTACGGGTGGTGGCCGACCGGGCCGAGGCGATTGCCGAGGCGGTGAACACGCTTCGCGTACGCAATGACTATCTGTTCACGACCGGCGGCATCGGGCCGACGCATGACGACATCACCGTGGACGCGATCGCCGCGGCGCTCGGCCTGCCGGTGATCGAGCATCCCGAAGCCCGCGCCATCCTAGAGGATTATTATGCGGAGCGCGGCGGGGTGACTGCCGCACGCGCGCGGATGGCGCGGACGCCGGATGGTGCATCGCTGATCCCCAATCGCGTGTCCGGCGCGCCGGGCATCCGTATCGGCAACATCTTCATCATGGCCGGGGTGCCGCACATTACAGCAGGCATGCTCGACGCGCTGACCGGCACGCTGGAGGGGGGCCGCCCGGTCGTATCCGGAACGATCGGCTGCTGGGTCGGCGAGAGCGAGGTGGCCGAATTGCTTCGCCAGGCCGAAAAGACGCATGAAGGGGTGGCGATCGGCAGCTATCCCTTTTTCCGCGAGGGCCGCACGGGCGCGAACTTCGTCGTGCGAAGCCCCGATGCGGCACAAGTCGACGCCTGTCTGCGGGACCTGAGCATGGCGCTGGAAGCCGATGGTCGGGACGTCGTCGCGGGCGGCATCTGAACCCCGATCCTTTTGCATTTTGTATTTTTTCAAGATTGACGCCGTAAAGGCGGGTCGTCGGGGCGCGGGTGCCCGTCATGAATGGTCGATGATATGGAGTGGCTCCGGATGCGGATTGCGGTGACTGGAACGGGGCGGATTGTTCGCCCCGGCGCGGTTCTGGGACGTTAAGCCCATGGCTGAATCCATTCTCGTCACCGGCGCGGCAGGCTTTATCGGTCACGCCACCGCTCATCGCCTTCTTGCGCGCGGCGAGACGGTCATCGGGATCGACAATCTCAACGACTATTACGAACCGGCATTGAAGCGGACGCGGCTCGCCAGTTTGCAGGATATCCCCGGATTTTCCTTCCAGGCTATGGACGTCGCGGATGCCGGAGCCGTCGCCACCCTGTTGCGCGAGAACGGCGTGGACCGCGTCGTCCACCTTGCGGCCCAGGCGGGCGTACGCCACAGCATCGACCACCCGTTCGCCTATGAGCATTCCAATATCGGCGGGCATCTCGCGGTGCTGGAGGCCTGTCGCCACCAGTCGGGCTTCGTCCACCTCGTCTATGCCTCGTCCAGTTCGGTCTATGGCGACAAGCCGATGGGAGGGCAGGGGTTCAGCGAGGACGAGCCTTCGATTTCACCCGTGTCACTCTATGCCGCGACCAAACGCGCGTGCGAATTGATGAGCCAGTCCTATGCGACACTCTATCGCTTTCCGCAGACGGGCCTGCGCTTCTTTACGGTCTATGGCCCCTGGGGACGGCCGGACATGGCCTATTTCTCGTTCACCCGCAAAATCCTGAACGGCGAACCGATCGAGATTTTTGGCGAAGGCCGGATGGCGCGCGATTTCACTTATATCGATGATATCGTCGACGGCATCGTCGGCGCGCTGGACCATCCGCCCGAGCGAGGCGACCACCGCATCCTGAACATCGGCGATAGTCAACCGGTCGGTCTGATGACCATGATCTCCACGCTGGAACGGACCCTGGGCCGCGATGCGATCAAGATCATGAAGCCGATGCAGCCGGGCGATGTGACCGCCACCTATGCCGATGTGTCGAAATTGAACGCGCTGACCGGCTATGCACCCAAGGTCGCATTGGCCGAAGGGTTGGAGCGTTTCGTCGCGTGGTATCGGGATCATTACCGCTTGTGAGAAGGCACGGTGATCACCACAACTTGTTGCCGCCAGTTAGAAAAGGCACATTCCGCAGCAAGATAGAAATGGCACAGCGCCACCGGCAGCGGGGGCTGCGTGGAGCCCTCCTCATAGCGCAGCGCTGCCCCCGCTGATGTCCCAGCTTCCCGGCTCCTGCCCCCGGACCCGCTGCGAACGCAGCGGGCCCGGTCACACCGCCTCAACGATGCAGCTCGTGCTATCGGGTATCGCATCGCCGGTCGCTTCGGCGAAGAAAGCAGACAGGCAGATCCCGCCCAACCCGTTCGTCGGGGGAGGAGCTGCGGTTTCCTCTTAGCGGCCCCTGCCGGTAGCCGAAAACACCTGTTTCTCATGCCCTGCCCTTTAGTTCCGGATTGAATGGCGTAAGTGACCTGGACACGCACCTGCGTTTCAATGGAGCGGGGCTTCAATCCAATCGCAACTGGTGGCGGCGGCGGCGGCGCACTGACTCGCTGCGTCGTGACAACGACGTTGTCATAGGGGCCTGGTCCGTTGAAGCTTAAGTTAGAAACGTTGAGGACGCCGCCCAACTTGATCCCGGAGGCGAGGGCAATGGCTTCCGCCTGTAGCTTGGCTTCGGCCAACGCCTGAGCGACTCCTCGCCGGCGTACCTCTTTGTCTTCGGCGAGGAAGAAGCGGTCGACGCGCGGATTGGTCGCGCCGAGCCGTCCGGCAAGCGATACCATCGTGCCGGCCTCGTTCACCGCCGCGGTACGAACCTCGACCTGAACGTCGGCGGTATAGCCAATGATCGCGCATGCGCCAGTCGAAAGCCGCGGATTGCCATAGCCGGTGCGATTGCAATCGGGGCTGCGCACTTCCGTGATGCCGACCTGCGCCGCGCGTATGTCGGGCTGGGCCGAAATGCCGGCCAGTCCCTTCTCGATCACCTCGCGTTTGGTCACCATCGCGCGCACTGCCTCGTCGCTGGTTGGGCCTTCTCCGTGGATGGAGAAGCTAATTACGGCACGGTCGGGCGAACTCGGGATAGTCGCGGCAGCGGTGACAACGATGCTGGGGAGTGCCCCGCCACCAGACTGGGCGATAGCGGAAGACGGTATCAGAAGCGGAAGTAGTTGATCTCCGTGTAAAGGATGCCTGTCATGTGCACCCTCCGCGGGGCACCCTCTCAGCGAACGTTACTTTGCCACCATGCTAATTGCTTATTGGCTGCTGAGCAGTGGGCACCATTCCACTGTCGCTAAATTGGCGTCGCCTCCACGAGCGCGCCCTTCGCAAGGGAGCCACTGCGTGGCGGTCGCCGGATTAACCAGTCCACTTGGGCGAGGACGGACTGGGCGCCGCTGTCCTGGCTGGTTGCAGGCAGCAGTCCTTCCGGCCGCCACTGCGCTCGTACAAATAGCTCCCGCGTGCCGACGGCGGGCAGCGACGCTGCCAACGGCAGCCGCCGCCACTCCGTAGCCGGAACCGTCCTCCCCTGCAGCTTGTGGAGAAGGGGAATCAGAAACAACCGGGCTGTCACCATCGCTGCGGTGGGGTTCCCCGGAAGCCCCAGTACCCAGCGATCCCGCGCGCGCCCGAACCAGACAGGTTTTCCCGGCTGCATCGCGACCTTGTCGAACACGAGTTCGAGGCCGTGCGGGGTGAACATAGGCTTGGCGAAATCGCGATCGCCTACCGAGGCGCCCCCCGAGATGACGACCACATCCGCGTGCTCCAGCGCCTCTCCTGCCGCCGCCGCAAGCGCGACGACATCGTCGCCCAGGCGGCGGAAAAATTTGACCAGTGCACCGTTTCGCCGAGCTAGCGCGCGAACGCCGTAGCTGAGGCTGTCGGGAATCGCGCAGGGCAAGGCCGCCGCGGTGCCAGGGGAGACGAGTTCGTCGCCGGTGGCGATCATTGCGACGACGGGGCGATGGTGGACGTCTACGTGCGAAACATCCGCGGACGCTGCGGTTACCAAGGCTCCCGGTGTGAGCCTCAGCCCCTTCTCGAGCAGGCACGCGCCCCCGGTGAAATCACTGCCTGGCGTACGGACGTGCCAACCGGGGCCATAGTCCGCGTCGAAGGTCACCTGACCCGCCGATCTTGTGGCATGTTCCTGCGCGATGACGCGGTCAGCGCCCGCGGGAAGCGGAGCGCCGGTGTAAATGCGTACAGCCTGTCCTGCCGCGATTGGAGCGGGAAAGCACTTCCCGGGGAACGCCGCTCCGACGACGTCCAAGGGGAGGCCCGGAACCGTTGCCGCATCGCAAACGGCATATCCGTCCATTGCGGAAACCGGCGCACGCGGCGAGTCGAAGGCCGCGTGCAGTGGCTCGGCTAAAAATCGTCCCTCAGCTTCCTCAAGCGCGATCCTTTCGATGCCCAGCGGGGACACCACTCGGGCAAGCAGCGCCTGCGCATCGTCGAAGGCGATCATCGTCCGGCTCTATGCACATACGTCGCGCAGGCGGGGCAGGGCGCCCGCGATCGAGCAGGGCCGGTGACGACTGTCCAGTTCGAGTTCGAGCAGCCCTTGCCAGCCGTCGCGGCAGGCCCCGGTTGAACCCGGCAGGCAGAAGATGAAGGCATCGCCTGCCTGCCCAGCAAAGGCGCGGGACTGCATCGAGGCGACGCCGACGGTGGTCAGGCTCTTTTGGTGGAAGGCTACCGGGAATCCGTCCATCTCGCGACGCAGCAGCGGCTTGACGGCTTCCGGCGTGTTGTCGCGCTGCGAGAAGCCGGTTCCACCCGTCGTGAGGATGATTTCGATCTCGGACCGCTCGAGCCAGCGGACGATCTGCCGCCGGATTGCCGGGATGTCGTCGGTGACGATCGCACAATCGTGCAGCGTGTGCCCGGCGGCAACGATGCTATCGGCCAGAAACGCCCCCGAACTGTCGGTCGCCACGGTGCGCGTGTCGCTGATGGTGAGGACGGCCATGCCCAGCGGATAAAAGGTCAACGCCTCGTCGATGCCGGCCATGCCCGTCCTTCCCGTCTTCCAATTGCGTTGCAGAACCTGGCCCCTGGTGCGGGGCCAGGGATTTCAGCCTGCCTCGGCGTAGCGCTTGGCTTCTTCCGCGATCAGGACGTCGGCCAGAAGCCAATACGCCGCTCCCCAGGCGGCCAGGATCGTTTCGTCCACGGCATCGCCGAGAACATCTTTGATCGCAGGGAGCAGGGCCTCTGCTACCGCAGGATAATGTTCCGGGCGGATGCCGGTTTCGACATGGCGTGCGGCCATGCGGGCGATTGCCGGGCCCAGGACCGTCAGCTTGTCGACATTCTCGGCATAGGCCAGGATCGCCGCGGCGAGGCGCTTGGGCTGCTCGCCCGACTCCTGCGAGGCCTGATCGAACAAGCCCTTGATCGCTTCGTCGACGAACAGCCGTTCGTACATGCGCTGGGTGATAGCGAGACCGTGCTGCTTGAGTGCGGGGGCGGTCGACTTGACGATCGCGATCGTCTCCGGAGACAGGGCGTTGGCCACGGAATTCCTTTCGAGGGTGGCGGCCGAACCGGGCCGTCCCTAGTCGCTATCGCGCGAAAGGGCGGGGCTGTCGCATCGGGTCTTCTCCCTCCGGTACGTCCCCTAAGGGGCGGGATCGCCGAGCTTTCTTCATCAGGCCAGCCGCGCGATCATCACCAGGCGGACGAGTTCCGAAAGCGTGCGGACCTTCATCTTGGTCATCACGTTCGCGCGATAGACCTCCACGGTCCGCGCGCTGATATCCAAGTCATAGGCGATCACCTTGTTGGCCTTACCCTCGACCAGTCCCTCCATCACCTCGCGCTCGCGACCGGACAGCGTGGCGAGCCGCTTGCGGATCTCGTCGCGTTCGAGCGCGATCTCCTCGCGGTTGCGCTGCTTGGCCAGGGCGGCACGGACTGCGACGAGGATCGCCTCGTCCCCAAACGGCTTTTCGATGAAGTCCGAAACGCCCGCGTGCAGCGCCTGGATCGCCATCGGCACATCGGCATGGCCGGTAATGACGATCACTGGCAGCGCATGGCCCATGGCCTTGAGCTTGGTGAGCAGCTCGAGCCCGCTCATTTCCGGCATGCGGACATCCGTGATGATGCAGCCGCTGTCGATTTCGGAGGCAACCGCCAGGAACTGCGTCGCCGATTCATAGGTGCGAGTCGGGATGTCCGAGCAATCGAGCAGGAAGGCGAGTGAATCGCGTACGCTCTCATCGTCGTCGATCACATGAACGACGGGCTCACTCGGCATCTCGCAATTCCTCCCTGCTCAAATCCGGCACCGTGAAGTGGAACATTGCGCCACCCTCGCTCTCCGCGTCTACCCAGATGCGTCCGCCATGCGCTTCCACGATCGTCCGGCAGATCGACAGGCCGACCCCCATGCCGCTGCGCTTGGTGGTGACGAAGGGCTGGAACAGCTGTGCGGCGATATCGGGCCGAATGCCCGGGCCGGTGTCGGCGATGGTGACGCGCGCCATGTCGTCCTTGTCGGGCGTTAGGCGCACCAGCAGCTCGCGCCGCTCGGCCACGCTCATCGCGTCGACCGCATTGCGGATGAGGTTGAGGATCACCTGCTGGATCTGGACCTTGTCCACCAGCGTGAGGTCGATCGCCGGGTGGAGTTCGAAGCGGACGCGGATACCATGTTCCTTGGCACCGACCAGGGCCAGCGCGCAGGCTTCCTCGAGCAGCTTGGGCAGGCTTTCCAGCCGCCGTTCGGTTTCGCCGCGGGCGAGGAAGTCGCGCAGCCGGCGGATGATCTCTCCGGCTCGCAGCGCTTCGCGGCTGGCGCGTTCGACTGCTTCGAAGACCCGGTCGAGCGGCGGCTCGTCGCGTTCGAGCAGGGACCGGCTGCCCATGAGATAATTGCCGATCGCGCTCAGTGGCTGATTCAGCTCATGGGCGAGCGCCGAGGCCATTTCGCCCAGCGCCGTCACCCGCGAGACGTGGACGAGTTCGGTCTGCAGTTCCTGGAGGCGGGTTTCAGTCTGCTGGCGTTCGGTCAGGTCGCGGACGAAGCCGGTGAAGAAGCGGCCGCCGGGCAGCGCGATCTCGCCCACGGCTAGTTCCATCGGGAAAGTGGTGCCGTCCTTGCGTTCTCCGACGACGACGCGACCGACGCCGATGATCTTTCGCTCTCCGCTCTGGTAATAGCGCTGAAGGTACTGGTCGTGCTGCTCGCGATAGGGGGAGGGCATGAGTATGCTGACATTGCGCCCCGCCACCTCCTCGGCAGTCCAGCCGAACTGGCGTTCCGCGGTGTCGCTGAAATCGCGGATCAGGCCGTCCTCGTCGATCACGATCATCGCGTCAGGCACGGTGCGCAGGATCGAGCGCAGGTGCGCCTCGCGCTCGGCGAGATCGCGGGTCTTGGCTGCTTCCCGATCGCGTACGCGGCGCAGCCAGCCGCCGCCCAGCGCCAGGATGATCCCGACGCAGCAATAGACGCTTGTCGCCACCGCATCACCGAACAGCAGTTGCCCGGTGAGGACGTCAGCCGTCATCCCGGCAACTGCTCCTAGCGCCGTTGCCAGCAGCGCCGGCCAGAAGCCCCCCACGGCCGCCGCAACGATGCCGGGGACGAAGAAGATGTAGGTGGCCCGGCGTTCGAGCAGCGGATCGAGCCCGACGCGGGCGCAGAAGCCCACGGTCAGCACCGACACGGCGAACAGCAGCGCGACGACGCCGTTCATCTCGCGAACGAACGATGCCGGCACGCCCTCCCGCAATGCAGTCGGGAACGCGTGAACGGGCCGCTTGGCAGTTCCGGTTTCGGTCCGAGAGTGGTCCACGTTTTGCTGCCTGCCAATGGTCTTTGCGCGCGTCTATCAGATCCGGCGCGGCGGGAAGAATACCCATCGGCGTCTCATGGCTTGCTGTCCACACGCGGCCGCCACAGCATCGGGCCGTATCGAAGGAGGAAGAGGCCGAAGGCCCCGAACCAGGCCAAGGCGGCAAGCTGCATCGCAGCCATGTAGGGAAGGGGAAGCAGCTGCGCCGTTACGCGGAGGATGCCGGCAGCCAGAATGAGCGCGTATGCCGCCGTGGTGGCGGCATCTGCCAGCAGCGGGCGACCGGTATGGCCGCGCGTGGCCCGCGTCATCACCGCCAGCGTCATGCTCGCCATTGCGCCAGCGGTGAGCGCATGCAGGGCCGCCGAGGGCAGTATCCGGTCGGTCAGGATCGCTGCGCCCATCAGCAGCAGGCCGGTCGGAATCCACAGATAAGCAAGATGGAGCATGGCGACGAGCGGATCCGCCAGGGTGCGGTATCCCTGCCAGCGACACAGGCGCAGCAACTGCCCGGCTCCGGCCAGCAGCAACAACCAGCCGGTGGCGGCGGCGGACGGTGCCGCCGTCCATGCCAGCATCGCCGCTGCGCTCAGCAGCAGCACGAGCTGGTCGAACCGGGTCGGCTGGCCCGGCAGCCTGCCCGGCTGCGGCTGCCGAGCCAGCCAGTTGCGGGTGAAGGAAGGAATGATGCGGCCGCCGATCAGGCCCAGCATCGTGGTGACGAGCGCGATCGCGAGGCGGTAGCCGAGCCCGGCAGGAAGGGCGACACCGAGCGCCTCGGCATGATCCAGTCCGTCGGCAAGGGCGAGCAGCAGGACAAGCGCGATCATCGGCAGGTTGCGGTTGCGCGCGATCAGCACCTCTCGGCCGCAACAGGCCGCCAGCGCCAGCAGGAAGCCGGTACCGAGCAGTGCGGCCAGCGGTGCGCTCACCCAGGCGGAGAACAGTATTGCACCCCGCGCGGCGGCCCACAGGCCGACCAAAGCGGCAAGCGGTGCCCCCGAGATCGGCAGCCGCCCGGTCCAGTTGGGAATGGCGGTCAGCAGAAAGGCGGCGATCACCGCGCCAATATAGCCGAACAGCATCTCGTGCCGGTGCCAGGTAACGGGATCGAAGCGGCTCGGCAGGGTGATCTGCCCGGCGAGGGCGCACAGGAAGAGCAGCAGCACGATCACTGCCCAGAGCGCGCCCGCCAGGAAGAAGGGGCGAAAGCCGCCGCGCAGAAGAGGCGGGCTCGCCGTCAACCGACGCCGGCGGGCGGAAGGGGCATCGGGATCGGCAGGGTGGAGGCGCAGTTGCATCGCAGGGATTCCTGGTGGGGTCAGCCGCCCAGCTGGGCCAGCTGGCGGAGATCACCGGTGTCGCCCCGGTGAAGACGGTGGCCGGCGGCCTTGCCGGTGAGGGCGGAACGGATGCGGTTGGCGAGCGCCGCTTCCTGCCCCTGAGCGAGGAAGCTCCGCAGATCGACGCCGCCGCTGCCGAACAGGCACAGCCGCAGCCGGCCGCGCGCGGTGACGCGAAGCCGGTTGCAGCTGTCGCAGAAGCCGGGCGCATAGGGGGCGATCAGCCCGATCCGGCCGCGGTGATCGGGATGGGCATATTCGGTCGCCGGTCCGCCGTCCGATGTACGTGGCAAAGGCGCCCAGCCTTGCGCATCGAGCCACCCGCGCAGCCGATCGCCGGGCAAATGGTTGGCGGCGAAGTAGGCGGCATTGTCTGCCGTGCGCATCAGTTCGATGAAGCGCGCGGCGATCGGCCGGTCCCGGACAAAGGCGGCGAAGCGCTGGAACGCCGGCTCGGCCTGGTCGGCGAGGAGCACGGCGTTGAGCTTGACCGCTGGCATCCCGGCCTCGAGCGCCGCATCGATGCCGGCGAGCACCGCGGGCAACCGGTCGCCGCCGGTGACCGCGGCGAAACGGGTGCGGTCGAGATCGTCGACGCTGACGTTGAGATGGGTGAGCCCGGCCCCGCGCCACGCCGCTACATGGCGGCGCAGGTTCCAGCCATTGGTGGTGAGCGCCACCTTGCCGATGCCCGGCGTCGCCGCCACCCGGGCGATCAGCGCCTCGATGTCGCGGCGCACCGTGGGTTCGCCGCCGGTCAGCCGCACCTTGCCGATGCCGAGCCGGGCGAAGGCGCCGACGAGACGGCCGACTTCCTCGACCGACAGGAAGTCGGCCGTTCCCTGCTTGCGATAGCCGTCGGGCAGGCAATAGGTGCAGCGGAAGTTGCACACTTCCGTTACCGACAGTCGCAGATAGCGGAAGCGCCTGCCGAACGTATCGGCCAGCGCCGGTCCGGAAGGCGCCGCGCCGCTCACGCCTGCGCGGCCCGGGCGGTGCCGAGCACCCGCATCCGGCGGATCTCGGTCACGTAGAGCAGGATCAGCGACACCCAGACGATCCCGTAGAGCAGCATGAAACAGGTGGACGGGATTCCGGTCAGGTCGAGCAGCGCACCGAACAGGATCGGCAGCAGGAAGCCGCCCAGGCCCCCGGCCATGCCGACCACGCCGGAAACGGCGCCCATGTTCTCCGGAAAGTCGTCGCCGATATATTTGAAGGTGGAGGCCATGCCGCAGGCGAAGCTGACGCCGAGGACGAACATCAGCCCGGCAAAGGCCCAGAGCGGCAGCGCGAGATGGAGGGTGAGCGGCCCACGCATCGTCTGGATGGTCAGGTCGGTCGGCGGGTAGGAGAGCAGGAACAGGCAGATCCACGCCGCCCAAAGCACCCACCAGGTAACCGGCTGCGGGCCGAAGCGGTCCGACAGCCAGCCGCCCATCGCGCGCAGCACGCCGCCAGGCAACGAGAAGCAGGTGGCGAGCAGCGCCGCCCGGGCAATCGGCAGGTGATACTGGTTGAGGAAATATTGCGGCATCCAGATCGACAGCGCGGTGAAGCCGCCGAACACGATCGAATAATATTGGCAGTATTTCCACACGCGCGGGTCGCGCAACACCTGCAGCTGCTCGCCAATCGACGCCGAGCTCTTACCTTTGCCGGGATCGGGCAGGGCCACGAGGCGGAACAGCAGCGCCATGGCGAGAAGGCACAGCGCATAGACCCGCGGCACGCTTTGCCAGCCGAAATGGGTGATCAGCTGGGGCGCGACGAACATGTTGAGCGCAGCGCCGCTCACCCCGGCGCCGAACACGCCCATGGCGAAGCCGCGGCTCCTGGTGAAGAAGCGCGCGACATAGGGGGTGCCGACAGAGAAGGTGGCGCCCACCACGCCGAGCACCAGCCCGATGGCGAGAAACTGCCAGAACTGGGTGGCGTAGGAGGAGATCCACAGCGGGAGGGCGCTGCCGGCAAGCAGCCAGGTCATGACCGCGCGGCCGCCGAAGCGATCGGTCCAGATGCCGAAGATCAGCCGCAACACGGCGCCGGTCAGCACCGGCGTCGCGGTCAGCAGGCCGAACTCGGATGCGGTGAGCCCCAGTTCCTTGCGGATCGGGATGCCGGTGACGCCGAACATCATCCAGGCGGCAAAGGTGACGGCGAAGGCGAGCGTCGACACCAGCAGCACGAGCAGCGCGCGGTGCTGGGGCGGGGGGGCGGCCAGGTTCATGGCGCTTCTCCGGGCGTGGGGGGTGTTGGGGGCGCAGGCGGCGCGGCGGGGGCCAGCACCTCCGGCAGCGGCAATTTCGGGCGCGGCCAGACGGCGCGGGTTTCCGTTCCGTGCGAGTCCCGCGGCAGGATCGGTCGGGGTGGTGGTCGGTCGGTCATGGATACCCCGGTGGCGGGACTGCGTGCCTCGGCGGAATAGGCCGCACCGGCGGATCGGGACATTGGGGTGTGCGACCTAGGGTACGCACCGGAGGGAGAATACCCAGGCCGACAGCACCGGCACCCGCCCCTAGCCAAGGGGCGTTCGCACCATCGACTCGGTGCTGCGCCAGCTCGGGATTCCAGGATGAGTCACACGCTCGACCGCCTCTTCTTCTTCACGCGCCGTACCGAAACCTTCTCGGATGGCCACGGCGTGACGAACAATGACGACCGCACCTGGGAACAGGCCTATCGGGATCGTTGGCAGCACGACAAGATCGTGCGCTCCACGCACGGCGTGAACTGCACGGGCTCCTGTTCGTGGAAAATCTACGTCAAGGGCGGCATCGTCACCTGGGAAACCCAGCAGACCGATTATCCGCGCACGCGGCCGGACCTGCCCAACCACGAGCCCCGCGGCTGTGCCCGCGGCGCCAGCTATTCCTGGTATCTCTATTCCGCCAATCGAGTGAAGCATCCGCTGATCCGCGGGCGGCTGCTCAAAGCATGGCGTGCGGCGCGGGCGACGCGGACGCCGGTCGCGGCCTGGGCTGCGATCCAGAACGATCCGGACGTGCGTGCTTCCTACACCCGGATGCGCGGCTCGGGCGGGATGGTGCGCGCGACCTGGGAGGAAGTGACTGAAATCATCGGCGCCGCCAATGCCCATACGATCAAGACCTGGGGGCCGGACCGGATTTTCGGTTTCTCGCCCATTCCGGCGATGTCGATGGTCTCCTATGCGGCGGGTGCGCGCTACCTGCAGCTGATCGGCGGCGTGTGCGGGTCCTTCTACGACTGGTATTGCGACCTGCCGCCCGCCTCGCCGCAGACCTGGGGCGAACAGACCGACGTCGCCGAGAGCGCCGACTGGTTCAACGCGGGCTTCCTAATCCTGTGGGGCTCGAACGTGCCCCAAACCCGCACCCCCGACGCGCATTTCTACACCGAGGCGCGCTATCGCGGCGCCAAGTCGGTGGTGATCTGCCCGGATTACTCCGAAGCATCGAAATTCGCCGATCTCTGGTTGGCGGTGAAGCAGGGCACCGATGCCGCGCTCGGCATGGCGTTCGGCCATGTCATCCTCAAGGAATTCCACGTCGATCGGCAGGTGCCGTATTTCCGCGACTATGTCCGCAAATACAGTGACATGCCGATGCTCGTCCGGTTGGTGCCGCAGGGGGACGGCTATGTGCCCGAGCGCCTGCTGCGCGCCTCCGAGTTCGATGCCGCCCTGGGCGAGGCGAACAATCCCGAATGGAAGACGGTCGCGATCGACGAGGCGACCGGCGATGTCGTCGTGCCTAACGGCTCGATCGGCTTCCGCTGGGGCGAGGCCGGCAAGTGGAACCTGGAGGAAAAGGCAGGGACCGGCGGCACCGTGCTCCGCCTGGGCCTGAAGGGTATACACGACGACGTCGCGCCCGTGCGCTTCCCCTATTTCGGCGGGGCGGCGACCAACGGCTTCGCGATGACCGACCATCCCGACGTGCTCACCCGCAACGTGCCGGTGAAGCGGATGATGCTGCCGGAAGGCGAGACGCTGGTCGCCTGCGTCTACGACCTGCTGCTCGCCAATTACGGCGTCGATCAGGGTTTCGGCGGCGCCCACATGCCCGCCGACTATGACGATGTGCAACCCTATTCGCCGGCCTGGGCCGAGGCGATCAGTTCGGTGCCGCGCGACCAGATCATCGCCACCGCGCGCGGCTTTGCCGGTAACGCCGAGAACACCAACGGCAAGTCCATGGTGATCATCGGGGCAGCGATGAACCACTGGTATCACATGGACATGAACTACCGCACCGCCATCAACATGCTCGTGATGTGCGGCTGCATCGGCCAGTCGGGCGGGGGCTGGTCGCACTATGTTGGGCAGGAGAAGCTGCGGCCGCAGACCGGCTGGGCCCCGCTCGCCTTCGCGACCGACTGGATCCGGCCGCCGCGCCAGCAGAATTCTACCTCCTTCTTTTACGCCCATACCGATCAGTGGCGCTACGAGACAGTGGCCATGGGTGAGATCCTGTCCCCTACGGCGCCGACGGGCGACTGGGGCGGGTCGATGATCGACTATAACGCCAAGGCCGAACGGCTAGGCTGGCTGCCCTCGGCGCCCGCGCTGCAGCGCAACCCGCTCGATCTTGCCCGCGAGGCCAAGACGCTGGGCGCCGACCCCAAGGCACATACCGTCTCGGCGCTCCAGTCAGGCGCGGTGCAGATGTCGTGCATGGATCCCGACGATCCCGCCAACTGGCCACGCAACATGTTCGTCTGGCGCTCCAACCTGCTCGGCTCGTCGGGCAAGGGGCACGAATATTTCCTCAAGCACCTGCTCGGCGCCGATCACGGCGTGCAGGGCAAGGACCTGGGGGAAAGCGGCGGGCAGAAGCCGCGCGACGTCGCCTGGCACGACCAAGCCCCGGAAGGGAAACTCGACCTGCTGGTGACGCTGGATTTCCGCATGTCCACCACCGCCGTCTATTCGGACATCGTCCTGCCGACCGCGACCTGGTACGAGAAGAACGACCTCAACACCTCGGACATGCATCCCTTCATCCACCCACTCGGGGCAGCGGTGGACCCCTCCTGGGAAGCCAAGTCCGACTGGGAAATCTTCAAGGCGATCGCCAAGGCCTTTTCGGAAGTGTCTCCCGAGGTGCTCGGCGTCGAGACCGACGTGGTGCTCACGCCGATCCAGCACGACAGCGCCGGTGAATTGGCCCAGCCCTTCGACGTGCGCGACTGGTCGAAGGGCGAGTGCCCAGCGGTGCCCGGCAAGACCATGCCCCAGATCACGATCGTCGAACGCGATTATCCGAACACCTACAAGCGCTTCACCGCGCTCGGCCCGCTGCTCGGCAAGGTCGGTAATGGCGGCAAGGGCATTGCCTGGGAAACCGGCCATGAAGTCGCTCTCCTGAAGGAGCTCAACGGCGAAGTGCTCGAACCCGGCGCCACGCAGGGGATGGCGCGGATCGATACGGACATCGACGCCTGCGAGACGATCCTCACCTTCGCGCCCGAAACCAATGGCGAGGTGGCCGTGAAGGCCTGGGCGGCGCTCGGCGCGCAGACCGGACGCGATCACACCCATCTCGCGCTGCCCAAGGAGGACGAGAAGATCCGCTTCCGCGACCTGGTCGCGCAGCCGCGCAAGATCATCAGCTCGCCGACCTGGTCGGGCATCGAAAGCGAGCATGTCTGCTACACCGCCGGGTACACCAATGTGCACGAACTGATCCCGTGGCGGACGCTGACCGGACGGCAGCAGCTCTATCAGGATCATGCATGGATGCGGGCGTTCGGCGAGGCCTTGTGCGTCTATCGGCCGCCAATCGATCTCAAGACTACCTATGTCCAGGGCGGCAAGCCCAATGGCGAGACCGAGATCGTCCTGAATTTCATCACCCCGCACCAGAAATGGGGCATCCACTCCACCTACAGCGACAATCTCCTGATGCTCACGCTCAATCGCGGCGGGCCTGTGGTGTGGCTCTCCGAAGTCGATGCCGCGAAGGCGGGGATTGCCGACAATGACTGGATCGAGCTGTTCAACGCCAATGGCGCGCTGACCGCCCGCGCGGTGGTCTCGCAGCGGATCCGCGAAGGCACCACCTTCATGTACCACGCTCAGGAAAAGATCGTGAACACGCCGGGATCGGAGATCACCGGGCGGCGCGGCGGCATCCATAATAGCTGCACCCGTACCGTGCTCAAGCCGACGCACATGATCGGCGGCTATGCCCAGCTCGCCTACGGCTTCAACTATTACGGCACGGTGGGCTCCAACCGCGATGAATTCGTCATCGTCCGCAAAATGCGCAAGATCAACTGGCTCGACGACGCCCGTGCCGAAAAGGAGTTCGCGAAATGAAGGTGCGTGCACAGATCGGCATGGTGCTGAATCTCGACAAGTGCATCGGCTGCCACACCTGTTCGGTAACCTGCAAGAACGTGTGGACCAACCGGGAAGGCGTCGAATATGCCTGGTTCAACAATGTAGAGACCAAGCCGGGCGTCGGTTTCCCGCGCGACTGGGAAAATCAGCAGCGCTGGAACGGCGGCTGGCGCCGGAAGCCCAACGGCAAGATCGAGCCGCGCATGGGCGCCAAGTGGCGGATCCTCTCGAAGGTCTTCGCCAACCCCGACCTTCCCGAGCTCGATGACTATTACGAGCCGTTCGACTTCGACTATGGCATTCTCCAGACCGCACCGGAAATGAAGGCGTTCCCCACCGCACGCCCGCGCTCCACGGTGACCGGCGAGCGGATCGAGAAGATCGAACGCGGCCCCAATTGGGAAGAGATCCTGGGCGGCGAGTTCGCCAAGAGATCCGAGGACTATAATTTCGACGCCGTGGAGAAGGAGATCTACGGCCAGTTCGAAAACACCTTCATGATGTATCTGCCCCGCCTGTGCGAGCATTGCCTGAACCCCACCTGCGTCGCAGCCTGCCCCTCGGGCGCGATCTACAAGCGGGAAGAGGACGGCATCGTCCTGATCGATCAGGACAAGTGCCGCGGCTGGCGAATGTGCGTATCGGCCTGCCCGTACAAGAAGATCTATTACAACTGGAGCTCGGGCAAATCGGAGAAGTGCACCTTCTGCTTCCCGCGCATCGAGGTGGGGCAGCCGACGGTCTGCTCGGAGACCTGTGTCGGCCGGATCCGCTATCTCGGCGTGCTCCTCTATGACGCCGACCGGATCGAAGCCGCCGCGTCGACCGAGGATCCGCAGGACCTGTACCGCGCCCAGCTCGACGTATTCCTTGATCCCAGCGACCCGGCAGTGATCGCGCAGGCCCGCGCCGGTGGCGTGCCCGAGGCCTGGCTGGACGCGGCGCGGCGCAGCCCCGTCTACAAGATGGCGATCGATTGGCAAGTCGCTTTCCCGCTGCACCCCGAATATCGCACGCTGCCGATGGTCTGGTACGTGCCGCCGCTGTCGCCGATACAATCGGCCGCCGCCGCAGGCGCGCTGGCGATGGACGGCGAGATGCCCGATGTCGCCTCCCTGCGGATCCCGGTGAAATATCTCGCCAACCTGCTGACCGCGGGCGAAGAAGCGCCGGTAACGCTAGCTCTCGAGCGGATGCTGGCGATGCGCAGCTATATGCGCGCGAAGAGCGTGGAGGGGCGGATCGACCACCCGGTGGCCGATCGGGTGGGGCTCACCGCCCAGCAACTCGACGAAATGTACCGCTACATGGCGATCGCCAATTACGAGGACCGTTTCGTCATTCCCACGGCGCACCGCGAACAGGCCGAGGATGCCTATGGGCTACGCGGTGCCTGTGGCTTCACCTTCGGAAATGGCTGTTCCGATGGCCACACCAAGCTGGGGCTGTTCGGTCCCAATAAGCGGCCGAGCACCCAGGTGCACGCCCATACCAAGCTAGAGGGCTGATCATGGCGACCACCTATCGCGCATTGGCGCTGCTGTTGCGCTATCCCACCCACGAAGTGCAGGCGGCGGCGCGCGATGCCGCGGCGATCATCGAGGCCGAGGGTCTGGTACCGGCGCCGATCCGGCGTGCGCTGGCTAGGCTGGCGGCGGGGCTGGCGGCGGACGATCTCTACGATCTCCAGGAACGCTATGTCTGGCTCTTCGATCGTACCCGATCGCTTTCGCTCAACCTTTACGAGCATGTGCATGGCGAGAGCCGTGAGCGCGGGCCGGCGATGGTGGGGCTGAAGGAACTCTACACGCATCACGGCCTCGTCCTCGCCGCGACCGAATTGCCGGACCATCTGCCGGTGTTCCTCGAGTTCCTCTCGGTGCTGCCGGCAGCGGAAGCGGCGTCGCTGCTGGGTGAGGCCTCCCACGTGATCGCGGCGCTGGGAGAGCGGCTGCACAAGCGGCAGAGCCCCTATCGGGCAGTGTTCGGCGCGCTATCCGCGCTGGCCGATGACCCCGCCGATGCCGAGGCGCTGGCCGCGCTGCTGCGCGAGCCGGACGATGACCCCGACGATCTCGCCGCACTCGACCGGCTCTGGGGCGAAACCGCGGTGCGGTTCGGCCCGGCCGAAATGGGCTGCCCCAAGGCCGAGGCGCTGGTCGCCGCGATAAACCCGCCCGCCAACGCCGCCTGAGGAGCAGGACCATGGACCTCAATCAGATATTGTTCGGTGTCTATCCCTATATCGCGATCACCGTGCTGGTGGTCGGCTCGGTCGTGCGGTTCGATCGCGAGCAATATAGCTGGCGCTCCGGCTCCTCTCAGCTGCTGCGGCGTCGGCAGCTGATTGCCGGCTCGGTACTGTTCCATGTCGGTGTGCTCACCATCTTCGGCGGACATTTCGTCGGCCTGTTGACGCCGATCTGGGTGTTTGATGCGCTCGGCGTGCCGCATGGCGCCAAGCAGATCCTCGCGATGGCGGCGGGCGGCCTCGCGGGGCTCCTCTGCCTCGCCGGCGGGCTGTTGCTGCTGCACCGTCGTCTGTTCGACCCGCGGATCCGCAAGACTTCCAGTTTCAGCGACATCGCCATCCTGGTGCTGCTGATGCTCCAGCTGAGCCTCGGCCTGGCGACGATCCCGGTTTCGGCGGGGCATCTCGACGGGCATGAGATGGTGAAATTCATGACCTGGGCGCAGGGCGTGTTCACCTTCCGGCCCGGCATCGCCCAGATCGTCGCCGACGTGCACCCGATCTTCAAGGCGCATCTGGTACTGGGCATGACGATCCTGCTCGTCTTTCCCTTCACCCGGCTGGTCCACATGCTCTCCGCGCCCGTCTGGTACCTCAACCGGCGCGGCTGGCAGCTGGTGCGCTCGAAGCGGGGGCTGGTGGGCGCAACCCTGGCCGCGAAGGGGGTTCGCTGATGCGCGCGGTCGTCGTCTATGGGGTTGAGATCCCCGAACGCCTGATTGCCGCCGAAGCGCAGCACCACGCCGGTCCGTCGATCGGCGACGCCCGCCGCGCGGCGGCCGAGGCGCTCGCGACCAAGGCGCTATTGCTACACCGCGCCCGCGAACTGGGACTGGTCGCGATGCCCGAGGTGGACGCGCGGGGCTGCGAGGAGACCGAAGAGGCCGCGCTGGTGCGCGCGGTGCTCGAGACCGACGTCGAAATCGCTACGCCGACCGAAGCGGAGTGCCGCCGCGTTTATGATGCCCAGTCCGACCGTTTCCGGGTGCCGAAGCTCTACGAAGCCGGACATATTCTGATAGAGCCTCGCTCGGCCAGTGACGCCTGCTGGCGCGATGCCGAGGATGCGGCGCGAGCCCTGGCAACGAAGCTTGCCAAGGGAGAGATATCGTTTGCCGAGGCGGCGCGGGACTATTCGTCTTGCTCGTCTGCGGCGTTAGGCGGGTTGCTGGGTCAGATGCGGTGCGGTGACTTGGTGGCGGAAGTGGAGGAGCCGTTGCTTGCCCTGCAGTCGGGAACCGTGGCGTCTGCACCAGTCCGTTCGCGCTTTGGCTGGCATATTCTGAAACTCGAACGGTGCGTCGAAGCCGGTATCCTGCCGTTTGAAGTTGTCGAGCCCGGTATCCGCCTTCATCTCGAAAGCCGCGCATGGTTGGCCGCGGGCGCGCGTTATGTCTCCGGTCTTGCCGAGGCCGCCGCCGCAAAGGGAATAGCGCTGACGCTTGCGTACGGGGAAGTACGTCAAGGATCTGCCTGCCTGGGGGATCTGATCAGCGATAGCCGGCTTGCAGAACGGCTGGTCCCGTGGCTTGCGGCGCATGACCCCGAAACCAGCCTGCGCCTCCTGCAAGTCACAGGCGAGACCGAAAGCGATGCAGTCGGGTACGTGCGGGCAGTTGTCGCGGACTTTGTCGCCCGCGCGACCGACGAACACTGGACCAAGCTCATCTCGGCGGCCCGGGATTCAGGCGACCCCGCTCAGGCGGCTCTCGCATTGATCATGAAAGCACAACTCGACGTGGAATGCACGGCGTGCTCTTCTCACCTCTCGTCGCAGGCACGAAACGCGATGTGATCAGTTGACGGTAGCGCTCACCAGCTCAGCGCTGCTGTTTCGGATCTCAATGGGAGGGAGTGGCGGCGTGCCGAGTGGACTTATCCGTATCACCCCCCCTGTCTGATGGGATGGTGGTATGAAGAGGTTGCGGAAGGGAGCCCGTCCCCCCCGAGGGTCTGGAGCCCGATAGGGAGCAAGGGTCCCTTCCGCGTTGGTGACAACCCTGAACAGTTGCTTGGGACTACCGATCCCGCACGACATGGACAGAAGCCATACCCATGCCACAAGCCGTCATCGGCTGCGACCATTCGCGCGCCTTCATCGACATCTGCGAGCTGCCATCGGGAAGGATCAGGCAGATCGCCAACACACCGGATACCATCGCTGCCTGGCTCGACACGCTCGATCATGACGTTCGCCTTGTCTTCGAGGCCACCAGCGGCTGCGATGGCGACCTGATCGCCGCACTGGCAGCGCGCGGACACCCTTTCTCGCGGGTCCATCCGCGTCAGGCCCGCGAGTTTGCCAGAGCCACCGGCATGCTCGCCAAGAACGACCGCGTCGATGTGCGTGCCGTTCCTCCTGACCTCGCCGAGGTCGTCCGGCTGCAAAAGCCGGTGACCTTCAGCAGCATCGTCGAGTATGTCGCCCCACTTTAGAGCGTTTTCCACTCAATCCGGTTCATAGCCGCACGAGCTGAAGTAGTTGGCGCATTCGGCGGGCTGGAAGATGTCGACGAGCCTGCCGATCAAACCCCACAGCCCGTTGACGGTTCGTTCGCCCGCCTTGCGCAGCATGGCCTTGAGCCGGGAAAATGAACTGATGAGGTGGATGCCCCCTTCATCCGGCATCGTATGATGCCTGAGCGGCGCGACGCTGCGCTGGAGATGGAGGAGCACATGACCGACGTTCACATTCTCGCGATCGATCTTGCCAAGCGCAGCTTCCAGGTCTGCGCGACCGCCGCGGGAGGGGCGGTTCTATTTAATCGGATGGTTTCGCGCGCGAAGCTTGAGACGGTTCTGCGCGAGCAGACAGCTTGCATCGTGGCGATGGAGGCGTGCGCGACGAGCCATTTCTGGGGACGGTTTGCGCAAGGCCTTGGCCACGAGGTGCGGCTGATCCCGCCGATCTACGTGAAGCCGTTCGTCAAACGACAGAAGAACGATGCGGCGGACGCGGCTGCGATCGCCGAAGCCGCGCTACGGCCGAACCTACATTACGTGGCGGTCAAGAGCGCGGAGCATCAGGCCCGCGCAGTCGCATTCCGGACCCACCAGTCCTTTATCGGACAGCGCACCCAACTGATCAACGCTCTGCGGGGACATCTTGGTGAGTTCGGCCTCGTCGTTGCGCAAGGGCCGACAGGTCTCAAGACCGTCGCTGGTGTGATCGACGACGATGCGACCGATCTGCCTGACGCTGTGCGCGATATCGTTCGTCTTTACCTCGACCAGATCGCGGTGCTCACGCAGAAGATCGACGACCTGCACTTCAAGCTGCGCGCCGCGACCAAGGTCGACGACGCGATGCGTCGGCTCTGCACAGTGCCGGGAGTCGGCCCGGTGACCGCGGGCGCAATAATGGCATTCGCACCCGATCTGCGTGCCTTCGCCAGCGGCCGAAACTTCGCCGCGTGGCTCGGTTTGGTCCCACGGCAGCGATCGACCGGCGGCAAGACCCGGCTCGGCGGCGTAAGCAAGATGGGCCAGGCCGATATCCGCAAGCTGTTGATCGTTGGCGCGATGAGCAGGATCCGTTGGATCATCCGGCGCGGCGTGTTGCCCGACAACTGGCTCGGCCGCGTGCTGGGGCGCAAGCCGCGGATGGTGGCGGCCGTCGCGCTGGCCAACAAAATGGCGCGCATGATCTGGGCGATGATGACGCGCGAACAGAATTACCGGATGGCGTGACGCGCTTGCCCCCACACAAGGGCGAAACGCGGAGCGCTTAGGGGCTGACAGCCCCGACAAGGAGATCGACAGACGATCATGCGGCAAGGACTTCAATGTTCCAGGACGAGCAAACCAGGCCCGCCGCTCGAGCAATAAAGCTCTCTGAACCGATGTGGACCTCGTTCTTCGAACTGCATACCGGCCCGCGGCGAATATCAGGCCACAATATGAGGCCTGACACACGAGCGATAGAAGCGCCAAGCCAACCAAACCGTCTGAAAATCACCTTGCAAAACTGGGGGCATCCACACACGCCCCTCCCGCGGCGGTCGCGCAGACCTGGAAGCTGCGCTTGGCAAGATCGATCGCGAGAATGTGAACGTCGGTCATGTGCTCCTCCATCTCCAGCGCAGCGTCGCGCCGCTCAGGCATCATACGATGCCGGATGAAGGGGGCATCCACCTCATCAGTTCAAAGCTTCGCCGGCAGAGATGAACAAACGGCGGGTTTCGGGTTCCACAAATGCGACGCTGAACGACGTGGATTGGGCGAGAGCGGACCGGCAGCTTTTCCATCATCAGCGGACAGTCTGCTTTTCTCCGGCGGCGGTGTCCAGCTGACGCTTAACGCGGGGGAGGGGCGGTCTTCCTCGCCGCTTTGAGGGCTCGTTCCCCAAACGACCATCATCCAGAACCACCCGCGGCGTAGCGAAAACGCCCACCGACTGTGAGCTGCGAGCTGGCGCATTGTTGTTCCGCTGCCGGTGGTGCGGGTTGGCGCTTTGCAAGGCCTGCGCCATGGCAAGGGCCGCGCCAAGCCGCTTGTTCTCGACGATCTCGGCCTGGTTGACCCGCTGCATCTTGTCGTAGACGCGGTAGGGCAGGACCACTTCACCGTGCCGCACCTCGATGCGCCCATCGGGAAATTCGCATACGTGGACGCGCTTGCGGGCCAGCGTCCGCGCCAGGGGCGTCGGCTCCAGGATGAACATCGCCTTATTGTAGTGGAGCGCCAGAGCGCCGGTGACGGAGCGCTCGACACGCCAGACCATCTCGGCTTCAACATTCTCGTGCGCGGCAAGCGGCCGATGCGCGTCCCGAGGATCCGCAGGTGGACAGGCGAACTGAGCATTGTGGCGCAAGAGGTAAGAGGGGAGGAAGGTGTTAGCCTCTTCGATGGAGGAGATGCCTTCAAGCCGCATCGCTTTCACGAGGCGGTTCTGGAGCGTGCTGTTGGCCCGCTCGACCCGCCCCTTGGCCTGAGGGGAGTTGGCACAGATGATCTCGACGCCCAGCTTGTCGAGCGCGCGGCCCAGGTGCGACATGCCGTCGCCGTCGGCCGTCGCGCGGTTGTTCCGAAAGGCGCTGTGCTTGTCCGAATAGAAGGCGATCGGCTTGCCGTGCCGCTCGAGATAGGTGCGTGTCGCCTGCAGGTAGGAGAGGGCGCTCTCGCTCTCCGCCATCTCGAGGTGCATCAGCTCGCTCGTGGCATCGTCGATATAGACCAGCAGGCTGCAGCGAGGACCGCGGCCCTCGAACCAGTCATGGTCCGAACCGTCGACCTGGATGAGCTCGCCGCGGCGCTCGCGCCGGTTGCGGGTCTGGTGGAGCCGGGCGCGCTTGGCGGCCTTTGCCTTCCAGAGGCCGGCGCTGATCATCAGCTGCCGAAGCGTCTCGTGCGACAGCGTGATGCCGTGGCGCTCCGCGAGGTACTCGGCCGCCAGCGTCGGGCCGAAATCGGCATAGCGCTCGCGAACGACGCCGAGGATCTGCTCGCGGTAGGTCTCGCTCAACCGGCGGTTGCTCGGCCGACCGCGCTTCCGGGATATCAGGCCAGCAGCGCCGTCAGCGCGGAACCGGTCGAGCAGCCGATAGACCTGGCGCCGGCATAGCCTGAGCAGCTCACCAGCCTCGCTTGCGGTGATCTCGCCGCGCTCGACCCGCTGCAGCGTTTCGTACCGTGACAACTCGCTCCGGCTCATCGCGACCACCGTCATCAGCGTGCCCCCAATTGCTCGGGCGGCATGCCACTCGGAAGGCGCCGACCAGAGATTGTGACATCTCTATCTGGCGGATGAGTGACATTTGTACGTTGCGCTTACAGTGATCACCACAACTTGTTACCGCCAGTTAGAAAAGACACATTCTCCGCCAGATAGAAATGACACCGTCCGGTAGAAGCGGGGGCAGCGTGGCGCCTGCCGAAAGCGAGGCGGGGCCATCTGGGGGTGGCCGGTTACCGGCCGGACGGTGACGATTGTAAGCCAGGCATCGTCTTCGCCGCCATTGCCGGTCGGAGGTGGAGCGGAGCGGAACCGTAGGCCGGCAATGGCGGTGGCCCAATTCGGGGATGGGGGATCTTTTAAGCCTTGACCGTCAAAATCGTTGTTTATGATCGGTGGCGATTGCTAGTCGACCCTTGGCTTCAAAAGCATAGCATTCGGCCGTGAGAGGTTTTGTGACACTTACAGAGAACCGGATACGCGAACTCGAGCTGCCCATTAATCGAGCGATCTATCGTCTGGGTCAGGGTATACCGGACTCGGATATCACCGTAGAAATGCTGGGCCGGGAGGTCGATCCGGCTGAGCTTTCCGCCATAGTCGCGCTTGCTAGAGCCAAGGCTGCAGAAGGGAATGCTGCGTATCGCGCGATGACCCGAAAAAGCGCGCTTCTGTACATGTGCGGAGGGGCAGCGCTTTTGATGTTGCTGTGGTGGATGACCAGTGGCGGTTCGGATATGCCGCACGGCCGCTTTTATGGCCGTGCGATCGTTGGGTATGCTATCGGTGCGGGCATCTTCCTTTACGGACTTTGGCGGTGGATCGATCCAAATTATCGAGCTTAAAGAGCGCGCCTCGACGCCTTTTCAAGCTTTGGCGAACGCCAGCATTCGGGGCCCGCTCAGCCAATAACGTGTTGAACCCGCGCCTTCTTTTCGCGGCAGTAGCATAAACCCATCAACGAGTGGGATTGCGGAGACTAGCTTCCCATATGGCCTGCCTCTGGCTTGGCGGGTTCAAGAGGCACCATATTTTGCGAACTATCGTATCACGCAGCTTGGCCATTTCCGGATAGTCGTAAACACAAACCATCGCCTCAAACAAAACTCGCTTCTCGTGATATTCTGCACTCAGCTCAGGATTTGCGAGAACCTGATCGATCATACGTTGATCCCGCATCCAATTTGTCGCGAGCGTCCTCACAGACGGGAAGTCTGAAATCGTCTCGAACTTTTTAATGTTGTCCACTTCATTGACAAGATGATATCCAAGAAGCTGACCATTGCCATCAAAAATTGAATCAGCGATACGCCCTGCTACGTGGTCAAACCCCTTGCTGCGCAAATCCGTTACAAATAGGTCTTTCTTGCCATTGAAAAGGTTCTGAGCGATGAGCTTACATTCGCGCAGCTCTTTCGCCAACGGAATAGAAAATTCATCGCCTTGTTGCTTGTCAAGGCGCATCGCGATCTCGAGGTCTCGAATTGCTTCGCCAAAAAGAAGTCGCCAGCGATATAATTTTGCACGATTAATTAGGGGTGCCGGATTCGGGTTTACCTCAAACGAACGCGTGTAGAGCGCGATAGCAGCGGCTGTGCGATACTCACTGGCTGCCTTCATTCCGTCCGAGAAAAGCTGTTGGCCGACTTCGTAGGCTGGTGTCTGAGGCACGCCACCGGTGCCGAACAATTTCCGAAACATCGCTGACCTTCTGAATGGGTGCCTGAAAAAAAGGCAGCCTACGTTCTACCTCACCCCGTGTCACCCCGCTCTGTTTGGGTCTATTTCAGCAGTGGACTGACCGAGACGCATTGTAGCCCTCGTTGCCCGAGGGCGGCCATGAGCCCAGCAATGCGTACGTAGACCCGACGATGCATTGGAAGCGGTAGAAGTACCACTTTGATCTGGCGGAACCCCCGTTAATGCGATGACATCCGCTACTGAGACTGGACCCGTTGCGACAGCAGCGAGCTCGTTCGGCCTTATTTTAGGATACCGATCTTCCCGAGCCTCCATGCCCGATGCCGTATCGCAGAGTACCCCCCCCATTGAGCGTTCGGTGGCCCTCAGCGGTAACGGGCTGCCACGCTCGGCTTGCCCTTGGAATAACGGCTTCGGTCCAAGTAGCAGAGCGCTTGCGCTCGAAACGAGGGCGTGGAAGATTCAAACGGATGTTAAACCTTCAAGGGGGTCTTGATGGCCGATTATGTGAGCTTCAACTCAGTAGGTGACTTCGAAGCAAAGGTTCGTGAAGCGGTCAGCCGCAAGGAAGATATTCGGATCAAAACGTCAAGAAATACATCGGAGGCCTTGGCGGTAATAAAGAGGATCCTTGAAGAAAACGGCCTTCGCTTCCGTGTGTATACTAGCATGAGATCTGGTGCGGCTACCGCCGCAACAGCCGGGGGTGTCGCTCTGTTGAGTGAGGCAATCCCCATCGCAACGGCAGTAGCTCTAACTCCCGTAATGGTCGTGCTGGGCACCGTAGGTGTAGGGGCCGCTGTAGGTATCGCAGCACATAGAATAGCGACTCGAAATCCAGATTACGAAGTCGTCAAATACCCGCTTAAGAAGGAGTTATGGCTTCGGTACAAAACAAGGATTGACGTTTCTGAGGCATAACTGACCGGGTGCTTCTACTCGCAGCTAGGGCGCAAGCGCAACGGGCAGCAGTTTATGCTACGGATTATTGTGCATCGTTTGGACTAGATGACCGGCGTCGCTCAGTCTTCGGAGTCGTTCGGTCGATCTAGCTTGTAGAGGGGAATGTCTGGCACGATACATTCACCTGTATCCTCACCACCCTCCCGAGTGATTACTTGAACCTCCTCTGGATCAAGTTCACGTACCACAACTGGCGTGCCAGCCCAGCCGCAATCATCGTACACTGGCCTTTCCCAAAGAACATCTGGCGCGTCAGTCCGAACCCCTCCTTCTGGGTAGAGATGTGGAGAAGAGCATTTGGGACATGCGTCGGGAACCATCCTCACATGCCTAATGATCGTGCTTATGGCTGTGCCAATCGTGCTCTCAACTAATCCTTGAGCCGCTTCCGCATCATGCCAAGCGGATTTCTTTGCGTGTGTAAGCCAATTAGAAAACGTCCAACATTCTAGCATTAGTGTTTTTAGAAGGTGCCTACGCTCCTTCTGGTCTGACCCGCCGAGCATGACATTGCACAATATCTCTGTCCAAGCGCGAAAGTCGGCCCTCTTTGGTGCGTCTTTCTCGACCCATTCAGCCACATCCTGTGCGGCTCCTACGAAGCTCAAAAGTGCCTCTCGACATCGAACACCAACAGATTGATAATCACTCACATTTTCAGACTGGCGCAACGCATCTCCGAGTTGTCCAATTTGGTTCAGTGTATCTGCAAATGCTCTTATGTTGAAATCGGTCTCTTTCTGCTGCTCGGTTCTGGGGATGCGTATACACAGTCCCATGTGGAACGTGACGGCGTAATCCATGTTCGGGAACTGTGTCTGAGAATATAGATTTGTCGGGTTCGTGATGACCCACCATCGTCCGTCGCTTGCGTGTACATCCCATACGTCATGACGGTGACCGATGATATTCTCTGAATAGACTTTCTGGAGGAACGTAATCGTGTCTTTTGGTGACTGTCCTAGGAAGTATTCTTCTACGTACTGTTTTTCCTCTGCCGTGTGCGGGAGCATCTCATTTGCCTCAAAAAAAGCCGCCTGACCGCGATCATCGCTAGTAGCTGCGCACGAATACCTCGCGAACAGCATCGCGTTTGCAAGCCGAAGCCATTACCGTGATTGGCCCACCCAACAAAAAATGATGGTGCCGCTGCGCTTTTGACCATCCGGAATGGGATCGTCAGAGAGATCATATTGAGACTGCGGGCGATACGCCATGGGGTTATCCTGTCTGTTGGTGGACGTACTCTCCCAGGCCGCGCGCGACGAATTCGTCGTTTGAGAGGCGAGGGCCTCGCTTCAGGCGCTGATTGCCCAGTTTTCGGCGATCCAGCTTCGGCCCAGGTGGCACGGGCGAGGGGGGCTTGAACATCCCTTCGGGCTGCGCGGTACGCGCAGGCTCGTTGTTGTTGCGCTTGGTGTGGTGCGGCTGCACTTGCTGTATGGCGTGAGCGAGGGCCAGCGCCGCGTCGAGGTGCTTATTGTCGACCACGGGCGCCTGGTTGACCCGGCGCATCTTGTCAAAGACGCGATAGGGCAAAACTTCGCCGTCGTGTTGGATCTCGAGCCGGCCATCCGGATACTCGCACACATCCACCTTCTTGCGGGCGAGGCGCTGTGCGGCCGGGGACGGCTCCAGGATGAACATCGCCTTGTTGTAATGGAGGGTGAGGGCGCCGGTGACGGTGCGCTGTTCGCGCCAGACCATCTCGGCTTCGAGGTCCTCGTGGATAGCGAGCGGCCGGTGCAGATCGCGCGGGTCGAACGGCGCCTTGGCGAACCGTTGATTGTGCTGCGCCATGTAGGAGGGGAGGAAGGCGTTGGCTTCGTCGATGGTGTTGATGCGGTGGAGCCGCATCGCCTTCACAAGCCGGTCCTGCAGCGTGGCATTGGCGCGCTCGACACGGCCCTTCGCCTGCGGCGAATTTGCGCAGATCAGCTCGATGTTCAGCCGGTCCAGCGCGCGCCCAAGATGGGTCATCCCGTCGCCGTTTGCCGAGGCCGTGTTGTTGCGGAAGGCGCTGTGCTTGTCCGTGTAAAAGGCGACTGGCTTGCCGTGTCGCTCGAGATACGTCCGCGTCGCGCGCATGTACGAGAAGGTGCTCTCGCTCTCGACCATCTCGACGTGCATCAGCTCGCTCGTCGCGTCGTCGATGAACACCAGCAGCGTGCATTGCGGGCCGCGGTCCTCGAACCACCGGTGTTTCGACCCGTCGACCTGGACCAGCTCGCCGCGACAGTCACGCCGATAGCGGGGCTGGTAGGGGCGAGGGCACCTAGCAGCGCGGTCCTTCCAAAGGCCCGCCTCCATCATGATCTGCCGCAGCGTCTCACACGAGAGGCCCAGGCCGTGCCGCTCTGCGAGGTATTCGCGCGCGAGCGTTGGCCCGAAGTCGGCATAGTTTTCCCGCACGAGCGCGACCATCTCGGCGCGGAATGCATCGCTAAAGCGCCGGTTGCTCGAGCGTCCGCGCTTGCGCGACACGAGGCCGGCAGCGCCCTCCTGTCGAAGCCGATCGAGCAGCCGGTAGACTTGCCGCCGTTGGAGGCCCAGCAGTTCCATCGCGTCTGCAATCCGGATCTCGCCGCGCCCGAGCCGCATCAGCGGGGGCAGCGTGGAGCTATCCCACAGCGCAGCGCTGCCCCCGCTGATGCGGCCAACTCTCGGCTCCTGACTCGGGACCCGCTGCGACAGCAGCGGGCTCGGTCACGCCGGTTTTCAGGCGCTCTGCCTTTCCCGAAACTCCATGTCCGATACCGCATTTCGGGAAAAGGCAATCGGGAACATATTTCGGGAAAACGCGCCGCCTGAGCGGCCCACAGCGCACTCGTCGGTGTGACATCGTGCCGGCCGACCTTCCTTTACGGGAACGCCGATCAGGCTCTGGTTAGCTCAGTTTTGCGCGTGATAGTCCAATGCTCCAGTCGTTTGTAGACGATCACCTTGTCGCCGATCAGATCTCCATGCCGGCGACAGAAGAGGTCGAGCTGATCGCGATCGCCGACCAGTTCGACACAGATCGTCAGATGCGGATCGGCAATTTCCGAGCCGTTCTCCCGGATCGGTTCGTGATTGCTGAAGCCGTAATGGGTATTTTGCGCGACGGCGTTGATGATGCCGTCCGCCTTCGCGGTGCGAATCAGCTCGCGATAGAGCGGCTTTGCCCCCCAGAAGCGACGCGGGCCGATCTTGTCGGACGGTTTCAGATAGATGCGCAGCATCCCGACTTCGCGGTGATGGACGGTGAAACGATTGGGCATGACGGGCTTTCGACAGGAAACAGGATCAGGCGCGCGTGCGCCGGCGAGAAGCGCGGTGCGTGCGGGCATCGCGCAGGGTCGCGTCGGGTGTGAGGTGTGCGGCAGGTACCTTTGGCACAGCGACGCGCTGCGACAGGTAGATGCCGTTGTGGCCTGAGCAGAGGTAGGCGACGAAGCACGCGACTGCGATCGGCACCGCATAGGCCGCGCCGAACAACTCGATCCCCATGAACGTGCAAGCCAGCGGTGTGTTGGCCGCGCCCGCGAACAGCGCGACGAAGCCGATCGCTGCGAATAGCCCCGACGGTACTCCGAACATCGGCGCGAGCGCATTGCCGAGCGCCGCGCCGATAAAGAACAGCGGCGTGACCTCGCCCCCCTTGAAGCCCGCGCTCAGGGTCACGACGGTAAAGAGCAGCTTCAGCGCCCAGCTCCACGAGTGCGTATCGGGACCAAAGAAGCTGGCGATGGTCAGGCTGTCCGGTGTCGCGGCGAGCGTACCCAGGCCAAGATAGTCGCGGGTTCCGAGCAGCCAGACCAGCGCAATCACGGCCAGCCCGCCGATAACGGGTCGTAGTGGGCCATAGGGGATCACGCGCTTCAACCATCCGCCCAGCGCGTGATTGGCCTCGGCAAAGGTCAGCCCGGTCAGACCGAAGGCAATGCCGGCGACACCGGCCTTGGCGACGAGCAGCGCGTCGACCGGCACCAGCGCATCGACATGGTAGACGCCGTGATGAATGCCCCAGGCAAGACAGGTCCAGTCACCGACCAGCGCCGCGACCAGGCATGGCACCAGCGCGCGATACTCGACCCGACCGATCGCCAGCACCTCCAGTGCAAAGACCGCGCCCGCAATCGGCGTCCCGAAGACCGCGCCGAACCCAGCCGCGATCCCGGTCATAAGGAGGGTGCGTGTCGCTTCCGCATCCAATCTGAGCGCGCGTCCAAACCCGCTGGCAAGACTGCCGCCCAACTGCACGGCGGTGCCTTCACGTCCCGCCGATCCCCCGAACAGATGTGTCACGACCGTGCCGAAGAAGATGAGCGGAGCCATGCGCAGCGGCACGCCGCCCCCCGGTTCGTGGATTTGCTCGACGATGAGGTTGTTGCCGCCTTCGACCGAGCGCCCTGTCAGATGGTAGAGCAGTCCGACCACGAACCCGCCGATCGGCAGCAGGTAGAGCAGCCAGGGAAAGGCGAAGCGAAGCCGGGTTACGGCGTCGAGGCTCCGCAGGAAGGCCGCGCAGAGCGTTCCCACCGCTGCGGCCATCGGGACCAGGATCAAAGCCCACCGCAGTACCGACGTGGCATGGGTGCGGCGATCGCGAATGAACGCTGCCATGTTGAACTGGTCATAGAGATTGCGAAATGTCGCGCGCACGATTCCTCCTTGCTGCCTTGCGGCGCCTGGTAGGAATCATCGGCCCTTGCGAGGGCGGTTCGACCGAATGGCCCGGCGGAAATCCATCGCCGTGCCTGCGCATATGCTGTCCGACCGCGACCCGGTCAACCAACCGCAGAAGCATGAGACTATCGTTTTGGTGAGGACCGATAAAATGGCTTTGGCCACGGAATAAACCCCGACGAGCATCGTCTACGCTTTCGAGACCGATGCGCTGGAGGCTTATGCGTAGACGAGATTGGATGCTGGGTCTGACGGCTTCGGCCCTACTTACCGGCGCAGTCGCGGCCGCCCCCGCCGATGGCTACGCTACCATGATGTCTGTCGCGATGGACCGGATGATGGCGGGCATGATGGTCAAGCCGTCCGGTGACGTCGACCGCGACTTCGTGGCGATGATGCTTCCGCATCATCAGGGTGCCATCGATATGGCGGTGGCGGAGCTGCGCTACGGCCATAACGAGCAGCTCAAGCGCATCGCGCAGGAAATCATCATCGATCAGCAGCAGGAGATCGCCGCCATGAAGCTGGCGATCGGCCAGCCGCTACCGCCTTCGACGCCAGCCCCGACGCAGGGCGGCGACCACCATAGCCCTATGGAGCACTGACATGATCCGGACCATCCTGCGCTCGGCCGCCTTGCTGATGAGCGCCGCACCGGGCCTCGCCATGGCCCAGCAGGCGCCGTGGAACGCTAAGGACATGCCCGTCAGCCACCGCGACCGCGTCTATGCGTCTGAACAATTCTCCAACACGGTGTCGGTGACCGACCCGGCCGACAACCGGCTGCTCGGCGTCATCAAACTCGGCGATCCCCAGCCGATGAACTTCTCCCCGCTCTACAAGGGACAGGTGCTGGTTCACGGCCTGGGCTTCTCGCCGGACGGGAAGACCTTGGCGGTCGTGTCGATCGGATCGAACGCCGTGTCGTGGATCGACACCGCCACCAACACCGTCAAGCACACGACCTATGTCGGGCGCAGTCCGCACGAGGCGTTCTTCACGCCGGACGGCAAGGAGGTGTGGGTCACGGTCCGCGGCGAGGATTATATCGCCGTGCTCGACCCCACGACGTACAAGGAGACGGGGCGCATCAAGACGCCCGGTGGTCCGGGCATGACGATCTTCTCTCCCGATGGCCGGTACGGCTATGTCTGCTCTTCGTTCAATCCGGTATTGGCTGTGTTCGATGTCGCGACCCACGCGCAGGTCGGACAGGTGGCGCAGCCAAGCCCCTTCTGCCCCAACATCGCCGCGACGCCGGACGGCAAGCAAGTGTGGTTTACGCTGAAGGACATCGGCAAGACGGTCGCATTCGATGCTCGGCCACCCTTCGCGATCCTGAAGGTGCTGGATACCGGGCCTATCACGAACCATGTCAATTTCGCCCGCACGGCCAAGGGGCAGTTCGCGTATGTGACGGTCGGCGGAGAGAATGTGGTCAAGGTGTTCCGCACGTCCGACTTCACGCCGGTGGCAACAATTCCGGTCGGCAAGATGCCGCACGGTGTTTGGCCATCGGGCGACGGCCGGCGCGTTTATGTCGGGCTAGAGAATTCCGATGAGCTGGCCGCGATCGACACTGCCGGCAACACGGTCGTCGCTACCGTGCCGGTCGGACAGGCACCGCAGGCGATCGCCTATGTGTCGAACGCAGTTCCGACAGGCCCCGGCACCGACAATCTCCAGCCGCTCGGCACAGCGGGCAAGGCGCTGCATCTGACCATGGGGCCGATTGGCGGCAAAGGTACGGCAAGCAGCATCACCCTCTTCGACCAGGGCATCATTCAGGTCGTGCAGAGTGCCGTTACCGGTTTGCAGCCCAAGAAGCCTTACATGCTCGTACTGACCGCCAATGCGGACGGCAGCGGCGCTGTAGAGCCGCTTGCGAACTTCATGAGCAACCCGGCAGGTGCGGCGATCGTCAACGCATCGGGTCCGATCCGCCAGATCGTTCAGGGCAGCACCGCGACACCCCGGCGCTTTCTGGCGGTTGCGGAGGTGGTGAACGGCGCGCCGGGGCGCATCGTGCAGGTGCAGCGCGACTGAGATGGACCCGCTTGCCGCCGCGATCGAACCGCTGATCCCCGGGCTGCGCCGCTATGCCCGGTCGTGGTTGCGCGACCGGGTGATGGCGGATGACGTGGTGCAGGATTGCCTGGAGCGCGCGGTCGGGCGCTGGCGACAGCGACGGGGTGCGGAGGTCCGCCCGTGGGTCTATGCGATCCTGCACAATTTGTTGGTCGATCATCAGCGGCAGCATAGCCGGCGAGGTACGGCGGTTCCGCTCCACCTCGTGGACGACGCCGCGCTCGGCCGCCCGGCCGATCAGGACACAGGCCTGCACCACCGCGACCTGCTGCGCGCGCTTGATGCGTTGCCTGAAGAACAGCGAACGGTGCTGCTCCTGGTCTCGGTCGAGGGCCTGCCCTATGCGGAGGTCGCTGCCGTAGTCGGCGTGCCGCTGGGCACGGTAATGTCGCGCATATCGCGGGGGCGCGACCGTCTGGCGACCCTCCTCCGGGAGGGTGAACGGCCGCGATTGAGGAGCGTGCAATGACCAGCCCGATCGGCGAGGACGATCTGGCCGCATGGATCGATGGCAGGCTGTCGCCCGAGCGGCAGCGCCTGGTCGACGCCTATCTTGAAGGCCAGCCGGACGTGCATGCCCGTGTGCGAGAGCAGGCGGAGCAGGCGCGAGCCCTTGCATCCCTGTTCGCCCCCGTCGCGGATGAACCGATCCCGGCGACGATGCGCGTGGCAGCGATCAGGGGACGGCAACGGCAACCGCGTTGGCAGCTCGCCATCGCCGCGTCACTTCTGCTGGCGTTGGGGTTTGGCGGTGGCTGGTCGAGCGCGCGGTGGAGCGGCGAACCCCGCGCGGGCATCGCGGCGCTGGCCAACGAGGCGAGTGATAATTTCCGTGTCTATGCCGCCGACCGGATACGACCGGCGGAGATCGGCCCCGACCAGCGCGCCATGCTGATCCGATGGACCTCCGCTCGATTGGGTGAGCGCGTCACGATCCCGGACCTCAGCACGGCCGGCTATCGCTATGGCGGGGGGCGACTGGTCGCGACGCCCCACGGCCCTGCGGCACTGCTCCTCTACGACGGACCGCAAGCGTCGAAACTTGCGGTGCTGACGAGGCCCATGCAGATCGACAAGACCGCGAGCATGACCAGCACGTCCAGCGGGACCATGGGCCGGGTCACATGGGCGGTCGACGGGATCGGCTATAGTGTGGTGGGCGAGCGACCCGCGGCCGAACTGCATCCGATCGCCGATGAAGTCCGGCGTCAGGCAGATGCCGCGCTTGTGTCCTGATAGCGCCTTGCCGCCTCCCGGCGCCGACGGGCACCGGGCGGTCCAGCGCGATCACGGCTTGCGCTCGACATCCTTCCTGTCGGTCTCGGCCGGCGTCAGACGGGCTCGCTCGCGGATGCGGCGTTCCAGCGGCGCGCCGACGAACAGGACGAGCATTGCAAGGCTCACCCCGCCGATGATGAGCGGCCACACCGCCAACCCTGCTGCCGCGCCGATCGTGGCTGTCACCCAGATGCACGCGGCGGTCGCCAATCCATGCACTTCCTGACCCTGGCCGACCCGCAGCACCGCACCGGCACCGATGAAGCCGACGCCGGACAGAATGCCCTGCATCGCCCGTCCTGCGGCATCGGCGTTCACGTTCGGCAAGCCACTATGCACGATCGCCTGAACGGCGATGCAACTCGCCAGACCGACCAGACCCAGCGTCCGCAGGCCCATGATCTGCCGGTTCTCACGCGAGCGTTCCCAGCCGAGCACCATCCCGGCCGCGGTCGCCACCACCAGCCGGCCAATCGCATCGATCCAGAAAGCGACGTCCGGTGCCGCTGATGCTTCGATCATTCGACCAGCACGTGAACGTGATGCCAGGCGGTGCACAGATAGCCGGCGAAGTTCCACATCGTATCCGGCCGCTCGGGCTGTCCCTGCCCGGTCTCGTCGAAGGCACGGGCGACAAGGTGCTGGCGTCCCTTGGCAAGTGTGGCGTCAAGGATCCAGCGCCGCCAGCCCCAGCGCGTCTCCGGATCATCGGCGAAGGTCGCCTGTTGCCAGTCGCGACCGCCGTTCACCGACACTTCGATCCGAGAAATACGGCGGTCATAGGCAATGGCATATCCCTCAATCCGCACCTCTCCGGCGGCCAAACTCTCGCCCGCACCGGGCGAGCGGATCGCGGCGTTGAGCGGCATGGCATTGATCGTCAGACCCTGGCTCCAGTCGACGGTGTCGCTCGTCACAGCGGCGGGGAAGAGCTTGTAGTCGTGCGCCTGGATCGGTGCCTCGGAGGGCGTTTCACGCACCTCGATCCGTGTCAGCCATTTGGCGCTGCGGACCCCGGCATAGCCAGGCACCACCATGCGGAGCGGGGCGCCATGTTCGGGCGTCAGCGGCTCGCCATTCATCGCCCAGGCGAGGAGTACGTCGGGCTCCCGCGCCTTGCTCATGGCGATCGATACCCCGAACAAGGCTTCTTCACCCTCCACGTCCACCTCGTCCGCGCCGGTGAACGCCACGAACAGCTCGGACGCATCCGGCGCGCCGACCGCATCGAGCACATCGGCCAAGCGTACGCCGGTCCACTCCGCATTGCCGATCGCGCCTACGTCCCACGGATCGCCGGAGGTGTTGGCGACCTGCTGGAGATCGGTACGCCGGTTGCCGGCGCACTGGAGAACCGCCGTTACCGTGCGCGTGGCAAACGTGCTCTTCAGTTCCTGCACCGAGAAGAAGCGGCTCGCCATGCCCCTCCCGCTCACCTCGATCCGATGATTGGCGGGCAGATCCGGCACTGGCCCGTGGCTGCGCACGTAGAACAGCGCCTGCGGCGTCAGGAACCGCTCGATCAACGCACCGGGCGTCGGCTCGGCATTGTAGGGATCAGAACTGCGCTCGATCATATCGGTCATGGACGATCAAACGTCGCGGGCACGCGTAACGCTTCAAGTCTTCGAGACCATCGCAGACGAAAGGCTGCCGACCATTCCGATATCCAGATTGGAATGACCATATCAAACGGTTGGTCGTATCGATCTAAGTACGCGATATATGCTGCATGACTTTGGAGCAGCTCAGAATATTCGTCGGTGTCGCGGAGCGCGAACACGTCACCAAGGCAGCGGAGGCGCTGAACGTCACGCAGTCTGCTGCCTCCGGGGCGGTTGCGGCCCTCGAAGCGCGCTACGGCGTTCCGCTGTTCCACCGCGTCGGGCGTGGCATCCAGCTTACCGAGGCAGGCCGCGGCTTTCTGGAGGAAGCGCGCGCGGTGCTGGGGCGGGCAGCGCATGCCGAGACGATGCTCGCGGACTATGCCGGGCTCGCGCGTGGTTCGTTGCGGATCGTCGCCAGCCAGACGATCGCGAGCTATTGGTTGCCGGCAAAGCTCGCCGCCTTCCACGAACGCCACCCACAGATCGCGGTCGAGCTGGCGATCGACAACACCGAAGGCGCGGCAGCGCAGGTGTTGAGCGGCGCGGCGGAACTCGGCTTTGTCGAGGGCGAGGTGGACGAACCGGCGCTTGCCCACTGGAATGTCGGGCATGACCCAATGGTGCTGGTCGGCCGCGAGGAAGCCGAACGCATCGACGAGATCTGGCTGCGCACTACACGCTGGATCGTCCGTGAGCAGGGATCGGGTACGCGCTCGACTTTCGAGGACGTGCTGCGAACGCGCGGGTTTGATCCGGCTCAGCTGACGATAGCGATGACGCTGCCGTCCAACGAGGCGGTGCGCACCGCCGTTGAGGCCGGTGCCGGCGTTGCCGTCTTGTCGCGATTGGTCGTCGCGCGCGCGCTCAAGGCTGGCGATCTCGTCGAGCTGCCGCTCGGGCTGCCCGACCGCGCCTTTCACGCGCTGCGCCACAAGGAACGCTATCGCACCCGCGCGGCCGACGCGCTGACGGATCTCATCAAGGAGCAGGTCGCATGACTGCCGACACGCACTCCGTTCTCAGCGGCCTCAAGCCGCTCAGCCGGCTCGATCACCCCCGCGAGATGATCCGCCAGTTCACGCCCAACTGGTTCGCCGCGACGATGGGCACGGGCATCCTTGCCCTCGCGCTGCCGCAGGTGCCCGGCATCGGGCCTTCGCTTAAACCTGTCGGCGAGGTGTTGTGGTTCTTCAATATCGCGCTCTTCGCGCTGTTCGCCGGCCTCTATGGCGCGCGCTGGGTGATGTTCGGGCACGAGGCGCGGCGCATCTTCGGGCACAACACCGTGTCGATGTTCATCGGGACCATTCCGATGGGGCTGGCGACGATCATCAACGGCTGTCTCGCCTTCGGCATCGCGCGGTTCGGAAATGGCATCGTGCCGGTCGCGCATATCCTGTGGTGGATCGACGTCGCCATGTCGCTCGCCTGCGGCGTGCTGATCCCCTACCTGATGTTTACCCGCCACGAGCACAGCCTGGACGGCATGACCGCCGTATGGCTGCTGCCGGTCGTCGCTGCCGAAGTGGCGGGCGCCAGCGGCGGGCTGCTCGCGCCGCATCTAACCGATCCCCACGCGCAGATAGTGACGCTCGCGACCTCCTATGTGCTGTGGGCCTATTCGGTGCCGGTCGCGTTTGGCATCCTCGCCATCCTCATCCTGCGCATGGCACTCCACAAGTTGCCGCATGAAAGCATGGCGGCATCTTCCTGGCTGGCGCTGGGGCCGATCGGCACGGGTGCTCTGGGCATGCTGGTGCTCGGCGCGGATGCGCCGGCGATCCTCACCGCGCACGGGCTAGCCGGCGTCGGCACCGTCGCGCAGGGGATCGGCGTTGTCGCCGGGCTCTGCCTTTGGGGTTTCGGCCTGTGGTGGCTGGCGCTCGCGACGCTTATCACCATCCGCTACTGGCGCGCGGGCGTGCCGTTCAACCTCGGCTGGTGGGGCTACACCTTCCCGCTCGGCGTCTACACCGTCGCCACCTTCCGCCTCGGCACGACGCTGAACCTTATGTTTTTCGGTATCGTCGGCACGGTGCTGACGGTTGCGCTCGCGGCGATGTGGCTGCTGGTCGGTGCCAAGACGCTAGCCGGTGCATGGCGGGGCAACCTGTTCGTCTCGCCCTGCATCGCCACCCCGAACTGATCCGCCATGATGATCGGATCAGTCGGTCCGATCACTTGCAGAATGCCCCTTCGATCCGCCAGCGTGACTGGCCACAGGAGAGCCTTGTCATGGACAATTTCGACGCCGGGCTGGCGAGTGAGACCAGCCGTCGCCGCTTCCTCAGCCATGCCGCGCTCGGCACCGCCGGCCTTGCCGCCGCGCCGGCACTGGCGCAGCAGCTCGTCGACCTGAAGCTGCCCGGCGGCAATGCCGAGCGGCCGATGACCAGCGCCTTTCCCGGCAAGGGCAGCATGATCCTCCAGCGCGTCCATCCACCCTTGCTGGAGACGCCGATGGAGGTCTTCGACAAGTCGGTGTTCACGCCCAACGACCAGTTCTTCGTCCGCTGGCACTGGGCCGACATACCGACCTCGATCGACGTCGAAAGTTTCCGCCTCAACGTCTTCGGCCACGTCAATCGGCCGCTGTCGATCAGCCTCGCTCAGCTGCTGCGCCTTCCACGGGTCGAGATGGCGGCGGTGAACCAGTGCTCGGGCAACAGCCGCGGGCTGTTCCAGCCGCGCGTCGCCGGCGCGCAATGGGGCAATGGCGCGATGGGCAACGCCAAGTGGCTCGGCGTTCGCCTGCGCGACGTGCTCGACCTCGCCGGGGTCAAGGCAGGCGCGGTGCAGGTGCGCTTCGGCGCTCTCGATCAGCCGGTCGTGGCGGGCGCTCCTGACTTCGAGAAGGCACTCGACATCGACCATGCCCGCGACGGCGAGGTCATGATCGCCTTCGGCATGAACGGCGAGCAACTGCCGCTCCTCAACGGCTTTCCCTGCCGGCTGATCGTGCCGGGCTGGTACTCGACCTATTGGGTCAAGATGCTGAACGCGATCGAGGTACTGCCCGGCCCTGACGACCAGTATTGGATGGCCAAGGCCTACAAGATCCCCGCGACACCCGGCGCGAATGTCGCGCCCGGTGCCAAGGACTTCCCGACCGTACCGATCAATCGCATGATCCCGCGTAGCTGGATGACCAGCCTGCCCGATGGTCAGGCGATCGCCTATGAAGCGTCGATCCCGGTCGGCGGCATCGCAATGGGCGGCGATTGCGGCGTCGCCAAGGTCGATGTGTCGTCGGACGGTGGCCGCACCTGGTACAGGACGACGCTCGGAGCGGACGAGGGCAGGTACAGCTTCCGGCGCTGGGACGGGCGGGTGCCGCTGAGACGCGGGCCTAACCCCATCATGGTGCGCTGCTGGAACACCAACGGTGTCGCTCAGCCGATGAAGCCGATCTGGAATCCCGGCGGGTTCATGCGCGGCAACATTGAAACCACCACCATCATCGCGGCCTGAGGAGCGAGCAAATCATGAAGACTCCGTCTCCCGGCATGATGGCTGCTGGCCTGATCGGCCTGACCGGCATCATCCTCGTCTCGATCGGCGCGCCGAGCAGCCGCAAGGCGCCCGTTCCGATCTCCGAGATGTCTGAGCCGGCACCGGCCGCCAGCGTGTCAGCGCGCGGCTTCTCGCTTGCCTCGACCAGCGTCGACCTGCCGGCCGACGACGCGACCTACCCCGACGGTCCGCACGCCGACGTCATCAATGCCAATTGCACCTCGTGCCACTCAGCCAGCATGGCGCTGACCCAGCCTGCGCTATCGGCGGATCAGTGGAAGGCGACCGTCACCAAGATGCGTGAGGTGTATAAGGCGCCAGTGGCCGAGAAGGACGTCGATGCGATCGTTGCTTATCTCACCGCTATGCCGAGCCAGAAGGTGGCACCCGCGACCGGCAAGGCGCAGGACCCGGACCCCAAAGTGGCTCCTGATGTCTCAGGTGGAACCGGCTAACCGATCTACTTCCATAATCCCGAAATACCATCGTTTTCGAGACGCCGGCAGGCGCGGTATCCCGTCATCCTGTCTGCTGGCGGACGTACTCGCCGAGGCCGCGCGCAACGAGATCGTCGTTGGAAAGGCGAGGGCCTCGCTTCAGGCGCTGATTGCCCAGCTTGCGGCGATCCAGCTTTGGTCCAGGGGGCACGGGCGAGGGGGGCTTGAACATCCCGCCGGGCTGAGCGGTACGCGCAGGCTCGTTGTTGTTGCGCTTGGCGTGGTGCGGCTGCACCTGCTGGATGGCGTGGGCGAGGGCCAAGGCCGCGTCCAGGTGCTTATTGTCGACCACCGGCGCTTGGTTCACCCGGCGCATCTTGTCGAATACGCGATAGGGCAGGACTTCGCCGTCGTGCTGGATCTCGAGCCGGCCATCCGGAAACTCGCACACATCTACCTTCTTGCGGGCGAGGCCCTGTGCGACCGGGGACGGCTCCAGGATGAACATCGCCTTGTTGTAATGGAGGGTGAGGGCGCCGGTGACGGTGCGCTGCTCGCGCCAGACCATCTCGGCTTCGAGGTTCTCGTGGATGGCGAGCGGCCGGTGCAGATCGCGCGGGTCGAAGGGCGCCTTGGCGAACCGTTGATTGTGCTGCGCCATATAGGAGGGGAGGAAGGCGTTGGCTTCGTCGATGGTGTTGATGCGGTGGAGCCGCATCGCCTTCACGAGCCGGTCCTGCAGCGTGGCATTGGCGCGCTCGACACGGCCCTTCGCCTGCGGCGAGTTCGCGCAGATCAGCTCGATGTTCAGCCGGTCCAGCGCGCGCCCAAGATGGGTCATCCCATCGCCGTTTGCCGAGGCCGTGTTGTTGCGGAAGGCGCTGTGCTTGTCTGTATAGAAGGCGACCGGCTTGCCGTGCCGCTCGAGATACGTCCGCGTCGCCCGCATGTACGAGAAGGTGCTTTCGCTCTCGACCATCTCGAGGTGCATCAACTCGCTCGTGGCATCGTCGATGAACACCAGCAGCGTGCATTGCGGGCCGCGGTCCTCGAACCACCAGTGTTTCGAACCGTCGACCTGGACGAGCTCGCCGCGACAATCACGCCGATAGCGTGGCTGGTAGGGGCGAGGGCGTCTCGCGGCGCGGTCCTTCCACAGACCAGCCTCCATCATGATCTGGCGCAGCGTCTCGCACGAGAGGCCCAGGCCGTGTCGCTCTGCGAGGTATTCGCGCGCAAGCGTTGGCCCGAAGTCGGCGTAGTTCTCTCGCACGAGCGCAACGACTTCGGCGCGAAAGGCGTCGCTGTAACGCCGGTTGCTCGGCCGCCCGCGCTTGCGCGACACGAGGCCGGCAGCACCTTCCTGTCGAAGGCGATCGAGCAGCCGGTAAACTTGCCGCCGTTGGAGGCCCAGCAGTTCCATTGCATCCGCAGTCCGAATCTCGCCGCGATCAAGCCGCATCAGCGTGTCGAACCGGGTGATCTCAGCAGCACTCATCGCCAGCACCGTCATACCATGCCCGTCCTCGTTGCCGAGGAAGGCTATGACACCGGCGACCCGCTGACAGCATCAGCAGTGCCGTTTCTATCTAGCGGAGTGGTGTCATTTGTATTTGGCGCTTACAACAACTCAAAAGTGATAATACATATTATGTTAAGACGTTAGGGCGTAGCGTTCAGGACCATCGATCCTTGCTCTACCCGCCATGACCTTAACCGCCGCAGCACGTTCATGCCGATGATATCCTGATCGCCAAAGCTCGACGACACATCGGCGCCGACACCCTGCAGATGGATTGCGCCGATGGAAAGTTCGGCAATGGTGACATGGGATGCCGTTACGCGGCCGTTGGCGGTTTCGATCAGGCTGCCGAACGGGCTTTCGTTGACATTTAATCCTGCGGCGCGAGCGGTTGCTTCGGACAAAGCGGTCGTTGTCGCACCGCTGTCGATGAGCATCCGGCGCTCGACCCCGTTGATGCGGACATTTGCATAAAAATGCCCGTCGTCCGCTACCGGGATGCGAACCAAGCCATTCGGCATAGCCTGACGAGGCCAAAGGCCTGTCAGGCGGTCGCGCTGCGCGATGACGAGGAAAGCGGCGCTGAATATCCCGATCCAGATCAGCCCCATCCGCATCGCTTGGCTGATCGGAATACGCCGAGCTGCCAGTGCGCTAAGCGGTAACAGAAGGATCAGGCCATAATAGACGATGTCCATGGCCCGATCGCCACTCAAGGGATCAACTCCATGCCGTCATAGGCAGGCTCGACATTTGTGGGCAGTTCGCGGCACAGGGTCGCGTAATCCATCGACTGGTCCATATGGATCAACGCGCTACGACGCGGTTTCAGCGTCTCGATCCAGTGCAAGACCGACGGCAGGTCGGCATGAGCGGGATGCGGATGTCGGCGGAGCGCATCGACGACCCACAGGTCCAGGCCGGAATAAAGCGCCGCCATCTCCGGCGTTAATTCATGGAAGTCCGTGGCATAGCCAATGCTCTTGCCATTGCATTCAAAGCGCAGACCCGCCGACAGGATACGGCCGTGCGGCTGGTCTACGGTCCTGACGCGGATTGGGCCGATCATCAATTCATCGTCGACCAGCGTCATGGTCGCGGTTGGCGGGTATCCCGTCTTTCCCCGAAACACATAGCCGAAACGCCCTTCCAGCGACGCTGCGGTCGTCGGCCGCGCATAACCCGATACGGGTTCGCCCAGGGCGTGAAAGATCTGACGCAGGTCGTCGATACCATGGCAGTGATCGGCATGATCGTGGGTCCAGATGACGGCATCGACCGTACCGATCCCGGCCGCCAGCAACTGCTCGCGCATGTCGGGGCCGGTATCAATCAGGATGCGGGTATCGCCATGCTCGATCAGGGCCGAGCAGCGCATTCGTCGGTTGCGTGGCTCGGTCGGATCGCAAGCTCCCCAATCATTGCCGATCCGCGGCACGCCTGAAGACGTGCCGCACCCGAGAATGCGTATTTTCACGCGCGGGTCTTCGCGAACAGCCGATGGAAATTCATGGCGGTCGCCTGGGTCAGTTGCTCCACGGATTCGCCGCGAAGATCGGCGAGAAAGTGGGCCGTGTCAGCAACAAAGGAAGGCTCCCCCGTCTTGCCCCGATGCGGTACCGGCGCCAGGAACGGCGCGTCGGTCTCGACCAGCAACCGGTCAAGCGGCAGACGTGCAGCCGTTTCCTGCAAATCCTTTGCGCTCTTGAACGTCACAATCCCCGAAATTGATATATAAAAGCCTAATGCCAGAGCCTTATCGGCGAAATCTCCACTGGCCGTGAAGCAATGGATGACGCCGGGATAGGCCCCCTTCCCCATCTCTTCGGCCAGAATCGCAGCGGTATCCTCCTCGGCATCGCGCGTATGAACGACGAGCGGCAGGCCGGTTTCGCGGCAGGCGGCGATGTGCGCACGGAAGCTGGCCTGCTGGCGGACGCGGTCGCTATGATCGTAATAATAATCGAGGCCGCTCTCGCCAATACCGACGACGCGAGGATGGCGCGCCCGCTCGACCAGCTTGGCGGTGTCGATATGCGGGTGGGCATCGGCCTCATGCGGGTGGATACCGACCGTCGCCCAGACATCGGGCTCACGCTCCGCGGTAGCGATCACCGCATCCCACTCGCTTTCCCGCGTCGAAATGTTGAGCATCGCAGTGACGCCCCGATCCCGTGCGCGGGTCAGGATCGCCACCTGATCCTCGACCAGACCCTTATAATTCAGGTGACAATGGCTGTCGGCCAGCATCAGGCGTCGGCCTCTGCCGGTATTTCGAGACGCGGGAAAGCCGGGGTCGGCGCGGCCAGCGGTACGCCGTTTCCGGCGCGGCGGGCATACCAGCCGTCATCGTCGATCGCGGCGTGATCGCGCTCATCGGCCCCCAGCGTGTCGAGCACCAGCCCGGCACCACGCGGCGTCACTGGCAGGATCGCTATCGCCAGCATACGGATCGCACGGACAAGCGTACCGAGAACGGCGTGCATACGTTCAGAATCGGTCTTGCGCAGCGACCAGGGCGCCTGCACGTCGATATACTGATTGCAGGCATAAACGCCGCGCATCCACGCCTCGATCCCCTGGCTGAGCGCCAGATCATCAAATGCCGTCTTCAGCGCGGCACAGGCGACGACCACTTCCTCCAGGAGTACCGCGTCGGCCGGATCGCTCCGCCCCGCCTCGGGCAGTTCGCCGCCCAGATTCTTGGCAATGAACGACAGGGTGCGTTGGGCCAGATTGCCGAAGCTGTTGGCCAGCTCGGCATTGACCCGGGTGACGATGGCTTCGGCCGAGTAGGAGCCGTCCTGTCCGAAGCTCACCTCGCGCAGGAAGAAATACCGCAGCGCATCGACGCCGAAGGCATCGGCCAGGCCCATCGGATCGACGACATTGCCGACCGACTTGGACATCTTCTCGCCCCGGTGGAGCAGGAAGCCATGGCCGAAAACCGACTGCGGCAACGGCAGGTCGGCCGACATCAGGAAAGCGGGCCAGTAGACCGTGTGGAACCGCACGATGTCCTTGCCGATCAGGTGCAGATTGGCGGGCCAGAAACGCGCCAGGTCACTGTCCGTGTTCGGATAGCCGGTGCCGGTCAGATAATTGGTCAGCGCGTCGACCCAGACATACATGACATGGCCGGGGCTGTCGGGCACGGGCACACCCCAGTCGAAGCTTGTCCGCGACACTGACAAGTCGGACAGGCCACCCTCGACAAAGCGCATCACCTCGTTGCGGCGGCTTTCCGGGCGGATGAAATCGGGATTGTCACGGTACAGGTCGAGCAAGGGCTGCTGATATCTGGACAGGCGGAAGAACCAGGTTTCCTCTGCGGTCCATTCGACCGGCGTGCCCTGCGGCGACAGCTTGGTGCCGTCCTCAGCGAGCGTCAGCTCGCTTTCGCCGTAGAAAGCCTCGTCGCGGACCGAATACCAGCCCTCATACCGGTCGAGATACAGGTCGCCCTTGTCCTGCATCGCCTTCCAGATCGCCTGGCTGGCGGCATAGTGGTCGGTGTCGACGGTGCGGATGAAACGATCGTAGGAGATATCAAGACGGTCGGCCATCACGTGGAAATGGCTGGACATTTCGTCCGCGAACGCACGCGTCGAGATACGCCGCGCACGCGCCGCCTGGGCCATTTTCAGCCCATGCTCGTCGGTGCCGGTCTGGAACAGAACATCGCGGCCCGCCTGACGCTGGAACCGGGCGATGACGTCGGCCGCCACCATCTCATAGGCATGGCCGATATGCGGGCGGCCATTGGGATAGTGGATGGCGGTGGTGATATAGAATGGATCGGCCATGGCCGGTCCCTAGAACATCCCCAGGCGCAGGTGAAGCCCGCCGTGCAGCCTTAGCCGCGAAGCGACCAGGCCAGCCAGAGCCATCCGCCGATCAGCAGCGTCCCCCCGATCGGCGTGATGGCCCCGAACCAGCGCGGGGCACCAAAGGCCATGGCGTAGAGCGTGCCCCCAAAGATCGCCGCGCCGATGACGAAGGTCCATGCGACCCCCCTCGCCTCCATACGCAACGCGACAAGTGCCGCGACCGCGTGGATCAGCTGATACTGCCCGCCGGTGCGCAGCCATTCCACGGCCACGCCCTCGGCACGGTGCGCGCCGAAGGCTCCGGCCGCGATCGCAATCGCTCCCGAGAGCGCCGCAAGGATTGCCACCAGTCCCATGGGTCAGCCGTTCCTTTCGTCCTGTGTGATGATCCGGTCGCTGGCGGCACGCAGGTCGCCCGCAGCGGCCTGCGCCGCCAGCCGTTCCTTGTCGCGGGCACGATACATGGTTTCCACCCGGTCGATCTCGGCATGGTCGATCTTCAAGCTCCCCAGCGCCAGGCGGGCCATCTTGACCGCCGATTCCAGCACTTCGCGCACGACATAGGATGCGGGGCCGCCCTTGAGCCGGAGGACTGCGCGACGGTCATAGGCGCGGACGAAGATCGAGGCATCGGGGAAAGCGGCATGGACGCTTTCCAGCAGCTCGAGCGTGATCTGATCCTCATCCAGGCAGAACAGGATCAGTTCCGCCTCCGCCGCACCGGCCTGTCGCAACAGATCCAGCCGGGTGCCGTCGCCATAATAGACCTTGGCACCGAAGGATGCGGCGATGTCGATCATCTCGATATCGCGGTCGATGAGCGTCACGGGCACGTCGCTGGCGATCAGCATTTGCGCGACGGTCTGGCCGAAGCGGCCATAGCCGACGATCAGGGCATTGGCCCCGTCGGTCATCGGCCCCTCACGCTGACCGGCACGCGTGATGACCGGCTCTTCGCGGATGCGGCGAGTCGCGCCCATCAGGAACGGCGTCGTCGCCATCGACAGGGTGATGATTGCCCCGAACAGGCTCGCCGCCTCTGGCGCGATCAGATAGCCCTGCTGGGCCTGGGCGAACAGCACGAAGCCGAACTCTCCGCCCTGGCTCATGAGCAGACCGAGCGCGAGGGCGGAGCGCCACTTCATCTTGAACGCCAGCCCGATCAGCGTGATGACCAGCGTCTTGGTGGCGATCAGCGCCATCGCCATGATCGCGACGAAGGCCGGCCGCTCGGCGATGGCAGGGAGGTCCAGCATCATGCCGACCGCCAGGAAAAACAGGCCTAGCAGGATCGAGCGGAACGGCTCGACATCCGCTTCCAGCTCATGCCGGTACGGACTGTCGGCCAGCATCACGCCGGCGATGAACGCGCCCAGCGCCGTCGACAGGCCGAGCAATTCCATCACCGCCGCGCTGGCGACCACGGTAAACAGCCCTGCGAAGACGAACATCTCGCGCTCACCCATATTGCCGATCAGGCGGAACAGGGGCCGCAGCAGGAAACGCCCTGCCAGGATCAGGCCGATGACCGCGCCGATCGTCTCCAGCGCCAGGATCCAGCCCGGCGGACCGGTGTGGTCGGCCGGGTTGCGCGACATGGCCGCAACGATGGTGATGAGCGGGACGATCGACAGGTCCTGGAACAGCAGGATCGAAAAGGCCCGCTCGCCGAAGGGCGTGCGCATCCGCCCCGACGACTGCAGCATCGGCAATACCTGCGCGGTCGAGGACAGCGCGAGCGGCAAACCGAGCGCCAGTGCCGCCTCCGGTGAAAAATGCGCGAGGATGACGATGCCGGTGATCGCCAGCCCGCAGATCGCGACCTGAAGAAGCCCCAGCCCGAAAATCTCATGCTTCATCCGCCATAGCCGGGCGGGGTTCAGTTCCAAGCCGACGATGAAGAGCAGGAGCGTGATGCCGATCTCGGCGATGCCCAGCTTGGACTCGGCATCGCCGACCAGCCCCAGGACGTGAGGGCCGACGACCGCGCCGGCGACCAGATATCCCAGCGTCGCGCCAAGCCCCAAACGCCGAAAGATCAGGACGAAGGCGAGGCCAGATCCAAACAGGATCGCGCCGTCGCGCAGCAGCGATATCTCGCCGTGCATCAGCTCTTGGCTCCGGCCGCCGCATCTTCGGCCGCCTGCGCCGCCGCCTCGAACGCCAACCGTATCGAAGGATGGCGGGCGGTATAGGACAGCGCCGGGGTGAAGATATCGATGCCCGGCCAGGCGGGGGCATCCCCCTGCCCCGCCGCCAGCCAGGCGGTGAGTTCGTCCCGCGCGGCGGCCAATTCGGTCACGCTGCGCCCGACGACATGCGCCGACAACAGGGCCGCCGACGCCTGCCCCAGGGCACAGGCGCGGACCAGCATGCCGACTTCGGTCACCCGGCCCGCTTCGTCGAGGTTGAGGTCCACGGTCACCCGGCTGCCGCAAATGGGCGAGCGGCGCTCGACACTGGCCATGGGATCGGTCAGTCGCCGATCATGTGGGATCGCCGTGGTCAGGCGCAAAATCTCTGCGTTATAGAGGGGCGCGTTCATCACGGGGTCTCGCTTCTATTGGTCAGGCCGGAACCGGCAGAGGGGGTAGGCGCGCCGAAGACCGGCAGGCCGCGGCGACGGCGATCAACAAAATCGGCGATCCCGGCGCTGGTTGCATTCAACAGCTTGTAGGTGCGGCTCTTGACCATCCATTCGGGCCGCCGCGCAGGGCCGCCGCTGACCGTATCGACCATCAGCGCGACGACCAGAAACACGAGGCTGGCGAGGATCAGGCCCTTGAGCGCGCCGAAGCCGAAGCCCAGGGCACGGTCGACCGGACCCAGAACAGAGCTACGCGTCCGCGAACCGATGGCCCGCGCGATCAGGCGCCCGCCGAGATAGGTCACCCCGACGATCAGTGCGAAGGCCAGAACCGCCGCTCCCGAGACGGTCCCGACCACCCCGGTCAGCGCCTGCGCCAAGGCGATGTGGAACATCTTCAACGCGGCGACGATCGCGACCCAGGCGAACAGCGCCAGAACCTCGGTGACGAAGCCCCGCATGAACCCCTGTATCGCCGCGCCGAACACCGCGATCAGGACTAGAATATCTAGGGCCGTCAACGCCTGCTATCCCATATCTCAGCCAGCCCATGAACCACGACCGAGGCGGATCGGCAGTTCCGCCAGCGGCAAGGAGCGGAAACGCTACCCCCTGGCCCTTTCGCTACCCGCGCCCCAGCATATGGTCAACGAACTCCGCCAGGGTACGGAAGCCGGTCATGCGCAGGCCGCCCTCGTCACTGGCCATCGCGCGCGGCACGATCGCTTTTTCAAAACCGAGCTTGCCCGCCTCCTTCAATCGCAACGGACCATGCGCGACGGAGCGGATTTCGCCCGACAGCGCGATTTCGCCGAAGACGATAGCGTCGGTCGGCACCGGCCGTTCGGACAGGGCCGAGATCAGCGCCGCCGCCACCGCCAGATCGGCGGCAGGATCCTGTATCCGGTAGCCGCCCGCAATGTTGAGATAGACCTCGGCCGACGAGAAGCTCAGCCCGCACCGCGCCTCCAGCACCGCGAGTATCATCGCCAGGCGTCCGGTGTCCCAGCCGACGACCGCGCGACGTGGCGTCGCACCGGAGGCGAGGCGGACGGTCAGCGCCTGGATCTCCACCAGCACCGGCCGCGTGCCCTCCAGCGCCGGGAAGACGGTCGCGCCGGTCACGCCTTCCTCGCGACTGGTCAGGAACAGTGACGACGGATTGCCGACTTCGGTCAGCCCCTCGGTCTGCATGGCGAAGACGCCGATCTCGTCGGTGCCGCCGAAGCGGTTCTTGATCGCGCGCAGGATGCGATACTGGTGGCTGCGCTCGCCCTCGAAGGCGAGGACGGTGTCGACCATATGCTCCAGCACGCGTGGCCCGGCGATCGATCCGTCCTTGGTGACATGGCCCACCAGCACGACGGCTGTGCCGCGTTCCTTGGCGAAGCGGATCAGTTCCTGTCCCGATGCGCGCACCTGGCTGACGGTGCCCGGTGCGCCTTCAATCAGGTCCGAGTGCATGGTCTGGATCGAGTCAATGATGAGAAGCGCAGGCGGCGTCCCGATCGACAGGGTGGTCAGAATGTCACGAACCGAGGTCGCCGCTGCCAGCCGGACGGGCGCCTGCCCCAGCCCCAGTCGCCGGGCACGCAGACGGACCTGGTCTGCCGCTTCCTCGCCCGAGACATAGGCGACCGGCTTGCCCGCCATGGCCAGCTTGGCCGCTGCCTGAAGCAGCAGCGTGGACTTGCCGATCCCCGGATCGCCGCCGATCAGCGTGGCCGATCCCTCGACAAAGCCACCACCCAGCGCCCGATCAAGTTCGGCGATGCCGGTCGCCATCCGGTCGGGCAGCGGAATATCGGCATCCAGCCCGACCAGCTGGATCGCACGGCCGCCACCCTGAAGATTATGCTTGGCCGCGAACGGCGTCAGTTGGACCGGCGCTTCCTCCAGCATCGTGTTCCATTCTGAACAATCGGGGCATTGCCCCTGCCAGCGGGAGGACACCGAACCGCAGGATTGGCAGACATAGCGCTTCTGGATCTTGGCCATGGCGATGCTCTAGCCGGAGCGGAACGAAAATGGAACGGATTTGATCGGGCGGCGGGAGTGGTCTTTGGAGTCCTGCCCGGCTATGGGGCGAACTCCATGATCCCAGAACAATTTCGTGTCGCGCTGTTCAGCGGCAACTACAATTACACGCGCGACGGCGCGAACCAGAGCCTGAACCTGCTGGTCGGCCATCTGCTGGCGCGGGGTGTGGCCGTGCGGGTCTATTCACCGACCTCCTCGACGCCTGCTTTTCCGCCGGTCGGCGATCTGGTCGATGTGCCTGCCATTCCGCTGCCGTTTCGCGCCGATTATAGGCTGGCGCGCGGGCTTCCGGCCGAGGTTCGGGCCGATCTGGAGGCGTTTGCACCCAATATCGTCCATGTCTCGGCACCCGAATTTCTGGGGCACGCGGCCGTGCGCTGGGCACGGAAGAACGGCGTGGCGTCGATCGCCTCGGTCCATACCCGGTTCGAGACCTATCCGGCCTATTATCATCTGGGTTTCCTGGAACCGGCGATCATCAGGCTGCTGACCCGCTTCTACAACAAGTTCGACCGGATCGTCGCGCCCAGCCCCAGCATGATCGACCTGCTGCGCGGATGGGGCGTGACGCCGCCGATGGGCATCTGGTCGCGCGGGATCGACCATGACCGTTTCCGCTCCTCGCGCCGCAGTCTGGAATGGCGTCGCTCGCTGGGCATTGCGGACGGCGATGTGGCGATCGGTTTCCTGGGCCGGCTGGTCAAGGAAAAGGGCCTCGACGTCTTCGCCGAAGCATTGGCCGAACTCCGTCGGCGCGGCGTGGCGCACAAGGTGCTGGTCGTCGGCAAAGGCCCGGCGCAGGACTGGTTCGCAAAGGCTACACCCGATGCGATCTTCGCGGGCTATCAGACCGGTGACGATCTGGGCCGTGCGGTCGCATCGATGGACATCTTTTTCAATCCCAGCGTGACCGAGACCTTCGGCAACGTCACGACCGAAGCGATGGCGGCGGGCGTGCCCGTGGTGGCGGCCAACGCAACCGGGGCGATGGACCTCGTGGCGAATGGTGAAACCGGCTATCTGGTCGGCGCGCGCGATATCACCGGCTATGCCGACGCGCTCGAGCGGATCGCCATCGACCAGGCCCTGCGCCGCCGGTTCAGCGAAGCGGGGCAAGCCCGCGTCGCCGATTACCGGTGGGACAAGGTCAACGACGCGGTGCTCGACGCCTATCGCGCCCTGTTTGCTTAACCTTCGCGCCAGTCGAAGGTCAGCGGCGCTTCGCGAAAGGCGAAGCGGTCGAGATGGCTGGCAACGACCTCCCGCATCCGGGCGACGTCACCGTCCTCGGGCACGGTCAGAACGATATCCAGCGTCTCGCTGGCGGCGCGCATCTCCAGCTTTGACCCGTTGGGGAACAGGATCGTGCCTTCCTCTTCGGTGAAGGACACCTCCATCTTGTGGCTCCAATGCTTGGCGAGCTGCTGGAGATAGCGGCTGGCCGACTGGGTCGGCACGCGTGCAATAGACAGGCTCATTTCAGGCGCTCCACTTTCTGTGCGAGTTCGTCGATCATTGCGGCGACCTGATGCACCATCTCCTGCGGCGCATCGCCGTCGCCAAAGCGTTCCATCACCGCCATCTTCAGCCCGCCCATGGCGCGCCGGATCGGGGCTGCATCGACTCGCTGGCGATGTTCGCCCAGTGCCCGCAGCCGGGCCAGCAACGCCTCGACCTGTTCGGCATTCTCGGTCAGGTGCGTGCGACCGGCATCGGTCGCGGCGAAGCGCTTCTTGGCCCCCTCGGACCGCTGTTCCTCGATAAAGCCCATCTCGTCGAGCAGGGTGATCGTCGGATAGATGACGCCCGGGCTGGGCGCATAGGCGCCACCGGTCATCGCCTCGACCTCACGGATCAGGTCATAGCCGTGGCGTGGTTCGTCGGCGATCAGCTTCAGCAGCACGAGCCGCAGCTCGCTGCCGTCGAACATCCGACCCCGGCGACCGCCGCCCGGTCCTCGCCGTCCGCCCCGTGGGTCTTCGAAATCCCATTGAACGTCCAACGGCCCGAAACTCCACCGGCCGCGCCGCTGGTGATGGTCATGGCCGAGTCCATGAAAATGTCGCATCGTGATACTCCGACTGGGTTTTGATACGGTCAAGATATATCACGGCAATCCTATTTCAAGATGCCTCAAGATATATCGTTAGCCTGAGAGGTGACGGGGGGCTTCGACGCTCCTACATGATGCTCATGGCCGATCTCTTCGCGGGTATGGACCCCGCCCCCGTCCAGCCCTTCCTCACGGCCGATGCGCCGCTGGCCGACCGCCTGCGCCCGATGAAACTGGCCGAGGTTGTCGGGCAAGGTCACCTGACCGGGTCCGAAGGCGCCATCGGGCGAATGGTCGCAGCCGGGCGTCTGTCGTCGATGATCCTCTGGGGGCCGCCGGGCACCGGCAAGACGACGATCGCCCGGCTGCTCGCCGCCGAAGTGGGGTTGCGCTATGCGGCGATCTCGGCGGTCTTTTCCGGGGTGGCGGACCTGAAGAAGGTCTTCGCCGAAGCGCGCGACCATGCCCGGCTGGGCCAGCGGACCCTTTTGTTCGTGGATGAGATCCATCGCTTCAACCGGGCGCAGCAGGACGGTTTCCTGCCTTTCGTCGAGGATGGCACGGTCACGCTGGTCGGCGCGACGACGGAGAACCCTTCCTTCGAACTCAACGCCGCGCTTCTGAGCCGGGCGCAGGTACTGATCCTCCATCGGCTCGGGCAGCCCGCGCTGGAGCAGTTGCTGGAGCGGGCGGAGGCGTTGATGGAGCGCCCCCTGCCCCTGCAATCCGCCGCCCGCGATGCGCTGCTCGCCAGCGCCGATGGAGATGGCCGCTTCCTGCTCAACCAGGCCGAGACGCTGTTTGCGGTCGACCTTCCCGAACCGCTCGACGCCGCCGGGCTGTCGGCATTCCTGCAACGCCGGGTCGCGGTCTATGACAAGGATCGCGAGGGGCATTACAACCTGATCTCGGCCCTGCATAAGTCGATCCGGGGATCCGACCCGCAAGCCGCCCTCTACTATCTCGCGCGGATGCTGACCGCAGGCGAGGAGCCGCTCTATCTGCTGCGTCGTCTGACCCGCACGGCCATTGAGGATATCGGTCTCGCCGATCCGCAGGCTCTGACCCAGTGTCTCGCGGCCAAGGACGCCTATGAGTTTCTCGGCTCGCCCGAGGGGGAACTGGCGATCGTGCAGGCGTGTCTGTACCTCGCCACCGCGCCGAAATCGAATGCGGCCTATAAGGCGCAGAAGCAGGCATGGCGGACCGCGAAGGAGACCGGATCGCTGATGCCCCCCGCCAATATCCTGAACGCGCCGACCAAGCTGATGAAGCAGATCGGCTATGGCGCAGGCTATCAGTACGACCATGACGCGGATGGCGGTTTTTCGGGCGCGAATTACTGGCCGGACGAGTTGCCGCCGCAGAGCTTCTATGAACCGTCGGGGCGCGGTCTGGAGAAACGTATCGCCGAGCGCATGGCCTGGTGGGACGAGCGCCGCCGCGCCTTGCAGGATGGCGGCGATGACCGTCGCGGCTGACCGTTTCGGTGGCTTCGTGGCAATCGACTGGTCCGGTGCGCATGGCACTGCACATCCGGGGATCCAGGTCGCACTCTGTCATTCCGGAAACGCAGCGCCTCGCATCGTGACGCCGCCGGGACGGGCCTGGTCACGCAAAGGCGTGGCCGAATGGCTTCTCGCCCGCGCAGACGCGCCGCTGCTGATCGGATTTGACTTCAGCTTTTCGGCCCCGTTCGTCACCCGCGGGGCGCATCTGCCGGGAGACAGGCCGACAGCGGACGCACGGGCTCTCTGGGCCTATGTCGATGACAGCTGCGACGATCCCGATCTGGGCGCGCGGAGTTTCCTGGAGGCACGGCGCGGGCGGCATTTCTATTTTGGAGCGGCGGACGGGCGAAAGGCGGACTTCCTCCATTGGAGGACCTGCGAGATCGCGAACGATGGCGCACGCAAGCCCTCGACCGTCTATGACGCCATCGGCGCGTCGCAGGTGGCCAAGGCGAGCTTTGCCGGAATGCGGCTGCTCCGGCGGCTGGACGGGCACGTCGCCATCTGGCCGTTCGATCCGGTGCCGCCCGCGGGTGCGCTGGTCGTCGAAATCTATACCTCCATCGCCGCCCGTGACGCCGGTCGTCCGCGCGGACGGAGCAAGATGCGCAGTGCCGAGGCGCTGGACGACGCGCTGATCGCCTTGGGCAGCGAACCGCATGACCCGCTGCATCGGTACGACGATCACAGCACCGACGCGATCCTGACCGCCGCCTGGCTGCGCACCATGGCGATGCGCGACGATCTCTGGCATCCGGCGGGCCTCACCCATCAGGTTGCGCAAACGGAGGGCTGGACCTTCGGCGTGTCTTGACGCTAGGGGGATCGGCGACGCCGGATTAGCACAGCGGTAGTGCAGCGGTTTTGTAAACCGAAGGTCGGGAGTTCGATCCTCCCATCCGGCTCCATTAAAACCTTAGTTTTCCGCCATTTCTTGGGTGGATAGTACCATGAAAACATCAAGTTTCCAAGGTTCAAATGGGCCTGCCACCGCCCGAATCACTATCCCTTCAGGTTCATCAGTAGGTGAGCGCCTCCGCCGCTCCGGCCAAAAAGGTAGGCGAAAAGCGAGCATAGACCCGCTCGGTGATTGCGCTGTCGGTATGGCCTAGGAAGCGAGCAATCTGCGCCATCGGCGTTCCCGCCTCCGCCATCCAAACCGCCGCGCTGTGTCGCATCATGTGAGGCGTCGCCTTGACACCCGCCCGCTGGCACGCCGCAGCAAAGCCTTTCTTGATCGACGCGACCCTGTCCCTGCCATGTTCGATCACATAATCGCTCATCGCGCCTGCCTTGGCATCCTTCAGCGCCGCGAAAAGCTGATCGTTCATCGGAACCGTGGCCCGGTATTTCGAGGTCTGCACCCGGTCGCGCGGGTTGAGTTCGATCAGCCGCTTGTCGAAATAGACGCGATCCCAGGTCAGGTCCAAGATCGCATTAGTCCGCGCGCCGGTCCCGACCGCCACCTTGAGGAACAGCGCGATATGCGGAGCGACCGCAGCGTCGAGTACCTTGCGAAACTCTGCCTTAGTCAGATGCCCAACAGGCGTTGAGGTCAGCTTAGGCATCTGAATGAACGGGGCCTTGTCGATCATCTTCCGCTTCTCAGCCCAGTTCAATGCCGCTCGGATAACCGCCAGTTCGTTGCGCACCGTGATCGGCTTGCAATGCGGACGCCGCGCTCGGTAGCTCGCGGCCGATCCTTCATCCACGCGTACGATCGGAAGATTACCCCAGAAAGGCTTGGCGGCCTTCCAAGCCGTCGTGGCCCGGAAGTGTGAAGCCATTTCTATCTTTGCGATCAGGTAAGCTTCGACCACCTGCCCCACAGTGCTGTATTTTTCGCCTACCGAGCGTCGGTGCCAGAATGAACGAGCTGCGGCCTCTGCGGCCGCTCGATCATCCGTTCCAAGCGAATGTCGGTGGCGTCGTCCGTCCTCGTCCCAGACGATGGCGAGCTTTTTTCGATATCGTTGGAGGCGATATTCTGGCACTCGAATTTCTCCACTTCCTCGCTGCGGACCCGCAGAAGGCGGCCGCCCAGCTTGAACGCTGGCAAATCGCCGCTCTTGATGAGCGAGTAAACGGTGTCCGTGCCGCAACCCCAGTGCTCAGCCAGGGACGACACGCTGTAGACACTACCCATCCCTCCCTCCCTTCAACTTCTGGCGAACCTCAGCGGAATCGCCCGCCATCTGCACGCAGCGCCCGCCCGCGCAGTATTCGGTGGCTACTTGCTGTGTGCCGGGGCGGATCACGCGGTATCCATCGGCACCGACCTTCTCGCTCATCGCGAAACCGGAGGCGGTCATGCGGGCACCATCAGCGAAAGCAGCGTCTGGTCGACCTGCATCCCATTGATTTTGTCAGCGAACATCTTTGCCTCCTGTATGGAGTTCCCGTCGCGGCCCTGCTTCCGAGCCGCAAAGCTCCAGGCCATGCTGTCGGCAGTCCACAGCAGCGCCCTTACGATCGCACTGCGCAGCGCCGTAGTTTTGATACCGAAGCCATGGAGCCGCAAATCGGGGCGTCGACGCTTGATCGCGAGCAGCACTTCCTCGATGGCCGCAGGGTCCCCATTCCGCTTGCAGACGCTGCCAACGCCGACCCATGCGCCATGGGCTAATCGATCGCCGTACATCTCCAGATGCCGGACATAATCCGCAGGCGTGTAGCCTTGCAGGACCGGCATCAGATAGACGCCGCCCAAGTCGCAGGCCATGAGCGCGTCGTATCGCTCGATGGTCAGACGCTGGTGATCCGCGATCGTCAGCCCGGTGATCGCCAGCATATGCGGCTCGCACATGTAATCCTGGCTTACCGCCGCCAGCAACTCGCCGTTGCGCGACCAGCGCCTGATCTGCGCCGCGTACGCTTCCGGCGGCTCTGGATAGCCCCCGTGCGCTTCGATTGTCCGAAATGCGCCGCTGTCCATAACCCATGCGCGAACTTTGAATGGGCTGCGCCGCTTGGCAATCCGATGGATTGAAATGAAGGCGGCTTCGACATGATGCGCATCGCATGGCTGGTGGATCCCTACGAAGAAGCGGTCGAGCATGGCGGACGCCATTCACAGCCAAGACGATCGGCCTGGCGCCAGACTCGGACCTTTACGCAATTGCAGAGCAGGCCGATTTGCTTAGCGATGTCCTCGTTCCAATCGGCGTCGGCGGGCAGTGTGGTGCCGTCGAGCCGAGCGAGCAGCGTGTCGAGTGCGGCCCGATGCAGGCGAGCGTCAGCACGAGCAAGCGCGTCGAACCAGGCGGTGACATGCCATTCGTGCTGATGCGGATGGCCCTCAACACAGGAATGCGTGGCGGTGAATGACCCGCAGACCATGACGCGCATCACTTCCGCCCCTCCCCGTGCGAGAGGGCGGCGAGAACAGCACGCGCGATTTCGCGATAGCGGTCGGCAGCCGAGGGGCCGCCCTGTGCTTCTGGGTTAAGGTTCGGCCATGGCCAAGCTTTGTGCCACGGGTCGTCCTCCTCGTAGATGGCTTGCGCGATCCGCTCCACCTCCCCCGCCGGGACCGCATCGACAGCGGGCGCACGATACTGGTCGCCAGAATCACAAGAGCAAGCGCGCTCGGTCTGGATCGTGATGCCAGTATCCACGCAATCAGTGCATGGTCCTTCGTCGTCACCTTCCTGCGCATCGACAGCGGGCGCGCTTGCGTGCGGAGCGGCCTCTAGCGCTTCCAATATCGACGGGTAGCCAAGATCGTTGACCGCGATGTCGTGCATCATGTCGTAGGTTTCGATCTTGGCCCCATCCATGTTGGCGGGATCGACAGCGGGCGCGGGGGTGGCGAGACGAGTGATGTCGTCTGCATAGTGAGCGGCGTTCAGCCGAAAGCCATCCGTGGGCCCGAGATATCCACGCGAGTGGCGGGAAGGCATCGGCCACTGTTCGGTGACAGTGATGTCCAAGCCATCGCCGCTATCATGCACGCGGACGCCGCAACACCACAGGGCGGTGTTGCTCCAGTCTGACAGGTAGGGGCACGCCGGACTGATCGCCACGCGCTCGCCAATTTGCGGCACCCAATCCTTGCTCCCCTCCCCCTGGCGGATCGCGTCTGCGGAGAGGGTGGAGAGGGCTTCCTTGGCGATACGCTGAATAGTGCCGATGTCGCTGGCGATGGCATAGGCCATACCGCTCAACTTGGCACCTTCAGCATCCGCCATGCGCTGAAGATAGCCCAGCGGATTGCAGACATCTTCGAGTGCCTGGCGGTACGCCGCCTCGCGCACCCGCTCCACCGCCTCCCGATCCATCGCGGGCGGGGCGGCGCGGGTGTTCCAGCAGTCAATCGCAAGCGCCTTGGCACCGTCGTCGTCACCACTCGCGATTTTGACGCCAGCTCCACATGATCCACACATGTCGCATTCGACAAAACGGTGGGCTGGCTCCGAGCTTTGAGGCGTCGCGGAGAACGACATGCTCACATCATCCGACCCGCAAAACGGGCACGGCAGCAGCTTCGCGCTATCGGGTATTTGGTCAGCCACGGGCATTACTCCATTTCTTCTCGACCGGCGCGAACAGAGCGCAGCACTCGTCACATTCATGCGGGGGGATTGGCGGGCGGGCGGCGCAGAGGTGGGTCATGCGGCACCTGTCATGGCCATCGGGCCAGACACGATCGAAAGGCTGTCGTCGGGATCGCCACCAAGATCGCGGACCTGCTGCTTCAGGCGATTAATCCGCTTGTGCAAATTGCCAATTTCACGCTTGAGCGGGTTATGAGGCGGGAATGGCACATCATAGCCAAGCGTGACTAAGCGCGCTTCAACCCAGCGCAGCGCCATTTTGGTGTAGGCCAGCTTGCCGGCCGCCGCGTCCACGTCCAGCCCGGCAATCTCCTTAGCGCGCAGGAACTCCTGCATCTCGGACGCCTTCTCTTCGATCGCGGTATACCAGCCGGCCAGAAGAAGGCCGTCCGTCTGCGCATTCACAAAGGAACGAGACAGGTCGGGGATGGCGTCATAAGCGGCGCTGTCAATGAGGATCTTCATTCCCCCGCCTCCCCCATGTCCTCATCCCCGCGCTTCTCACCAGCGTTGGGGTCAAGGGTGGTGGTGTCGATGGCGTCCTCCAGCATATCGAGCTTGCTCTTGCCGGGTGCGTCCGTCTCGACACGCGGGAATTCGTCGTCGGCAAGAATTTCGCCACGCTTGATGCTGCGGTAGCTGATCTCAAGATTGGCGAGGTCGACCGAGGTGAAGTTGCTGGTGGAACCCAGCTTTCCTTCGATGCGGCTGCGGTCAATGCCCAGTTTGGCAAAGGCGGTTAACGCCTCAGCAACGCGCTTACTCAGCGGCACCTCAGCGTTGCCAGTCTCCAGCGTGCGGCGGCATTCATCCGACGCAGCCTGGACCAGATACTTCGGCAGGATGGCGAAGATGCATTCCCGCAAGCGGCGGGCGCCCATGTTGGCGTTGTTCTCATAGATGTCGCGAACGTCGGTCAGACGCTCGGCACCGCCACGCTTGTCCCGAAGGTGCGGCACGATGAAGGTCAGACTCGATCGGGCATTCGTCTCCAGATCCCAGGCGATCGCCATCATTTCCGACGAGCCACCTTCGTCGTCCCGGCTCAGCTCGGCAATCTTGTAGTCGATGTTGCCCCAGCAACGCGCCAGTTCGCGAGCGAGGTGGATCGTCTCACCGCTGACCGAGCCGCCAGCGCGCGGGAACTTGAAGAAGGCGTTTTCCGCCACCTCCTTGGTCCGGCAGCTTTCCAGCGCCTCGTTCAGCGCCTTCACCTTGTCGCGGGGATGGCTCTGCGCCACGACGACGGCTGCCTGAACCTCCGCGATCGCGCGCGACTGCTCGATGGTGGTAGCCTGCGACTTGGCAATGCCCTTGGGCTGGTTGCCTGTGCCAAGAATATCAGCGGCAGTGCGCTGGCGGGGAGCAATTTGCGTGGCCATTATGCGGCTCCTTCAAGGGTTTCGAGGTGGAAGAAGACACGACGGCAGGCAGTCACATCGACCATTGCGTCGTGCGCGCCATCGAGGTCTTCATTGAAAAAATGCCGGATGCACTCTTCAAGCTTCGGAGGTTTGGGCTTATCGAAACCGGCCGCCAGCATCCGTTCGGTGGGAGGCAGGTTCACGATCGGGGTTGCCGCTTCCATCGTGCAGAACAGCGGTTTGGCAAGGCGGCGTACTTCGCCGTGACGGCGGAAAATCTCAGCCTCCACCACGCCCTTGTCGAACTTGATGTTATGCGCGACTACCCTGTCAGCCAGCCGATACAGATGGCTGAACAAGTGCATTGCAATTTCCGGCTCAATGCCCCGCTCGTCAGCAATCTGTGTCGTGATGCCGTGAACTTCAGATGCCTGGGTGGGGATGGCCACACCGTTGTCGATGATGACCGAGAACGACATGACTTCCTCACCGACATTATCGGTTAACGAGGCTGCTAACTGGACGATATGCGGCTGCGACGGATGATTGACCGGCTGACGGTCATTGAAGAACCCCGTCGTTTCGGTGTCGAAGAACAGGATCACGCGGCGATCTCCTTGACGGTGAACCGGCGATGAGGCGCGCGGCCCTTGAGGGTCTGTCCGACCATCGCCTGAGTGATGATCTTGGCGGGCGATCCAGCGACCAGCGGCGCGCGACAGACATAGCCTTCGACCAAGCCGCTGGTGTTGTTGCCCAGCTTCTCCAGCATCTCTGACTTCGCGGCCTCGACACGGGCGGAAGCCTCCTTCTCGGCTTCCTTGGCGTCGAGGAACTCCTGCAATAGCTCGGGCATCCGGTTGTCCATCCGGAGGTCGATCACCGTGTCAGCCGGGTCATTGAACAATTCGCTGATGACGTGGCCGTCGCGGGCGTACTGCGCTTTGGGCTCGCGGTTGGCGTGCACGTCAGCCCAGAAGGCTTCAACGCGGCGTTCCGTCTCAGCGTACAGTTTAGGCCGGAAGTCGTACTGGAAGCGCTCCAGATCGCTATTCCCGCCCATCACGAACGCGATCACGTCGAAGTGAGGCGTCTTGCACAGACCAGCATAGGTATTCGGCTGGATCAGGTACTGCGAAGGCGGCTCATCACCCCACTTCTTGCGCTCCAGCCAGTCGACCGTCTTGATTTCCAGCGTGACTTCCGCCTGGCGCTCAGGGCACCACACGTTCCTGTCGGGATGACCGCCAAGGCCTTTGCCATTGGTGACACGCTTCGGACGTTCGAGCGGCTGATAGCCCCACCGTTCGCAGGCCTCTTGAACAATCAGTTCTTCCAGCTTCACACCCCAATGAATGCGGGCGTTGACCGGCGTGCCGTCCGGGTTGCGGGCATTGAACTCTGGCGTCGCGATCGTGCCCTTTTTCCGGTGGAACAGCTCGAACTTGGTCAGCCACGGACTGGCATCGAACAGCGCGGCCACCTCCCCGGCGCCCACGACAGAAGCGCGGAAAGCCTCGTCGCTTAGGGACAGGTCGACGGCGCTCACAGCACCCACCAAAGGACAGCGAGCCCCCCGAACAGCAGGATCATGACAGCGAGGTCACCAGCGACACGCCACGCGGTCCACGGGCGTCCGGTTTCGTCATAAAAGCGAGGTTCGGCCCGTTCGCGCTGTGCGTCGGTCATCGGCGCGGCCCACGTGTGATCGCGGCCGGTGCGGGTGATGCGAAGCGCGCTCATGCTGCCTGCTCCTGGCGGGCGGCAAGCATGGCGTCGGCGACCGCGTAAGCATCCAGTGCGGCGCTTGCCATCGGCGTTTTATCGGCGCGCACACTATGCTGACCTTGCGCCATAGCGATAAGCGTCGGGCCGATTGCCTGCCCCGCGAAGTAATCGCGCAGCGTCATGCCATATTCAGCGTGCCAGCCGCTTTTGTCATCGGCGGGGCACGGAAACGCGCTCGGGTTCTCCACCGCGCTCATGCCGACACCTGCCTAGTGTTGTTGGCAATGGCCGCATATTGTGCAGCCTGCTCTTGCTGTGCCGCGATCTGTGCATCGCTGAGATACCAGCCGCGATCATCACGACGGCGCGGCGCCTTGAACGGCCGCAACTCGCGTTCCAGCTTGATATTCAGATTGCTCAGCGTCGTGATCTTGGTCGACTGCTCGGCAAGGTCTTCCTCAAGCGCGAGGATCGTCTGCGCCTTCAGCGACGCCAGCTCGCTCGCATTCTTCAGCTGCAATTCAAGCCGCGCGATCCGCTCCAGCAGACCGTTCTCCGTCATCGCATGGGCCGCCATTGCGCGGTCGTGCGTGGACTTCAGCATAATCATCATGCGTCCTTTCCGGTGGCGAGGGTGATGGCGGCGAGTGCTGCGGCCCATTCACGGGACCAGTCACCGTCAGTGTCAGTGGATTTTGCGACAAGCCCTTCCAGCGCCTCCAGCAGCGTCGGGCTGGCTGCGATTAGGCGGGCGTTGGCGATGCGCTCTTCATCGCTAGGAACCCGGTAGGGCTCAGCCTGCGCGCAGCGGATCGGGTCAGCGACCTTGCAGTCCTTCGACCACACGTTCCAGCTGTTACAGGCTTGCGCGTGCCAAGGCCCCGGCGTGAAACTATACTCAGTCATCACAGCTCTCCCTCTTGGGACCAGCGCGCCGCCTGCTTGGCGTTCAGCGCGGCCATGCCAGCATCGATGTGTGCGTGAATGGAGGCCCGGCGATCTGCCACCTCAGCCTCGAAAGGCCGGGGGTTCTGCCAGTAGGCTTCCAGATCGGGACAGCGCAGGGGCGCGCCGTCGATGAAGGTGATGTAGGTCATCACAGCCCCACTTTCGTCACGCGCCCACCGGCAATGGCGAACAGGGCGTCCGTCATGGCTTCGGGGCTATAGGTGTGGAAACCGAAGCGGTACGGCTTGTCGCCCACCATCGCCCGGCACTCGTCCAGCGTGCGGTTACGGTTTGCGGCCCGCTTCTGGCCCACCACGTCCTGCGCGGTGATTGCGGTGATGGCGGTCATGCGAGCGGTTCCGCTTCATACCGGGCGCGCAGTGCAGCCAGATCAGCTTCCATCTTGGCGATGCTGCGCTGACGTGCTTCGAAATGATGAGCGGCCGAAGTATCCCGGATATGCTGCGGGACGGGAAAGCCGTACATATTGGCCGACTTGATCGCGCCATCAATAAACCATGGGCGGCTCGGCTCGAATTTCTTCCAAGCGACCCCTAGCCATTCACCGACGACGCGCTTGGCTTCTTCTTCGGACGTGCAAGGCTGGCAAACCCTGTTAATGCCCGACCCGTCCCGGTAATCATTAAGACGCCACTCGGTGTCGCCATTGCTGCTGCCAAAAAGGGTTAGCAGCTTGACACCTTTGTCACGGCCATCTTCGCGATAGACGGCAAATTCGTCCCACGTCTTAATGAGGGCGGCGTGTTGGTAGTCGCTGACGACGAAATGCGTGATCTTGCCATCAAGATAGTCGATGAGCCGATCAAATTTCGGAAAATTGGCAAGCTTCTCAATCTGCTGCTTCGCGTCGCGCTCGACCGTATAAACCTCGGAACGAGCTGCGTTGATGCGGGCATTAAGATCAGCGAGCGTCGCCTGCCGCTCCGCAATATCAGCATCGATAGCTGCTACTGGCGCCTTTGCGAAAAGCTCGGATGCCGCGACGACCATGCTGGTCGAAGAGGGGTATTCCTCTTCCTCGTCGTAATGCTCAACAGTGAGCATTGGGCTGACCAGCAGCCGCTCGTCGGTGAGCAGTTCGCGGATGTAGAGCTTGGCACCGTCACGCGAGAATGCGTAACCGCCCGGCTCCATCTTCGTCTCTTGAGTATCCTGGGGCATGTCCACCTCCTGATTTCATCCTCGGCCTGCGTCGCACTCGCAGGCTCCGGGGAAGTCAGGCGGCGGCCAGACCGCGGGCTTGCAGCAGCTTGCGCGTGCGTGCCGACACAGCGACACGACGGCCGGTCTTGGTGATGTGGACGTAGAAGCCCTGCGCCATCAGCTTCATCGTGACGCCATGGGTCTCACGACCGGGGCGACCCCAAATCTGGCTGCCACGGGGATAAGGGAGTGGTGCGGTGTTGGTCTGCGTCATGGGTGCCTCCGTTGATGGGAGGAATATGCACCTGACGCATATTGGCGTCAATCTATAAAATGCACTACACGCATATTTTTATCGCAGGCACGCCAACGGACCGCCACCAAAGCATGGCGGCGGCTTGTAGGAAAGCTTAAATTGAGGGCCTAGAAAGCTATTCGGGTCAGCTATCGGTGCCGGTGCGCACCAGCGTCTTCGCGACTTCTACAATCTGCGCACGCTGTCCCGGCTTGGCTTGATCCCATACGGACCAAATAGCGTCTTTATCGGTCGGGTCACGCATTAGAAGGTCGGCTACCGTGCAGCCGTACATGTCAGCCAGCGCTTCCAGCAGATCCTGATTATAGGGCTGCTGCCCCTTCTCGATGCGCCCGAGCTGGGGCTGCGAAATATGCAGCTCCTCCGCGACCGCCTCAAGCGTGCGGCCGGGCTTTAGCCTTCTCCACTCACGGAGAAACGTCTTTTTACGCGTACCGTTTGCCATGGCTGCATTATGCGCCAGGCTTTTGCCGCATTCGATTAGCGCAGGTGCATAAATATGCTTGACCTGCATATGCATCACATGCATATTTCTGCTCATGACGCTAGACACTTACTTGTCCGCCAAGGCGATCACGGAGCCCGCCTTCGCTGCTCTGGTCGGCATTGACCAGTCCACCGTCAATCGCGTTCGACGTGGGGCTATACCCTCTGCTGCCGTGATGCGCAGGATTTGCGCTGCGACGAATGGCGCAGTCACGCCGAACGACATTTTTGGTATCACGCCAGTAGCTACCCGCAAGGGCCGCGCTGCATGACGAAAGCGATCCTCTCCGACCTCGCCCGCGCCAAGGTGCTGTTCCAAGCCCGCGCGCTCGCTGCCATCATCGGCACCACCCCGCCAGCCCCGACCTGCGCCCACTGCCGCGCGGTCCTCTGTGGCTGCGCTGACCATATCCGGAAAGGCTGAGACATGGACATCTTCATTCCCGTCTTCCTCACGCTGATCGGCCTTTCGCTGGTCGCCATCGCATATCTCGCCTGCACTGCCCCCCTCGGCTGGGAAGACGATCAGGGCTTTCATTTCTGGGTACGCGGTCACTTTGTCCATGGGGAGGGCCAATAATCATGGCTGACGCCCATGTCGTTCTGTCCATTACGGACATATCGGAAGAAGAATTCCATCCACTTATGGTCCTTGGACTTTTGCGGGTAGAGCGCGCTCTTGGTGGGCGTCGCCAGCTTGCCGCAGCAATGGACCTGTCGACCAAGCAGGTCGGCAATATCATGCGGTCGGGCTCGACTGACCCGAAGCGCCTATTCGATACCTGGCAGCACGGGTCGCTGGACGACATTGCGGACCGATATGGCTTTCGCGTCGTGCCGAAGGGCGCCGTCTGCTCCAGCGATGTGGGCCGGTCGTCTCTGACCGTTTTGGGCCTTCTGCAAAAGCTGATGGAAGCCGAGGCAGACGGCAAAATCGACCACAGCGAGAAGCTCGGCATGGAGCCCGATCTGCGGGCCGTGCGATCCTTCATCGACCGGATGCTGGAGGACATCGCCGATCTGCGCCGTCCGCGCGGGGTGGCCGCATGAGCCTAAACCCCAATCAGGTCGCCATTTTCCAGTTTCTTGAAAAGGCCGCGATCCAAGGCGCGCCGTGTCCGCAAAATGTGGACATCGTGGGCGTTACGTCATTCACCCATCCAAAGTCCGTCTGCAAGGCGCTGACTGCTCTGGAAAAAGCCGGGTTCATTTCGATCCGTCTCGATAACAACCGGCGCGCGATCACGATTTGCAGCACCGGCGCCACGACTGGGCTGACCAATCTCGAAAGTGGGCGGCGGTTCGGACTATCACGCTCGGCTGAAGCGCGTGAAGAGCGGCTCGAGAAGCTATTCGCTTTGCTGAACGATGCGGCCGAAAATGGCTTGCCTTGTCCATTGACGCGTGACCTCGCACCCGCGATCGGATCGCGGTCCGGGTCCAGTATCGATGCGTATCTTCGGATGCTGGCGAATAGCGGAAAAATCGCATTGCGCGGTTTCTCTGGCGGCCGTGTCGTCACGATCGTGGCAACGGGGAAGTCGACAGCAGAGGTCCCTGGCGTCGAATTGACCAGCGAACGGCGTCCGTCAAACGTGACGATCCTTTCGATCATGCCCACCCAGCCCCGCGTTTTCCGTGACCCCTGCCCCGGCTGTGGTGTCCGTATGGACGCCGATCCTGCCATGTGCTGCGATCGTGGGCGCGCTCTGCGGAAGCTGGTCGCATGAACGCGATCACCGAGCAGCCGGTAGCTCCGGACAGCAAGCAGCGCGATAAGCGCATCATCGCAGCGGCCCGCGCCATCTTTACCGAGGCGCTTGAGGCCGGGCAGCGCGGCGAATTCTTCGACCAGGCGTGGCAGGCGAGCACGGCGCGTACGCGGCTCATGCAGCCGTCGCAGTCCGCGATGGCCGCAATCGAGCGCCGCGATCGCACGCTGTATTTCTTCGAGGAAGGGCTGCGCGCGGGAAGCGCTGGCGTGCCTGCCGATCACGCATGGCCCAAGTCATACAGCCTGGTCATCGCCAAGCAGATTACCGAGCGGGTTTATGACATTCCTGCTGGATCAGGCGTCGCCATCGCAGAGCGGATGGGGGTGGCGTTGTGATAGAGCTTCGCGACTATCAGCAGCAGCTTATCGCCGACATCCGTCAGCAGTTTCGCAGCATGGATCGCACCGTGCTTGTCCAGCTCGCAACGGGTGGCGGCAAGACTGTCACGTCAGCCTACATGGTCAAGACTGCCAGCGCGCGCGGTAAGCGGTGCTGGTGGGTCGTGCATCGGCGCGAAATCATTCTGCAAGCGAGCCGTACCTTCTGGTCGATGGAAATCCCCCATGGCCTCATCATGGGAGGATCTATCGGCGATCCAGATGCGATGGTGCAGGTCGGATCAGTGCAGACCCTGGCGCGTCGTATCGGCAAGCTTCCACCGCCCGATCTGATCATCTTTGACGAATGCCACCACATGGGTGCTGAGCAATATCAGGCGATCTATGAAGCGTGCCCGCGTGCCCAGATCGTCGGGCTGACCGCAACCCCTTGGCGGCTTGATGGTCGCGGCTTGGGCCGCTGGTTTGATAGCATGGTGCAAGGCCCCACGCCTGCCGACCTGATGGAGCGTGGCGCTCTTTGTGACTATCGGCTGTATGCCCCGTCATCGGCTGACGTTAGCGGCGTGGCGACGGCTGGCGGCGATTTCAAGCGCGATGACCTAGCCAAAGTCATGGACAAGCCCGCCATTGTCGGTGATGCGGTGGCGCATTACAATCGACTGGCGCCGGGCAAGCGGGCGATCGCATTCGCTGTCTCGGTTGACCACTCCAAGCATATCGCCGCGCAATTTAATGCCGCTGGTATCGCGGCCGCGCACGTCGATGGCAGCATGGACAGCAGCACGCGCGATGTGATCGTGGATGATTTTGCAGCTGGTCGCTTGCAGGTTCTGAGCAATGCCGACCTGTTTGGCGAAGGCTTCGACGTGCCCGCCGTTGAGGCGGTGATCCTGCTACGTCCGACGCAATCGCTATCGCTTCATCTGCAGCAGATCGGCCGCGCGTTGCGTCCGGCCCCACGTAAGCCGCACGCCATCATCTTGGACCATGCTGGCAATGCGATGCGCCACGGCCTACCCGACGATGACCGAGAATGGACGCTGGAGGACCGCAAGAAGCGCAAGCGTGGCGAAAAATCTGAAGTGCCGGTCAAGCAGTGTCCGGAATGCTACCGGGTTCACACGCCCGCGCCTGAATGCCCGCAATGCGGTCATGCCTATGCAGTGCAGAGCCGTGAAATCGAACAGCGGGACGGCGAGCTGGAGGTCGTGGATCTCGACGCGATTCGGGCCAAGAAGCGCACCGAATTGAAGTCCGCCAAGACGCTGGAAGACCTCATCAATCTCGGTCGCCAGCGCAACTACAAATATCCCGCTCAATGGGCTGGACACATCATGCGACAGCGCCAAGCCTGGAGGGCCGCGCGATGACCCATGGCGAACTGGTCAATAAGCTGCTGCTGGCAGTGACACCATTCGGCTTGGCTTGGCCGAACGCGACCGGCTGCGCGAAGGTCGAAGGTCGGATGCTGCGCTATGGCCTACCCGGCAGCGCGGACATTCTCGCATGTGTAGGTGGGCGCATGATCGGTATCGAAGCTAAGGTGGGCCGGGATGCATGGCGCCCGAAGCAGCGCGCCTTTGCGGATGCGCTGACCCGCGCTGGCGGCACCTACATCCTCGCGCGCTCGACGGATGGCACAGGCGATGACGCCGTGACCGCGACCTTGGAGGCTATCCATGGGTGCTGAGCCTATTCCGCTGAACGCCTGGCGCGGCCGGTTGCAGATCGGCGCTAAAGGCGAGCGCAAGACCCTCTACAATCTTATGCTGTACCTCCAGAACCTGCCGGGTTTGGGGTCAGCAATCCGCTACAATGAGCTTAGCGGCGTGGTCGAGTGGAAGGGTGAAGCCATCCGCGACGCCGATTACGTCGACATCCAGATCATGGTCGAGAAGGCCGGTTTTCCGCCAAACAAAACCGATATCCCGGCTGCGATCGCACGCCTCGCGTTTGACCATGCCTATCACCCAATCCGCGATTACCTGAACGGACTGAAGTGGGATGGCGTCAACCGGCTGGACCGGTTCCTGCCGATCCTTTTTGGTGCTGAGGATACGCCGTATGTGCGCGCGATCGGCCCGCGCTGGATGATCGGCGCTGTCGCTCGGGTCTATGAACCCGGCTGCAAGATGGACACCATGCTGGTGTTGGAAGGTCGCCAGGGCCTGAAGAAATCGACCGCTCTGCGCACGCTGTTCGGCGCATCATACTTCGTCGAGATGGTCAACGAGTTGCGCGATCATAAGCGCTTCGTCGAGCAGATCGCAGGCAAGTGGGTTGTGGAGTTTGCCGAGCTTTCCGCACTTCGCAAGGCCGATGTCGAGCTGGTCAAAGCCGTCATCACGATGCAGGTCGATAAGACCCGCCCATCCTACGGTCGGCACACGGTCGAATATCCGCGCCAGTGCGTGCTGGCAGCATCCGTCAATCCGAAAGCAGGTCAAGGCTATCTCACTGACAGCACCGGCAACCGTCGCTTCTGGCCCGTCGCCTGCACCGCGATCGATCTAGACAAGCTGGCCCGCAAGCGTGACCTGCTCTGGGCTGAAGCGGTCAGCCGGTTTCGCGATGGCGAGCAATGGTGGCTGACGGATGAGGAAAACAGCTTGGCTGTGCGCGAGCAGGACGCTCGTATGCAGGGAGACGTGTGGGAAGATACTGTCGCAGCTGGCCTAACGCCCGGCTGGACTTATTCGTCTGCCCAGATCCTCAGCGACATCATCAAGATGCCGATCGAGCGTCACGATCAGCGCGCAAAAGAGCGCGTCGCCGCCATCATGGCCGAATTGGGCTGGACCCAAGCATGGGCGAAAGAGCGTCAGCCAGACGGCCAGCGAAAGAGCGCGCGTGTCTGGAGGCTGGCAGAATGAGCCTGTCCACACCTACCCCTTCAACGCGTGGACATCTGTGGACACGATGTGGACATATGTGGCCGATGCGGTCCTATATTAGGTCCGATTTGATGCATGTCCACGGCCCTGTCCACGCATTGTACACACCGGGGTGTGGACAGCATTTTTCGCAGTTTTCTGCGGCTTCTATACCCCTGTCCACACTGTCCACACCCTATAAGGTAAATAAAGGGAAAGGTGGAAAGAGAGGGGCTGTTACCCCGCTTTCTGAACGTCTGTCGGTTTCGGATAAGGGTGTGGACAGTGTGGGTGTGGACACCGTCCGCACCCCCTACCCCTCCAGCGCGGCTGCCAGTGTGGCGCGGACCCAATCGGGGCCGCGTTGCTCCAGTGCTCGTTTAGTCTCGGGCGTGACCAGCGTGGTATGCCGGACCAAGACCACGCCTGGCGTCAGTGACTTACGCCCCGACCGGCCCTTTACGCCGCCCTTGCCTGGGATGCCGGGCATGTCAGGCGACACCGCTCTGCAGCAGCTCGACGGTGCCAGGGGCAGCGAGAATGTCAGCCGGGTCGCCGATGTAGCTGGTCACGCCCAGATCAATGTCGCCATCTTCGTCGGCAACGCGCGCCGTCAGATCGTCAGCCAAGGTGTACGCGCCACCCTCGTCAGCCGGAGCGTTCATGAGGTCGCTGGCGAGGAAGGTGGCACGGGCAGCGTCGGCGCTGTCAGCAGCGGTCGCCAGGGCCATGAAGAAGCCGCTATTGGTGGCGGTCGCGGTGTAGATCGTGGTCATTTCAGTGTCTCCGTTGCGTCTGATGTTCTAAGTATACTTAAAACATACAGCCGTCAACAGGGTTCCGCAGATTTTTTGCGACAGGAGCATTTTTATGCCCGCGCGGCCTGAGACGGGACTCACTCCGATGCTGATCGGCATGCTGCGCGCGGATACCGCCGCACGCAAGCGGGTCGCAGTCAATCCGGATCCAGTCGCCAGGCGGCATGGTGTGAGCGCGGAGATGGTCGGGTTTTACCTCAAGTATATGGGAGAGAAGTGATGGAAAGAGATTGGCAGGTTGGTCCTGTTCAGATCATCACGACCACTGGGCCGCAGGTTATTGCGGGCTGGGTCAACGGCAATTTCGGCCTCGATTTTCGAGCCATGCTGACTGACGAGGAAGAATGGGACGGCGGCTGGGTTCTCACCCACTTGCCGACTGGTATGGTCGTCCGGCGCATTTTTGCCAATCTCCAGACTGCGCAGGCATATGCTGGAGAGGTCGCAGCTCACGGGGATTGGGACTTCAACGAGGCGACGCCAGACCGGATGAAAGCACTCAGCCCGGTCATTGCTGAGGCCAAGGGCAAGTTTCCGAATGTCACCACTGCCCATCGCGTGTTCGGTGAGATCGCGCCGCGTTACGCCCTCCCCGCCGCGCAGGGGGACGGGGAATGAGGGAAGAACACGACGGCATTCCCGTCAAAATCACCGTCATTGAGTGGGGGCTGATCGTCGCATTCGTGATCGGTGCCATCCTCTATTTCTTCGGAGACGCAATATGAGCGGCAATGATGATCTGGTGCCCGTAACGCAGTCAGATCGCGAGGGTGCCGCACACCGTTGCGGGTGCGCCGCCAAAGCCAAGGCTATCCGTCGCGGCGAGATGGATCACACCGAATTTGTGCAGGGGATCACGAAATACCGGCGCCTGTCGGGAAAGGGTGCAGCATGAGCGACGACCTGAAGGTGGATTGGGCGAAGCCGATCGAGGCGGTGCATGTGGATGGGCGGGTGGTGGCTATGGAGCTGGCAGGCGGTCGATCTGCTTTCGGCTCCATACTTACTCGCCACACTGCTGGGCCGGAAACGAACACGTCGTGGAATGATGATGGGACTGACACTGTAAACCGCTCTGGCTGGCGCATCCGCAACGTCGCTGACGTCCCTTGTAATTTCAAGGCACCCTCCGACGACATCGCCAAGCGGATGGAGGCGTTCATTCGTCATGCAGCAGCCGGACCAATAGCAGATAGCTATGCCATGTACCGTGAGGCCCGAGCGATTGAAGCTTTGATGGACCAACGGGTCGACGCCGATCTGCTAGAAGCGCGCAAGATCGCCAATGCGTCGCGATTGTCTACTGACCCTGACGAGGTAGCGGGCTTTCTGATCGGCAAGTGCGACAAGCATCCGCTCGTCGTGTGCGCACTGGCTGCCATCAAACTCGGTCGGAAGCTTGAGCGCGACAGCAGGGGGGGGTGAATGGGCCGCCCTCCCCTCCCAGCACCGGATGACTTTGCCGACGCCTTCATTCAGCACGGATGGGAGGCGAAAGATATTCTCAACATGGACACGCCGCGCTTCAAGCGGTCGCTGACTGCGTTCGGTGATGACCTGAAGCGCCGTCGCAAAAATTATGTGATGGGCAGGCGACTTTCCTCCCTAAAAGTCGGGCAAAGGCAGGTGTAGTTGGTATGGCGCTATGGAAGACGGCGCCGGTTTAAATAACGATCAGAAAACGCCTCGTCGGGTTGGCGACGGCACGCCTGGTCCCGGCCGCCCCAAGGGCGTTCAGAACAAGAACACGACCCTGCTGAAAGACGCGATCCTGCAAGCCGCGACGCAGGCAGGTGGCGAAGCTGGCCTTGTAGGATATCTTGTCACACAGGCTACAAATAACCCGAACGCATTTATGCCGCTGCTGGGCAAGGTTCTGCCGATGCAGGTCACTGGCGAGGATGGCGGCCCCATCCAAGTGACCCGCATCGAGCTTGTCGCGGTCCAGCCGGAATGACCGTCGCGCAACTTCGCCTCCCCGCCAAGCTCGTGCCGGTCTTCCAAGGCGACGCAGACGTTCGTGGAGCGCATGGCGGGCGTGGGTCGGCCAAGACCCGCTCGTTCGCGCTCATGACCGCTGTACGGGCCTACAAATGGGATATGGAGGGCAGGCAGGGTATTATCCTGTGTGCCCGCCAATTCATGAACTCGCTGTCGGACAGCTCGCTTGAGGAAATCAAGGCGGCGATCCGTGAGACCGAATGGCTCGCACCGCACTTCGACATTGGCGAGACGTACATCCGCACGAAGTCGGGGCGCATCAGCTATTCGTTCGTCGGCCTGTCTCGCAACCTTAACAGCATCAAGTCGAAGTTCCGCATCCTGCTGGCTTGGATCGATGAGGCTGAGCCCGTCACTGAGGAAGCGTGGATCAAGCTGATCCCAACGCTGCGCGAGGAAGACAGCGAGCTTTGGCTGACGTGGAACCCGGAGCGCAAGACCAGTGCGACGAACACGCGGTTCCGTCATGCCAACGACAACGATCGCACGCGCATTGTTGAATTGAATTGGCGCGACAACCCGTGGTTCCCGGACATCCTTGATCGCGTGCGCCAGAAGGATCAGCGCGAGCGGCCCGACCAGTACCCGCATATTTGGGAAGGGGATTTTCTGACCGTCGTGGAGGGAGCCTATTACGCCAAGGCGCTGACCGTGGCCCGTGCTGAGGGTCGTATAGGCCGGGTGGCGGCCGACCCGTTGATGACCATGCGGGCCATCTGGGACATTGGCGGAACCGGCGCGAAGGCAGACGCGACTTCCATCTGGATCGCTCAGTACATCGGCCGCGAAATCCGCTTTCTGGACTATTACGAGGCTGTTGGGCAACCGCTTGCCACGCACGTCCATTGGCTGCGTGAGAAGGGCTACGGCAAGGCTCTGTGTGTCCTGCCGCATGACGGTGCCCAGCACGACAAGATCCAGCAGACGACCTATGAGGGCGCGCTTCAGGAAGCGGGCTTCTCGACGCAGGTCATCCCGAACCAGGGCGCGGGTGCCGCTATGCAGCGTGTTGAGACGGCGAGGCGGCTGTTCCCGCAAATGTGGTTCGATGACGTTCGGTGCGCTGGCGGCTTGGAGGCGATCGGCTGGTATCACGAAAAGCGTGATGAAGAACGCGGCATCGGCCTGGGTCCGAACCATGACTGGTCCAGCCATGGCGCTGACGCATTCGGATTAGCTGCCGTCGCATACGCGCCGCCTCAGCAGGCCCGCACCATCGACTATTCGCAGCTTTCGAGGGGAATCGTGTGATGGTCAAGTTCGACCACGGATATGTTCGTCGTGCCTGGGTGTCATCAGACGGCAAGCAATGGCGGCCTCTCACCTTCATTGAAAACATCCGCTTCGTGCTGACTGGGGCGCTTCCCTATGCTTGACGCCTACCCGCAGGAATTCATCAACTTCCTCATGACCGAACAGGAGCGTGGACGCGATCCGACGCTTGAGGACCGGCGCGCCACGTCGATCAATTTCTACGACGGACGCCCTTATGGCGACGAGGTGGAGGGGCGCAGCCAGGCTGTAACTCGAGATGTTGCCGAGGTAATTGACACTCAGCAGGTCGGCATCCTCAATACGATCCTCGCCAGCGGCAAGGCGGTCGAGTTCGAGAGCGAAACCGAGCAGCAGACCGACGAGAACGGCCAGCCAGCCATGCAGCCAGTCATGGGGCCTGACGGTCAGCCTGCGATGGATGAGCAGGGTCAACCGATCATGCGCCCGGTCATGGTCGACTATGGCGAAGAAGCGACGGCTGCCGTTCGTTACCAATTCCTACGCAAACAGAATGGCTACCGCGTCCTGCACGACGTGCTGAAGGCCGGTCAGATGGAAATGACCGGCATCGTCAAGACCTATGCCGAGCCGCAGCCAGACAAGCGCGAGGACCGCCGCCTGTTGGCTGACGAGCTGGTCGAGCACGACGAATACGGCCTGATGACGGCTGACGGGTTGCGCGTGGTGAGCGCCGACCCGATCGTGGATGGCGACGAGCTTATCTACGACGCGGTGGTGCTGATTCCCCAGCCGCCCGCCTTCTGCGATCGGCCGGTCCCGAACGAGTTTTTCCGCGTCGCCCCCGACGCCACGTCACTGGACGAGGCGATCTACGTCGGTGAGCGGATGCGCAAGACGCTCGGGGATTTGGTCAAGCTGGGCTACGATTCTAAGCAGCTTGGACCGCTGATCGGCAACGGCAACGCCAACACGGTGCTGGAGCACGCTCGTGACGCCAACCGCAGCCAGACGGCCTATTCGGTGGGCCAGCGTGACGGCGCGAACCGGCTGGTCTGGCTGGAGGAGGAATATCCGCTTTACGACCTGAATGGCGACGGCATCGCTGAGCGCCTGTTCGTGCACCGCGTCGGTAACGTCGTGCTGAAGGTCATGGAGGTGGACGAGCAGCCCTATTCGTTGTGGTCGCCATTTCCGCGTCAGCATCGCCTGGTCGGCGACAGCACTGCCGACAAGACGATGGACATTCAGCGCATTCGCTCAGTGCTGCTGCGTCAGGGGCTGGATAGCCAGTATCTGGCGAATAGCCCGCGTACTGTCGTCTCTGAGGACAGCATGACGGTCGATACGATTGATGACCTCCTGACAGTGCGTGCCGGTAGCCTAATCCGACATCGCGGCTCGACGCCGCCCCAGCCTTTCCAGCAGCAGGACACCAGCGCCAACGCGTTCAACGGCATGGAGATGATGTCGGCTGAGCGTGAAAGCCGGACCGGCGTTACCCGTCAGTCGCAGGGTCTGAACCCCGACACGATGAACAAAACGGCGTCGGGTCTTGCCATGAACATGGCGCAGTCGCAGCAGATCGAGCAGTACGTAACGCGCAACTTCGCGGAGTTCATCGTCGCGCCGATGTTCGCCAAGCGCTACCGGCTCATGCGGCGCTACGGCCAGCCATTCCGCATGAAGATCGAAGGCAAGTACCGCACCGTCGATCCGCGTCGCTGGCCCGAAGACATCGACATGAACATCAATGTTGGTCTGGGCACAGGCAACAAGGACCAGAAGCTAACGTTCCGCACGGCGCTGCTGCAATTCCAGCGCGAGTGCATGATGGGCGGCCTGCCGATCGTCACGC
>NZ_BBPI01000068.1 GCF_000787715.1 Sphingomonas parapaucimobilis NBRC 15100
ACAAGCGTATGGCCCATGGCGAGACCCCACCCCAACCCCTCCCCTGAAGGGGAGGGGCTTGCGTTGGTTCGACGCAATGTCTCGCAGTCTAAAAGAAATGGCGTCAGTCCCCATTAGGAACCGACGCCTTTTTCACAGCCGGGTGATGCGCCTGTTACTTGCCGCCACGCTGACGGCACTGGTCATACTGACCCTTTTTGCAGATCGGATAGCTCTTGAGCGGCGCCGGGGCTGGATAGGCCTGGGACGGGCTTGGTGCCTGCTGGAACACGACCGGCGCGCCCGGGGCGGGCGGGGCGGCCATCGGCGGCTGGGCGGGCTGATAGCCACCGGCGGTCATCGTGCCGGCGGTCGCGGCGGCATTGGCCTGCATCGATCCCGACGTGTCGGTCTGGGTCTGCGTCGTGGTCGTATCGGTCGAGGCACCGGCCTGCATCCCCGCCTGGGCGGTGGTGTCGGTCTGGGTCTGCTGGGCGAGAGCGGGCGCCGCCATCAGAGCGGTGGCGGCCAGAAAAACGAGCTTCATGCGAATCTCCTGTTCAGAAGCGCAAGTGCGTTAGCGCGTGGGGCAGAACGTCCCATGCCGCACTTGGCTCCCTCGTTTCGCTTGCGACCCGATCCTGACAGGCTTTTCAGGATGTTGGCTCACCCCCCCGCGTCGAGCGAATAGCCCGCCGAGCGAACGGTCCGGATGATGTCGGGCCGGTCGCCGATATTGATCGCCTTGCGCAGGCGGCGGATATGCACGTCGACCGTCCGGCTCTCGATATCCGAGTCATGACCCCATACCGCGTCGAGCAGCCGCTCGCGCGAGAAGACCCAGCCCGGATGCTCCAGGAAATGCTTGAGCAGGCGGAATTCGGTCGGGCCGAGCGAGACGACTTCGCCGGCACGGCGGACCTTGTGGCCGACCGTATCCATCTCGATATCGGCATAGGTCAGCGCCTCGCCCGCCAGCGCCGGGCGGACACGGCGCAGCACCGCGCCGACACGCGCGACCAGTTCGCGCGGGGAGAAGGGCTTGGTGACATAATCGTCCGCGCCCGTCTCCAGCCCGCGCACCCGGTCCTCTTCCTCGCCGCGCGCGGTCAGCATGATGATCGGCACGTTCGCCGTCTCGGCCGAGCGGCGCAGGCGGCGGCAGACCTCGATGCCCGAAATCCCCTCGACCATCCAGTCGAGCAGGACGATGTCGGGCGTGCTCTCCCGCGCCAGCAGCAATGCCTCCTCGCCGTCGACCGTATGGGTGACGTCGAAATCCTCGCGCTTGAAATGGAAGACGAGCAGTTCCGCGAGCGCGGCGTCGTCCTCGACCAGCAACATCTTTACCCGTGCCATCGTGCCTGTTCCCTCAAGAAGGCCATGTGCCGCCGCGGTCCCGCTCACCCATCTGGGTGCCGGTGGCGGCGAAATAGACCATTTCCGCGACGTTCGTCGCATGGTCACCGATCCGTTCGAGATTCTTGGCGATGAACAGCAGGTGCGCGACCTGTCCGATCGTCTTGGGATTCTCGACCATATGGGTGACGAGCGTGCGGAAGATGGAATCGTAGAAATCGTCGAGCGCGTTATCGCTGTCGCGGACCCGGATTGCCGCCTCGGCATCGCGTGCGGCAAAGGCGTCGAGCACGTCATGCACCATCGCCGAGGCGATCTTGGCCATGGCGGGCAGGATCGAGACGGGCTCGATCCGGTCCTCGCTCTCGATCATCGGCACGCGCTTGGCGATGTTCTTGGCATAGTCGCCGATGCGCTCGACGACGCTGGCGATCTTCAGCGCCGCCACAACCTCGCGCAGGTCGTTGGCCATCGGCGCGCGCAGGGCGATGGTACGTACCGCCAGCCGCTCGACCTCCGCCTCGATCAGGTCGATCGCCTTGTCGTCCTCGCGAACCTTGCGCGCCAGTTCCAGGTCGGAGCGTTGCAGCGCCTTGATGGCGTTGGCGATCGCCTCCTCGGCCAATCCGCCCATCTGGCTGATCAGCCCGCGCAGGCGGCCGATATCGTTGTCGAAGGCTTTTACGGTGTGGTCCATGATCCTCGTCCTCAGCCGTAACGGCCGGTAATATAGTCCTTCGTCCGCTCTTCCTTCGGGTTGGTGAAGATGTCGGACGTCTTGCCGTACTCGACCAAGGTGCCGAGGTGGAAAAAGGCGGTACGCTGCGAGACGCGGGCGGCCTGCTGCATGTTGTGGGTGACGATCGCGATGGCGTAGCGGCCGCGCAGGTCGTGGATCAGCTCCTCGATCCGCGCGGTCGCGATCGGATCGAGCGCGCTGCACGGTTCGTCCATCAGGATGACCTCCGGGTCGACCGCGATGGCGCGCGCGATGCACAGCCGCTGCTGCTGGCCGCCCGACAGCGCGGTGCCGCTTTCCGACAGACGGTCCTTCACCTCGTTCCACAGGCCCGCACGGGTCAGCGAGCGCTCGACGATGGCGTCCATTTCGCTTCGCGACGTCGCCAGGCCATGGATGCGCGGGCCATAGGCGACATTCTCGTAGATCGACTTGGGGAAGGGATTGGGTTTCTGGAACACCATACCGACACGGGCGCGCAGCTGCACCACGTCCATCTCGGGCGCATAGATATCCTGCCCGTCCAGACGGACATCGCCGGTGACGCGCGCCGACGGGATGGTGTCGTTCATCCGGTTGAGCGTGCGCAGGAAGGTTGACTTGCCGCAGCCCGACGGGCCGATAAAGGCGATGACATGATCCATGTCGACATCGATCGAGATGTCGTGGATCGCCTGCTTGGCGCCGTAAGACACGCTGACGTTGCGCGCGGTTATCTTGGGGGTACTCACCAGCGTGTCTCGAACCGATTGCGGAGGTAGATGGCCAGCCCGTTCATCGCGAGCAGGAAGACGAGAAGGACGATGATCGCGGCCGAGGTCTTCTCGATGAAGCCGCGGTCGACCTGATCCGACCACAGGAAGATCTGGACCGGCAACACGGTCGCCGGATCGGTCAGCCCGCGCGGGGGCGCGGCGATGAAGGCGCGCATCCCGATCATCAACAGCGGCGCGGTCTCACCCAGCGCGCGGGCCATGCCGATGATCGTGCCGGTCAGGATGCCCGGCAGGGCGAGCGGCAGGACATGGTGGAAGATCACCTGCACCCGCGACGCACCGATGGCGAGCGCGGCATCGCGGATCGAGGGCGGCACCGCCTTGATCGCGTTGCGCCCCGCGATGACGATCACCGGCATGGTCATCAGCGCGAGCGTCAGGCCGCCGACCAGCGGGGCCGAGCGCGGCAGGCCGAAGGTGCCGAGGAACACCGCGAGCCCGAGAAGGCCGAAGATGATGGAGGGGACCGCCGCCAGATTGTTGATCGACACCTCGATCATGTCGGTCCAGCGGTTCTTCGGCGCGATCTCTTCGAGATAGAGGGCGGCCAGCACCCCGATGGGGAAGGCCAGCGCCAGCGTGACCAGCATGGTCAGCAGCGATCCCTTCGCCGCGCCCCAGATGCCGACCCGCGTCGGATCGGTGGCGTCGGCATCGCGCAGGAAGCCCATGTCCCAGCCGGTCGATAGAATGCCGCGCGCCTGCAACCGCGCGACGACGCGCTCGGCCTCGGGCGTGCCGATACCCTTGGCGGCGACGTCGTAGCGGCTGGCGACCGGTAGTTGGAAGTGGACGGTGCGACGGAGCAGGCCCGGGTCAGCCTTGATCGCGTCGCGCAAGACGAGCCAGGCGCCGGGCGACAGAAGGTCCGTTCCCATCGGGCCGAAGGCGGTCGTCGCGGCGGTATCGACGGCATTTTCCAGCCCGGCCCCGGCCAGCGCCAGATCGGCCCCGCGCCCCTTCAGCCGCGCGGGCTCGACCGGCAGTTCGGCGGCCGCGAGGTTGACCGGCATGGCCACGCGTGTCTCGGTAAAGCCGCGAAGTCCCTGCGCCAGCATGGTGATCAGCAGGAAGGCAAGGAATGCCGCCGACAGTGCGACCGCCGCCGCGCCCAGCCGTCGGAAGCGACGCTCGGCGGCATAGCGCCGACGCAGGCGACGGGCCATGGCGGGGCTGTTCCAGCCAGCGGCCGACGGCGGGGCGGGCGGCTTATTCATAGCTTTCCCGGTACCGCTTCACCACGTTGAGCGCGACGATGTTAAGCAACAGCGTGATGAGGAACAGGGTCAGGCCCAGCGCGAAGGCGGCCAGCGTCTTGGGGCTGTCGAACTCGGCCTCGCCGGTCAGCAGGTCGACGATCTGGCGCGTGACGGTGGTCGTGCTGGCAAAGGGATTGGCGGTCAGCGTGGCGACGCCGCTCGCCGCCATGACGACGATCATCGTCTCGCCGATCGCGCGGCTGACCGCCAACAGCACGCCGCCGACCACGCCGGGCAGGGCGGCGGGCAGCATGACGCGGGTGATCGTCTCGGACGGGGTGGCCCCCATCGCCAGGCTGCCGTCGCGCATCGAATTGGGTACGGCGGCTAGGCTGTCATCGGCCATGGACGAGACAAAGGGGATGATCATCACCCCCATCACCAGACCGGCGGCCAAAGCACTTTCGGATGACGCCCAGTCGATGCCGATCGAGACCGCGAACTGCCGGACGGCAGGGGCCACGGTCAGCGCGGCGAAATAACCATAGACGACGGTCGGAATGCCCGCGAGCACTTCCAGAACGGGCTTCATGATCCGGCGCGCGCGCGGGGCGGCATATTGGGTCAGATAGATGGCGCTCATCAGGCCGAACGGGATGGCGACCGCCATGGCGATGACCGCGCCGATGAAGAAGGTGCCCCAGAACAGCGGCACTGCGCCGAGCGATGCGCCGGGATGGCGCGGATCGATCGACTGGGGGCTCCAATGCGTGCCGAACAGGAAGTCGGTGACCGGCACGACCGAGAAGAACCGTCCCGCCTCATACAGCAGGGAGGCGACGATCCCGGCGGTGGTCAGGATCGCGATCAGCGACGCGCCCAGCAGCAGCCCGAGTACGACGCGCTCGATCCGGGTTCGTGCCGAAAATTCGGGGTGCACATGCAGATAGGCATAGGCCCCGCCCGCCAGCGCCAGCAACAGGACGATTGCTGTGGCGATCCAGTCGATCCGTGCCTGCGCGGCGTGATAGGCGGGCGAGAGCGTCCGTGACAGCGTATGGAAGGCACCTTGCGCCTGCCCGGCCGCCAGCGCCCGCGCCTCGGACAGGATCGCTGCCCGTTCGAAGCCGGGCGGGGGAAGCTGCGCGGCCGCCGGGGCATGGAGCACCATGTCGGTGACGAGCGCGGGGGAGGTGGCGGCCCAGATGGCGAGGAAGATCAGCGGGGGCGCGGCCGTCCATAGCGCGACATACCAGCCATAATGATGCGGCAGCGAACTGGCCCGCGTTCCCGACCGCCGCCGGAAACCGAGCGCATGCATCCGCGTCGAGGCCCAGGCGATGATGCCCAGCCCGACCGTCAGGACGAGAAGGACGACGCCGTTCATGACGGCAGGCTCGCGGGATCGAGCGTGATTTCGCGGGCAATGATCGCGCGCGACCGGGCCTGGATCGCTTCGGGCGAAGCGATCAGGCCGCGACGCACCAGCGGACCGTCCTTGCCCCAATTATCGGCATAAAGCCGCAGGAAGGCGCGCAGCCCCGGAATGGCATCGAGATGCGCCTTCTTTGCGTAGATATAGAGTGGGCGCGATCCCGGATAGCGGTCGGCGGCGATGGCGTCATAGGTCGGCTTCACGCCGTTGATCGTCACGCCGTCGACCGTCTGGCGATTTTCCTCGAGATAGGAATAGCCGAAGACGCCGAGCGCATCCGGATTGGCCTGAAGCTTCTGGACGATCAGATTGTCGTTCTCGCCCGCATCGATATAGGCGCCGTCTTCGCGGACGCGGGTGCAGAACAGGCGATGCGCTTCGGGATCGCGGGCCGCCAGCGCGGGCGCGCCCGGCTCGACCGCGTCGCATCCTTTGGCCAGGATCAGTTCTGCCAGCGCATCGCGCGTACCGCTGGTCGCGGGCGGGCCATAGACCTGGATGGGGATGGTGGGCAGCGCGGGATTGACGTCGGCCCAGGTGCGCGCGGCGTTGGGCTTGCCGCCGGGGTGCGCCGCGAGCGCGCGGTAGATGTCGACCGAGGTCAGCGCCATATGCGGTCCGCGCTTGGATTCGGCGAAGGCGATGCCGTCGATGCCGATCTGGATTTCCAGCAGCTCGGCCGCGCCATGTGCCGCACAGTCGCGATACTCGCTGGCCTTCATGCGGCGCGAGGCGTCTTCCAGATCGGGATGCCCCGCGCCGATCCCGGCGCAGAACAGCTTCATGCCCGCACCCGTGCCCGTCGATTCTATGACCGGCGCCTTGGCGTCGGGATCGGCCGCAACGAAGCGCTCGGCGATGATCGTGGTGAAGGGATAGACGGTCGACGAGCCCACGGCGGTAATCTGGTCCCGTACGCCCGCGCCGCCGCCATTGGCCTGATCGTGGCAGGCCGCCAGCGCGAACATCGCGGCGAGAAGGCAGGGCAGGCGCATCGAGATCCTTGGCAACACCGGAACGGGTGCGAACCGGCGCTGCCACGCTCGCCATACCTCCGTGTGACATTTTTATTGTACTTTTGTGACAGCGGTCTCGAAAGCGTTCTTTTCCGGTGGCTTCAATGCGGGCAGGCGGACCGTCACGGTCGTCCCGACGCCGACCTCGCTGACGATTTCCAGCTTTCCGCGATGCCGCTCGACGATGTGCTTCACGATGGCGAGGCCCAGGCCCGTGCCACCTATGCTGCGGCTGCGCCCCGAGTCGACGCGATAGAAACGCTCGGTCAGGCGCGGCAAATGGCTGGCGGCGATGCCTTCGCCCCGATCGGCGACGCTCAGGCGCAGCATCGGCCCGTCGCGATCCAGCCTGACCCGCACCGGTGTCTCGGCCTTTCCGTATTTCATCGCATTGCCGATCAGATTGTGCAGCATCTGCGACAATTGCGCCCGGTCACCCGCAACCGGCGGGAGGTCGTCGGCCAGTTCGCAGGCAATGTCGTCGGCCCTTGGCGAACCGGAGTCGAGGAACTCTTCCCACACCTGGTCGACCAGTTCGGCCATATCGACGGGCTGGGCGGGCAGGCGATATTTGTCCGCCTCGATCCGGCTGAGCGAGATCAGATCCTCGACCAGCCGCTGCATCCGCCGCGCCTCGTCGAACATCACCTTCAGGAAGCGCGCGCGAATTTCCGCATCCTCGCCTGCCTCGTCGCCCAGGGTTTCGATGAACCCCAGGATCGACGCCAGCGGCGTACGCAGCTCGTGGCTGGCATTGGCCACGAAGTCGACGCGCATCCGCTCGGCCGCGTCATGTGCGGTCTGGTCGATCAGGTGGACGATGCGCTGGCCGCTCGTGGTATCGGCGACGCGCATTTCCCAGCGCTGTTCGAGTGACCCGAGCCCGACAAGCGAGATTGGATGATCGGGATCGGTTGCGCCTTCCTTGGTCAGCAGCCGATCGGCGGCCGCCGGATGGCGGATGGCGATGCGGGCATCCTCGCCGACGATATGCGTGCCGAGCAGTCCGCGCGCCGAGCGATTGGCCAGGATCACACGTCCGCCCTCGATCAGCAGAACCGGCTCGATGATCGCATCCAACGCTTCTTCGAGCAAAGGGGAAAGCCCGTCATGACCCTCCTCGGCGGTGACATCGTCCCCGGCTTCGGTCGGCACGCCCTCACTGGCGACCAAGGCGGCCGCGATCCCGCCGACCAGCGCAATGATCGCGGGCGCGGGGCCTGCCGTCAGGAACACAACGGCGGCAGCCACCACGACCACGACGATGGCCCATAAAGTGCGAATGCCGAATCCCATGGCATGTCGATGTAGCGGCGCACGCGCGCGCTGTCTGCAACGCTGAGTGGCGGACCTGCCCGGACCCGTCTTCCAATTTTGGGAAGCGACTGCGGTCGCACAGGTTCTTGTGACAAGACGACGAATATGGGAGATCGCTTCGTCATGGACGATACGCCCTCCAAACCCGGCCCCGCATCCGACTCCGCGCCCGAAGCGCAGGCCGATGCGGCCGCCTCCAGCGTGACCAGCCGCCGGATGCTGATGCTGGGCGCGGTCGGGGCGAGCACGGTCATCGCCGTTCGCCCGGCGCTGGCCCAGACGACCGCCTCGGTGCTGAACTGTCAGATCCCGGTGCCCGGTCCGGGCGACGCGGGAAAATACATCGACCGGAACGGCAATGTCGTCAATCCCGGGCCACTGGGACCGTTGGGGGCGCTGTTCGGCGGGCCTTACCCGCCACCGTCGCGACCCTTTACCGGCGAGGAAGTGCGCAATGCGCTGTACAAGGGCATGTCGCTGCCCGGCACCACTTATTATTCCAATGACGCCTATCTCAAATATATCAGGAAGTTGAGCGGCGGCCAGAGTGGCTATACCTGTTTCCTGTCCGTCCAGAACCCCAGGACCTGATCCCGTGGCCGATCCGCGCTACCGCGCGGCGGCAGCGGCTTTGCTGATCGTCGAGCCGCTGGATATCTTCACGGCCGTTTTCCACCGTCCCTCCGGCGTCACCCATCTGCTGAACGAACCGGCGCCCCAGATATTGGAGGCCCTGGCCCGCGAACCTTTGGACAGGAATGCGCTGCTCGCCCGGCTGGCACGGAGTTACGATCTGGGTGACATAGACGGTACAGCGGTGATGGACGCCCGTCTGGGCGAATTGGAGGCGGCCGGATTGGTCGACCGGATGTGAGGCATCAGATCATCTTGCGGGTCGGGCCAGTCGGCTTCCGGGTGGGGTCCGACTGGCAGGCGCCGATCGCAGCGCTGGATGCGCTGTATCGCGACTATCCGCGATCCGGATTCGCCGACTACAACGTCCGGCTGGAGGCCGTATCGCCCTGGCGGCGCTGGGTGTGGCCATCCGTTCGGGTGGCTGGGGATTACTGGCTGGCTGACGCTTCGCCATTGCCGTTGACGCAAGGGCTGCTGGCAGCCGAGATGGGCATGAACCTGCAGGTGGCGCTCGGGCATCGTCGCCACCTGCTGCTCCATGCCGCCGTGGTCGCCCGTGGGGATCGGGCGATCCTCATGAGCGGCGTGTCGGGGGCGGGCAAGTCGACGTTGGCGTTGATGCTGTCGCAGCGGGGCTGGCGTTTCCTGGGCGACGAATTCGCGATGATCGATCCGGATACCGGGTTGGCATATCCCTTTCCCCGACCGGTCAGCCTGAAGAACGAGAGCCTTGCACTCATTCCCGAAGGCTATCGCGTCGGGCCTTTGCTCACGGGGACGCCTAAGGGCGATGTGCGCCATGTCGCGCCACCTGCGGCTGCCGTTGCGGCCATGGAAGAACCTGCACAGCCTGCGCTGCTGATCTTTCCGCGCTTCGGTTTTCCTTCTGCCCTGAGCGGCCTGGCACCGACCGAAACCTTCATGCGATTGACGCAAGCATCGACCAATTATGTCGCCATGGGGGAGACCGGGTTCCGGGCATTGACCCGGTTGCGGGCGCAGGTGCCGGCGGTGGCGCTCGATTATCCCGATGGCGAAGCGGGTGTCGCCGCCGTCGAAGCCCTTTGGGAGGCTCTGTGACGGCAGTCGATATGCTGGTCGCGCTGCTGCGTGATCCCGCGCAGGCGGCGATGGTCGATCTGGCGCATTGGACCGAGGTACTGGCCGTTGCGCGGGCGGAGACGCTGGCGGGAACCCTGGCGCATCGGCTGGACGGTATGCCGCTCCCCGATATGGTCGACGGGGCGCTGGCGGAGGCGCGCGTCGATGCCGCCGAAGCGCGACGGACGGCGCTGTGGGAGGCCAATCGCGTCGCACTGGCGCTGCGGCCGCTGGGGCACCCGGTCATCCTGCTGAAAGGCACCGCCTTCGCCGCCGCCGGGCTGGCAGCGGGGCAGGGGCGCGGCATCGGTGACTGCGACATCCTGCTGCCCAAGGCGCTGCTGGGCCATGCCGAAAAGCTGCTGATCGATGCCGGGTGGGAATGGATGAAGTCCGATCCCTATGACGATCTCTATTATCGCAAATGGATGCATGAGCTTCCCCCGCTGGTCCATGGCGAGCGGGGCCGGATGGTCGATGTGCATCACACCATCCTCCCGCCGACGGCGGGGCCGAAACCGGATGCGCAGGCACTGATCGCCGGTGCGGAGCCTTTGGACGGAGGTTTGGCGATATTGTGCCATACGGACATGATCGTCCACGCGGCGACGCATCTGTTTGCCGACGGCGAACTGGCCGGTGGGCTGCGCAACCTGTGGGATATCCATGCGCTGATCGAGGAGCGGGGCATGCAGGGGCTGGACGCGCGGGCGGCGCATCATGGCCTGTCGTCCGCCGTCGATCGCGCGTTGCGGTTGACCCATGCGCTTTATGGCACGTCCGTTCCGCCCAAGTGGCAAAGGCTGACCATGATCGATCGCCTTTACCGACGCCGCATGATTGCGCGCGACGGATGGGGGCGAGAGCGGCAAAAGGCGTTACGGATGGTCTTTTATATCCGCTCGCACCTTATTCGAATGCCGCTGCCGATGCTCATCCGGCATTTGTGGATCAAGTGGCGGAAGGGGAAAGCCGCGTCAGGGTCGGGATAAGCTCGCCATAGCTGTCGATGATGGCCCCTGCTCCCAACGCCTCGACCGGCTGGCTCAGGAACCCGAACGAGCAGGCGATCACCGGTAGCCCGGCCGCACGGGCGGCCTGAACGTCGAAGATCGAATCGCCGACAAATGCGGCAGTCCCGCCGCCGCACTGCTCGACCAGCGCCCGGATGGGCTTGGGTGACGGTTTTGCGACGCCCAGCGTATCGCCGCCGATGATCGACGCGAACCGATCGGTCAGACCCAGTTCGCCCAGGATGGATCGTGCAAAGCGTTCCAGCTTGTTGGTCATGATGCCGAGCGTCACGCCGCGCGCAGCCAGTTCGTCCAGCGCCTCGATCGCGCCGGGAAAGGGCACGGTATGCACCGCCAGATGGGCCTCGTAATGGTCGAGCAACAGGCGGTGCAGCCGATCCAGCGTCTCGGCATCATACCCGCCGGTCGCGTCCAGCCCGTGTTGCAACATCGCGCGGGCACCACCCCCGATCATCGGCTTGACTGCCTCGACGGTCAGCGGCGCACGTCCGATCGAGCCCAGTGCATGGTTGACGGCGGCGGTCAGGTCGCCGCTGGTATCCAAGAGCGTACCGTCCAGGTCGAAGCCGACAATGGAGAAGGGAAAACCATGCGATGAATTGGCGTCCATATTCGGTCCCGGTGCAGTCTCCAACTGGCCTTGACCGAAAATCCATGGCAGGCGCAACCGTCATGACGAGACCGATCGCCGCCATCATCCTCGCCGCGGGCAAGGGCACCCGCATGAAGTCGGACCTGCACAAGGTCCTCCACCCCATTGCCGGGCGGCCGATGCTGCTGCACCTGATCGACAGTGTGAAGGCCCTGTCGCCCGAACGCATGGTCGTGGTGACGGGCGCCGGGCGCGAACAGGTCGAGGCGGCGGTCGCCCCGCTGGGCGTCGCCACCGCGCTTCAGGCCGAGCAGCTGGGCACCGGCCATGCGGTCGCCCAGGCGCGCGAGGCGCTGGCCGATTTCGATGGCGACGTGCTGATCCTCTACGGCGACGTTCCTCTGGTCGAGGCGCGGACCATGCGCGCGATGATCGATCGGTTGGGCGAGGCCGACGCCCCTGCCGCTGTGGTGCTGGGTTTCCGTCCGGCCGATCCCGCCGCCTATGGCCGGGTGATCGCCGACCGGGGCGGGCGGATTGCTCGGATGGTGGAGTTCAAGGACGCCGATCCTGAAGAGCGCGCCGTAACCCTCTGCAATTCCGGTTTGATGGCGGTGCGGTCGAAGGATCTGTTCGGCCTGCTCGATCGGGTCGGGAACGACAATGCGGCGGGCGAATATTACCTGCCGGATATCGTGACGCTGGCGGCCGCCGATGGTCGCCATTCCGCCGTCATCGAGACCGGCGCGGGTGAGGTCGCAGGTGTGAACAGCCGCGGCGAACTGGCGGTGGTCGAGGGGGACTGGCAGGTTCGTCGCCGCGCCCGCGCCATGGCCGAGGGCGCGACCCTGATCGCGCCCGATACGGTCTGGTTCTCGCACGATACGCGGCTGGGCCGCGACGTGGTGGTCGAGCCGCATGTCGTGTTCGGCCCAGGGGTGCATGTGGCCGACGGCGTGACCATCCACGCCTTCAGCCATCTGGAGGGCGCGACGGTCGCCACCGGCGCGGATATCGGTCCCTATGCCCGGCTGCGCCCCGGTGCGGATGTGCGCGAGGGCGCACGGGTCGGCAATTTCGTCGAGATGAAGAAGGCCGTGCTTGGCCCCGGTGCCAAGGCCAATCACCTGACCTATCTCGGCGATGCCGAGGTGGGCGCGGGTGCGAATATCGGCGCGGGCACCATCACCTGCAATTACGACGGCTTCCTGAAGTATCGGACGGTGATCGGCGAGGGCGCTTTTATCGGCTCCAACTCGGCACTGGTTGCTCCCGTCACGATCGGCGCGGGCGCGATCGTCGGCGCGGGTTCGGTGGTGACGAGCGACGTGGAGGCCGATGCCCTCGCGCTCGTCCGTGCCGGGCGGCAGACCAAGGCGGGTTGGGCCAAGCGTTTCAGAGACATGATGACGGCCAAGAAGGCCGCGAAAAAGACTGGGGAGTAAGTAGCTTATGTGCGGTATCGTAGGAATCCTGGGCGGAGATGACGTTGCCGAGCGCCTGCTCGACGCGCTGCGTCGCCTGGAATATCGGGGCTATGACTCCGCGGGCATCGCGACGATCGACCATGGCGAGATCGAGCGCCGCCGCGCCTCGGGTAAGTTGGTCAATCTGGCCAGGGAACTGGCCGCGCATCCGCTGCCCGGCTCCATCGGTATCGCGCATACGCGCTGGGCAACCCATGGCGGTCCGACGACCAACAACGCGCACCCCCACGCCACCGATCATGTCGCGGTCGTCCACAACGGCATCATCGAGAATTTCAAGGCGTTGCGTGACGAACTGATCGGCCGGGGCCGGGTCTTTACCAGCGAAACCGATACCGAGGTGGTCGCCCATCTGGTCAGCGAGAAGGTCGAACAGGGACTCGATCCCGTCGCCGCCGTCCGAGAGGTGCTGCCGCGCCTGCACGGCGCCTTCGCGCTCGCTATCCTCTTCCGCGACCAGCCCGACATGCTGATCGGTGCGCGGCTCGGCTCGCCGCTGGTCGTCGGCTACGGCGATGACGAGACCTATCTCGGCTCCGACGCGCTGGCGCTGGCGCCGCTGACCCAGCGCATCGCCTATCTGGACGAAGGCGACTGGGTCGTCTGCACCCGCGAGGGCGCGCAGGTCTATGACCGTGACAACAACCCCGTCGACAGGCCCGTTACCCTGTCGGGCGTCACCGGCGCCCTGATCGACAAGGGCAATCACCGCCACTTCATGCAGAAGGAAATCTACGAGCAGCCGATCGTCGTCGCCCAGACGCTGCGCTCGTATCTGCAGCGGCTGGAGGGCAAGGTCGCACTGCCCATTCCCGACTTCGACCTGTCGGGTATCAAGCGCGTCACCATCGTCGCCTGCGGGACCAGCTTCTATGCCGGCATGGTCGCCAAATACTGGTTCGAGCAGTTTGCACGCGTGCCCGTCGACCTCGATGTCGCGTCCGAATTCCGCTACCGCGCGCCCGTCATGGAGCCGGGCGGATTGATGATCGTCATCAGCCAGTCCGGGGAAACCGCCGACACGCTTGCCGCGCTTCGCCATGCCAAGAATGAGGGGCAGACGATCGCAGCGGTGGTCAACGTGCCGACCAGCTCGATGGCGCGCGAGGCCGATCTGCTGCTGCCGACCCATGCCGGGCCGGAGATCGGCGTCGCCTCGACCAAGGCCTTTACCTGCCAGCTCAGCGTGCTGGCCGCGCTCGCTGCCAATCTGGCCAAGGCCAAGGGGCGGCTGTCGGCTGACGAGGAAAGGCAGATCGTCCGTCACCTGGCCGAGGCGCCTGCCGCGATCAACGGTGCGCTGGCCTATGACGAGGCGATCGAGAGCATGGCGGGTGCCGTCGCCGGCGCGCGCGACGTGCTTTATCTGGGCCGTGGCACCGACTATCCGCTGGCACTGGAAGGCGCGTTGAAGCTGAAGGAAATCAGCTATATCCACGCCGAAGGTTATGCGGCGGGCGAGATGAAACATGGTCCGATCGCGCTGATCGACGAGCATGTTCCCGTCATCGTCATCGCGCCGTCCGGCCCGTTGTTCGAAAAGACCGTCTCGAACATGCAGGAGGTTCAGGCGCGCGGTGGCAAGGTCATCCTGATCTCCGACTATGACGGGATCGAAGCGGCGGGGGACGGCTGCATCGCCACCATCACCATGCCCAAGGTCCACCCGCTGATCGCGCCGATCGTCTATGCGGTGCCGGTGCAACTGCTCGCCTATCATGTCGCAGTCGCAAAGGGCACCGATGTCGACCAGCCCCGCAATCTGGCAAAGAGCGTTACGGTCGAATAACTGACCATTTACGTCACTTTAAGCCTCTCTGGTTACCATCTGTCATTGTGTGAAGCAATGAAGACGGATGATAGCCGGATGCGTATTCTGATCGTCGATGACGAACCGGCGGTTCACGAGAGCTATGAGCTTTGCTTCTCGGAACGGAACGGAACGCTGGACGCGATGGCGGCCGAGCTGTTCGGTGAGGCAGCCGGAGAGGGCGACGACAATCTCGTCCTCGACCGGCATCATTGCCATCAAGGCCTGGAGGCGGTGGCCGCGGTCGAGCGAGCCAAGGCGGACGGTTCGCCGTTCGCGGTGGCGTTCATCGACATACGGATGCCGCCGGGCATCGACGGTCGCGAAACAGCACGACGTATCCGGGCGCTCGATCCCGAAATCCATATCGTCATCGTCACCGGATATTCCGATTTCTCTCCCGCCGAGATCGGCAAGGTGGCGGGGCCAGCCGACAAGATCTTCTACATCGCCAAGCCGTTCGAGGTGATCGAAGTCCAGCAGATGGCGCACGCGCTCTGTCGTCGCTGGGATAATGACCGCGAACTGGCGGCCGCCCGCGCGTTATTGGCTGCCCAGGTTGCGGCGCTGGAGGAAAAGACTGCCGAGCTGGAAGCGAATGAAAGCCGGGCGATGCACATCGCCATGCACGACGCCCTGACGGATGCGCCCAACCGCGTCGCGTTCCTGCGCGGCCTGACCGAGCGCGGGCGTCAGGGCGGTCCGTTCGTTACCGCCATGCTCGATCTCGACCGGTTCAAGCTGGTCAACGACACGCTTGGTCATCTTGCCGGGGACGAATTGATCCGCGAGGTTTGCGCGACGATCCAGGCCAACATGCCCGAGGGCGCGATGCTCGCCCGGCTGGGCGGCGACGAATTCGGAATCTTCTTCGATGCCGCGGACATTGATCTGGCCGTCGCCGCCTGTGACCGGATCGTGACCGCCTGCGCCTCGACTTTCAGCGTCTTCGGTCATGCGGTGCGTTGCGGCGCGTCGTGCGGCCTGGTGATGCGCCAGCCCGGCGGGGAACGCGACCCGACCGATCTCGTTCGCCAGGCCGACATGGCGCTGAACGAGGCCAAGCGTTCGGGGCGCGGCACCGTTCGGGTATTCGATGCCAGCATGGACGAAGGCATTCGCGTCCGCCGCGAGATCGAGGCAGGCTTGAGCCACGCCATCGCACGCGACGAACTCAGCCTGGCCTATCAGCCGATCGTCGGTCGGGGCAGCCTGGACATTGTCGGGTTCGAGGCATTGGTCCGCTGGAGCACGCCCGAACGCGGTGCGATCAGCCCGGCGATCTTCATCCCGCTGGCCGAGGAAAGCACCCTGATCCATGACCTGGGTGACTGGATCCTCGATCATGCACTGGCTGAGCTTCAGCATTGGCCGGGGCAATATGTCTCGGTGAATTTCAGCCCGATCCAGTTCCGCCGCTCGCATTTCGTCGGGCACGTGGTGGAGAGCGTACGCCGAGCGGGTGTCGAGCCCCAGCGGGTTCAGATCGAGATCACCGAGACGGCCATCTTCGACGATGCCGAACACGCCGCACAGACCCTTTGCGAACTGCGCGCGCTGGGCTTTCGTATCGCGCTCGACGACTTCGGCACGGGCTATTCCAGCCTCTACAATATCCGGAAATTCGCACTGGACTGCCTGAAGATCGACCGCAGCTTCATCGATGGCATGGGGCGCGAGCGCGAGTCCGCGGCGATCGTGCATTCGATCATCCATCTCGGTCGGGCATTGGGGCTGGGCGTGATCGCCGAGGGTGTCGAGACGGAGTCCCAGGCGCAAGCGCTGCGTGTTGCAGGTGCCAGCCATCTCCAGGGTTTTCTCTTCTCCAAGCCGGTTCCGGCGACAGAGGCGCGCAAACTGGCCGAAATGAAATTCATGACGCTGCAGGGCGAGGTCGAAGCAACGGCGCCGATGATGGCAGGCGCACGGCGCTGACGAAGCGAACCATGATGCGCTGGTGGCATGAACGGCGACGGCGGCCCCGATCGCTTCGTGAGACCATGGTGTCGCTTCTGACCCTGACCGGGATCGGCGGGGCGTTGGCGTTGGCCGTCCTGCTGACGCTGGTCATCTCGCCGGGCTTTGCCGAGCTGGAAGAGCGGGCGACGGATGGTTATCGCGGCCGGGCGCAGACGCTGTTGTCCGACTTCGCGGCGATAAACGAGGTCGCCGCGCGCGAACAGGCCAGTGCCGTTGCCTCGCACGGTATCGGGCCGACGGTGCCACCCCATGGCATCCTGTACCGGCGCGTGGCTGGCGAGGACGGCAACGTTCGGGGTCCTTCGACGAAAGAGGCGCGTCAGGCCGCTGCGGCACTGGATCGCCTGGAGCTTGAGGATCTGGTTAAACCAGGCGGCTCGACGCGTTTCTATCTCTCCGTCGACGGAAACATCCTGGCGGTGGGCGTGGCGGAAAGCCCGCAAGGCGATATCCAGGTCGCCGTGGCGCGGCGTCTGACCGGGCAGAATATATCCCGCCTGCTCGGGCGGCCAGTGACCCTTTCCAGCGGCGCGGTAGCCGGCAACGCGACCACCAGCCGCAGTACGCAGTTCATCGACATCGCCGTGCCCGTCTATGGACCCGAAGGGCGGCCGGTCGCCTCGGCCCGGTTCCAGGTTTCCCGCGAGGTCGTGCTGCTTGGGCGCCGCGTTCTCCTCCTGGCGGCGGCGGCATCGATCCTCTTGCTCGTGTTGCTTCTGCTGATGCTGCGCCGGGCGCTGGGGCGGTTCGTCCTCGTCCCGCTCGATCGGGTCGAGCGGCATATGCAGCGGGTCCAGGCATCGGGCGCGCTGCTGCCGTTCGAGGACGAGCAGAGCCCATGCGAAGAGTTCGGATCGCTCGGGCGCAACTTCAATGCGATGCTCAGCCAGTTGAAGGATTTGCGCGAACGCAATGAAATCCAGAGCTTCGCGCTTGGCCGTTCGGAAAGCGCCGTTGCGGTCCTGCACAATGTCCGCAACGCGCTGGCGCCTCTGGCAACGATCCTCAGTCACGGCGTCGGACAACAGGACAGCGCCCGTCGCGATCTGGTTGACCGGGCGCTTGCCGAACTGGCGCAGGGAGAGGCGGAGCCGGAAAGGCGCGCCAAGCTCGTCGCCTTCCTGTCGACCGCTTTCGACGCGGAGGCGCTGGCTCGCACCGAGGTCCGGCGGCAATTGGAAGTCGGGCGCGACGCGATGCGCCAGACGCTGGAGATCATCGGCGCGCAGCAGGCCCGGGCGCATGAGCGGCCCGCCCGCGAACGTTGCGACATCAGCGACATCGTGGCGCGCAACGCGACGATCGCACGCTACGCCCATGCCGTATCGATCAGCTTCACCTTTCCGGCGCACTCGGCCTATGTGGTGGCCAACCGCGTGATCCTGAGCCAGGTGATCGGCAACCTCTTTTCCAACGCGGTCGAAGCGATCGTTGCGACGGGGCGCGATCATGGTTCGATCACCGTCGACATTCCGCCGCCCAGCGAAGGACGGCTATCCGTCCGGATCATCGATGACGGCGAGGGGTTCGAGCCCGCCCAGGCGACGCGCCTGTTCCAGACCGGCTATTCGACCCGGACGGAGAAGTCCGGCGGGCTCGGACTGCATTGGTGCGCCAATTCCATGGCGGGGATGGGCGGAGCACTCGAACTGCGCAGCGCGGGCCGGGGCACCGGCGCGGTGGCGATCCTGACGCTCGACGCGGATGGGGAAGGGGAGCGTCAGGTCGAATTGGCGGCCTGATCGCGGGTCATAGCGGCAGTTCCGCCTGCGCCGGGCCGGACTGTACGCCGTCATCGTCGCGGGAAAGACCGGACAATGTCAGCCCCAGCAGACGGACGCCGAGCGCCACCGGCAGTTGCTGGTCCAACAGATCGAGCCCGACAGCCAGGAACTCGGCCCGGTCCTGGATCGGGTGATGCGCCGAGCGGGCTCGTGTGATGGTCCGGAAGTCGCTGTGGCGCAATTTCAATGTCACCGTGCGACCCGCAACGCCGCTCCGTTCGATCCGGGTCCAGGCGGCGTCGACCACGCGCTCCAGCGCGGCCCGCAGTCCGTCGCGATCAGACAAGTCGGACTCGAAGGTACGTTCGGCACCGACCGATTTGGCGATGCGATGGGCGCGAACCGGCCGGTGATCGATCCCGCGCGCGGCACCATAGAGGTAATCGGCGTGGCTGCCGAAATGGCGCTGCAGGAAATCCAGGGGTCGGTCGCGCAGATCCCGTCCGGTCAGGATACCCAGCGCCTCCATCTTGCCCGCCGTGACCGGGCCGACTCCGTGGAACCGCTTCACCGGCAACCCCGCGACAAAGGTCGCGCCGTGGGTCGGCGGGATGATGCATATGCCGTTGGGCTTGTTCTGGTCCGAAGCAAGCTTGGCGATGAACTTGTTGTAGCTGACCCCGGCCGAGGCGGTCAGCCCCGTCTCCGCGCGGATGGCTTCGCGAATGGCATTGGCGATGGCGGTGGCCGAGCCAAGTGCAGCCCGGTCTTCGGTGACGTCGAGATAGGCTTCGTCGAGCGACAGCGGCTCGATCAGTTCGGTATAGCGGGCGAAGATGGCGCGGATCTGTTGGGAAACCTCGCGATACACGTCGAACCGGGGCGGCACGAAGATCAGGTCCGGACACTTCCGCAAGGCCGTCACCGAAGGCATGGCCGACCGCACGCCGAACGTCCGCGCCTCATAGCTCGCCGCCGCCACGACACCCCTTGCGCGCGATCCACATACCGCGACCGGACGTCCGAGCAGGGCGGGATCGTCGCGCTGCTCGACCGAGGCGTAGAAGGCGTCCATGTCGACATGGATGATCTTGCGGTTGGCTGGCGCTTGCTCCTGCATGATAGGCTATCGATTACAACATCTTGGATTGTCGGGCCGTTGGCTCGCGTGGAGCGAGGCTCCCCTTTGGATTGCAGCATTGTGATTGCCCGACGATTGCTCCGAAGCTAGATGATGTGCAAGAACAAACCGCGAATTCGTATTCACATCGATATCGCCGAGGTCCAGACAGCGGAGGGCAGGCTCCAGCTATTCGTGACGATCGACCGGACCGGGAAGTTCGCCTTCGTCGAGCTGCATCAGGAAGTTGGCAAGATGATCGCAGCCCAGTTCCTGCGCAACCTGGTCTCAGCCATGCTCCACACCATTCATACCGTGCTGACGGACAATGGCATCCCGTTCACCAATCACGCCCATCACAAAAATAGATTGTGATACCACCGTCACCCAATCGTCATCGCCGTAACATCGCTTCGTAACAAACCCCGGCCACGGGAGCGGGAACGACCGGCGCCGGGGGGGTGTCGGCACGACCAAGCGCCCAGGGGAAGCAACATGCACGCCATTCGTTCCGGCATCCGCGGTCTCGCGGGGGCCTCTCTCATCGCATTGGGCTTTGCCGCAAGCCCTGCGCTCGCCGCCATGAGCGATGCGAGCGCGACGGCGGGCGCGCCCGCTGCGGGGCCGATCCTGTCGGGGCGCATCTATGACGCGAACGGCGTCGCGCTGCCCGGCGCACAGGTGGTGGTCGAGGGAACGGGGGCGCAAGCCACCACCAATCTCCAGGGCGAGTTCAGCATCGTCACGCCCGAAGCGGCTGGCGACATTACGCTGCTGGTTGATTATCTCGGTCGCCCGCCCGTCACCCGCATCGTGCCCGCGGCCGAGCGGGGTCGCCCGGTCTCGCTGACGCTGCCCGCCGCCAGCGGCGAGCCGGGCGATATCGTCGTCACCGGCGCCTCGCTGCTCGACAACACCGCGCGCGCACTCAACCAGCAGCGGACCGCCGACAACACCGTCACCATCATCTCGTCGGATGCGATCGGTCGCTTTCCCGATCCCAACATCGCCGAGGCGCTCCAGCGTGCCCCCGGCGTCGGCATCGAGCGCGACCAGGGCGAGGGACGCTATATCAACGTGCGCGGTGCGCCGAGCGAATGGTCGGCGGTGTCGGTCGACGGCATCCAGATCCCCTCGGTCGACCCGACGACGCGCGCGGTCGACCTGGATACGCTGCCGTCGGACATCGTCGCGAACCTGGAAGTCACCAAGTCGCTGCTGCCCTATCAGGATGCGGACTCGATCGCGGGCGCCGTCAACATCACCACCCGCTCGCCCTTCGACCGCAAGGGCTTTGCGCTGACCGGCATGGCGGGGGCCAGCTACAACCAGTACGGCAAAGGCCATGACTATCGCGGATCCGCTGCGGTCAGCGACACGTTCGGCCCGGACCGCCAGTTCGGCCTGCTCTTCTCGGGCAGCTATTCGATGACCCATCGCCGCCCCGACAATGTCGAGAACACCTGGAGCCAGACGCCCGCCGGGCTTCGGGTCACCGAGACGCTGTTCAAGGATTACGACACCAAGCGCCAGCGGATCGCAGGGACGGGCGCGTTCGAGTGGCGCCCGTCCGACCGGACCCATGCCTGGGTGCGCGGCACCTATGCCCGGTTCGAGGATGACGAATTCCGCGACCGGATCGGCATATTGTGGAGCGACGGCACGCTGCTGGCCGGATCGACCGACCGCACCGCGACGTACCGCAACACCCGTATCGAAAAGCAGGTCCGCCACCGCAAGCAGGTAAACGAGATCTGGTCGGCGACCGCTGGCATCGAGCAGCGGTTGGGCGAGGGCACGATCCGCGCGGACGTGGCCTATAGCGAAAGCTCGCAAACCTATCCGCGCCGGGACGAGCTGTTGTTCCGCTCCACGCTGCGGCCAACTTTGTCCTATGATTTCAGCGATGCCGACCTGCCCAGCTATTCGCTGTTCACGACCAAGGAGCATCTCCAGCTCGGCACCTATGGGTTCCGCGAGAACGCCTATCGGTCGAACACGACCAAGAATGACGAACTGACGCTGGCGGTGCGTTCGGACATGCCGCTGGGCGATTTCGTCACCGTTTCGGGCGGCGGCAAATATCGCGAGCGGCATATCAATGCCGATGAAGAGCGCTTCCGCGACCGCCGCGCCTCGGCCGCACCCTCGCAGAGCCTGGCGGGGCTGTTGTCCGACCAGGACTCGCGCAACTTCGGTTACGATCTGGGCAAGCGTTTCGACACCGGGCTGGCCGACGCCTATTTCGACGCGACCAAGGCCGCCTCGGAACGCCGCCTGCCGCAGTCGCTGACCGCCGACTACACCGCCGAGGAGAAGATTCTTGGCCTGTTCGGCATGGCGAAGTACGTCAAGGACGGCACGACCCTGATCGCGGGGTTGCGCGTCGAAACCACCGATTTCGAGAGTCAGGCGCCCAGCGTCTCGCGCACCGGCGCGGTGACGACGGCGCGCGGGCATAACGGCTATGCCGACTTCTTCCCCAACCTGACGCTGCGCCAAGCCTTCACGCCCAACCTGATCCTGCGCGGAGCGCTCAGTCGCGCGATCAACCGCCCCAATTTCCCGCAGATCGCGCCGCGCGTGCTGGAGACGTCCGAGGGCAATACGGTGCGTGTCGAGTTCGGCAATCCAGACCTGAAGCCGACCCTGTCGAACAATGTTGATGCGGGCCTGGAATATTACATCCGGCCGCTGGGCGTGATCTCGGTCAACGGCTTCTACAAGGACCTGTCCGACTATCGCTACACGCTGAACACGGTCGGCGTGTATAACGGCGTGGGCGGTGCGATCCTTAGCCGTCCGATCAATGCGCGCAAGGGCGAGCTGTACGGTGTCGAGCTGAACTGGCAGCAGCATCTGAACTTCCTGCCGGGCGTGCTGAGCGGCCTGGGCGTGTTCGCCAACTATACCTATACGCAAGGCCACGCGACGTTCGACGGGGCCTATGGCGGGCGCAGCCGCTTCGCGCTGCCGGGCCAGTCGACGCATATGTGGAACGCCAGCGTCTTCTACGAGCGCGGGCCGGTCAATGTCCGGGTCGCCTATACCAAGCGTTCGGACTATCTGGACGAGATCAACGCCGACAACCCCGCGCTCGACCTGTATTGGGAGGGTCGCGGCCAGCTCGACGTGACGGGCAGCGTGCAGCTGGCGCACGGCATCAACCTGTTCGCCGAGGGCAAGAACCTGACCAACACGCCGGGTGTGCGCTATTTCGGCGAACGGTTCCGGACCTATGAATATGAAAAATTCGGCTACACCCTGTTCGGGGGTGTGCGGGTCAAGCTGTAAGGATGGGGTAGGGGGGGGCTGGACGGGGCGCTTGCCGTCCGACCCCCGCCACGGCATTTGCGATTGCCGCGCCGCTTGTGCATGGCGCTAGGGACATGTCGCAAATACAGGCTGACGGACGGACCGATGCGGCCTGCCCATCCGGGGATGTAGAATGAAGATCGCTGTTTTCGGCCTCGGCTATGTCGGAATGTCCAATGCGGTGCTGCTCGCCCAGCATAACCGCGTCGTCGCGGTCGACATTTCGGCCGAGCGCGTGGCGATGGTCAATGCGCGTACCTCGCCGATCATCGATGCCGAATTGCAGGATTTCCTGACCGGCCGCACGCTGGACCTGACGGCGACGACCGACGCTCCGCACGCGCTGGCGGGCGCAGATTACGTGATCGTCGCCACGCCGACCAATTACGATGTCGACACCGACAGTTTCAATACCTCCTCGGTCGAGGCGGTCATCACCCTCGCCAAGACCCACGCGCCGCAAGCCACCGTGGTCGTCAAATCGACCATCCCGGTCGGCTTCATCGACGATGTTCGCGCGCGGCTGGACACGAGCCAAGTCGTCTTCAGTCCCGAATTCCTGCGCGAGGGCCGCGCGCTCTACGACAATCTCCACCCCTCCCGGATCATCGTCGGCGAACAGTCGGAGCGGGCGCGCATCTTTGCCGACCTGCTGGTCCAGGGCGCGGAGAAGCAGGACATTCCCGTTCTGTTCACCGGTACCCGCGAGGCCGAAGCGATCAAGCTGTTCGCCAACACCTATCTCGCGATGCGCGTCGCCTTCTTCAACGAACTCGACAGCTATGCGATCGCCGGCGACATGGACACGCGCCAGATCATCGAGGGCGTCGGCCTCGATCCGCGCATTGGCACGCACTACAACAATCCCAGCTTCGGTTATGGCGGCTATTGCCTGCCCAAGGACACCAAGCAGCTGCTCGCCAATTACACGAGCGTGCCGCAGAATCTGATCCGCGCGATCGTCGACGCCAATCGGACCCGCAAGGATTTCCTGGCCGACCGGATCATCGCCAAGAAGCCCAAACGCGTCGGCATCTTCCGCCTGACGATGAAGGCGGGTTCGGACAATTTCCGCCAGTCCTCTATCCAGGGCATCATGAAGCGGATCAAGGCCAAGGGGATCGAAGTCGTCGTCTTCGAGCCCAGCCTGGCCGAGGACAGCTTCTTCGGCTCGAAGGTCTACCGCGATCTCGCAGCATTCAAGCATGATAGCGACGTGATCATCGCCAACCGCAACGATGCTGAACTGGCCGATGTCGCGGAAAAGCTGTTCACCCGCGACATTTTCGGGTCGGACTGACCGATCGGCCCCCCGCGGAGCGGGCGGCCTTCCAATCGATACACTCCTCCCCTTCAGGGGTGGGGCGGTTCCACAAGCGTATCGCCCGGTAGAGAGGCCCCACCCCAACCCCTCCCTGAAGGGGAGGGGCGCAGCTTCGCTCACGCCCGGTTTTCCATCACCGACAGATCCGCACCCGCTCCCAGCCGCGATATTCGGTCCAGCAGTGGCGATAGGGGCGGTACGGCCGATGATAGGGCCGATATCCATAGCCCGCATCGCGCCAGCCATAGCCTCCCTCGTACCCACCCCAGCGCGGCGGGGGAGGGGGCGGTGCGGGCGGCGGCGGTGGCGGCGGAGGTCCCCAGCCCGGAGGCGGTGGAGGCGGGGGCGGACCCCATTCCTGCGCACTGGCATTGGCACTGAAGCCCAGCGTTGCGATCGCGAGCCCGGCGACAACAATACGCGTCACTTTCATGACTGGTCCCTCCATGCCCACCACCGGGCATGACACAGATTTATAACGACCTGTGCTTCAGGAGGCTGAACGCGGTTGTTCGCTGCCGTTCAGGAAGGGCTCGCCCAGCGTAACCGCTTACCCCGTCATTGCTTCGCTGCACTCGCATTGAATGCCTAAATTTCCAACGGATTTTGTCATCTGACGGCCGAAGGCGTTCTCTAGATGAAACCGGGAAAGACCTCGGCAAACGGCCGGGCCTGGGCGCGTTGCTCGTCTGTCGGTTCGGGGCCATCGGACACGGCATCCACATCATCCTGGATGCCCGGCCTGTCCGCGTGCCCCATGTCCCTATCCATGCCGTTCGATCCTGTGCTCTTCGCAGTCCTCAAAACAGTTTCCGCACCCCCACGCGGACCGAGCGGCCGAGCGGATCGATATAGGCGGGCTGGAAGCGGTTGGGGGTCTGGCCGTTGCGGTCGGTGACGTTGATTCGGTCGTTCAGCAGATTCTCGACCGCGAAATCGACATTCAGTCCCTTGGCCCAGGGTTTCTTGATGACCTTCTCCATGCGCACGAAGCTGTAGAGGACCAGCCAGGTCCGCCCCGAAAAGCGCAGGTCGGAGGCGGCGATGTCGCTGCGGATGCGGGTCGGCCCCTGCAGGCGACCGTAAACCCCCAGATTGAACAGGCCGTAGGAGAAATGGCCGTTCAGATCGACGTCCCAGCGCGGCCGCCCGCCCGTGCCGCTGAGCGTCGCGCCGTCGAGCAGGTCGACGGCCGGGCCGGGTCTTCGCAGGGTCAGCCGATCCTCCAGCCGGTAATTGGTCGTCGCCGACAGCCATAGGGAGGGGCGCGGCTTGGGTGGAGGGGGCGGGGGTGCGGCCTTGGCGTCCGTGCCGGGCGAGGGCGGGAGAGGGGGCGGCGGGGTCTTGCCCAATGTCAGTTGCGCGTTGATGGTCAGGCGCAGCTTGCGCTCGCGCTCGAACGCCAGGTTGACCGGGCGCAGGTCGACGCTGACCAACTGGCCGAGCGCATCGCGCACGAACAGATCGGGAAAGACCCGCTGGAACGCCGGGGTCGCCCCGCCCAGCGAGGCCGCCTGGTTGGCGATCCGCGTGTCGACATAATCGGTGCTGAGCCGGATCTCCTTGTCCTTGATCGGCTGAACCGCGATGCCCAGCGTCGTGACCCGCCGCTTTTCCGGCGCCAGGTCGGGATTGCCCCCGAAGATGGCGGTGACGAGCGTGCTGCGCCCGGTAACATAGTCGAAAAAGGGCGTGTTGGGCGTCGCTAGGACCGGCGCGACCAACTGGGTGACGGCGGGCGCGGCCTGCGCGACATTGATCGAGGCGTTGAGCTGGACCGGGCGGAACGGGGTCCAGTTCAGGCCGAGATTGGAGGTGTTCAGCCGTCCGAAGTCCGACACCTGCGACACGCCCGCCATGGCGTTCAGCTGCATCTCCCCCAGAAAACCCAGCGAGCCCTCGCGCGCCGAGGCGATCGGCACATTGGCGTTGACGCTGGCCCCGCGCATCGTGCGCCCGATCCCGTCGGTGGGGAGCGACAGGTTGGAGCGCGCTTCGCTGTCGATCCGCGAATAATCGGTGGTGACGGTCAGCATCGCCTCGCCCGCGGGCATGCGGACGAGGGGGCCGTTGGCGGTCGCCTTGACCCCGATCGTGTCGGACACCACCCGGCTGCGGTTCCGGTCGCGCCGCGCGGCGGTGACGGGATCGATCGCTGCCATAGGGTCGCCGCCCGCCGCGATCGACGCTTGAAGCGCCTCCAGCGGAACCCCGATCTCGGACGTGCTGCGCGACACCATCCGGTCGTAATTGCCGGTGATCGCCCAGCTCCAGCGCCGGACATCGCCGGTCAGCGTGCCGCCCGCGTGCAGCGCCATGCTGGTCGTCCGCTGGCGCAACACGCTGTCGGGCAGATAGCGATAGAGCAGCGTGTCGTTGGCGAAGGGGAAATTCCCCAGCCCACCGGGTACGCGCAGCAGCGCGGGAGCCAGACCGTTCAGCCCCCTGGTCTGGATCGCCTCCATCGAGACCATCAGCGAGCCCGACACCGTCTTGGTCAGCGGCGAGGCGATGCTCGCTTCGCTATGGATCGTGTCGGTGAGCGGCTGGAGCGTGCGATAGGGGCCGAGATCGGTGACCCCGGCCGGGCTGTTCCCATAAGCCGCGAGCGTCCCCCGCGCGGCCGGATCGACCGGCACGCCCGCCAGCGTGATGCTCCGACCCGCCAGCATATCGAGCCGCGGGTTCACGCTGGCGCCGTTCACCCCCGTCACATTGCCGGTGGTCGCGAACAGCGTGTCGGGATCGGGCACGATGGCGCGCTGGCTCTGCGACACCGGATTTTGCCGTAGATGCGAGACGTTGAAGCTCAGGCGGCGCGGCCCGTCGATCCGCGCCGAGGTGACTTCGCTATATCGGGTGCCGCCCCCGCCCTCGGTCGTCACGCCGGGCAGGAGATGGACCGTGACCGCGCGGAATGTCTTCTTGGTGATGAAGTTCATCACCCGGACATTGGGCGGATAGCCGAAGCGTGCCGCCTCCTGTTCGGGCAGGACCTCGATCCGCTCCATCGCCTCATAGGGCAGCGACTGGAACTCGGCGAAACCCGAGACGCGCCGCCCGTTGAGCAGCATCACCGGCTCGCCCCCGCCCGACGAACTGGTCAGTGCCTTCACCTTCTTCAGCAGATCGGCCAGGTTCGTCGCGCCCAGTGCCTCCAGCGCTTGGGCATCCAGCACCGCAACCGGCGCGACCGCGCCGATGACCGAGCCGGGGATGCGCTTGCCGGTGACGGTGACTTCGGGGGAGGGCGGTTCGGAGGGCGGGGCCTCCTGCGCGTAAATGCCAACCGGCATCGCCAGACCCAGGACGATCGCCGTCCACGCCGCACTCGTATGCAGGCGCGCCCTCCCCTTGAAACGCATCGTCAAGCCACTCCCATCGCCGACGTGAATTTTTTTATACTGTGGCGATCATGTCACAATTAAGGCTGAAAACGCGGCAAGTGCCGTGTTTCGGCAGGACTGAATTCCGAAAGAACAAAGACCTTCAATCGTGACGCCATAACTGACGACGAAATAGAGATTTTCCTCCGCATATTGATTGCATGGAAGGATCACGCCCCTAAAATGGCCGATAGGAAGAAGCGCCTGCGATGAGCATGAATGCCGCCGTCAGAGTGGGCGATCCGGTCGGCCACAGTGTCAGCCAGAGCCTGTTCGGCGAGGCACAGGCCGCGCGGGCGGCCTATGCCCCTCGGCGAATGCACCCCGCCGCCCGGCTATCGCAACGCTGCGCCCGAAGATTTGCAACGGCTGCGTGTGACGGAGGCCATGCTGGAACATCCATCGATCCTGCCACGGGCGTACCCATGGTCGCTTTCAAAGGCACGACGAGCGGCGCCGACTGGATGCGGAACTTTTATCAGGGGGCGGGCAATATGCCGCCATACGCGTGATCCATCTTCACCTTATGGACCAGGTGATCCTTGCGCTTCAGCTTGGACAGGGCGGTGTCGCATTGGATCTTGTCACGAACGGATGCGGATAGGGAGTGATGCGGCATCATGCGGTGATGATCTCGATCATACTGACAACGGGGTGTTCGGGAGAGGGTATGGCGAGCAATAAGGCCGGGGTCCAGCCCATGCTGGGGGCTGTGATGCACTCCAAACCGGACGAGGTCCGGCGGTTGGCGGAACAAGGCATTGGCCTGAACGAGCGCGACCCGGCTAATCAAAGCACGCCGATGATCGCGGCGGCCGAGACGATGCAATGGGGCATGGTCGAGGTGCTGATCGATCATGGCGCCGATATCTGGGCATATGATCAATTCGGCATCACCGCCGCCCAGCAGACCGAAACCAGTCGGGTCGTCCCCGGTTCGAACGAGGACCAGGCCCGGCTGCGCGTGATCGCCAAGCTGAAGGCCCGTGGCTATCCCTTTCCGCCGCCCAAGAGCGACGAGGTGCTGGAACTCGTCAGGAAAGGCCGCTGGCCACCGGCGGGAACGCGGTCATGAGCAGAATGCAGGGCGTGGATATCCTTTGCCCGAGGGAAGGTCCGACCGGTCAATGCTGGTGCTGACGGTGCCCCCCAATGTATCGGGGATCGCTCCCAATCATGTGGTGACTCGTGGAGCGCTGCCCGGTGAGGGACAAGGCCCCCCGATATTGCCTGTCGACATGGCTGCGCTCTAACCCCGGTTCCACGCCATGCTGGAGACGCTGCGGCCGACGTGAGGAAAGGCGAGCGCCGCCCCCGTGTCGGTCAAAGCTGTGGGGCAACCGGCTCGGCGACGAGCGGGGCGGGGCCGGAAATCAAGGCCGCGCGACGGCGCAGGACGCTGTGCATCACCCGGATATAATGGTCCGCGCCGTACTCGATGGTGAAGCGCCGCGCCTGATGCAGCGTGCGGCGGGCATCCTGGGTCCGGGGCTGGGCGGCTGCGATCGCGGCGGCAAAGCCTGCCTCGTCGCCGACCGGGACCAAAGTGCCCAGCGCGCCGTGCTGCAACAGCGCGCCCATCGAGCGGCTGCAATCGGTGGCGACGATGCCGATATTGGCGGCCAGCCCCTCCAGGATGACCGCGGGCACCCCCTCATAATGCGAGGATAGCAGCAGCGTGTCGTATCCTGACAGAAGTCCCGCCGGATTGGTGACATAGCCCCGGAAATCGACCCGGTCGCCGATCCCCAGCGAGGCAGCCAGCCCCTCCAGTGCCGCACGCTCCGGCCCCTCACCGAACACGGTCAGCGTGTCGTCGGGCGCGCTGCCACGGGCAAAACCGCGCAACATCAGCGCCAGGTTCTTCTGCGCCGCCAGCCGCGCTATGGTGACGAAGCGGCGGCCTGGGCCACCTGGTCGATCACTCGCCGGCTCGCGCAAGGACAGGATATGCCCCTCGGACAGGGCCGGGTCGGGGATGATCGCGACGCGCGCGGGCGACACGCCGACGCATTGCACGATCTCCGCGCGCATCGGCTTTTCCATGCCAACGAAATGGTCGATCGCCAGCCCCTGGATGCGCAGCCATATCCGGTAGAAGACCCGGTAAAGCCAGGACGCATCGACACGATCGAGATTGTTGCTGATCTTGGCGATGATCGGCGGACAATCGCGCCCCAGTATCAGCTTCAGCATAACCGCGACGACGGCATAGGTATTGCCCGCACAAAACAGGATGTCGGGGCGCAGTGCGCGCACGACGCGCGGCAGAGTGGCGATCATCCAGATCGTCTCCCAATGCGCGATCCCCGGCCAGCGCCGGCGGGGGCTGACGAAGTCCAGATCGGCACCGACATCACGGGTCATCGCGCCGTCGGCCCGCCCCAGGAACAGCGGCGCATCGACACCACTCTCCCGCCAGCGCCGCACCAGGCGCAACGCGATCCGCTCGACCCCGCCGGGCTCGAAACTATGCAGGAAGGTCAGGACGCGCAAAGCGCCTCACGCCCTGTACAAAACCGATATCGCCCGGAATTCCCGCCCATAATTCGGCCCCGATAGCATAACCTTCGGTAAAAACGATACCCTATCGTGACGTATTCGACATGGTCGGGGGCGCCAGATACCGCTCGCCTTGCATCCGGCAGGCGGCGGGAAGATCAGCCTGCCAAGCGCCGCACAAGCATAGCTCAGCGCTCGATACCCCATCCGCAATGATTTTTGCGATGAACGCCTTGAAAAGGTACAAATATCGTCAAGCGACAAATACCCTGTCATGCAGTCCCACCGGCATCCATTATGGTAAAAAGCTATATTGTTATGGCTCCGAATTTCCTCTGATATGGACATTGTTCAGATCGTCAGCATCCAGACTATACGTACGATGCGACGTCCCCTATGGGGCAGATGAGGGACAGCCTTTACAGGGGGAATAATATATATGCCGAAATGGAAAACGTTTTTCTTAGCCGGGAGTATAACATTAACTGCGATGCTCGCAGGATGCGGGGGTGAAGGGGGTTCGAACAACGGAAACATACCCGTAATAACCGTGCCCACACCCACTCCGACGCCAAGCGCCACATCGACACCGGCCCCGACCAACACGGTTCCGGTCGCCAATCCCGGCGCCAATCAGAATGTTCTGACCAAAACGTCCGTCACACTCGATGCCAGCGGCAGCGTCGATGCCAATGGCGACGCCTTGACGTATAAATGGGCACTCAAGTCGCGCCCGTCGGGCAGCGCCGCGGTCCTGTCGTCCGCGACGGACGCAAAGCCGACCTTCACGGCCGATGTCGCCGGGACCTATATCGCGACCTTGATCGTGAACGACGGCAAGGTCGACAGCGCGCCTGTCGATGTCACGATCACCGCAACCGTTGCCAATGCGGCACCCGTGGCCAATGCGGGACCGGATCAGAACGTCAAAAACGGCACGCTGGTCACGCTCGACGGCAGCGCCAGCAGCGATGCCAATGGCGATGCCCTCACTTATCAGTGGACCATGGATGCCCGTCCTTCGGGCAGCGCGGCGGTCCTGTCGTCCGCCACGGCCGCAAAGCCGACCTTCACGGCCGATGTCGCGGGCAATTATGTCCTGTCGCTGATCGTCAGCGACGGCGCGCTGAAAAGCGTGGCCGACAGCGTGACGATCACGTCGAGCCGGGCGAACGCCGCGCCGGTTGCCAATGCAGGAAAGGACCAGAATGTCCTGACCGGGGCGACGGTCACGCTGGACGGACGCGGCAGCAGCGACGCCAATGGCGACACGCTGAAATATGACTGGAACCTGACGTCAAAGCCTGCCGGAAGCAGCGCGGCCCTGTCGACGAACGCGCAGGCGGTCACCAACTTCGTCGCCGACAAGGCGGGGACCTATGTCGCCACGCTGGTCGTCAATGACGGCATTGTCGACAGTGCTCCCGTCACGGTGGCGATCACCGCGGTGGCGCCGACCCTGTCGCTGTACCGCGTCGACATCTTCTCCAATGAGCTGCTGAAGCTGCCTTATACCAGCTCCGCATCGATGCAGAAGTCGCAGACCTGCACGGGGTCGGGCTGCGCGACCACCGTCACCGTCGACAAGTTCCGGTTCGTTGCCAATGGCGGCAACTTCACCATCCAGAATCTGACGGCGGTCAACCTGACCACGGGTTCGAGGGTGGCGGCCTCCTTTGCAGGCCTGCAAAACGGCACGGTGATAGCGAACGGACAGACGGTCAATTTCAGCCTCGAGTCCGATTTCACAAGGGGGCAGAGCGTCAACCTGCGCTATGAGTTCACGATCAAGGAAACGGGTGACAAATTCTCCTATACGGTCGAGCTGAAGACCAACTGATCGCCGCAAGGCTATCGGATCAGGGCGGGGGTTACCCCGCCCTGACTTTATAGGGGCATGGGATCATCTCTGTCTCGCGCCGGAACGGTCCGGCGCTCGCCGGAACATCCCGAGCCGACCGGGGCGGAACCGCGCCTCTATCCGATTTCGACCATGCCTATGGGCCTGACGGGGAACAGGCGACGCGCAACCGCCCGCGCCATTTCTCCTTGCCTTTGCCCGTAAAGCGACCCACCCGCGCGTGGTATGAGCACGGGACAACAATGGGGACAGGCGCGGGGGCAGGGCGGCGTCCTGCTGGTGCTGACGCTGGTCGCGCTGGTGGTACGGGCGCGAACCTTTGGAAATCCGGTCATCGGCTTCGACGAGCAATTCTATCTGCTGGTCGGCGAGCGCATGCTCCACGGGGCTTGGCCCTATATCGATATTTTCGACCGCAAGCCGATCGGGCTGTTCCTGCTATATGCGGGGGCGCGGTGGCTGGGCGGCCTGTTCGGAGAGGCCGGGTTCCTCGCCTATAAGCTGGTCGCGACCGGCTTCGTCATCGCCACTGCCTTCGGCATCCAGCGGGTGGCGCGCCGCTTCACGGGGCCGGGCGCTGCGGTCGCGGCGGCGATCCTCTATATCCTCTGGCTGAACCTGATGGAGGGAGAAGGGGGACAGTCGCCCGTCTTCTACAACGCGCTGATGCTGATCGCCGCGAGCGCAGTTATGCGCGTGGTCGAGCGGCAGGGGCGGCTGTTACCGTGCGGCTTGGCGGCGATGGCGTCGGTCGGCGTCGCGCTCCAGATCAAATATTCGGTGCTGCCCGAGGGTGTCGTCTTTGGCTGCATCCTGTTGTGGCAGGGCTGGCGCGCGCGGGCGGCACCGGTGCGGCTGGTGGGTCTTGCGCTGATCTGGGTCTCGCTGGCCTTGCTGCCGACCCTGATGGCGTTTGGTGTCTACGCCGCAGCGGGACAGGGGCAAGCCTGGCTTTTCGCCAATTTCCTGTCGGTCGGTGGACAGGCGGCGCGGCCACTGGCCGACGAGTTGGAAGGGCTGGTGACCTGCCTTGGCATCTTGTCGCCGCTATTGCTGGTGATCGGCTTCGGGCGGCCGTGGCGGCATGTCCCGGCAGAGCAGCGCGAGGGGTTTCATTTCCTGCTCCTCTGGCTGGCGGTCGCGAGTGCGGCGGTGCTGCTCTATGGTCGCTTCGGCAGCCCGCATTATGCGCTGCCCATTATCTTACCCGCCGTGCTGGTCGCCGCGCCCGCGCTGGCCCGCTGGCGGCGCGGTGGGACGGTGGCGTTCGTCCTCGCGATCTTCGCGGCGGGGCAGATCGTGCTGGCGTTGAGCGAGCGGACCAAGGGCGGCGCGGCCGAGGCGAACGCGGTCGCTCAGGCCGCCACCCCGGCGCGCGGATGCCTCTATGTCTATGACGGCTATCCGGCGCTCTACATGCTGACGCATAGCTGCCTGCCTTCGAAATGGGTGTTCCCCGGCCATCTGAACACGCAGGACGAGGCCAGCCGCGCCGCGATCGGCGTTGATCCGGTCGCCGAGATCCGCCGTATCCTGGCGACGCGGCCCGGCGCGATTGTCGACGACTATCCCCGCTTCGCCTTCGGCAACCGCGCGACGCGGGCCGTGCTGCACGAGGTGCTGGCGCGCGACTATCATCTTGCGGCCTGTAGCCCCACTGGGCCGAGCCGTGTGCGGCTTGTCTATCGGCCGGGGCCAGGCAGGGTTCCGGATGATTGCCCAAGCGCCAGCACGCTGGCCGCGATCCCATAAAAAATCCCCGCCAGCGTGGCTGGCGGGGACAGGCATTGCATCGCGTCTCGGATCAGAAGTTCGTCGTGACCGAAAACTGGATGTAACGACCGTAGATGTCGTAGAAATTGACCGGCGAATTCTGCCAGCCGTTGATCGAATAGGTCAGGGCACCGCCCCGCGCCGGGATGATCGGCGGGTCCTTGTCCAGCAGGTTGTTGATCGTCACGCCCAGCGTCATCCGCTTGGCGATGTTCACGTTCGCCGCCAGGTCGAAATAGCTATAATTGGGGATACGTGCGAACGTCTTCTGGGCCTGGGTGCGCAGCGTGCCGCTCTCGGTGGCCGAGATATAGCGCCAGTTCAGCGAGAGCTGGAACAGGCCTTCCGCGCCCGTAAAGGTGCCGCGCAGATTGTGACGCCACTTCGGAATGGGGTTGCCCACGCCGTCACCGAAATAGCCGACACTGCCCGACTGGTTGGCGACCGACGCCGCGCTGGTCACGAGACCGCCGTTGAAGTCGGTGGCGAAGGTGCCCGAGGCGACCGGCAGGTCATAATGCGCCTGGAAGTCATAGCCGGTCGTGCCGGTCTGGTTCGGCACGTTGAGCACCATCGAGCTGACGAAGCCTGAATTCGGGTTGTTGATGCTGCCGAACAGCTTGCCTTGGCCATTGCGTACGAACTGCTGACACGAGATCCTGTTCAGTTCGGTGGGGTCCTTGGCATAGCCGAGGCAGTTGGCATAGACGCTGTCCTGGTCCAGATCGACGATCTGGTTGGTGTAGCGGATCTCGTAATGATCCACCGAGAAGCTGAACCGCGGCAGGAAGCGCGGGGTCAGCACCAGGCCATAGGTCAGGGTGTTGGCGGTCTGCGGCCCCAGCTTGGGGTCCACCGCGCCGAAGCGGTAGATACAGCCTTCCTGCGGACAGTTCAGGTCGGCGCTGCCATAGGTCGATGGCTGGAAACCGGGCTGCAACGCGCAGATTTCCTTGCTGGCGACCGGGGCACCCCCGTTCGGATTGGCGCCGCAGGGGTCACGGAAGTTGATGTTGCGGCCGTAGTTGATGTTCGATGTCGCCTCGAAGACATTGGGTGCGCGCGAGGCGAAGTTGCGCGCCACGCGGAACCGGATATCGCGCGTGGGTGCCCAGGTGCCCTCCAGCTTCCAGGTGCTGAAGAAGGTCCGCGACGACGTGCTGTAGTTCGACGCGCGATACCCACCGCTGAAGCCCAGCAAATGGGTCCAGGACTGGTCCTGGACCAGGGGCAGCTGGATTTCAGTCGCCAGTTCCTTGGCCGTCTGCGTCCCCCGTGCCGAGGAGGAGGGGTTGGGTGTGTTCTGGATGATGCTGTTATAGGCGGCGCTGGTGAAGTTGGTGGCGATGTCACGCCGGATTTCCGCACCAAAGCTCACCTGCATGCCGTCGGTCGCGAGCGGTGAGCGGATACCGTAATGGCCGAGATCACCGCTGATATTGGCCTGGCCGTCCAGGAAATAGCGGACGTTCCGGGTGGGACCGTTCGGTGCCCACTGGAAGATATAGTTGTAGGAGGCCCGATCGCTGTTGCCACCCTGGAAGATGTCCAGCGGCACGCAGTTCGGATCGGTGCCGTTGACCTTCGACACGCAGGTCGGCACGCCGTTCACGTTGACGACGTTCAGCGCTTTGGCGATGTTGTCGAGCGAGGGGTCCCAGTTGCGGTTGATCGCGCTCTTGAGCAGCGCCTTGGCCCAGACGCCACCGACGTCATAATGCCAGGCTCCGCCAAAATCGCCCCGCACGCCCAGGGCTGCACGGTTGTAGAACTGCTGGTAATCGATGGTCTGGGTCGGCAGCTTCGCAAAGCGATAGCCGAAGTCGATCGGGACGGTCGCCGAAGTACCCGCTGCAGCGCCGCAAAGGGTCTGCGCCTGCTGGGCCGACATCAGCGGGTTGTTGCAGTTCAGCTGATACCCGCCATCACGCGCCTGGATTGGCGCGGTTGCCGGGCTGTAGGTGCCCTGGCTGCGGTTCTTGGTGTACATGTAGCTGCCGTACAGCTCGGCCCAGTCCGTCGCCTTGAACGACAGGAAGCCGCCCGCATTGTACCGTTCGTTGCCGCGCAGCATCTGGTAGCTGCTGTCCATCCGGTTCTGGCGATCGGTCGTCGCGTCTTGGGTGTTGTTGAAGGGCCGGAAGGTGCGGCTGCCGTCACGCGCATTGGTGAACATGGCACCGTCGTTCAACCGCTGGATCACGCCGTTGGGCGAATAGAGCGTGGTGTCGCAGCTCAGCGCGCCGTCGATACCGGCCTGAAGCAGGTGACAGGCCTGGGTCGAGCGCGACGTGTAGGGCAGGTTGTCGGTGTGGCGATAGCTGAAATAGCCCGACAGCGACAGTCGGTCGTCGAACAGGCGCGTGCCCGCCGTGACGTTGATGGTCGCGCGCCCCCCGTCATTGGTCATGCCCAGCGGATAGGCGAAGCCGCGCGACTGCGCGGTGTCGGTCACGATGTTGCGACGGTTGAGGTGATTGAAGAAGCCGTAATTGGCGTCGACCTGCACCCCCTCGAAATTCTTCTTCAGAACGAAATTGACCACGCCGGTCAGTGCGTCGGGGCCGTAAACGGCCGCGGCCCCTCCGGTCAGGACATCGACGCGCTGGATGAGCGCGGGCGGGATCGTGTTGATGTCGGCGGAGACCTGACCGCCCAGGCGCATGCCGTCGAGCAGGATCAGCGCCGCGCCGCCGGAACCACCGATATTGCGCAGGTTGATGCGTCCGGTGCCGTTGCCTTCGTCATCGGCCTGGGGCGCGTAGGGCACGACCTGCGGCAGGCGGTTCAGCACGTCCTCGACGTTGACCGCACCGCTTAACTTGATCTCCTGCGCGGAGACGGCCTGGATCGGCGCGGCCGAGGCGAGGTTCGGATTGACGATGCGCGAGCCGGTGACGACGACGTCACCCGATGCCGTATCGGCGCCCTGGGCCTGACCGCGGGCATCCGACTCAATATCCTCGCGCTCCGCATTCTTGCGGCTCTCGCTTTTGGCGGCGTCGTCCGTCGATTGCTGCGTCTGCCCCTGGTTCGACTGCGCCGCGGCCGGGACGGTGCAGATCGCCATCACTGCACTGGTGGCGAACAAAAATCCTATATTTTTCATGTACTCCCCCTTGATAAACTTGATGATTGCGCTCCGCTCGTTCAGCCGGATCGGCTTATCTTTGCCGATGTCATCGGCCGCCAATTCTGGTGAACTCACTTGACGATATTGACGGATTTACCGCCTCCCCCCCCTCAGGATAGCGAGCACGCTTGTTTAACGCTTTTACTCTAAGGGTCATGCTTGCAAGAACAGGGCATGATTTTCAATGGTACACTACCTTTGAAGGCTCACAAGAACCTGTGGCGCCACATAAAATATTGAGAAGTAATGATTTAAAAATTAAGAGAAGATGAAATACTTATTGGTACTCGAATTGATCGTCAATTGGTATGATCATAAACGGCGTTCCATTTGGGCAGATGACGGTTACGCCTGGATGATCGGACAGGGGCGTGCCCCGCGGGATGGTGCAGCTTTGGCGGCGTACCCGCACCGATCTTCCGGCCAGGCCGGGATGGTCAGGCTGCCATGGCTGGCAGCGAGACGGCTGGATCATCGCCCAATCGCGCGACACTCTCCAGCATCAGGGAGCGGCTCCGCTGGACTGCCCATTCATCGTTCTGCTCGAGCAGTAAGGCGCCGACGAGGCGTGTAACGGCCTCCTCGTCGGGAAAGATGCCGACCACGCCGGTGCGCCGCTTGATCCCAAAGTTCAGACGTTCGAGCGGATTGGTCAAGTGCAGCTTGATGCGATGCTGCGGTGGGAACGACATGTAGACCAGCACGTCCCGCCCGCCGTCGCCGTTCACACCAATCGCGATGGTGATCGCCACCAAGATGATGCGGCCCGCTTGCCGCACCTTCAGGTACGTTGCGTCCACCCAAACATAGGCCAGTCGCCCTTGATGGGCCGGTCGAGGAACGCCGGCAGTAACTGCCCTTTCGCAAGCGTGGTATGCGCAGTTCGACCGTACCGGCGCGGGTTTTCCGGTCGCGCGCCCAGTAGCCATTCCGATCCGCGAGACGATCTGCTCTTCTTGCCGGAGCCTGCACCGGTCAGGCCGCCGACGTCCATGCCCATCAAATGTTGCGCGGCAAAGCCGTTATCTTGCGCAGAAAATCTGCATCCGCGCTCTTTTCCAACAGCGCCTGCAGGTTCATCGCATCGTCGGTCATCGGAATCTCCGTCGATTGAGTGTCGCAACTCGAACCTGTTCCAAGACCGCAGATGGCCGCCCTGCAGTTACATCGCCCCACGGAGCATGACCGATAGGGCCGATCGACGCGTTGATCGAAATTAATATCCTTTTATGGAACCATTCTTAGAAGGGGCGCGGGATGATGATTTGATGCGCTTCCGATCCTTCGGTGCCGCTGCCCTTTTATTGCTCCTGTGTCTGCCCGCCATGGTCCGGGGAGAGGCACGCAGCGATCCGTGGGCAGCATGGCAATGGGCCAGCTTCACGCGGCTTGGCGATGCGGTGCGCCTGCCGCACATCACCGCGACGGCAGTCGTGCGCGCCAGCGACGGGACCATGTGGATCGGCACGCGCGGCGGTCTGATCCGCTATGACGGGCAGCGTGTCCGTAGCTTCAAGGCCTTGTCGAGCGATCCCTTTTCGCTGCCGGATAATTATGTCCGCTCGCTTTTGGCGCTGCCCGATGGCGGGCTGTTGATCGGCACCAATGTCGGAGGCCTGGCGCGTTACGAACCGGCAAGCGATCGATTTATCCGGCTGAAGGCCCGGAATGGACCGACCGGCAGCCGCATTTTCGGCTTTACCCCGGATGGATCGGGCGGGGCCTATATCGCGTCGGACGGGGGCGTTCATCACTTTATCGCCAAGGCGGATCAACTCGACGCCATGGCAGGCTTGGCGATTCGGTCGCCCGACGGCCGGCGAGAGGGCGCGTTCGCGGTGTATCGCGATGCGGATGGCACGCTTTGGGCGGGGTGCGAGGGCGGACTGTGGGTGCGACCTGCCGGGGCCGGGCGGTTCCAGGCGACATCGCTCGTGGATGCCGCGGACAGCCGTGACATCTGGTCAATCCTGCGCGATCGGCACGGGCGGCTATGGGTCGGGACAGGTTCGGACGGCGTCTACCTGTCGCATGATCGGGGCGTTACGCCACGTTTTTCACAAATCCCTGTATTGCGCGGTTCCGCCCCCCTGATCGGGCACCGAACGATCAGGGCGATCGCCGAAGACGAACGGGGGCGACTGTGGGTTGGCACCGATGGCATGGGGATCGTGCTGATCGATCCCAGCAATCATTTCTCGGTGACGGCGATCCGGCATCTGGGCGCAAACCCGATGTCCCTGCCGGGTGATACGGTGCGCGCACTGGCGCTGGACGGGGCGGGGGGCGTCTGGGCCGCGACGGAAATGGGCGCGGCGCGGACGCAGGGGCTGGGCGGTGGAACGCTGCGTATCGGATCGGCGATGCCTGATCCGCGCATGTCGCTGTCGGACGACAATGTTCGTGGGATCATGGTCGACCGGCATGATCAGGTCTGGCTGGGTCTGAGCAACGGGACCGTGGACGCGCTCGACCGAAAGGCGGGGCGGGTTCGTCGGCTGACCCTGAACGGTGAGCATGGCGGGCAGGATATCAAGGCGCTGCTGGAGTCGTCGGACGGCACTATCCTGGTCGGCGCGCGCGGGGTCGTCGCGATCGATCCGCGCAGCCTGTCCCAGCATGCATTGACCGTGAACGGGCTCGGCGACCTTCCGGTCATCTCGCTGGCCGAGACGCCCGATGTCCTGTTGATCGGCACCTACAAGGGCCTGTTCGTTCGACGGCGCAGCGACGGACAGGTGCGGGTGTTCGAACATGATGCCGCCGACCCGCACAGCCTGCCCAACAACGAAGTCATCAATATCGTCACACGGCCCGACGGCAGCGTGCTGGTGGCCACTCCCGGCGGTATCGGTCATCTCGATCTGCCAAGGGGCAAGTTCACCAATTTTTCCAGCCGGTCGCCCAGGCCGGGCAGCTTGCCGCAGGACTATGCCGGTTCGATCATTCCGGCCGGGCGCGAGATATGGGTGGGAACCTATGGCGGCGTAGCCCTTGGCCAGGCGGCGGCAGGTGGCTGGCGTTTCCGTGCGATTGGGGAAGCGCAGGGGCTGGCAGGGGACAATGTCGCGTCCCTTGTCCTCGACGCCCGGCAACGTCCCTGGGTCGCGAGTGCCGGGGGTATCTCGGTCATCGATCCGGCGAGCCGCAATGTGCGGGTCATGAGCCAGCGCGATGGATTGAGCGCCACGGCGTTCAACCAGCGGGCGGCGGCGCGCATGGCGGACGGGTCGCTGCTGTTCGGTGCTCCCGATGGGCTGATCGTCTTGCAACCCGATATCCTGCTGGGGCGGCTGAGCCGTGCCCGTCCGGGGCCGTTGATCGTCAGTTCGGCGGATATCGACGGCCATGCGCTGGCCGTGGACTCGGCCGTCAAGGCGCTGACGCTGCGCTGGGGCAAGGACGGGCGGACCCTGCGGATCGGCTTTGCGCTGGCCGATTACGATGCGCCCGAGACGATCCGCTACGGCTATCGGTTGGATGGGTTCGACGAGACGTGGATGATGGTGCCTGCGGGCACGCCTGCCAGCGCGACCTATACGAACCTTCCGGCCGGCACCTATAGCCTGGAACTCCGGGCCTATGTTCCGGGCTTGGGCGCACGGATCGTCGAGCGTCGCGTCGAGATCACCGTCGATCCGCAATGGTATGAAAGCTGGTTCGGACGGATCGGGCTGGCCATGCTGTTCGCATTGTTGCTGGGGGCGACCTTCTGGCTCATCACCACGGTCGTCCGCCGTCGCGCGCGAATGCTGGAGGCCATGGTCGAGGAGCGGACGAGCGCGCTGCGTACCGCCAATGAACAGCTCGACCGCCTGGCCAGCACCGATCCGCTGACCGGACTGGCCAATCGCCGGACCCTGATGGTCGCGCTGCAGGATGCACGTGACCAGGCGATTGCACAGGATCATCGCTTTACCTTCGCACTGATCGATATCGATCATTTCAAGCGCATCAATGACGGTTATGGCCATGGCGCGGGCGACGAAGTGCTGGTGCGGATGGCGGCTCGCCTCCTGAAGGGCGTAAAGTCGAACGATGTCGTCGCTCGCTATGGCGGCGAGGAAATCGCGATCCTTTTTCCCGGCGCAACGCTTGATGGCGCGATGGGCATCGTCGAGCGCTTGCGGCGGGAGATCGCCAGCACCCCGCTCCTGGTCGGCAGCCAGGCGATCACCGTCACGTTCAGCGCTGGCGTGACGGAGTGGCGTCCTTGCGAAGACGTGGCGGCCATGATCCGTCGCGCCGACGCTGCGCTCTACGAAGCAAAGCGCAGCGGACGGGACCGGGTCGCGCGGGCGGCCTGATCCGGAACCCGTGCAGGCCTGTCAGCATTGGATGACCATGACGACGAACGATAGCGCCGACACCACCCCATCGCTCGTCTGGAGCGGTCGTCTGGTCCGGCGAGGCGGTGCCTTTGTGCTGGAAGGTGATGACGGCAAGCATCTGGAACTGCGCCTGATGCGCGTTCCCATCGACCATGTCGGCAAGTCGGTGGCCGTGACCGGCCACCTGCTGACCCCGGATGTGATGGAGGTCGACGGCGTCCGGGCCGCGTGACCGGGCTTAATGCGCCTTCTTGCTGGGGATCAGGTGCAGCACGCCGACGATGACTGCGCCGATGACGAGGCCGACAATGGCCGAGCCGATTGCGCCGACCAGCCACTCGGCCACCGCACCGCCGACGGGCAGCGCCTCGCCCGCATGATGCGCGGTGCCGTGGATCAGATGGGGCAGGGTGGTCAGCCCGAATTCCTCCATGCCGTGGACGATGATCCCGCCACCGACCCAGACCATTGCGGCGGTGCCGACGATCGCCAGCACGCGCAGGACGACCGGCATCGCTTTGACCAGGCCACGCCCGACCGCCTGCGCGGTCGCATTGTCGCGACGGGCCAGATGCAGGCCGATATCGTCCATTTTCACAATGGCGGCGACCACGCCGTACACGCCCACCGTGATCGCGATGCCGACGAGCGCCAGGGCGATGGCCTGGGTACCGATCGACAGGTCGGGCAGTTCCGACAGGGCGATCGCCATGATCTCCGCCGACAGGATCAGGTCGGTTCGGATCGCGCCGGATACCTGGCGCTCCTCCAGCTGCCTGGCGTCGACCGGCGTGGCGTCCTCCGCCTGGGCATGATGGCCGGTCAGTGTTTCGAGGATCTTCTCGCTCGCCTCGAAGCACAGGAACGCGCCGCCCGCCATCAGGATCGGGGTGATCGCCCAGGGGGCGAAAGCGCTGAGCAGCAAGGCGGCGGGCAGCAGGAAGATCAGCTTGTTGCGCAGCGAACCCAGCGCGATCTTGCCGATGATCGGCAACTCACGTTGCGGGGCCAGCCCGACGACATAGCGCGGGGTGACGGCGGTATCGTCGATGACCACGCCCGCCGCCTTCGCGCCCGCCCGCGCCGACGCGCCCGCGACATCGTCCAACGATGCCGCCGCCAGCTTGGCGATCGCCGCGACGTCGTCCAGCAATGCGACCAGACCACCTGCCATCGACCCGTATCTCCCTAAACCCTGTTGGTCCGTGCCTAGAGGCTCCGCTTAGCCGATGCACGGGAAAATGACGGGGACGTCATGTCATCCATGCCGTATCGCGCCAGACCTCGCGCAGATGGCCAAGCAATGCGGGTACGGCCATGGGCACCCCCGCCGCCGCATGGACCGCCCAGATCCCGACCGCTGCCGAGCCTTCGTGGCCGGGCAGAACGCGGCTCAGCCGTCCATCCGCCAAGGCGTCGCCGACGTCCCATAGCGAGCGAAGCGCGATCCCCGCACCGCCAAGGACCAGTTCGCGAACCACTTCACTGGACGCAGTTTCGACACGGCTCTCGCCGTTCACCGTCGCGCCCGTCAGTCGCCAGGGAAACTGGCCCTGGGCGGCCAGCAGCGCATGGTCGGCAAGATCCGCAATGCTTCCGGGCGTCCCGGCTCTGGCGAGATAGGCCGGGCTGGCGCACAGAACCCGCCGGTTGTCGGCCAGTCGGTGGGCCGCCAATCCGGAAGGCGGCGTCGCGGTGATCCGGATCGCCAGATCGATACCGCCGTCGATCATGTCGATGAAAGTGTCGGTCAGATCGAGCCGAAGCCGTATTGCCGGATAGCGATCGAGGAACGGGGTCAGATATGGCGCGATCCACATTCGACCGAACGACGTCGGCGCACTCACGCGAAGCGGACCGGCGGGGTCGCCGTCATGCTGCGTCACCCGAGCCTCGGCCGCGCGAAGCCCGGCAATTAGCGGCGCGACCTCCGCATGAAAGGCCGCCCCGGCCGTGGTCGGGGCCAGACGGCGGGTCGTACGGTGCAGCAGCCGCACCCCCAAACGGCTCTCCAGCCGGGCGATCCGCTTCGACGCCATGGCAGGCGACAGGCGCCACAGACGCGCCGCACCCGCCAGGCTGCCCTCGCGAACGACGTCGACGAACAACGCGATATCGGGGTCCATTCGTTCCTCCAGCGATCGACAGCTGTTCGATTATCTGACTACCGGAGTAAATGGCGATGCCCTATCATGCCGGTCATAAGGCAAGAGGAGAGTTTCGATGCTTCAGGAGAGCCGCATGATCGACCGCCATGGACTGTCCGTCGCGCCTGCTCTCGTCCGTTTCCTGGAGGACCATGCCCTGCCCGGCAGCGGCGTCGATCCGGATCGTTTCTGGGCCGGGATGGCCGATATCGTCACCCGCCTTGCCCCCGAGAACGACGCCCTGCTGCGCCGTCGCGACGCGCTGCAGGTGCAGATCGATCACTGGTATCGACAAGGCGGCGCACGCGATGGAGCGGCGCAGCGGGCCTTCCTGACCGGGATCGGCTATCTGGTTCCCGAGCCCGCGCCCTTTACCATCGCGCCGAACGATGTGGACGAGGAGGTCGCGTCGCGCGCCGGGCCGCAGCTGGTCGTGCCGATGCTCAATGCGCGCTTCCTTCTCAATGCCGCCAATGCCCGCTGGGGCAGCCTGTACGACGCGCTTTATGGCACCGATGCCATCGCGCCGGTTTCGGGCGCGACCGGCTATGACCCGGAGCGCGGGGCGGCGGTGATCCGTTGGGCGCGGGGATTTCTCGACGAGGCGCTGCCGATTGCCGGTGGCTGGAACGACGTGCCCGACCTTGCCACGGCCGTCGAGCGGCTCGAAGATCCGTCGCTGTTCCGGGGGCGGAGCGAGAAGGGCTGGCTGTTCCGCCATCACGGTTTGCACATCGAGGTCGTGGTCGATCCCGCTCACCCCATCGGTCGCACCGACGCGGCCGGGATCGCGGACATCGTGCTGGAGTCGGCACTGACCACCATCTGCGACCTGGAAGACTCGATCGCGGCGGTGGATGCCGAGGACAAGGTCGCTGGCTATGCCAACTGGCTCGGCCTGATCGACGGCACGCTGTCGGCACAGGTCGAAAAGGGCGGTCGCTCCATCACGCGAACACTGGCGGCCGACCGCCAATATCGCGCGCCCGACGGCACCGCCTTCGCGCTGCCCGGACGCAGCCTGTTGTTCGTGCGCAATGTCGGCCATCTGATGACCACGCCCGCGATCCGGCTGGCGGACGGTCGCGAAGCGCCCGAGGGCATCCTCGACGCGATCGTCACCAGCCTGATCGCGGCACGGCGGGAAGGCTCGATCTATATCGTCAAGCCCAAGATGCACGGGCCGGAGGAAGCCGCTTTTGCCGACCGCCTGTTCGACGCGGTCGAGGACATGCTGGGCCTTGCCCGGCATCGCATCAAGATCGGTGTGATGGACGAGGAGCGGCGCACATCGGCCAATCTGGCCGCCTGTATCCATGTCGTGAAAGACCGGATCGTCTTTATCAATACGGGCTTTCTCGACCGTACTGGCGATGAAATCCATACCGCGATGCTGGGCGGCCCGGTGGTGCGAAAGGCAGCGATGAAGGAATGCGACTGGATCGCGGCCTATGAGGATCGCAACGTCCAGATCGGGCTGGCCTGCGGTTTTTCGGGCCGCGCGCAGATCGGCAAGGGCATGTGGGCGGCCCCAGACCGGATGGCCGACATGCTCGCGCAAAAGGGTGCGCATCCGCGATCGGGCGCCTCGACCGCCTGGGTGCCATCGCCGACCGCGGCTACCCTGCATGCCACCCATTATCACCGGATCGACGTCGCCGCCCGTCAGGCCGCAAGGGCCGCCGAGCCTGTCGCATCGCTCGAACGGCTGCTCACGCCGCCTATTGCCAAGGCACCCGACTGGTCGGCCGAAGAGGTCGCGGCCGAACTCGACAATAATGCGCAAGGGCTGCTCGGCTATGTCGTGCGATGGATCGATCAGGGAGTGGGGTGTTCCAAGGTCCCCGACATCCACGATATCGGCCTGATGGAGGACCGGGCGACGCTGCGCATCTCGTCGCAGCATATCGCCAACTGGCTGCATCACGGCATCGTCACCGCCGATCAGGTCGAGGAAGCACTGGCGCGCATGGCGGCCAAGGTCGATGCGCAGAATGCGGGCGATCCGCTCTACCGGCCGATGACGAAGGACGGCCTGGCGATGCAGGCGGCCCGCGCGCTGATCTTCGAGGGGGTGGCGCAACCCAATGGCTATACCGAGCCGCTGCTCCACCGCTATCGTGCGAAGGCCAAGTCAAAGGAGACGGCCTGATGCCGCTTCACGCGTTGGAAGATCGTCACCCCGTCGTCCACGATACCGCCTGGATCGCCCCCTCGGCCGACGTCATCGGCGAGGTCGTGCTGGGCGAACAGGTCAGCCTGTGGTTCGGGGCGGTGATCCGCGCCGATAACGGCCCGGTCCAGGTCGGCGCGCGGACGAATATCCAGGACGGCGCGGTCCTTCATTCGGATCCCGGCAGCCCGCTGACCATCGGGGCGGATTGTACCGTCGGGCACCGGGCGATCCTGCACGGCTGCACCGTCGGTGAGGGGTGTCTGATCGGCATGGGGGCTATCGTGCTGAACGATGCGGTGATCGGGGCGGGGTCACTGGTCGGCGCAGGCGCGCTGGTCACGGAGGGAAAGGCGTTTCCACCCGGCAGCCTGATCGTCGGTGCGCCAGCGCGCGCCGTCCAAGCGCTGGATCCCGACCAGATCGCGCGGCTGCGTGCCTCCGCCACCGGCTATGCCGAACGCGGTCGGCTTTATGCCGCAGGGCTGACGCGGCTGGACGCGGATCGGCCGGGCGAAGACGTTGACGCGCGGACGGGACCTGCCTAGCCAAAGGGGGTGACGCCGCCCACCATCCTGATCGTCGAGGACGATCCCGCCCTTCGGACCCTGACCGCACGCGCGCTTCAGGAGAACGGTTTCGCCGTGAAGCTGGCCAATGCCGCGCCGGAAATGTGGCAGGCGCTGGAGGTCGGGCAGATCGACCTGATCCTGCTCGACATCATGCTGCCCGGGACCAGCGGCATCGACCTGTGCCGCCAGGTGCGCCAGAAAAGCGCGGTTCCCATCATCTTCATCAGCGCCAAGGGCAGCGAGGTCGACCGGGTCGTCGGGCTTGAACTGGGCGCGGACGATTATCTGGCCAAGCCCTTCGGGACCCGCGAGCTGGTCGCGCGCATCCGCGCCGTCCTGCGTCGCGGTGGGCTGGAGAACACGCCGGGCGAGCGCGAGGCCGGGATATTGGGCTTTGACGGCTGGACCGCGAACCTTCCGCGCCGCGAGCTGATGTCGCCCTCGGGCGCGCAGGTCGAGTTGACGGGGGCGGAATTCGACCTGCTCGTCGCCTTTCTGGACAATGCGCAGCGCGTCGTCGCGCGCGAACGGCTGATTGAATTGTCGCGGGCGCGGATCGGGGACAGCCCCGACCGCAGCATCGACGTGCTGGTCAGCCGCCTGCGCCGGAAGCTGTCGGGGGCGGGCGGGGCCGCACCGATCGTCACGGTGCGTGGCGTCGGCTATATGCTGAACGTGCCGGTAGAGCGGCGGTGATCCGCCCTTCGGTCGGCCTGCTCGGGCGGATCGTCGCGATCCTGCTGCTGGCGGTCACGATCGAGTTCGCGGTTTCGACCTATCTCTACGAACGCGCCAGCCATGTCCTGGTACGTGACGACGAAGCCCGGCGTCTGGCCGGGCATCTGATCGTCGCCCGTCGCGTCCTGAACGAACGGCCAGCTGGCGAACGCCCCGAGGTGGCGGGTGAGTTGACCACCGATCGCTATATCGTCAGCTGGTCGTCCTCCGCGCCACCGCGGCCGAAGATCGCCCCGGCGATGGACAGTATGCAGCGCCAGATCGTCGACTGGGAGCCGTCGCTGGCGGCAACCGACATCCATTTGCGGCTGACTTCGCCTGGGCGGACCTCGGTCGTGTCGGGTGATCTGCGACTGGATGACGGATCGCTGCTCAGCTTTCGGATGCGCGAGGGTGTCCGGACACTCGATCTCGCACTCGGTCGGGTGTTGCTCGCGCTGATCCCGGCGATCGCGCTGATGCTGCTCAGCGGTGCGCTGATCGGGCGTATCCTGCACCCCTTGCGGATGCTGGCGCGCGCCGCCGACAAGCTGGGTCGGGGGCAAGGCGGGCAGGGGGCGGCGCTGATCGTGCCGGAGCGCGGGCCGGGCGAGGTTCGCCACGTGACCCGAGCCTTCAACCGGATGCAGGCGCGCATCGGACGACTGATCGACGAACGCACCCGCGCGCTGGCGGCGGTCGGGCATGACCTTCGCACCCCGCTGGCCCGCCTGCGCCTGCGTGCGGACTCGATCCGCGACGACGAGGTGCGCGAGGCGATCGGCACGGACATCGAGGAGATGGAGGCGATGGTCTCCTCGCTCCTCGCCTTTCTGGGCGGGGACGGGGATGTCGAGCAGCCCGAGCTGACCGACCTGGCGATCCTGTGCGCCAATCTGGCCGACGACGCCGCCGATCATGGCCGCGACGTCCGTTATGTCGGGCCGGACCATTTCGATTGCCGCCTGCGCCGTTTCGGCATGAAGCGCGCCCTGACCAACCTGGTCGAGAATGCGCTGCATTATGGCGAGCACGCGGTCATCACCTTGCGCGCCGATCCGGGTGATGATGTTCGCATCCGGGTCGAGGACGACGGACCCGGCATTCCCGACGAATCGCTGGAACTGGTGCTGGAGCCATTTGTGCGGCTGGACACCGCGCGTCGCCGCGACACGGTGGGATTTGGTCTAGGATTGTCGATCGTCGCCCGCGTGGTCGCCGCCGAGGGCGGCGAGCTGACCCTCGCCAACCGGCCCGAAGGCGGGCTTTGCGCAGAAATTCGCCTCCCGCATTGCCGGACATGATTTGTCACGCACTCGCTGCACGGCAGCAAAGAAGAGGGCGTATATCCTGAACCAAGAGGCACGGTCGGTCCCCATCAAGCGGGGCGGCCTTCCTCTGACGAGTTCAGGCAAGTTCAGTCGGGAGAATGACCGATGACGATGGAGTTCGATTTGACCGCACTGGAATTGCAGGGCGCCCTGCTGGTGCTCGCGGTGATCATCACCTTCGCCGCGATCGAGGGCTGGAAGGCCCGCTAGCCCGCTTTACCGGTTTCGCAAGGGCTCCTCTGCCGTCCCCTCCGGCATGGGCCTGACCGGAAAGGAGCAGGCGGCCCGGCTCAGCGCCAGGTCGCCTGCTCTACGATTTCCAGCCGACCGCGGATTGTGTTGACCAACTGGCTCGCCGAATAGGGCTTGGTCAGCAACGCCGCATCCATATTCGCCGCCTCGGCCGCCATGCCGCCGTCACCTGTCGCAAAGATGATCGACAGGGTCGGCCGCAACTGCCGTGCCCGTCCCGCCAGTTCCACGCCTGACTCGCCCGGCAGGTTCAGGTCCGTCACCAGAACATCGATCTGCGCCGTCTGAAGCGCGGTCATCGCTTCCTCGGCCGTGACAGCGTGAACCACCACGAAGCCCGCATCCTGAAGCGTCTCGGCCGTGTTGGCGCGGATCAGGTCATCATCCTCGACCAGCAGGATCGTACGGCCATCGTGCAGGGGCTGCGCGGCCGGCTCGTTCGTCGCCTGCGCCTCCCGCGACGCCACGGAAATCTCGGCCTTCGGCATCTGACGCTGCCGCTGATTGGCGAGCACATGCCGGAACTTCCGGGCGAGCGCCTCGCGGGTATAGGGCTTGGACAGCAGCTCGACACCCTTGTCCAGCCGCCCGCCATGGACGATCGAATTCTCGGTATAGCCCGAGGTAAAGAGGACCGCGATGTCGGGGAGGCGCTCGCGGGCCTTGCGGGCCAGTTCCGGACTCTTCAGCGTGCCGGGCATCACGACGTCGGTGAACAGGATGTCGATCGGAATGCCGCTTTCGATGACGCTGAGCGCGCTTTGCGCATCGACTGCCTTCAGGACCCGGTAGCCCAGGTCGGACAGCAGCTCGACGACGGTGGCGCGCACCTCGGCATCGTCCTCGACGACCAGCACGGTTTCGGTGCCGCCGGTGACGGGGCCGGTGTCGACCGCGACCTCGACGTCTTCGGCCTCCATCGCACGCGGCAGATAGAGCTTGATCGTGGTGCCGTGGCCGACCTCGGAATAGATTTTCACATGGCCGCCCGACTGTTTGACGAAGCCATAGACCATCGACAGGCCCAGACCCGATCCCTTGCCCTCGCTCTTGGTCGAGAAGAAGGGTTCGAAGACCTTCTGGATGATATCAGCGGACATGCCGCTGCCGGTGTCGGACACGGCGAGCATGACATATTGGCCCGGCGTCACTTCGTCATGGGTGCGAGCATAATCGTCGTCGAGATGGGCGTTGCCGAGCTCGATGGTCAGCCTGCCCTGGCCGTCCATCGCATCGCGCGCATTGATCGCCAGGTTCAACAGCGCATTCTCGATCTGGGCCGGATCGATGAAGGTGTTCCACAGCCCGCCACCGACGATGGTCTCGATCTCCACGCCCTCGCCGATCGCGCGGCGGAGCATGTCGTCCATGCCCTGGACGAAGCGGGTAACGTTGACGACCTTCGGCTCCAGCGCCTGGCGCCGCCCGAAGGCGAGAAGTTGCGAGGCCAGCTTCGAGCCGCGCGACACGCCCGCCATGGCATTGGCGACCCGCTGTTCGGCGCGACTGTTGCCCGCAACGTCCTTGCCCAGCAGCTGGAGATTGCCCGACACGACCTGAAGCAGGTTGTTGAAGTCGTGTGCGACCCCGCCGGTCAGCTTGCCGATCGTCTCCATCTTCTGCGCCTGGGCGAGCTTCATCTCGGCCTGACGCCGCTCCGCGATCTCCTCGATCACACGGGTTTCCAGCGTCTCGTTCAGCTGGCGAAGTTGGGCTTCGGCTCGCTCGCGGTGATGGACCTGACGGGCAAGCAGGGTGGCCTGATCGCGCAGGGCCTGTTCGGCGGCCCGCTGGTCGGTGATGTCGGTATGGACGCCGACCCATTCGATCAACTCGCCATCGGCGGCAATGATCGGCAGCCCCCGGATCGCGAACGTCCGCCACTCCCCGTCATGGCGACGGACGCGATGTTCGTGGATGAACATCCCCTTGGCGGCAACCGCCTCGTTCCACGCTACGACCGAGGCGGCGGCGTCGTCCGGGTGGACCGCATTCGACCAGCCGAAGCCCTGATATTCGTCGAACGTCTGTCCGGTGATCGCAGCCCAGCCGGGCTGTTCGCCGAGCATGCGACCATCGGCGCTATTGGTCCACAGCACACCATGCACCGCGTCCATCGCCGCGCGGAACCGCCGGTTGCTACGCTCGATCTCCTCGGCATAGCGGGCGCGCTCGTCGATGTCGAAGACCAGGATATGGAAACCCATCACCTCGCCATTGTCGTCGCGGCGCGGGAGGTAGCGGGTTTCGGCCCGGCGTCGGCTGCCGTCGCGGTGATGCAGGTGGACATCGGCGACGATGGCCTCCCCGGCCAGCGCCCGTTCGATCAACGGGCGACGCTCGGCATAATCCTCTTCGGTCAGTACGTCGCTGAGCCGCTGGCCCAGCATACCTTCCGGATCGGTGCCCAGAAACACGCGGTAATAGTCATTGGCGAAGCGATAGCGTTCGTCGCGATCGACAAAGGCAACCAGCACGGGCAGTGAGTCCGTGATGATGCGCAGTTCCGCCTCGCTCTCCGCCAGCCGTCGTTCGGCTGCCACACGGCCTGTATTCTCGACGACGGTGCACATCACGCCGCCGACCTTGCCGCATTCGAGGTAGACGGGGGTATAATAGAGGTCGAACACGACCTCCTCCTCGACGCCCGCGCGCGTGACGACCAGCGCCTGGTCGCGATAGGCAATGTCCTCTCCGCGAAAGCCACGGTCCAGGATGTCGCGGTTCCAGTCCCAGATCTCGGGCCATATGTCCGGAACCAGCCCGCCAAACGCCTCCGGGTGGCGAGGCCCGGCGATGCTGCGATAGGCATCGTTATAGATCATGACATGATCCGGCCCCCACATCAGGACCTTCGCGATCGGTGAATGGACGATATTGGCGACCGTCGTACGCAGCACGGTCGGCCAGTGGCCGATCGCCCCCAGCGGGCTTGTCGACCAGTCGCTCTCCCGCACGCGCTGGCCGCATTCGCCACCGCCGACCAGCCATGTGCCCACATCCGATATCGGTCCGTCGGTCCGCATCCGCTCGATCGCGGCGAGCAGCAGTGCCTGTTCGTCGGGAAAATCTCCCGCATCCACGGCTTCGGCGACATATCGTTCGAGCTGGGGCGGCAGCGACAGCATTCGCGACAGGGGAGTCATCATGGATTGACGCATGGGTAAGCCGTACGGTCAAGTCAATTGGCGACGACGCCGATCGCGTTGATTTGTATCACTTTGCCTATCATGGCGGTCATGACTGCGGGGTATAGGGCTGGGGATGGTGCGGCTCGAGGATCAGGGTCGATCTTTCGACCCGCCAGCTTTTCAAGCGCGACAGGAAGTTCATGCCCAACACATCGGTTTCGCCGAACGCGGGCGAGACGACCACCGGCACCTTGTCCGCGCGGATGGTGCCGATGCGCAGCGAGTCGACGCGCGCCGTCTCCGCCCGGATCATGCCATTGGCGGTGTTGAGCACGACCGGAAAGGCGGGCATGGTGGGTTCCAGGCCAGCCGCCCGTGCCGTTGCACTGGACAGGGCGGTCAGCGTCGCGCCACTATCGACCAGCATCCGCCGGTTGATGCCGTTCACGGTGACGCGTGCCCAGAAATGACCGTCCGGCGCCATGCGGATCCGAACCGTGTCGCCGACGACGCTCTGGTCCTGCAAATTCAGGATCTGCATCGCGCGCTGGATATAGGGATCGAATTGCTGGCGTTGTTGCAGCAGGACGAACACCAAGCCGCCCAGCAAGAGCCAGGACAGCAGGCTGATCGCTACCCGCAATATCGGCACGCGGCGCGCGATGATCCCCGCCAGCACCACGGCAAGGACGACGGCCAGCAGGGGTAGGGGGACGCCCAGATCGGCAAACATTGCAGTTCCATTCCTTCGTCCCCTCCATATGGGAAGGACCAAGGCCGGGAGATAGGGGCGCCCGTCTTTACCGTTGCTGACCGTGCGGGATCAGCTCTGTTCGGTCATTCCCACTTCGGCTGCGCTGAACCGGCGGCCGCCATACCACCGGCGAAAACTACCATCGGGTTGGCGGAAATAACGGGAGCCTTCATGAAGAACTGGTGAGCCCAAAGACCGATAGGCTGCCCAGATTCCATAGACCATGGCAACCAGCGCCAGGACCTTGATCCACTCCATCGACTCGCCCTTTTTCTGTTATCTGTCGAGGCTCGCTGTTGTCGTGGTCAATATCAAGCAAATACGTCGCTGCATCGCAGTAGGTTTATGCTGCGATGCCGTGGTCAATCGCCCATGGGGCGGCTGAGCCAGGGAGAATTCTTCCAGCCGAAGCGGCTTGGCCGTTCTGCCGCTTGGGTGATGCCGATCCGCGGCGCGACGACGACCGGCGCAGCGTTCGGCGTTCCGGTCAGCGCGAATGGTGCTTCCAAAAGCGACGCGCCATCCAGCCTGAGGTCTATACCAAGCGCGCTGCACAATTTGCCTGGCCCCGAACAAAGCTGCTTCGTGGCAGGCCGAGAACCACGCCGTCCGTACATGACGTCCAAGCCATGTAGGGGCTCCAACGCGCGGATCAGGACCGCGCTGCCCGAAGCACCGCATACGACATTCAGGCAATGATGGAGCCCATAGATCCGGTAGACATAAGCGTGGCCGACCGGTCCGAACATCGCCGCATTCCGCGCCGTTCGCCCCGCAAAGCTGTGCGAGGCGGGGTCGGCGGTATCATAGGCTTCCGTCTCGACGATCATCCCGCCCACGCCATCGACGGTCAGCATCACGCCGATGAGGGCGCGCGCCACGTCTTCCACGTCGTGTTGGTAAAAGCCGAGGGGAAGCGGTGTCATTTCTCTCCAGCGCGCAAACCGTACCAGAGCGGCTCCTTCGCCAGCAACTCGCTGAGCCGCAGTACTGCCCCATCACGAACGATGGCCGTATCGCGCCAGTCGATGACGCCGCCGTCATCCATCAGCGGCTCCAGCCGCAGACCAAAGACGCAGGTCAGGACAGCGTCGTCATGCCGCCGCTCGAAGGCGATGACCCGGTCGCGACCATGCCCGGTGACGGTGAGCGGATGATAGGTGCCGTGCGTGAACAGGTCGGGATGCTGGCGGCGCAGGCCTAGCAGATCGGCGATGAGCTTCTGTTTCGGCGCGTCCCCCTCGGTCAATGCCGCCGCGCGCGCGCGGTAGTCGACGGGGCGGCGATTGTCGGGGTCGACCAGGCTGAGGTCGGCGAACTCGGTCCCCTGATAACAGTCCGGCACACCCGGTACGGTATAGCGCAGCGCGACTTGGACGAGCGAATTCGCACCGGCGGCCGGACCGATGCGACGGAGAAGTACGGTCATTCCCTCTCGGAAAGCCATCCCTTCGTCGCCGTCGATCAACGTCTTCGCCAGCTGGTTGCAGCGCGCCTCATAGTCGGTGTCGGGGGCTTCCCAGGACGAACGGAGCTTGGCCTCACGCAGCGCCTTTTCCTGCCACGCGGCGATCCGCTCGGCAAAGTCGCCCAGTTGGTCCGGATCAGGCCAGGCCCCGACCAGCGTCTGGATCAGCATGTACCAGTCGGCCGGATCGACCCCTTCAGCGAGGTCCAGCGTCTGCATCCGCCACGCCTCGACCTGACGTCGCCAATCCTCCGGCATCGCGCTCAGGACCGCCAGCCGGGCGCGGACATCCTCGCCGCGCTTATGGTCATGGGTAGCGGTGGTCAGCATCGCCAGCGGAAAGCGCTCGGCGCGGCCCTTCATCCGGTCATGAAAGGCTACGATCGGCAGGCTGAACCGGCCCGCATCGAAGCCGACATCGTTTCGCGAGAGCAGGGTCGCATGGCGATAAAAGGCGGTATCCTCAACCGCCTTGGCCGCGATGGGGGCTGAAAGCTGCTGAAAACGCCTGACCGCTTCGCTCCGCGCTTCCCGGTCGCCGGGGCCGGAACCCGCCAGCCATTCCAGTATCTGATCGACGACGAAGGCCTCGCCCGGCGGCAGCAGCGGCTCGACTCGATTGCGCGCCATCTGGCGGATGGCTTCGTCCGACGAAGGCGCATCGGGGCCATAGGTTCGATAGACCGGAAAGACCCAGAGCAGACGCTCGATCGCCCGGCGCAGCATCGGGGTGGTGATCGCCCCCTCCAAATCCACGGTGGCGGCGGTCAGCGCCGCAAAGGCCGCGACACACTGGTCCAGCTGTCCGGCGAACTGCCAGGCAAGCAGGTCCTGCCGCGCCTGAAGCTCTTCGGGTGCGAACTGGTCCGAACGGCCGCTCAACTGTGCCCAGAGTTCGGCAAGCGGCCTTGTGCCCTCGGGCGCATGGAGCAGAGCTGATACCTCCTCCATGAAGTCGTAACCGCTGGTGCCGTCGACACCCCAATCCTCCCCCATCGGCTCATCCGCGGCCAGGATCTTTTCGACGACGATATAGGCGCGGTTGCCATCTTCGCGCGCCATCGCGTCGAAGCGCGCGCGCAGCTTGCGGCAATAACCGATCGGGTCGGTCAGTCCGTCGACATGGTCGATCCGGACGCCATCGATCAGCCCTTGCTCGTAAAGCCGGAAATAAAGGGCATGGGTTTCCTCGAAGACCTGATCGTCCTCGACGCGCAGGCCCGCCAGATCGTTGATCGTGAAGAAGCGCCGCCAGTTGAGTTCGTCATTCGACACCCGCCACGACGCCAGGCGATAGTGCTGGCGGTCCAGCAAAGCCGCAAGCTGCTGCGTTTCGGCCCCATCCTGGTCCTCATCACGGACCGGCAGGCGATGCTCGCCATAGGCCACGATCTCGGCGCGGCCGTCACGACGTTCGACGACGATCTGGCCGTCCGCCAGCACCTTGTTCAACGGGTCGCCCAGGATCGGCAGGACGAGCCTGCGCGACCAGTCGATATCGAAAAAGCGTGCGAAGCGGCTGGCCTCGCCTTTGGCCAGCACGTCGTTCCACCAGCCATTGCCGCCGCCCGCCACGCCCATATGGTTGGGTACGATGTCGATGATCACGCCCATGCCGCGTGTCCGGGCGGCCTCGGCAAGGGACCGGAAAGCTTCTTCGCCGCCCAGTTCCGGGTTGATCCGTGTCGGGTCGATCACGTCGTATCCGTGCATCGAGCCAGCCGCCGCCGTCGTGATCGGGGAGGCATAGACATGGCTGATCCCAAGCTGGTCCAGATACGGCAGCAGGGCTTCCGCTCGGGCGAAGGGAAAATCCTTATGAAACTGAAAGCGATAGGTGGCGCGCGGCGTCATGGGCGACGTCCTTCGATAAAGGGGGGTCAGCGGGCGTTGAGAACGGCGATGCGCGCCGCGACCTCGGGCGTGGCGAGCGATCGATCGAGCGTATCGGCCAGGCGACGACGCCAATTCGGGTGCTCGTCGATGGTGCCGGGGAGATTGGGCTGCTCGTCCAGTCCCAGCAGATCCTCGACGGGTATGATCGCCAGCGGACACGGCGTGCCCGCGACGGCGGCGATGGCGGCATCGACCACGGTGGCGGGTTCGTCCGGCTTCGGGGCACCGTTGCCCACCGCCTGCCACAGCGCCGTCCGTTCCCGAGCGCGGTTGGCGCTATCCTCTGGCGAGACAGGCCGCCCGGCGATGCGGGCGCGCCATTCCAGATCGCGGCCCTTCCACCAACCGGCGATGGTCGGGATATCATGGGTCGCGGTCATCGCGATTGCCTGCTCGCTCCAGGTATCGGGCGGAAGGAATGCGCCGTCCGCATTCCGCTCGAACGGCAGGACGCGCATCCCGAGCATCCCGACCTTTGCCATGGTATCGCGAAAGCCGGGCGGCACGGTGCCGAGGTCTTCCCCGATCACGATCGCCCCTCGCCCCTGATTGGCGCGCTGCGCCTCGATCCGCAGGATGCGCAGCATGTCCGCAAAGGGCATGGCCAGATAGGCGCCCTGATCGGCCGGAGCGCCGTCCGGCACGACCCAGAGGCGGCACAGCCCAAGCGCATGGTCTATCCGTATCCCGCCCGCATGCGCGAAGACAGCGCGTAGCGTATCGATGAACGGCGCGAAGCCTTGCCGTCGCAGCGCGAACGGCGACAGGGCGGTGATACCCCAATTCTGTCCATCGGGACCGAGCGGATCGGGCGGGGCACCGATCGACAGCCCGGTCAGCAACTCGCCGCGTCTGTTCCAGCCGTCCGCGCCGTTCATGGCGACGCCGATGGCCAGGTCGGCGATCAGCCCGATCCCCATGCCATTGTCCCGTGCCGTGTCCGCCGCATCGCGAAGCGCTTGGTCGGCCCACCATTGGGCAAAGGCGTAGAAGCGGATGGAGTCTTCGCGTTCGGCGGCGAAACGGGCGACCGCTTCGCTCGCCGGGTCACGATACTCTTCCGGCCAGTCGGGCCAGCCGCTCGCCCGGTCCCGGGCATGGAAATAGGCGTGCAGCGCATCGAACCGCGCCTGCGCCTCCAGCCGTTCGCCGGCCTCCTGCCGCCAGCGCTCGAAGGCTTGGCTTTGCTCATCGTCAAGTTGATCGTAAACGATACGAAGGTCCCGCATCCGGTCCGGTGCGGCACTGGGCCAGTCGATCAAGGCAGGGGAGGCAGCCACTGGCTCGCCAGCAGGGGCCAGCCAGACATTGCGGAACAAGCGGCTGGACGGGGCATAGGGGCTGAAGCGTCCGGCGTCGGCGGGAAACAGCGCGTGGACGGGGCTGATCGCCAGAGCGGCGGCACCGGCTCGGCCCAGCGCTTTGGCGGCGCTGGCTAGGCTGGCGAAGTCGCCAAAGGCACCGGCTCCTTCCCGCAATGATGGGATCTGGACGGCGCTGCCCCAATGCTTTCCCGGCGGTGGGGTCGGGCAGCGCGGCGGTGCGATAGCGACCGTCCATTGCCGCTCGCCCTGTTCCAGTCGGTGATAACCCGGCTGGTTAATGGCGGGCAGCATCCGGCCCCGGATCGTGATCGAGGCCGTTTGGCCGCCTTCCAGGACCAGTAGCGCGGTGCCGTCACGGCAGGTGTCGGGAAGGGGGACTTCCTCGCCCAGTTCACCCGAGACGAACACCGTCTCGCCGACATCGGTGTCGAGCCGATCCAGGATCGCCGCCAGCGCCTCGTCGGAGACGGTCTGGTCGCGCCCCTGGGCGTCCTGCCACCGGCGAGACAATCCGGCGGCCTCGGCACGGGCGTGGAGATCGCTCATTCGGCGATCCATGCGGCGAAGCGATCGCCTTCCCGGTAGATCAACTGGCCTTCCTCTCCCACGATCGCCTCGGGTGCATCGCCCAGGTCAATCAGGATGGTCAGCGCCGCACCATCGGCCATGCGCCAGCGCGCCTTGACCCGTCCGGGTCCAGTCACATCGGCCGCCAGCCCCACCGTCCCCTTCAGGCGAGGCATGATATGCACGTGCCTCAGCGCCAGCAGGTCGCGATATAGGGCACGCCACTCCCCGGCCTGGGGACCAGGCTTGGGAATCGATGCGTCGAAGGTGCTGCGGGCATTGGGGTCGGGAATGCCTTTACGTGCTTCCTCGTCGGCAAAGGCGTCGAACTTGGCAAACTCGCGGCGCCGCCCTTCGCGAACCGCATCGGCCAATTCGTCATGGAAGTCGGTGAAGAACAGGAAGGGACTTTCACTCCCTTCGTCCTCGCCCATGAACAGAAGCGGGATTTGGGGACCGAGCAGCAGCAGCGCAGTCGCCGCGCGGAGCCGCTCGCGATCGGTCAGCCGGACCAGCCGCTCGCCCATGGCGCGATTGCCGACCTGATCGTGGTTCTGTAGAAAAGCGACAAAGGCCGTGCTGGGCAGATCCCCCGACGGCTTGCCCCGCGGCTTGCCGTCATGATTGGGCGAGCCTTCGCCCTGATAGATGAAGCCTTCCTTCAGGCAGCGTGCCAGCCGCTCTGCCGCATTATCGGCGAAGTCGCCATAATAGGCGCTGGTCTCGCCGGTCAGCAGAACGTGCAGGACATTGTGGAAGTCATCGTTCCACTGGGCGTCATAGCAACCGGCGCGCAGGCGATCGGTGTCGTTCTTCTCATTCTCCAGCACCAGATGGACATGCCGTTCGGGCAGGGCGGCGCGGATCTCGTGCGCCATACGGTCGAGAAAGCCGTCATTTTCTATGGCATGAACCGCGTCGAAGCGCAGTCCGTCGATGCGATAATCGCCGAGCCACATCAGCGCATTGTCGACGAAGAAGCGATGCACCGGATCGGCGTCCACCGCCACCGCGCCGCCCCAGGGCGTGTCGACCTCCTTGTGGAAGAAGGCGCTGGCATAGGCGTTCAGGTAATTCCCGTCCGGCCCGAAATGATTATATACCACGTCGAGAAAGACCGAGAGGCTCAGCCCATGCGCGGTGTCGACCAGCGTCTTCAACTCGGCAGGCGAGCCGTAAGGCTCGGCGACGGCATAGGGCAGGACGCCGTCATAGCCCCAGTTGCGGGTGCCGCCGAATGCGTTGACCGGCATCAGTTCGATCGCGGTGATCCCCGAGGCCGCGATGGCGGGCAGCTTCCGTCGGATGCCCTCGAAGCCACCCAGCGTCCCGGGATGGACTTCGAGCAGCACCGTTTCCTCCCACGGCCGACCGCGCCATTCGGTGGCGCTCCAGGCAAAGGCGGGGTCGACCACCACGCTCCAGCCATGGACACCGCCCGCCTGGAGCCGGGCGGCGGGGTCCGGCACAGCCAGATCCTTGTCCAGGCGGAAGCGATATCGGGTCCCCGCAGGCGCGGGAGCCGTGGCGGAAAACCACCCCTCCCCATCGCGATCCATGGTTACCGAAGGCGCGCCATCAATCTCCAGCGTCACCGCGTCACGATCCGGCGCCCAGAGGCGGAACATCGTATCCGCGCCCTCGCGCAACTCAGGACCCCAACGCGTCATGCCTCGACCGAGTCCCGCCAGGTGATGAGCACCGCACTCTGCGGCCCGACTTCGTAGCTGTCTTCGATCTCGACCTCGCCCTGTTCGGGCTTGGCGCTGTCGATCAGGACGGTGCGGGCGACATGCGGCGGGGGCAGGGTGAAGGTGATCGGATCGGGCGAGGCATTGAGCAGCAGCGACACCGCTTCAACGCCGCCATCCCCCGTCGCACTCGCCCGCCGCATCATCAGCGCGCGCCCCTCGGGATTGTCCCAATCCTCGGGGCTGAGTTGCTGGCCGCGTTCGTCCCACCATTCGATATCGTTGATGCCATGGCCGGGCGTGTCCTGCCCATAGAGGAAGCTGGGCGAGCGCAGGACGGGATAGCGGCGGCGCAATTCGGCCAGTCGCGCGGTGAAGGCGATCATGCCTTCGCCCTCGTCCGATGCGGCGGCCTTCCAGTCGAGCCAGCTGATCTCGTTATCCTGGCAATAGGCGTTGTTGTTGCCATGCTGCGTACGGCCGAACTCGTCGCCCGCCACGATCATGGGCGTGCCCAGCGAGGCGAGCAGGGTCGTCATCATCGAGCGCATCACACGGCCACGGGCCGCATTGATCCCCTCGTCATCGGTCGGACCCTCGGCCCCCCAGTTGCGGGAATAATTCTCCGAATGGCCGTCGCGATTGTCTTCCTTGTTCGCCTCGTTGTGACGCTGCTCGTACATTACGGTATCGGCCAGGGTGAAGCCGTCATGGGCGGCGAGCAGGTTCAGGCTGGCCCAGGGACGCCGCGCGCGACGGTCGAACAGGTCGCCCGAGCCCGACAGCCGCGCCGCCAGATCGCCGCGCTGCCCGGGATCACCGCGCCAGAACTTGCGCACCGTGTCGCGGTACTTGTCGTTCCACTCCGAGAAACCCGGGGGAAAATTGCCGAGCTGATAGCCGCCCGGCCCGACATCCCATGGCTCGGTCAGCAGCTTGAGCCGGCCGAGCACCGGATCCTGCCGCAGCACGTCGAAGAACGCCGCGCCCGGATCGAATCCCGTCGCTTCGCGCCCCAGCGTCAGGCCAAGGTCGAAGCGGAAGCCGTCGATCCCGAAGCTCGTCGCCCAATAGCGCAGCGAGTCCGTCACCATCTGGATGACCCGCGCTTTGGACAGGTTCAGCGTGTTACCGGTGCCGGTATCATTGATCGTATAGCGCGGCTGGTCCTGGACCAGTCGGTAATAGCTGGCATTGTCCAGCCCGCGCCACGACAGGGTCGGGCCTTTCTCCGACCCCTCGCAGGTATGGTTGTAGACGACGTCGAGCATCACCTCGATTCCCGCCTTGTGCAGCTTGTGGACCGCGCGGCGCAGTTCGTCCTGGGTGTCGGTAGCGAAATAGGCCTGTTCGGGCGCGAAGAAGCCGAGGGTGTTATAGCCCCAGTAATTGCGCAGACCCTTTTCCTGCAGGAAACGGTCCTGCGTGAAACTGTGGATCGGCAGCAGCTCGATGGCGGTGACGCCGATTCGCTTCAGATGCTTGATGACCGCTGGATGGCCAAGCCCCGCATAGGTGCCCCGCTCACGCGGAGGAACCAGTTCCATCAGCTTGGTCAGGCCCTTCACATGGGCTTCGTAGATGACCGTTTCCGACCAGGGTGTGTTCGGCTTCACGTCACGCGACCAGTCGAAATGATCGTCGACCACTACCGCCTTTGGCATGGCGGCGGCGCTGTCGCGTTTGTCGAAGCTCAAATCCTCTTTCTTCGACCGGATCTGATAGCCATGGAGTGCGTCGGTCCACTTGATCTCGCCGTGAAGCTTACGGGCATAGGGGTCGAGCAGCAGCTTGTTGGGGTTGAAGCGGTGCCCGGCCTCCGGCTCGTAACGACCATGCGCGCGGTAGCCGTAGAGCAGACCCGGCCCAACATCGGGCAGATAGCCATGCCATACCTCATCCGTGCATTCGGGCAGCGTGTAGCGCTTCAGCTCACGCTTGCCTTGCGGATCGAATATGCACAGCTCGATGCGATCGGCATTGGCGGAAAAGACGGCAAAATTCACCCCTTCGCCGTCAAAGCTGGCGCCCAGCGGATAGGCGGAGCCGGGCAGGATCTGGTCGGGCAAATCGGTCAAAGGGACTCTCCGGCAAAAGTCGAACGACTATGCGTGTGGCTGTTTCGTTGGGGTTCGGAAGCCATGGCCCGGTGGCGTTCCGCGAACGGACGCCACCGGGCCATGGGTCATGCGGACTTGGCGCGGGGTTTTCGAGCTGCCTTGGGCTTCGGCTCCGCCGCGATGGTGTGCGGCGCAGCGTCCGCCTTTTTCCGCTGCGTGGCTGGTTGGGCCGAAGTGGCTGGATCTTCCGGGGCAGCCTCGATCAGCTCGCGCTCGGCCCGTTCCCAATGGTCGCGGTCGCGGCCATGCGGTTCGCCTTCCGATTGCCAGATGCCATATGCACGCTGCCGAAGCTGTTCTTCCCGGTCGTTCATCGCCACCTCCCTATTGCAACCCGCAATTTGTGATCGCGAGCGTAACGATCCGATCGGCCATAACGCTCCCCGAAAATCGCGTTGATGCGGATCAATTGCCCGTCGGCGATTTCGCCTTCACCTGTTCGGGCGGTGTTACCGCCGACAGGGTCTGGCGCTGGCTTTCGGGATCGATCCGGCGCGTGCGCGTGAAGGGCGGCAATTCGACGCGTCCCCCGGTCTTCATCGCAGTCACGATTCCCTCGATGACCCGCAGGTCGGACAATCCTTCTTCAGCGTCCGGCTCGGGATCGCGATCGTTCAGGATGCAGTCGGAGAAATAGCGCATTTCGCCGCCAAATTGGTCGGTATGCTTGAACGTCTCGTGGCTCTGTTTGTCGCCGATGGTCAGGTTCTGTTCGATCCCCGACTGGAAGCCATAGGCGGGACTCATATGGATCGAGCCCTTCATGCCCGCGACGATCAGGCTGTCGATATTGTTCATGGCATAGCTGACCGTGAAGCTGGCCAGCTTGTCGCCCGGCATGCGCAGCACGACCGCGAAGGTATCGTCCAGATCACCCAGGCCCGCGCTCGGTTGGCGCGTGGCGACGGCACTCTCGACGGCGACTGGTTCGGCCCCGAACAGATAGCGGATGGCATTGATGGGGTAGGGGGCCATGTCGAACAGTGGCCCGGCTTCCAGCCCATGCTTGGCCCGGTGATTGTCGGGGTCGAGCTTCTGCCCGAAACAGGATGTGAAGCCGACCAGTTCGCCCAGTTCGCCGTTGCGGATCTTCTCGATCGCATCGAGCGTGCCCGGCTCGAAATGCAGGCGATAGGCCGTCATCAGCTTGGCCTTGGAACGCCGCTCGGCATCCTGGATCGCGCGCGCCTTCTCGCTCGAAATCTCCAGCGGCTTTTCGCACAGGACATGGATACCGGCGTCGAGCGCCGGAATGGCGAATTCCGCATGGCGCCAGTTGGGCGTGCCGAGATAGATGGCATCACACACGCCAGCGCTCAGCAGCTTGTCGAATTCATTATAGGAATAGACATGCTCGACGCCGTATTTCTCGGCCAGAAGCCTGCCCTTTTCCGCATCGCCGGTGACGATCGCGGTCAGCTCCGAATTGCCGGTGTGCTTGATGCCGGGCAGCATCGCCGACTGGGTGATATCGCCCGCGCCGACGACCGCATAGCGAACCTTCTTCGAACCGAAACCGAATGCCGATGCCAGGCTCATGGCCATTCTCCCAAATCTTGAAACGCCAAATCTCGTAACGGCTGCTGCAACGCGCCAATTCCGGGAAGGTCCCACGGAGATTAAATGGTTCTGGCGAGTTTTCATGCGCCTAACCTGTATCAACGGAGACGCTCCCTCGTGACTTTACCCGATCAGCATCCCGAGCCTCTTCGTGACGCCGACGGGTTTCTGGACCTCGAAAACTATGCTGCGCTGGGCGACGGGCGCAGCGTCGCGCTGAGCGGCGCGGACGGGGCGATCGACTGGTGGTGCGTGCCGAACATGGACTCCGCGCCCCTGTTCGATCGACTGCTGGACGGGGAGCGCGGCGGCACCTTCGCGATCACGCCGGTCGAGCCGTTTACCGTCGAGCGGCGCTATCGCCGGGACAGCAATGTGCTCGAGACGATCTTCATCACAGCGAGCGGCCGGGCCAAGCTGGTCGAATCGCTCAACAGCGGCCCGGCGGGGCGGCTACCCTGGGCGGAGCTGGCCCGGCGGGTGGAGGGGCTGGACGGTTTTGTCCGCTTCGCCATCACCCTGCGCTTCAGCCGCCGCGCGGATACGGTCAGCCCCTATTTCGCGCCTGCGGGTGGCCATAACGTCTTTCACGTCGACCGGGTGCTGGGCGTGTTCCGCCATTGCGGCGGCGTGACGATCGATACGGTCGAGGATGGCCTCGTCACCGGCACGGCGGCAGTGGGGCCGGGGGATCGCGCGCGGATCGCCATCATCGCGGGCGAGGACGAGCCGCTGGTCTGCCAGGATATCGAGCAGATCGACGCCCGGATCGACCTGTCGGATTTCGAATGGCGGCAATGGACGCAAGGGCTGAAGGTGCCGGAGATGCACCGTGACCGCATCCTGCGCAGCGCACTGGCGCTCAAGCTGCTGCTCTATTCACCCACGGGCGCGATCACGGCGGCGGCGACGACCTCGCTGCCGGAGGGGATCGGCGGCGAGAAGAATTACGACTATCGCTACGCCTGGGTCCGCGACGCGGGCTATACGATCAAGGCGTTCCTGCGCATCGGGGCGCATGGCGAGGCAAAGGCGGCCTTTACCTGGTTGCTCAAGCGGCTGGGTGAGGGGGATCCGCAGGTATGCTATACGCTGGACGGTCGCCCGGTCCCGGCGGAACGCGAGATCGCCGTCAGCGGCTATCGACATTCCAAACCCGTGCGCGTCGGCAATCTGGCGGGGGGGCAGCACCAGCACGGCATCTACGGCGATATTTTCGAGACGGCGAGCCGCTTCGTCGCGTGTGGCAACTTCCTCGACACCTCCAGCGCCGAGACCCTGTCGCATCTGGCGGATGCGTGTGCCGATCGCTGGCGGTTACCCGATGCAGGCATCTGGGAATTGCCCGAGGAACGGCACTACACCATGTCCAAGATCAGCTGCTGGCAGGCGCTGGCCCGTGCGGTCGAACTGGCGGACGAGGGACAGATACCGACAACCTGCCGCGACCGCTGGGCGCGCGAGCGCGATCGGATCGAGGCGTGGATCGGCGAGCACTGCTGGTCGGAGAAGCGCGGCGCTTACCTGATGCACCCCGGCAGCGATGCGCTGGACGCCAGTCTGGCGCTGGCAGTGCGGTTTCGGTTCGACGGACAGGATCGGCTGGCGCGCACGCTCGATGCACTCGACAAGGAGCTGGCGGCGGGGGCCTTCCACTATCGATATTCGGGCGTGTACAAGGAGGAGGGCTGTTTCCTGGCCTGCACCTTCTGGATGATCGAGGCCCGTGCGATCCTCGGTCAGCGCGAGGCGGCCCAGGCTGCGTTCGACGCCGCGACGGAGGCGTTGGATAGCCACGGGGCCGGGCTTTATGCCGAGATGATCGACCCGAAGACCGGGCATTATCTGGGTAACATGCCCCAGGGTCTGACCCATCTTGCGGTCATCCAGGCCGCCGCAACCCTGGCTGGCGAGCAGTTGTGATGATTGGCAGACGCGGCTTGCACTGAAGATGGCCCGCCATTGACCGTCGTGGTCGCAGATTTCCGTCCTCACCTTGCTGCGCAAACCCTGTAAACCGCAGGGATTTGCGCAGCAAATTGGTCAGCGGTCCGACTGTCGCACCTGTTTAATCCAGGTCGTTCTCGCTGACGACGACCAATGACTGCTGCATGTCGCGACCGAGCGCAGCCAGCGCCGCTTCAAGAATATCGTCGGAATAACGCTCGAACAGCTCGACCGCATCGCCCTCGGGCACGTCTCCGCTCAGCGCCTCCAGCATGTCATACTGGACCGCGAACTGATATTCATCTCCGTCCAGTTCCCCGACGAACTCGACCCGCCGGTCGGAGACATTGTCCTCGACCGTACCACTTACGACCGTCAGCGTTTCTTCCGCCATGGCATTCCTTCCCAAAAGTTGCTGCGTCGGGGACGCCGCAAACCGCGTTGGGTTCCCTGTGGTGCGGCTTATTTAACCCGCCGCCAACGCTGTTCGCGGCAACCCAGGCTGCCGAGGAGGCATCCCTCACCGACCAGCGTGCGGGCGTCGATCTGAGTAATCGTGCCCTGAACTTCGCGGCCGATATCGGGGACGTAGACGGTGCCCGACCAGCGGCCCGGCTCCTCCTCCTCGAAATCGCTGAACAGCTGCGTACCGATCAATCGCGGCGAGCCGCCCCGCGCGGCGTCCATCTTGGCCTGCTCGCTGGCCCACACGACCGTTCCGCACATCAGTTCGGCATCGGCGCCGCGTCCGCAGGGGGCAAAACGAACCTGCACGGTGTTCGACGGATTGGCCCAGGTGCCGGCGGGAACCCGCGCATCCGCCGAACCCGCTGTCATCCCGCCCATGACGGCGGCCACGATACCCGTCGCTCGCAAAAGACCTATGCTCATTGCTTGTCCTATCCCGATACAAGTCACTGTCGGAACGGGAATATGGGAAGCCGCCTGTACGAAAGCAAAACGGCCGACGGGTTGCCCCGCCGGCCGTTTAACCAAACCAGGCCCGATCGTGTTACGACGCGCGCTTGGCGAGTTCCTTGTTGATGCCCAGCGCCGCCAGCGTGGCGACTGCACCCGACAGCAGATAGGCGCCAACCGCGACCAGTCCGAAATGGCTCGACAGCAGCAGAGCGGCGAGGGGCGCGAAGCCCGCCCCGATCAGCCAGGCTAGGTCGGAGGTGATCGCCGCCCCCGTATAGCGACGCAGCGACGAAAAGCCCGAGTTGATCGCACCCGACGACTGGCCAAAGCCCAGTCCCAGCAGCAGGAAGCCCAGCACGATGTAGATCGTCTCGCCCGTGCCGCCCTGGTCCAGCAAGGTCGGAGCGAAACCTGCAAAGGCCGCAATGGCGGCGGCCGACAGGCCCAGGAGCGTGCGACGACCGACCCGGTCGGCGATCTTGCCCGACGCCAGGATCGCGATCACGCCGACGATGCTGCCCAGGATCTCGATCATCATGAAGTCCTGCGGGCGTTCCTTGTTGAACAGCACGACCCAGGACAGCGGGAACACGGTCACGATGTGGAACATCGCAAAGCTGGCGAGTGGCGCAAAGGCGCCTAGGATGACCGTGCGGCCTTCGGTGCTTAGCGTCTCACCGACCGGCGCGGGCTGAAGCTCGCGGCTTTCAAACAGGCGCTGGAACTCCGGGGTCGCGACGATGCGCAGACGGGCGAAGAGCGCCACCACGTTGATTGCGAACGCCACGAAGAACGGATAGCGCCAGCCCCAGTCGAGGAAGTCGGCGGTGCTCAGCGTCGTCAGGAAGAAGGCGAACAGGCCGTTGGCGACCAGCAGGCCGAGCGGCGCGCCCAGCTGCGGGATCATCGCATACCAGCCGCGACGACGCTCCGGCGCGTTCAGCGACAGGAGAGAGGGCAGGCCGTCCCAGGCGCCGCCCAGCGCCAGACCCTGCATGATACGGAAGATGCCGAGCAGCACGGCGGCCGAAGTGCCGATCTGCGCGTAGCCGGGCAGGAAGGCGATCGCCATGGTCGAACCACCGAGCAGGAACAGCGCGATTGTCAGCTTCACGCCGCGACCCAGATTGCGGTCGACCGCCATGAAGATGAAGGTGCCGATCGGACGTGCGATAAACGCCAGCGAGAACAGCGCGAACGAATAGAGTGTGCCGGTCAGTGCATCCACATAGGGAAAGATCAGCGACGGGAACACCAGCACCGAAGCGATGGCGTACACGAAGAAGTCGAAGAACTCCGACGTGCGCCCGATGATGACGCCGATGGCGATATCGCCCGGCGCGACGTGGTGCGGATCGCGGGCATTGACCAACTGCGCGTCCCGCTCAAGGGGCGTCGAGGTCGATGCGGTTAACTCTGCGCTCATCGGCTGCCAGTCCTGACTTCTTCCAAGTTACGGAGGCGGGCCGGTTGCGGTGCAAAAAGACCGCGCACGACCGCCATTCTGCTGCGCCTATGCCTCTTTCGGTGGCCGGGGGGGATTGGACAAACTGTCCAATGTGCGCAGGTGCAGCAAAGGCGTAGCGGCGCTCCCCATATGTCTCATTCGTCGAGCCTTGCGCGCCTGCGCCCTCTTCGCTGGGCCGCCTTGCCCCTCCTGGCCATGCTGGGGGGATGCGACGCGGTCGTGCTCAACCCTGCCGGTGACGTCGCCGTGCAGCAACGCGATCTGGTGCTGATCGCGACGGCCCTGATGCTGCTCATCATCATTCCGGTGATGGCGCTGACGGTGCTGTTCGCGTGGCGCTATCGCAAGAGCAATACCGAAGCCGAATATGATCCCGAGTTCGACCATTCGACGATGCTCGAACTGGTGATCTGGTCGGCGCCGCTGCTCATCATCATCTGCCTGGGTGCAGTAACCTGGACGAGCACCCATCTGCTCGACCCGTATCGCCCGATCGAGCGGACTGCACCGGGCCAGCCTGTTGCGGCCGGGGTCAAGCCGCTCGAGGTCCAGGTCGTTGCGCTCGACTGGAAATGGCTGTTCATCTATCCCGAACAGGGCATCGCCACGGTCAACGAACTGGCGCTGCCGGTCGACCGGCCCGTCGAGTTCCGTCTGACCGGCACGTCGGTGATGAACGCCTTTTACGTGCCCGCCATGGCCGGCATGATCTACACCATGCCCGGCATGGAGACGAAGCTGCACGCGGTCCTGAACCGCGAGGGCACGTTCAAGGGCCTTTCGTCGCACTATAGCGGCGCGGGCTTCTCGGGCATGCACTTCCCGGTCTATGCGCTGCAGTCGAACGGCTTCGACCAGTGGGTCGAGAAGGTCCGCACGTCGCAGGCCGGGCAGGGCAAGGGCAAAGGCGAGCTGACCCGCGCGGCCTTCCTCACCATCGAGAAGCCGAGTGAGTATGTCCCTGCGATGTACTACAGCGGGGTTCAGCGCGGCCTGTTCGACCGCGTCGTCAACCGCTGTGTTGCGGACAATACCCCGTGCATGTCGGATGTGATGATGCACGACCGCATGACCGGTGGCGGCGATCCGCACAAGATGAAGGTCGGCGAGGGCAATCCGCCCGTCAACAACACCGGCCCGATGCACGGGGATCGGACCAAGGGTGCGCTGGAAAAGTCGCCCGAGGAAATCGAAGTCTCGCCGCACCAGAGCCTGGAGCCGACTCCGTCGAACGGCGCGCAGGATGCCGGTGAGATGAAGAACCGCCGCATGTCCTTCCTTTCCATCCCGCAGACCCCCGGCCCGCAGACCTCTGGTCATGCCGGTGCGGGTCGCGGCTGAGGCACGCCATCATGGAAAACATCATAAAGACCATCTTCGGACGGCTATCGATCGAATCGCTGCCGATCCACGAGCCGATCGTCGTCGGCACCTTCCTGGGTGTCGCGGTCGGCGGCATCGCGGTGCTGGCGCTGATCACCAAGTTCAAGCTGTGGGGCTATCTCTGGAAGGAGTGGTTCACCACCGTCGATCACAAGCGTATCGGGATCATGTACATGATCCTGGGCATCGTGATGCTGCTGCGCGGCTTTGCCGATGCGCTGATGATGCGCGGGCAGCAGGCGATCGCGTTCGGCGACAACCAGGGCTTCCTGAACTCGCATCACTACGACCAGGTGTTCACCGCCCACGGCGTCATCATGATCTTCTTCGTGGCGATGCCGATCATCACCGGCCTGATGAACTATGTGGTGCCGCTCCAGATCGGTGCGCGCGACGTGTCCTTCCCGTATCTCAATAACTTGAGCTTCTGGATGACGGCGGGCGGCGTCGTGCTGGTCATGGCCTCGCTGTTCATCGGCGAGTTCGCGCGGACCGGCTGGCTGGCCTTCCCGCCCTTGTCGGAGCTGGACTTCAGTCCTGACGTGGGCGTCGACTATTATATCTGGGCGCTACAGGTGGCCGGTGTCGGCACGACCCTGTCGGGCATCAACCTGATCGCGACCATCATCAAGATGCGTGCGCCGGGCATGACCATGATGAAGCTGCCGGTGTTCTGCTGGACCTCGCTGTGCGCGAACGTCCTGATCGTCGCCAGCTTCCCCGTGCTGACGGCTACGCTCGTCCTGCTCTCGCTCGACCGTTATGTCGGCACCAACTTCTTCACGAACAATCTCGGCGGCAACCCGATGATGTACGTGAACCTGATCTGGATCTGGGGTCACCCGGAGGTGTACATCCTGATCCTGCCGCTGTTCGGCGTGTTCTCGGAAGTCACCTCGACCTTCTCGGGCAAGCGTCTGTTCGGCTATACCTCGATGGTCTACGCCACGATCGTCATCACGATCCTGTCGTACCTTGTCTGGCTCCACCACTTCTTCACCATGGGTTCGGGCGCCAGTGTCAACTCGTTCTTCGGCATCACCACCATGGTGATCTCGATCCCGACGGGGGCGAAGATCTTCAACTGGCTGTTCACCATGTACAAGGGACGCATCCGGTTCGAGCTGCCGATGATGTGGACCATCGCGTTCATGCTGACCTTCTCGATCGGCGGCATGACCGGCGTCCTGCTGGCCGTTCCGCCCGCCGACTTCGTGCTGCACAACTCGCTGTTCCTGATCGCGCACTTCCACAACGTCATCATCGGCGGCGTGCTGTTCGGGGCCTTTGCCGCGATCAACTACTGGTGGCCCAAGGCCTTCGGGTTCAAGCTCAACCAGTTCTGGGGCAAGGTGTCGTTCTGGCTGTGGGTCATCGGCTTCTGGGTCGCCTTCACGCCGCTCTACATCATGGGCCTGATGGGCGTGACGCGTCGCCTGCATCACTTCGACGATCCGTCGCTGCAAATCTACTTCGTCGTCGCCCTGCTCGGTGCGCTGATGATCGCGGGCGGCATCGGGGCCTTCCTGGTTCAGATCGGCGTGTCGATCTGGAAGAAGGAAGAGCTGCGCGACGTGACGGGCGATCCCTGGGACGGCCGTACGCTGGAATGGGCGACCTCGTCGCCGCCGCCGGACTATAACTTCGCGTTCACGCCCGTCATCCATGAGTTGGATGCCTGGTATGACATGAAGGACAAGAAGGCGCAGGCGCCGACCGAGGGCTATCGCCCGATCCACATGCCCAAGAACACGGGCACCGGCGTCATCATCGCCGGCCTGTCGACCGCCTTCGGCTTCGGCATGATCTGGTACATGTGGTGGTTGGCCGCGATCGCGCTGGTGGGTGTCGTCGTCGTCGCCATCTGGCACACGTTCAACTATGACCGCGATTTCTACATTCCCGTGGAAGAAGTCGTGGCTACGGAAAGCGAGCGGCGCCGTCTGCTCGGGCAGGGAGCCTGATCCATGTCGACCGACGTTCTGAGCGCCGATCCGGCCAAGAACCCGACCTATTATCTGGTCGAGGACGAGGATCATCACCACGAATCCGGTGGCTCGACCGCCATCGGTTTCTGGATGTACCTGATGAGCGACTGCCTCATCTTCGCCATCCTGTTCGCCACTTACGGTGTGCTGGGCACCAGCTATGCCGGTGGGCCGACCCCGCGGGAGATCTTCGAGCTTCCGCTGGTCGCGCTCAACACCTCGATGCTGCTGCTGTCGTCGATCACCTATGGCTTCGCCATGATCGCGATGGAGAAGAACCAGAAGTCGAACACGCTGATCTGGCTGGGCATCACCGGCCTGTTCGGTCTGGCCTTCCTGTCGATCGAGCTCTACGAATTCGCCAACCTCATCCATGAGGGCGCGGGTCCGCAGCGCTCGGCCTTCCTGTCGTCCTTCTTTACGCTGGTTGGCACGCACGGCCTGCACGTCACCTTCGGTTCGATCTGGCTGGTCACGCTGATGGTGCAGGTCGGCCGCTTCGGCCTGATCGAGGCGAACAAGCGCCGCCTGATGTGCCTGTCGATGTTCTGGCATTTCCTGGATGTCGTCTGGATCGGCGTCTTCACCTTTGTCTATCTGCTGGGAGTTCTCCGTTGAGCGCTCATCCTCCCCATGGTCATGGCGATCACGCCAATCTGGACCATGATCTTCATTCGCATGGCGACACCCATGGCCATGGTTCGCTCAAGGGCTACATGATCGGCTTCGTGCTGTCGGTGATCCTGACGGCCATCCCGTTCTGGGCGGTCATGACCGGCGCGCTGGGCGATACCCAGACGACCGCGCTGGTCATCATGGGCCTGGCCTTCGTCCAGATCGTGGTCCACATGATCTACTTCCTCCACATGAACACCAAGTCGGAGGGTGGCTGGACGATGATGGCGCTGGTGTTTACTGCCGTGCTGGTCGTCATCACGCTGAGCGGATCGATCTGGGTCATGTATCACATGAACACCAACATGATGCCGGACATGGCCGCCCAGATGGGCGGCGGCATGTAATGGCTGAGGCTGGCGTGAGCGGCGGGCGGCCCGGCCGTTCGCCACTGACGCTGGCGATCCTGACCGCGATCGGCGTGGCGCTGATCGCGGCCTTTTTTTCGCTCGGCCTGTGGCAGTTGCAGCGCCGGGTCTGGAAGCTCAACCTGATCGCGACGGTGGAGGCGAGGCTCCATGCCCCTCCCGTCGCGGCTCCCCCCACGGCCGGCGCTTCCGATGCCTATACCCGCGTGACGGCCGAGGGGCGTTTTCGCAACGACCGCGAAACCTATGTCCAGGCCGTAACCGAACGAGGGCCGGGTTTCTGGGTATTGACGCCGCTGGTCGGCCCCCGCTTTACTGTGCTGGTCAATCGCGGCTTCGTGCCCGCCGAAAAGCGGGCCGATCACAGCCGCCCTGCCGGCCCCATTCGCATCACCGGGCTGATCCGCGTTACCGAGCCGGGTGGGGCGTTCCTTCGGACGAACGATCCGGTCGCCGATCGCTGGTACTCGCGCGATGTCGCCGCCATTGCCAAGGCGAGGCGGCTTGGCACGGTCAGCCCGTATTTCATCGACGCGGACAGGACACCCAATCCCGGCGGCTATCCGGTCGGCGGGCTGACCGTCGTGGCATTCCGCAACAGCCATCTTTCCTATGCCCTGACGTGGTTTGCGCTGGCGATCCTGACGGCGGTGGGCATCGTCATTCTCTGGCGGCGGGGCCGGGAATGACCGCGGGCGATCCGCCCTTCCTGCCCTTCACCATGCGCCCGCGTGAACCCGATGCGGCCGCCGGCACCGCCAATATGCGTCAGCTTATCCACCTGCGCTGGATGGCGGTGGCGGGGCAGCTGGTGACGATCCTGTTCGTCAACCGCGTCATGGGGGTCCAGCTGCCCATCCCGGCAATGATGGGCGTGCTGGTGATGGCGGCCGCGATCAACCTGCTGAGCCATTTCCGGCTGCGCTTCCACCGCATCACGAATACAGAGCTGCTCTTCGCATTGATGTTCGACGTCGGCACGCTGACGCTTCAGCTGTTTCTGGCGGGGGGCGCGACCAATCCGTTCATTTCGCTTTATCTGATCCAGGTCGTGCTGGGCGCTGTGCTGTTGGAGACGTGGTCGGCCTGGGCGCTGGCGGGGATCACCGGCCTCTGCTTCGGGTTGCTGTCACTCCATCACCGACCGCTCGCCTTTCCGCCATGGCTGTTCGGCGACATTGCCGGGCTGCATACGCTGGGTAACTGGCTGGGCTTTGCGCTGGTCACGGGGCTGCTGATCCTGTTCGTGACCCGCATCAGCCACAATATGCGCCTGAGCGCTGCGCGATTGGCGGACCTTCGCCAGCAAGCGTCGGAGGAGGAGCATATCGTCCGCATGGGGCTGCTCGCCTCAGGCGCGGCGCACGAGTTGGGTACGCCGCTGGCCAGCCTGTCGGTGATCCTGAGCGACTGGCGGCGGGTGCCCAAGTTGCGCGACGATGCCGAACTGATGGGCGAGATTGCCGAGATGCAGGCCGAGGTGCAGCGCTGCAAGGCGATCGTAACCCGCATCCTGCAATCGGCGGGTGAGCCGCGCGGGGAGGCGGCCGAACTGTCTGAGGTCGGTCGCTTCATCGACGCCATCGTTGACGAATGGCGACAGAGCCATGCCCAGGTTGCGCTCGATTATCGGCGCACCGATGACGATGCCGCGATCGTTTCCGATCCCGCCATAAAACAGGCAGTCTGGAACGTTCTCGACAATGCAGCCGAAGCTTCGCCGCATTGGGTCGGCCTGACCGTCGCGCGCGAGGGCGGGGCGGTGGCGGTGCGCGTCACCGATCACGGGCCGGGCTTTACTGCGACGACATTGTCGCAAGTCGGTCGTCCGCAACAATCGACCAAGGGCGAGGGGCACGGCGTCGGCCTGTTCCTCGTCGCCAGCGTCGTCCGCAAACTGGGCGGTCGGGTCGAGGCGGCGAACCGCGTCGAGGGTGGCGCTGCCGTTACGCTCACCCTACCTTTAAGCATGATCGGCGTATCGGATCGGGAGTAGAGATGGACGAAGACCGTTCATTGGTGATCATCGAGGATGACGATACCTTCGCACGTACCCTGCAGCGTTCGTTCGAGCGGCGTGGCTATCGGGTGTGGGTGGCCGCCAACCCCGATGCGCTGTGTGAGGTGCTGGCCGAAACCACGCCGCGCTACGCCGTCGTCGACCTGAAACTGGGGCAGGCATCGGGCCTGGCTTGTGTGCAGACGCTGCACGCGCATGATCCGGAAATGCTGATCGTCGTGCTGACCGGCTTTGCAAGCATCGCGACGGCGGTCGAGGCCATCAAGCTCGGTGCGTGCCACTATCTGGCCAAACCGTCCAACACCGACGACATCGAGGCGGCGTTTCACAAGGCGGGCGGCGATGCCACGACCGCGATTACCGACCGGCCCAGTTCGATCAAGACGCTGGAGTGGGAGCGGATCAACGAAACCCTGGCAGAGACGAATTTCAACATATCGGAAACCGCCAGGCGTCTGGGTATGCACCGTCGCACCCTTGCGAGGAAACTGGAAAAGCGCCACGTCCCCTGACGTGGCGCTTGCCCCCGGTCAACGGCGCTTTTCGGCCGCGATCCAGTCCGCGATCTTCTTTTCCAGCACCGGCATCGGCAGCGCGCCGGTGTCGAGCACCTCGGCATGGAAGCGGCGGGGATCGAATTTCGAACCCAGCTCGGCCTTGGCCTGCGCCTTCAACCGGCTGATCGTCAGCTGGCCGATCTTATAGGCCAGCGCCTGGCCCGGAATGGCGATATAGCGTTCGACCTCGGCGGTCGCGTCGGTGCGCGCCATGGGCGAGTTGGCGAGCATATAGTCGATCGCCTGGTCGCGGGTCCAACCCTTGGCATGGATGCCGGTGTCGACGACCAGTCGCATGGCGCGCAACATCTCGTCGTTCAGGCCACCCATTCGCTGATAGGGGTCGGTTTCCATGCCCAGTTCGGGCCACAGCGTCTCGGCATAGAGCGCCCAGCCCTCGGCATAGGCGGTGTTGCCGCCGAAACGCATGAAGGCGGGTAGCGCCGCATTTTCCTGCGCCAGGCTGATCTGGAAGTGATGCCCCGGCACAGCTTCGTGCAGATAGAGCGTTTCCATCTCCCACATGTAACGGGAGGGGAGGTCATAAGTGTTGTAGTAGAAGACGCCGGGCCGTGTCCCATCCGGCGTGCCGCCCTGGTAAGAGCCACCGGCATCGGTCTTTTCCTTGAAGGCCGGAACTGGCCGGATTTCGAGCGGCGTTTTGGGAATCAGCGAGAATTGCTCGCGGATGCGCGCATCGACACGGCGGCCGATCGCCTCATAGCCCTCGCGCAATTGGCTGGCGCTCTTGGGCGCGAATTGCGGATCGGTGCGCAGGAAGGTGAAGAATTCGGGCAGGCTGCCCTTGAAGCCGACCGCCTGCTTTTGCACCTCCATCGCCTTCAGGATGCGCGCGACCTCTGACAGGCCAAGCTGATGCACGTCCTCGGCCTTGAGGGGCAGGGTGGTGTTCTGTTCGATCAGATAGGCATAGAGCGTGTCGCCGCCCGGCATCCCCGAAAGCCCGACCGTATCGCGCGCCACCGGCAGATAGGTCTCGGCCAGGAATGTCCGCATCCGCTGCTCGGCGGGCACGATGACGTCGCGAATCTGCGCGGCATAGGCCGCCTTCAACCGTGCCTGCTCGGCCGCCGGGACGGTGGCGGGGAAATTCAGGACGGGGCCGTAGAAGGTCGACTTGTCGACCGGCACGTTCAACAGATTGTCGAACTGGGCGATCATGTTGCGCACGACCAGCTTGGGCTGGACGATGCCGCTCGTCATGCCCTGGCGGAAGCGGGTGATCGCTTCGTCCAGCAGACGGGCATATTCCACGTTGCGCTTCAGGTTGTTTTCATAGTCAGTTACCGTGTTGAACGGTGCGGCACCCTGGCCTGAGGCGAATTCGGGGTAAAAGGTCTGGATGCCATAGAAGTGGTCCATCGGCCGGACGATCGTCAGTGCGACGATGGCGGGATCGAAGCCTTTCAGGGTCGTCTCGCCCTGCTGCTTGAAGACATCATAGGCAACCTGATTGGTCGGGGTCAGCCTGGCCCGGTCGATCCGGCCCAGGGCCTTGAGATCCTTTTCGGTCGCCGCCCGCTCCGCCGCGATATAGGCATCGGAAAAGAAATCGCCGATCCGGTCGGCCCGGCGCATGTCGCCGCGGAAGATGCCGCTGATCGGATTGCGCGCGAGGCTCGCTTCGTCGCTGTCATGGAAAAGCTGCTTGAGCCGGGCGTCCTCCTTGCCCTCTCCGGGTTGGGGCGCCGCGATGGGGGTGGCCTGGGCAGAGACGGTGGTGGGCGCGCTCAGCGAGAGGGCGGCTAGGACGATGGCGAGGGAGGAAGAGCGCAAGCGGATATCCCGGTGAGAGCGATGAGACGATCTTGGTAGAAAGCCCCGTTCGCACCCGCAAGCCGCTGCCGCATCAGCCCGAAAAAGAAGCGCCCCGCGATCGCCATGGGATCGCGGGGCGCCATCTGCCCAGCCTGAAGGCGCGAGCTTAGACCGAGGTCTTGCTCGTCGCCGCCTTGGCGGCGGCCGAACCGGCATTGCTGGCGGCCTTTACGACGTCGTCGAACAGCGACTTGGCGCGGTCCTTGGCAGCGTCCTTGGTCAGGCCGGCGTCTTCCAGTTCGCGCAGGCCCGTCTCGCGAGCCGCCTGCGTCGCCTGGCGAACCGTCTCGCCCAGCTTCTTGCCGAGCGGGGTAAGCAGTTCCTTTTCACGCGCCGACCGGGGGATCAGCGCCCCTGCGATGACGCCGATGACCAGTCCGCCGACGAGAATGCCGAGCGGGTTGGACTCGATCGTACGGGCGGTCTTGTGCGCCAGCTCGCCCGCTTTGTCCTTGGACGTGTGGAGCGCGGCCGCGGCCTTGTCCTTCGCGTCGTGATAGGCCTGCGACGCGGTTTCGCGCGTGTGGTCGATCTTTTCGCGGAGGGCGGTCTGCTGATCCTGGTGGGTTTCGGTGGTCATTGCGAACATCCTTCTGGGCCGTGTCGCGAGGGGGTGCCCCCCCGCGAACCAAATCAGCGCTTGCGCTTGAACAGGCGGGCGATCCGCCGACGATTGAGGAGAAGGCCTATGACAGCCACACCGCCCGCAACGGCGGCAGGGTTGCTTTTGGCGGACTCGAGGCCACATTTGGCAGCCGTGACGCCCGCCTCGCGCGCCTGTGCTGCCAGTGCCTGGGGCTCCAGTCTGGCCTGAATGCGCGATGCGGTGCCGTTCAGTCGTTCGCGTGCCTCGGCCGCGCGGATTTCCGCTTCTGCGACGGTCATGCGCCATCTCCGGACAAACGGGACTTGCCCATCATCGCCAATATACCGGCAATGATGACGACCACGCCGACGACGATCAGCGTCGCTGCGAACGGACCGACTGCCGGTGTCAGCGCGAAGATCAGGCCGACCAGCAGCGCGATCAGTGCTGAGAGGCCCAGCACCGCCGCTACCCCGAAGAAGATCGCCGCACTTCGAAATCGTCCGATCTTGTCGGTAGCGCGCGCCTTTGCCAGATCGATCTCGGCGGTGATGAACGATCGCCCATCATCGACGAGCTGCGACATCAGCGAGGTCAGCGTCTCCGGTTCGGGCGACACCGCCGTCCGCAGGGTTTCGACGACGCGGGTCACGCGGAGGCGTCAACCGACTGGCGGGTTTCGACACCCGACTGGACGATGCGAGCCAGCGCAAAGCCGAGCGCGGCGGCAATACCGATCGCCACGGCCGGGCTCTTGGTCACGAAGGCGCGGGCGTCATCGAGCAGTTCCTCGACATCCTTGTCCTTGATCGCACCCGACAGCGAGGTCACCGTGTCCGCAGCCGAACGGGCATATTGGCCATATTGGTTGCCCAGCTTCTCATCGACTTGACCGGCCGCGTCGTTCAGCAACTGCGCGACCTGATCGAGCGCCGATCCGGCCTTTGCCTTGCCATCCCCGGTCAATGCCTGAATCTTGTCGACGGCCTGCTGCTGGAACTTGGTGGCTCCCTCCTTCACCTGATGCTTGGCGTCGGCCAGACCGGCCTTGGCCTTCGAAGCGTCGGTATCCGACGCCAGCGGTGCGTTCGGGGCGGCCACTTCGGGCGCCACCGCGATGTTGGCGCCGAAACCGGGCGTCGCGGTATCAGCGGCGGGGAAGGTGCTGTCGGTGTCAGCCATCGGAAAACCCTTTCGTTACGGCCCGGACGAACGGGCGCTTTGCCTCTTAACCCCGGCGATGGAAGCGCGGTTCCATGCTTTTAGCGCAATTGCCCTTCGCACAGTCACACGATAGAGCCGCGCCGAGACCACTAGGCTGATGTAGGAGCATCGTTACGTGACCGCAATCATCGACATCCACGCGCGTCAAATCCTGGACAGCCGGGGCAATCCCACCGTCGAAGTCGACGTTCTACTGGAAGACGGCAGCTTCGGCCGGGCCGCCGTTCCCTCGGGCGCATCGACCGGCGCCCATGAAGCCGTCGAGAAGCGCGATGGCGACAAGAGCCGCTGGATGGGCAAGGGCGTCGAAGCCGCCGTCGAAGCGGTCAATGACGAAATCACCGATGCGATCCTGGGCATGGATGCCGAGGACCAGGCCGATCTTGACCGCGCCATGATCGAGCTGGACGGCACCGAGAACAAGGGCCGTCTAGGCGCCAACGCGATCCTGGGCGTCAGCCTGGCGGCCGCCAAGGCCGCGTCGGAAGCGCGCGGCCTGCCGCTCTACAAGTATGTCGGTGGCGTCTCGGCGCATCTGCTGCCGGTGCCGATGATGAACATCATCAATGGCGGCGAACACGCTGATAACCCGATCGATTTCCAAGAATTCATGATCATGCCGGTCGGCGCGGCAAACATCATGGAGGCGGTTCGCTGCGGCTCGGAAATCTTCCACACGCTGAAGAAGGCACTGCACGACAAGGGTCTGGCGACCGGCGTGGGCGACGAGGGCGGCTTTGCGCCCAACATCGCCTCGACCACCGAAGCGCTGGACTTCATCATGGCGTCGGTCGAGAAGGCCGGGTACAAGCCGGGCGACGACGTGATGATCGCGCTCGACTGCGCCGCCACCGAGTTCTTCAAGGATGGCAAGTACAATATATCGGGCGAGGGCAAGATCCTGTCGAGCCATGAGATGGCCGAGTATCTCGCCAACCTGACCCGCCAGTACCCGATCCTGTCGATCGAGGACGGCATGGCCGAGGACGACTGGGAGGGCTGGAAGGCGCTGACCGATTTGATCGGCGACAAGGTGCAGCTGGTCGGCGACGATCTGTTCGTCACCAACCCCAAGCGCCTGAAGAAGGGCATTGACGGCGGCTATGCCAATTCACTGCTGGTGAAGGTCAACCAGATCGGCACGCTGACCGAGACGCTGGAAGCCGTGTCGTTGGCGCAGCGTTCGCGCTACACCGCCGTCATGTCGCACCGTTCGGGCGAGACCGAGGACGCGACCATCGCCGACCTGGCGGTCGCCACCAACTGCGGCCAGATCAAGACGGGCAGCCTCGCGCGCTCGGACCGGCTCGCCAAGTACAACCAGCTGATCCGCATTGAGGAAGAGCTGGGTGACTCGGCGCGCTATGCCGGTCGCGATATTCTGATCCGCGCTTGAAATCGGAGGGCGTCGGTAACATTATGGCCGCTGTGACCAAGAAACCGTCGCCTTTCATCCGGACCATGCGGCGGGCCGCGCTGCCCGCCCTTGGTCTGACGATCGTTGCCTTTTTCGGCGCCTATGCGGTGCTGGGGCGCAACGGTCTGCTCGCTTATGGCGAATATCAGCGCCAGCTGGTCAAGCGCGAGCATGACTATGCCGCACTCGACAAGCGACGGACGGTGCTGAAGAACCGGGTCGCGCTGCTCGATCCCGATCATGCCAACCCGGACATGGTCGACGAGATGGTGCGCAAGGAACTGAACGTCGCCCACCCGGACGAGGTCATCGTCCCCCTGAAATAAGAAAGGGCGGCCCGGAAAGGCCGCCCTTTTCGTATCACCGACCCAGGAAGGTCAGCAGGTCGCTGGTCAGCCGATCGCCGTGCGTGACGTTCAGCCCGTGGGGTGCGCCGTCATATTCGACAAGCTGCGAATGCGCGATCCCCGCTGCCGCCGCACGACCCGCCGCATCGATCGGGACGGTCTGATCGCCGGTGCCGTGAACGATCAGCGTCGGCACGCGGAAGGCGGACAGGTCGGGACGGAAGTCCGTCTGGCTGAACGACTCGGCGCAGGCGAGGGTCGGCTTGAGCCCCGCCTGCATCGCCACGCCCGTCGCCCAGTCGAGCACGTCGTCGCTGACCGGGCTGCTGATGAAACCGACGCCGAAGAATTGCTTGAAGAAGGTGTGGCGAAGGAAGTTGGCGCGGTCGTCGCGCAGGCTCTGGCCGATCTCGTCGAACACCGACTGGTCGGTGCCATGGGGGTTGTCGTCGGTCTTGAGCATATAGGGCACGACCGACGCGATCAGCCCGGCCGCGATCACGCCCTTGCCGTCATGGCGGCTCATATAGCGCGCGACTTCACCGCCACCCATCGAGAAGCCGATGACGGCCGCCTCCTGTGCGCCCGTCGCCTCCAGCACGTCGGCGAGATCATCGGACAGCGTGTCATAATCATAACCCGACCAGGGCTGGCCCGACCGTCCGAAACCACGTCGATCATAGGCAATGGCGCGGAACCCTGCCTCGGCCAGCGCCATCATCTGGGTGTCCCACATGTCCGACGACAGCGGCCAGCCATGGAGCAGCACGACGGGACGGCCTTCGCCCCAGTCCTTGACATAGATATCCGTTCCGTCGCGGGTTTTTACATAAGGCATCGTCGGCTCCTTCGTCTGGGGCGATATGACGGGACGTGAACGGGTCGATGGGACGGCCGTTCCGTATCCCCGGCGATTGCACAGCATCGGGGGAGTCCAACAATTTCGTTGCTTTCCATGGCGACGATCGGCTGGGTAATAAAGCCATGGTCCCGCATTGCTTTAGTTACGTGATGACGTCACATTCGTGTCATTCGCGATTGAGACGGAGTGTGACGGATGCGGGGATGGCGTGGACTATTGGCGGGCACGATGCTGGCCGGACAGCTTGTGGCGGGGGCTGCCATGGCGCAGACCAGCGCGATGACCGAGAATGATCCCTATATCTGGCTGGAGGACAAGGACGGACCCAAGGCGCTTGCCTGGGTCGAGGCCGAGAATGCCAAGACCCTGCCGCGCCTTCAGAACGACCCGCGCTATCAGACCTTTTATTCCGAAGCGCTCGCCATCGCCTCGGCCAAGGATCGCATTCCGATGCCGGGCCAGATCTATGGCCGGATCGTCAATTTCTGGCGCGATGCCGATCATCCGCAGGGGCTATGGCGCTGGACGACCGAGGCCGACTACGCCTCCGCCAACCCCAAATGGACAACGCTGCTCGACCTCGACGCACTCAGCAAGGCGGAGGGCAAGAAATGGGTCTGGAAAGGCCTGTCCTGTCTCAGCCCCGAGGACCGGCTATGCCTGATCGCCCTGTCGGAGGGCGGCGAGGACGCGATAGAATATCGCGAATTCGATCTCGAAACCGGGCAGTTCGTGCCGAACGGTTTTCGTCTCTCCACCTCGAAGCAGGGGGCGGCCTGGCTTGACAAGGATACGCTGCTGGTCAGTCGTGACTGGGGGCAGGGGACGCTCACCAAGTCGAGCTATCCCTTTGTCGTGAAAATGGTGAAGCGCGGAACACCGCTGGATCAGGCAACCGAGATTTTCCGTGGCGGGCCGACTGACGAACTGGGCACCTATGCCAGCGTCCTGACCGATGCAAAGGGCAACCGGGCCGTCGTGATCGAGCGGCGGCAGACCTTCTTCGGCGGCAGCAAGCTGTTCTGGACGCCCAAGGGCGGGGCCAAGCCGATCGCCATGCCCGCACGTGCCTTTCCGGCCGGGCTGGTCGATGGCCGGGTGATCTTCCAGACGAGCGACGCCTGGGGCCAGCATCCGGCGGGATCGGTAGTCTGGGCGCCGCTGTCCGAACTGGAAGCGGGGCAAATTACGCCGCGCGCACTCTTCACGCCGACTGACCGTCAGGCGGTGGAGGGCGTTTCGACCACAAAGGATCGCGTGGTCGTCACCTATATCGACAATGTCCGGGGCCGGGCCAGCATCTTTGCTCCGACCGGCAGTGGCTGGACCGCCAGCGCCGTGCAGGTGCCCGACAATATGGCGGTCGATGTGGTCAGCACCAGCGACCGGTCGAATACCGTCTATCTGTCTACCTCGGGCTTCACGACGCCGACCGTGCTATCACGCTTCGACGCTGGCCGCCCGACCGCGCCGCAGGTGCTGAAGACACTGCCCGCTCGCTTCGACGCGACCGGCACGACGGTCCATCAATATGAGGCGACCTCGACCGACGGCACCAAGATCCCCTATTTCGTGGTCCTGCCCAAGGGCGCGAAGCTCGACGGGACGACGCCGACGCTAATGACGGCCTATGGCGGCTTCGAGATTGCCCGGCTGCCCTATTATCTCGGCTCGACCGGCAAGATCTGGACCGAGCGGGGCGGGGCGTTCGTGCTCGCCAATATCCGGGGAGGTGGCGAGTTCGGGCCGAAATGGCATGATGCAGGCCGCAAGACCAAGCGGCAGATCATCTATGACGATTTCGCCTCGGTGGCGAAGGACCTCTTCACGCGGCACATCACCAATCCGCAGAAGCTGGGCATCTATGGCGGCTCGAACGGTGGCCTGCTGATGGGGGTCGAGCTGACCCAGCATCCCGAGCTTTGGAAGGCGGTGACGATCCAGGTCCCGCTGCTCGACATGGTCCGCTATCAGAAGATCGCGGCGGGTGATTCGTGGAAGGACGAATATGGCTCGATCGACGTGCCCGAAGAGGCTGCGTTCCTGCGCAAGATTTCGCCCTATGCCAATATCCGCAAGGGTGTAGCCTATCCTGAACCCTATATCTGGACCACCACCAAGGACGATCGGGTCGGGCCGCAGCATGCGCGCAAGTTTGCCGCCCGCCTTTCCGAATATGGCATACCCTATCTTTTTTACGAGGATACGGCCGGTGGCCACTCCGGGGATGCCGACATTGCGCAAGGTGCGCGACTGAGCGCGCAGCAGATGGTATATTTCGCCCAGAAGCTGATGGACGCTCCCAGGCGATAGACGGAGGGGCCGGGCGTATCGCACGCCCGGCCTTTCCATGGCCCTATGCGGCAATTATGCTCTTGCTGCACCGCGACAGGATCGGCAAATGCAGGAGATGACCGATATGACGACGACCGAGCGCCGTCCGGCTGAACCGGCGGCAGGCGCTCCCGCCATCATCTTCGAAGCGATCGTCAAGATGCAGGCGGTGTCCGCCATGTACAATCGCGGGGAAGTGGTGCTGGCGCCCCATGTAATCTTCACCCGGCACGACGAACTTTACGTCGATGCGACGACGATCGAGCGGGACGGCAAGCCGCCGCGCGAGGAAAAGATGGGCACGTTCAAGCTCGCCGGGCTTGGCGCGCTGCGCCTCACGCCCCGGCGGTTCGCCGCCAGCGCCCTGTTCGAGCGCGATGCCGAGAAATATCAGGGTGCTGCCCTGATGATGGTCGAGCCAGGCTGATCCCGGAAGGGTCAGGCACCGTGCTGGCGATGAAGCGCGGTGCCTGACATGCGCCTCAGCGGCAGCGGACCTGGTTCTGCTCGATCGAGCGACCGGCCAAGGCACCGCCAGCCGCACCGAGCAGCGTCGCGATCGTACTGCTGCGCCCACCGACCAGATTGCCCAGGACGCCGCCTGCCGCGCCGCCGATGATCAGGCCGGTCGTGCCGTCTGAGCGACGGCAATAATAGCGGCCATCGGTTCCCGCATAGACGCGATCCTGCGGTTGCAGCACCCGCTCGCGATATTGCGAGCCATCGCGATAGTCGCCGACTGGATCGTAATAAGGTTCGGCATTGCGGTCATAGCCATCGGCCGGAACCGGCGGTGCGACCCGATAGCCACCGGGGCCAGGTGGTGGCGGGGCCGGGCGATAGCCGCCATCGTCATAGCCGCCCTGGTTCCGCTCGGACTGGTACAGGTCCACCTCCTGACGATAGATCTGATATTCCCGATCAAAACGTGCCTGCGCCGCCCGGAACCGCGCATCCTGCGCGGCGGTCTGTGCCGTCGCCGGGATGGCCGTTGCGGTAACGGCGGTGGTGATCGCCAAAATGGCCAGACGACGAAAGCCCATCTTTCCTATCCCTCCATACCCCGACAGTCGGGGAAGGCGACCGATACGGTCCCGAAAGAATATGGTTCCTGAACGGCGGTCCAAGTCGGATCGAAATCCGTTCCTTCCCTGCAAGGGGAGGGGTATAGCAGGTTGTAGGTTAGCCCGATCTCTCCAACGGGACACCCCTTCGTCAGGATTTCGGCCTGCCACCTTCGCTGCGAGGAGAGGAAGGTGGAAGCTTTCACCCCTTGGTGACGAAACTGTCCATTACCCGCTTGCGTCCGGCCTGCTCGAAATCGATTTCCAGCTTGTTACCCTCGATCGCCGCGATCGCGCCATAACCGAACTTCTGGTGGAATACGCGCTCTCCGACATTCAGGTCGTCGCGCCCCTTCTGACCCAGTCCGACGGAGGGCGAACGCGATTCGACGATCCGAGCGGGACGGGCGGGGGCCGCATTCTGCCCCGTCGCCGCCCGTTGCCAGCCCGGCCCGCGCCCGGTGCCGCGCCCGACATTGGCGAACGGATCGGCATGTTCGGACCAGTTGGCCCGCCACAGGCTTTCACCGCCGGTCATGCTCGTCTCGCTCTCGATATGCTCGGGCGGCAATTCACCGACGAAGCGGCTCGGCAGGCTGGACGTCCACTGCCCATAGATGCGGCGGTTGGCCGCATGGAGGATCACCGCCTTGCGCCGTGCGCGGGTGATCGCGACATAGGCGAGCCGCCGTTCCTCCTCCAGGCTGCGCGTGCCGCCCTCGTCGATCGCACGCTGCGACGGAAACAGGCCTTCTTCCCAGCCCGCCAGGAACACCGTATCGAACTCCAGCCCCTTGGCGGCATGGATCGTCATGATCGTCACCTCGGGCTCACGCTGGTCGCCATCGCGGTCCATGACCAGCGAGACATGCTCCAGGAACGCGCCGAGCGACTCGTAATCCTCCATCGCGCGGACGAGTTCGGACAGGTTCTCCAGCCGCCCGGCCGCCTCGGCTGATTTCTCGTTCTGGTACATGGCCGTATAGCCGCTCTCGTCCAGCAACTGCCGCGCCAGCTCCGGATGCGCCAGGTCTCGCGCCATGTCGCGCCAACGGGCGATGTCGCCGATCAGATTGCCCAGGCTCCGCCGGGCCTGCGGGGTCAGTTCATCGGTGTCGAGGATACGTGCCGAGGCGATCGTCAGCGGCAGTCCTTCAGCCCGCGCCAGTTGATGGATCTTGGCCAGCGCCTTGTCACCCAGCCCGCGCTTGGGAACATTGACGATCCGCTCGAATGCCAGATCGTCCGATGGCTGGTTGACGATGCGCAGGTAAGCGAGCGCATCGCGGATTTCGGCCCGCTCATAGAAGCGGAAGCCGCCGACGATCCGATAGGGCAGGCCGATCGCGATGAAGCGATCCTCGAATTCGCGGGTCTGGTGCGAGGCGCGGACGAGAATGGCGATATTGTCATAGGACGTACCCGACCGTCGCGCGGCTTCGATCTCCTCGCCGACCCGCCGTGCTTCCTCCGGGCCGTCCCAGACCCCCAGCACCTGAACCTTCTCGCCGACGTCCAGTTCGGTCCACAACGTCTTGCCGAGCCGCCCGCCATTGTTGGCGATCACGCCCGACGCGGCGCCCAGGATATGCGGGGTCGAGCGGTAATTCTGTTCCAGCCGGATGACCTTGGCACCAGGAAAATCCCGTTCGAAGCGCAGGATATTCTCTACCTGCGCGCCACGCCAGGAATAGATGGACTGGTCGTCGTCACCGACACAGGCGATATTCTTGCGCGCCTGGGCGAGCAGCCGCAGCCAGAGGTACTGGACGCTGTTGGTATCCTGATACTCGTCCACCATGATATAGCGAAAACGCTGCTGATACTGGTCCAGCACGTCGCGGTGCGTCTTCAGGATGGTCAGCATGTGGAGCAGCAAGTCGCCGAAGTCACAGGCGTTCACGCTGCGCAGCCGGTCCTGATATTGGCGATACAGCTCGGCGCCCTGGCCATTGGAGTAACGCTCGGCCTCGCCCGCGTCGATATCGCCGGGGACCAGGCCTTTGTTCTTCCACTCGTCGATCAGGCCACCCAAAGCGCGCGCCGGAAAGCGCTTCTCATCAATGTCCGCTGCGACGATAAGCTGCTTGAGCAGCCGTAGCTGATCGTCGGTGTCGAGGATGGTGAAATTGGACTGTAGCCCGACCAGTTCGGCATGGCGACGCAGCATCTTGGCGCCGATCGCGTGGAAGGTGCCCAGCCATGGCATCCCCTCCACCGCATCGCCGACCAGCCGCCCGACGCGCTCGCGCATTTCGCGCGCAGCCTTGTTGGTGAAGGTGACCGACAGGATCTCCGACGGCCAGGCCTTGCGCGTGTAGAGAAGGTGCGCCAGCCGTGCGGTCAGCGCCGCCGTCTTGCCCGTTCCTGCGCCCGCCAGCACCAGTACCGGCCCATCGGTGGTCAACACCGCCTCACGCTGCGCGGGATTCAACGTCCGAAGATAGGGATAGTCGGCCAGCGAAGCGGCGGGATCGGTGGGAGGCACGGTCATCGCGAACAGTTAGGGAACGTTTGCGGCGGGGGCAACCACCCGTGATTTCGGCTTGGCCCTGTTTCATCGCGGGATGCGTCATCGTGCCGTCTTTTGTGCCACGCGAAAGCGACACGTCCGTCATACCGATCTCGATCTACGCCGCAATGCCGACATCACACGCTGCCGTCGGGAGATGATGATGGACGCAGCGACGAGAAGGTCGCGGCGTTGCCAACCGCTGCCCCGGTCGCGCTGGCCAGCAAGGACTAAAAGCGTGAACGGCACTCGACCGGGCGGCTCGATCCACCGCCCGGTCGCGTTCCGATGGGAGACAGCGTGGCCCCGAAGAGACCGGGCCGCCGTCATGAAAATGTCACCGGAAAGGCGCAACGCGATTGGCCATGACATCCTATGCGCTCGCCGGTGGCCAATCCGAATCCCGCGTTTGCGGGCCGCGCCTCGATGCCGGGCTCCATCCGATGGGCCGCTGGGTGTTTACGGCCCTGCTGGTCGGTGGCCTTGCCTATGCCGGCTATAGCATTGCGGTCGACACCGCCCGCGTTGGTGAGCCGATGGCGATGGGCGTGTTCGCTTTTCTGGGGCTGGCGCTGCTGATCGCGCTGGGCTTCGAATTCGTGAACGGCTTCCACGATACCGCGAATGCCGTCGCGACCGTCATCTACACCCATTCGATGCCCGCGCCGCTGGCCGTTGTCTGGTCCGGTTTCTTCAATTTTCTGGGCGTTCTAAGCTCCACCGGGGCCGTCGCCTATTCGATCATCACGCTGTTGCCCATCGACCTGATGCTGCATGTCGGCTCGGCCGGCGGGTTCGCGATGATCTTCGCGCTGCTGCTGGCAGCCGTCCTCTGGAACCTGGCGACCTGGGCCGTCGGGCTGCCCAATTCGTCGAGCCATGCATTGATCGGCTCGATCCTGGGCGTGGGGCTCGCCAATCAGCTGCTGTCCAGCATTCCCGGCACGTCCGGCGTCGATATGGCGCAGGTTTGGAAGGTCTTGTCCGCGCTGCTGTTCAGCCCGCTGATCGGGTTTGCCGGTGCGCTGATGCTGCTGCTCGTCATGAAGCGCTTCCTGCGCGACAAGCGACTTTACCGCGAGCCGGAGGGCGACACGCCGCCGCCACGCGGCATCCGTGCGCTCCTGATCTTTACCTGCACGGCGGTCAGCTTCGCGCACGGCGGCAATGACGGACAGAAGGGCATGGGGCTGATCATGCTGATCCTGATCGGTTGCGCGCCGACCGCCTATGCACTGAACCGCACGCTGCCCGAGAGCGCCATGCCCGCCTTCGTACGCAGCGCCCAGGTCGCCGCGACCGCCTATGCCGCGCACGGTGAACAGGGCACCATTTCGGTCGATCAGGCGCGCGCAGACGTCGTCGACGGCGTCCGGAAAAAGGCGATCGATACGCCCAAGGTCTATGCGGGCCTGTCCGAACTGTCCCGCGACATTGGCGAGCGGATCGGCAATTATGGCACGTTCAGCCGCGTTCCCGCCGCCGTCGTGCCCAATCTGCGCAACGACATGTATCTGGTCCTCGACACCACCCGCATGGTGACGAAGAGCGAGACGGCCAAGCAGCGCTTCACCGCCGCCGAGATCGAGTCGCTGAACAGCTATGCCGGGTCGCTGGAGCGGGGCACCCGCTATATCCCGCTATGGGTGAAGGTCACGGTCGCCCTGGCGCTGGGCCTGGGCACGATGGTCGGCTGGCGACGCATCGTCGTGACGGTCGGCGAGCGCATCGGCAAGACGCACCTGACCTATGGCATGGGTGCCGCGGCCGAGCTGATGACGGCCGCCACGATCTTCGGTGCGGAATATATCGGCCGTCCGGTGTCGACCACCCATATCCTGACCTCCGGCGTTGCCGGGGCGTCCGTTGCCAATGGGGCGGGCCTTCAGTTCCGGACGATCCGCAACATGCTGCTCGCCTGGGTCCTGACGCTGCCGGCCGCGATGCTGCTGTCGGGCACCCTCTATTGGCTGCTGCTGCAACTAGCGCGCGTGCTGGCGGGATAAGCGGATAAGGCTTTACGCCGGGCGTCCGCTTCTGCACGAGCGAGGCATGACCCATGCCTCGCCTCCGTCGCACCGCCATATCCTGCTGGCCAGCCTGACCGGCACGGCTGTAGAGTTCTACGATTTCTATATCTATGCCACGGCGGCGGCTTTGGTGTTCGGGCCGCTATTCTTTCCGGCTTCCTCGGCGACGGCGCAGTTGCTGTTGTCCTATGCCAGCTTCGGCCTCGCCTTTGTGGCCCGACCGGTGGGTGCCATCGCCTTCGGCCATTTCGGCGACCGGGTGGGGCGGAAATCGACCCTGGTGGTCAGCCTGATGCTGATGGGCGGATCGACCGTCGCCATCGCCTTCCTGCCGACCTATGCGCAGGCCGGATGGATCGCGCCGCTGCTGCTGTGCATCGCGCGACTGGGGCAGGGGCTTGGGCTTGGCGGCGAATGGGGCGGAGCCGCCTTGCTCGCCGTGGAAAATGCCCCGCCGGGCAAGCGCAACACCTGGGGCATGTTCCCGCCGCTCGGCGCGCCGGTCGGCTTCATTCTGGCCAACGGCTTTTTCCTGATCCTTGGCCTGATCCTGACCGACGAACAATTCCGCGCCTGGGGCTGGCGCCTGCCGTTCCTGGCGAGCGCGGTATTGGTGCTGCTGGGCCTGTGGGTCCGCCTGCGCCTGACCGAGACGCTCGATTTTGCCGAAGCCAAGAAGGCCGAGGCGTTGCCACGCGTGCCGATCGCGACGCTGCTCCAGGGGCATGGCCGCGCGCTGCTGGCCGGGACGGGCGGGGTGGTGGCCTGTTTCGCGATCTTCTACCTCGCAACCGCCTTTGCGCTCGGGCATGGAACGACAGTGCTCGGTTACCCGCGCGAGGCGTTTTTGGGCATCCAGCTGGTTGCGATCCTGTTCCTGGCGCTCGGCGTCGTCGTCGCCAGCGTAATGGCCGACCGGCATGGTGCGCCCTTCATGCTGCGGCTGGGCTTTGCGGGCTGCGTCTTGGTCGGGATCGCGATGGGGCCGATGCTGGGATCGGGGTCGCTCGCGATCGTCTTCGTATGGCTGGCGGCGGCGCTGTTCGTCATGGGCTTTGCATACGGCCCGCTCGGCGGCTGGCTACCCGCGCTGTTTCCGGCCGGGGTGCGCTATACCGGCGTGTCGATGACGTTCAACCTGGGCGGGATCATCGGCGGCGCCCTCGCCCCGATCGCGGCGCAGGCGTTGACCGAGCGCGGCGGGCTGAACTTCGTCGGCGGCTATCTGGTCGCCGCCGGTCTGCTCAGCCTCGCCGGGCTCGCCCTGATGCGCGGGCGCGGTGCCTATCAGGCCTGACGGAGCAGGGTCAGCCGCGCCTTGCCGTGAACGCGCGAGGCGTCGACGGTGAAGCCCGCAATCTCGACGTCTTCCTGCTTGGCCGTCTCGATGCTGACCCAGGTGCCGGCACCCACCCAGCCGAGCCGGGCCAGCTTGTCGAGCGCGACGCTGCCCGCACCCGTCGCATAGGGCGGATCCATCAGGATCAGATCGAGCGGCGCGCGCGCAGGCCCCAACGCCATCACCGACGAGGCGCGGACATCGCCCTTGGCCTCCAGTCTGGCGAGATTGGCCCGCAGCGCGTCTAGTGCAGCGCGGTCCTGCTCGACGAACAGACAGGACGCCGCCCCGCGCGACAGCGCCTCGATTCCCAGCGCACCCGATCCGGCGAAGAAATCGCCGACCGCCAGCCCCTCGAAATCGCCCAGCCGGGCCGTCAGCATCGAGAACAAGGCCTCGCGCGTCCGGTCGGCTGTGGGGCGGGTCACGTCACCCTTGGGCGCGACAAGCGGGCGTCCGCGCCATTGTCCGGCGATCACGCGCATCAGCGGTACCCTCCTGGCCGACCGGGACGCGAGCCGCCACCGTTCGGGCGTCCTCCGCCACGCGAGTCCGGCCGCGACGGGCCACCGGAACGACCGGACGAACCCTGTGGGCCGCGCGACGGACGGGCGGTGCGATCGCCGCGATCGTCGAAGCGCGGCTGGCGCTGCCCCCCGGGACCCGAGCGTTCTCCGCTGGCTGGCTTGGCAAAGGGCTTGGAGTCGCCGCGCGAACGGTCAAAGCGCGCGCCGTCCCGTGGCGGACGGTCGCCCCGGTCTTCCGAGCGCGATGGCCGCTGTCCACCGGATCCGTAGCGTTCGCCGGGGGCACCGTTGCCGAAAGGCCTGGCATCGCGACGCGATCGATCGGAACGCCCACCCTCACGGGCGGGCCGCTCGGCCCGGTCATCAAAACGTGCCGGCCGCTGGCCGCTGGTGCCCGGCCGTTCGCCCGTCGGGGATTTCGCAAAGGGTTTGGAACCCGATCGCGGCCGATCGGAGCGAACACCGTCACGCGCAGGGCGTTCGGCACGATCGTCGAAGCGGGATGAGCGCTGCCCACCAAAGCCGGGACGTTCGTTCGTCGGCGCCTTGCCATAGGGCTTCGCGCCTTCGCGCGGTCGGTCGGTTCGGACGCCTTCACGGGCTGGACGATCGCCCCTGCCATAGGCCGATGACGGACGCCCTTCGTCACGGCGGCTCCGTTCACCGGACCCCATCCGCTCCTGCGCCCGTGGGCGGTCGCTTGCTCCACCACGAGCCTCGCCCGACCCGGCGCGAGCCGGGCGTTCACCCGCAGCGCGCGTCGGCGGCGTGCGAAAGCCGGGCTTGATCTTCGCAGGCTTGATTGCATCGGCGGGGATGCCGCCTTCCAGCGATCGCCGGAACTCGACGATATCGGCACCCCGTACCTCACCGATGTCACCCACCGGCAATTCGTCCAGCACGAAGGGACCGTAGCGCAGACGGATCAACCGGCTGACCTGCAACCCCAGATGCTCGAGCACGCGGCGAACTTCGCGGTTCTTGCCCTCGCGCAGCGTCATCTCGATCCAGACGTTCGCACCGGTCCGCCGCTCGAGATTGGCATCGATCTGGCCATAGCGGATGCCGTCGATCTCGATCCCGTGGATCAGCTCTTCCAGCTGGGCCTGGGTGATGTCGCCGTAGGCGCGGGCGCGATAGGTGCGCTCGACGCCGGTCGCGGGCAGTTCCAGCTGGCGCTTGAACCCGCCATCGGTGGTCAGCAGCAACAGCCCCTCGGTATTCAGGTCGAGCCGTCCGACCGGCACCAGACGCGGCAATCCCTCGGGCAGGCGGTCATAGATGGTCGGCCGTCCGGCGGGATCATGCTCGGTGACAAGCAGCCCGGTTGGCTTGTGATACAGGAACAGGCGTGTCGGCTCGGGCGCCGCGACGGGTTCGCCATCCACGGTCACGCCATCGAGCGACGACAAAAGCGTCGCAGGGGTGTCGATGGTCACGCCGTTCAGGGCGATCCGGCCCTCGGCGATCATCCGCTCGACCTCGCGGCGCGACGCGACTCCTGCCCGCGCGAGCAGCTTTGCTATACGTTGATCTGATGTCATGATCCACGCTGATACAGAGGGTGTCGACCAAAGGAAATTAATTGCGTCGTTTCCGGCGGACAAAGCGTTACGCGAGCGAGCGGGACAGCAGGACAGGCCGATAGAGGGATGAGATTGTTCGGGCGCAAGAAACGACAGCTGGTCAAACTGCTCGTCGTCGAGGACGAGCCGCTGGTCGCGTTCGATACCGAACACGTCCTGACCGATGCCGGGTACGAGGTGGTCGCCACCATCGACCGGGTCAGCAAGGCCGTCACCCTGATCGATGGCGGTGCCGGGATCGATCTGGTCCTGGCGGATGTCCGGCTGGCGGACGGCAGCGGCGTCGATGTTGCACGGGCCGCCCATGCCCGCGACATTCCCGTCCTGTTCATCACCGGCACGCCGCCCGATGGCGTCGAGCAACTCGCCGAAGGTCTGTTGATGAAGCCCTATGGTTCGCGCGAGCTGCTGGGTGCGATCGATGCGATCGAGGAGCGCCGTGCAGGCAAGGCGCCGGGCCGCCTGCCATCGGGCTTTCGTCTTTTCGCCCGAACCGGATCGTCCGGCCCCGTTGCCCCTGATGGCCAAGCCTTATAGGGTCCCCGCTTTCCGATAGGGTGAGCGGGTCTATGGCGAGTGCGCGTTGGTTGGACGGAGTGCGGCCTTATGTCGAGCCAGCACCGCTGGCCTCGCTTGCGCTCGGCATATCGTCGGCCTTTCCGCTGACCATGATCAACGCCACGCTGGCCAGCCGCTTGGCGGAAGCGGGGATCGAGAAGAAGAGCGTCACCGCCTTTGCGCTCGTCATCCTGGCCTATAATCTGAAATGGCTCTGGGCCTGGATCGTCGAGGGGGTGAAGATCCCCGTTCTCCACCGGCTGGGCCAGCGTGTCTCGTGGCTGCTGGTCGTGGCAGGCCTGGTCTGTGCGGCGGCGATTGGTCTGGGCCTGGCCGATCCACGCGTGTCGCTGGCGCAGACGGCGATGGCGGCCCTGGCGCTGGGGGGTGCGGGGGCAACCTTCGACATCGTGATCGACGCCTATCGCATCGAATTGCTGGAGCCGCGCCAACTGGGCGTGGGGGCGGGCATGGGCCAATATGGCTGGCGGATCGGCTCGGCGCTGGTCGCCTCCCTCTCGCTGGTCATCGCGACCCGTGCGGGGTGGAGCGTGGCCTATATGGTCAGTTGCGCCTTTGCGCTGCCCGCCGTGCTGACCGCGCTCTTCATGGGCGAGCCGAAGCGCCATAACGAAATCACCGCCACGCGCCCGGCCGAGGGGATTGTCCGCGCGGTCGTCGGCCCCTTTGCCGAGTTTTTCCGTCGTCAGGGCGCGCTCGTCATCCTGGCCTTCATCCTGGTCCACAAGATCGGCGATACGCTCGCCAACCTGACCTTCCGCCTGCTGTTCAACGACCTGGGGTTCAGCAAGGACGAGATCGCGCTGTACGACGTCGGTGTCGGCTTCTGGGCATTGCTGATCGGCGTCTTCGTCGGCGGCGTCCTCTACGCACGGCTGGGCATGAAGCGATCGGTGCTCATCAGCCTGATCCTGATGGCCGTCTCCAACCTGTCCTTTGCGGGCCTGGCCGCACTGGGCCATTCCAACTGGGGCATGGCGGGCGCGATCGGGTTCGAGAATTTCTCCAGCGGGATCGGCGGGGTTACCGTCGTCGCCTATTTCTCCGCGCTGACCGACCTGCGCTTCACCGCCGCGCAATATGCGCTGATCTCGGCGGCGGCGAGCGTGGTCGGGCGTATCCTGAGCGGTACGACGGCCGGGGCGCTGGTCGAGCAGTTCGGTTATGTCGACTTCTATCTGCTGACCACGGTCGTCGCGGTGCCGGGTGTCCTGCTGTTCTGGTGGATGGCGCGGTCGGGCCTGGTCGATCGCTCGATCGGCAGCGCAGGCGTCGCCGGAGAGGGCGACGCCCGTCATGAGGCACCAGTCAGTAACTGATCGGCCGCCCCTCGTCCGCGAAGGCCGCCGCGACGGCGGCGGCGCTCGCCAGGACGCTGTCGACCCGCCGAACGCCGAGCAGATCGGTCATCAAGAAATGCGCCTTTTGCGGTGCCGTTTCCATCTGGGACAGGATGGTCATCAGCGCCGCCTCGGCCGCCGTCATCCGCGCGCAGCAACACGGCGCGATGGCGATCTGGCCCGAGGCATGGGCGGCCAGATCGGCCATCAGCGTCCGCATCAGGATCAGCGGGCGCCGGAAGTCCTGCCCGAACATGGTGAACAGTGTGTGCGACGCGCGGGCATCCGCCAGCCCATGTGCGCCCATCCGACGTATCGCGAACAGGGCAATCCGGGCGTGGGGGCAGGCCGGCAGCATGTGAGGCAGAGCTGCGGCAAGGGTGGTGGTTTCGGCCATCGGCGAGGGACTCCGTGATTACGGTCCCCATGCTATACGGTCGCTATTGATAGTCAATCGCAAATAAGGAAGGTGGTGCCGTCGCCTCGTCGCATCATTGCGGCGTCTCGTCATTCTCGGCGAGGACCTGTCCGGCCAGGTATAGTGAACCAGCGATCAGGACATGCGCCGGGGTGTCGAGCCGTTCGGTGATAAGGGCGAGCGCTTGGGAAGGATGACCGGCCGAAATTGCCTTCAGTCCCAGGGCGCGAGCCTGTTCCGCCAAGTTGTCGGGTGCGTGACACACGTGATCGGGTACGGGCACGGTGACGATCAGGTCGACCATGCTGCCCAGCTTTTCCAGGACCGGCCCGGCCTCCTTGTTCGCCAGCATCCCAAGAACGAGTGCGCTTGGCCCCTCGGAACGCCAGGCCGCCATGGTCCGCGCCACCGGTGTTGCAGCGGAAGGATTATGCGCGCCGTCCAGCCAGCATTGGGTTTCAACGGGGAGCACCTGCGTCAGCGGCCCACGCCCCAGACGTTGCATCCGGGCGGGCCATCGGGCGCCGGTCGCCGCCTGCTTGAGAGCCTCATCCGAGACGGTCAGGGCCTGCTGATGCCGTAGCATCGCCACCGCCAGCGCCAGGTTGCGGGACTGGTGTCCCCCTGTCAGGCCCGGCCGGGGAAGGGTAAGTTCGCCTTGCTCGTCCCGATAGGACACGCCGCTACGCGTCGACGTGCTCGACCAGGCCTGTCCCCGCGCGAAGACAGGTGCCCCGGCGGCCGTCGCAACGTCGGCGATCGCATCTCGCAGGGGGCGGGCATAATCCATGGTCACCAGCGGTGTGCCCCGCTTGGCGATTCCCGCCTTTTCGCGCGCGATGTCGGTCAGCTTGCGGCCCAGAAACGCCTCATGATCGATGCCCAGTGCCGCGATGCCACAGACGGCGGGCGGCGGCAGGATATTGGTCGCGTCCAACCGGCCGCCGAGGCCCACCTCAACGATCGTCGCGGCGGCAGGATTGCGCGCGAAGGATAGAAAAGCGGCTGCCGTCGTCACCTCGAAGAAGCTGGCGCCGATCCCCTCGGCATGACCCAGGATCTCGTCGAGCACCGTCGCCAGCGCATCATCCTCGATCAAGCGGCCGTTCAGGCGGATACGCTCGTTGAAGCGGACGAGGTGCGGGCTGGAATAGACATGCACATTTTGTCCCGACGCCTCGACCGCCGCGCGCAGAAAGGCGCAGGTCGAGCCCTTGCCGTTCGTTCCCGCGACGTGGAAGACTGGCGGCAGATGATGCTGCGGATCGCCCAGCCGTCCGAGCAGGGTCGTGATCCGCTCCAGCCCCAATATATCCGCGCCGGGGGACAGACTCCATAGCCGGTCTAGCTGCGCCTGGACGGCCGGATGGTCGGAACGGGCATGGTCGGGCATCGGCCGGTCTCTTGGAAAGCGGATATGAAAAGAGGCGGACCTCTCGGCCCGCCCCTCTAATGCGATCGATGGGAAAAGGCGACGGCTCAGGCGGCCTGACGCGATCCAGTCAGATAGCCGATCACGGTTGCCAGACGCTCACGCAGGTCGCGGCGATGGACGACCATGTCGAGCATCCCGTGATCCAGATAATATTCCGACGTCTGGAAATCGTCGGGCAGCTTTTCGCGGATCGTACTCTCGATCACGCGGCGGCCGGCAAAGGCGAGCATCGCCTTGGGCTCAGCGATCTGGACGTCGCCCAGCATCGCATAGGCCGCCATCACGCCGCCCGAGGTCGGATCGGTCAGCACGACGATATAGGGCAGACCCGCATCATGCAGCATCTGGATCGCCACCGTGGTACGCGGCATCTGCATCAGGCTGAGAATGCCTTCCTGCATGCGTGCGCCGCCCGAGGCGGTGAAGATCACATAGGGGCAATGGTCCGCGATCGCAGCCTCGACACCGCGTACGAACGCCTCGCCGACCGCCAGGCCCATCGATCCGCCCATGAAGGCGAAGTCCTGCACGCCGACCACGACCTTATGGCCGAGGATCGTGCCGCGCGCATTGACCAGCGCGTCGGTTTCGGCGGCACTGGTCCGCGCCGCCTTCAGGCGATCGGCATAGCGCTTGGAGTCGCGGAACTTCAGCGGATCCTCGGGCACCTTGGGCGCGGGCAGTTCGTTGCAGCTGCCTTCGTCCAGCAGATGACGGAAACGCGCCTTCGGCCCGATGCGGTCGTGATGGTCGCATTTCGGGCAGACGTTCAGATTGTCTTCCAGCTCCTTGGTGAAGACCATCTGCCCGCACCCCTTGCACTTGTGCCAGAGATGATCGGGCGTCTCCTTCTTGACGACGAAGGGGATGACGTTGCGGACGCTGTTGAGCCAGCTCATGCGAGTTCCTTGCGTGCATCGGCCAGTGCCGACGACAGGGTTTCAATATAGGCGCGGACCGGGGCGGGGGCGTTCGCCCCATGCTCCCCCACCAGGTCGACGATCGCCGAGCCGACGACGACGCCGTCCGCCACGCGACCGATCGCCGCAGCTTGTTCCGGCGTACGGACGCCGAAGCCGACCGCGACCGGCAAATGGGTCGCCGCCTTCAGTCGCGCGACCGCATCCTCGATCGAGGCTTGCGCCGCCTGCTGCTGGCCGGTGATGCCCGCGACGGAGACATAATAGAGGAAACCGTCGGCGCCCGTCAAAATCGTCGGCAACCGCACGGCATCGCTGGTCGGGGTCGCCAGCCGGATCGAGGCGATGCCCTTGCCGCGTAGCGCGACACCCAGTGCATCGTCTTCCTCGGCAGGCACATCGACACAGATCACGCCGTCGACCCCCGCTTGCGCCGCCGCATCGGCGAACCATTCAGGCCCGCGCACCGTCATCGGGTTGGCATAGCCCATCAGGACCAGCGGGACATGGGGATGGCGCGCGCGAAAGGCCGTGGCGATCGCCAGCACGTCGGCAGTGCGGGTCCCAGCACCCAGGCTGCGGATATTGGCCTTCTGGATCGCCGGGCCATCGGCCATCGGATCGGTGAAGGGCATACCCAGTTCGACGAGGTCCGCCCCCCCCTCGACCAGCGCGTCGAGGATCGCAGCAGTGTCGCCCGGCGTCGGATCGCCTGCCGTCACGAAGGTGACGAGCGCGGCGCGGCCCGCATCGGCGCAGGCCGCAAAAGTATCGGCGATCCGGCTCACATCTTGGCTCCCAGCGCGTCGGCGACGGTGAAGATGTCCTTGTCGCCACGACCCGAAATATTGACGAGCACGATTTGGTCCCGGTCCATCAGCGGCGCACGCCGGATCAGCCCGACCAGCGCGTGGCTGCATTCCAGCGCCGGGATGATCCCCTCTACCTTGCAGCACAGCTGAAACGCATCAAGTGCCTCGGTATCGGTCACGCCTTCATAGACGACGCGACCGGTATCGTTCAGCCAGCTATGCTCAGGCCCGATCCCCGGATAGTCGAGCCCGGCCGAGATCGAATGCGCCTCGGCAATCTGCCCGTCCTCGTCCTGCAACAGATAGGTCTTGTTGCCATGAAGGATGCCGGGCTTGCCGCCGGTCAGGCTGGCGGCGTGCTGGGTGGTGTTGAGGCCGTGTCCGGCCGCCTCGATGCCCAGCATCGCGACCTCGGCATCGTCCAGGAACGGGTGGAAGAGCCCGATGGCGTTCGACCCGCCGCCGACCGACGCGATCAGCAGGTCGGGCAGGCGCCCCTCGGCTTCCAGGATCTGCGCCTTCGACTCGGTGCCGATCACCGACTGGAAGTCGCGGACCATCTCGGGATAAGGATGCGGGCCTGCCGCGGTGCCGATGATGTAGAAGGTGTCGTGGACATTGGCGACCCAGTCGCGCAGCGCCTCGTTCATCGCATCCTTCAGGGTCTGCGCACCCGACGTGACCGGGCGGACTTCCGCCCCGAGCAGCTTCATGCGGAATACATTTGGCGCCTGACGCTCGATATCGCGCGCGCCCATGAAGATGGTGCAGGGCAGGCCGAAGCGCGCCGCGACGGTGGCGGTCGCCACGCCATGCTGACCCGCGCCCGTCTCGGCGATGATCCGCGTCTTGCCCATCCGCTTGGCGAGCAGGATCTGGCCGATGCAGTTGTTGATCTTGTGCGCGCCGGTGTGGTTCAGCTCTTCGCGCTTGAAATAGACCTTCGGCCCCTTGCCCTCGGGCGCGCTCGCACGAAGCGTCTCGGTCATGCGCTCGGCATAGTACATCGGGCTGGGGCGGCCGACATAATGGGTCATCAGATCGTCGAACTCGGCCTTGAAAGCCGGATCGACTTGCGCGGCGCGATACTCACGCTCCAGATCGAGGATCAGCGGCATCAGCGTTTCGGCGACGTAGCGCCCGCCGAAATCGCCAAAATGGCCGCGCTCGTCGGGCTGGGCACGGAAGGAATTGGGGGCGTTCATCTCGTTTCCCTTGGGCGTTTGCGGAGCGAACCCTGCAAACGATCCTGTCACTGATTTGTCGCAACGGCTTTAAGGAAGCCTGCGATCTTGTCCATATCCTTGACACCGGGCGCACTCTCGACGCCAGAGGACACATCGACCAAGGGGGCGCCGGTGCGGCGGATTGCCTCGGCGACGTTCCCTGCATCCAGTCCGCCGGACAGAGCCCAGCGCAGTGGATGACGAACGCCGTCCAGCAGGCTCCAGTCGAAGCGCAGCCCCATGCCGCCGGGCAGCGATGCGTCGTCCGGGGTCTTGGCATCGTACAGGATCAGGCTGGCGGCACCCGCATAGTCGCGCGCTTTCTCAACATCGCCGCGCAGCTTGATCGCGACCGCCGCCCAGACTTCCCGGTCGAATTTCGATCGGATCGCGGCCACGCGCGCAGGTGCGGTGCGATGAAGCTGGATCGCGTCGAGCATTCCGGCACGGACTGCCGCCTCGAGCAACTGGTCATCGGGATCGACGAAGACGCCGACCCGCTGGACATGATCGGGCACCCGTCCCGCCAGTCCCGCCGCGACGTCGAAGGTCAGATGCCGGGGCGAGGCGGGAAAGAAGACGAAGCCGACATGGCTCGCCCCGCCGCCCAGCGCGGCGTCGAGCGTGGCGGGCGACGTCAGTCCGCAGATCTTGGCAGTGGTGGTCATGATCGTTTCCCGAATGGGAGGGCTCGAAAAACGTCTTATAGCGTGGCGGCGATCGCACGGGCAGCGGCGTCAGGATCCGTCGCCTGGGTGATCGGACGGCCGATGACCAGGATCGAGGCACCTGCATCGACCGCCGCGCGCGGGGTGACGACACGCTTCTGGTCGCCGATCACACCGTCGGCCGGACGCACGCCCGGCACGACGAAAAAGCCCTTGGGCCATGCCTTTTTGACCGCCGCGACCTCTTCGCCCGAACACACGATGCCGTCCACGCCCGCCTCCGCCGCCAGGTCGGCCAGACGGCGGACATGATCCGCCGGAGAACCGACGACGCCGGTTTCCGACAGGTCGCTCGCGTCCAGGCTGGTCAGCATGGTGACGGCGATGACCTTCGTGCCGGTCGGTGCTGCCGCCTTGGCATCCTCCAGCATGGCGCGGCCGCCGCTGGCATGGACGGTCAGGATGGCGGGGGCGAGCGGGCCGAGCGACTGGACGGCCTTGGCCACGGTGTTCGGGATGTCGTGCAGCTTGAGGTCCAGGAAGATGGGCAGGCCGATATGCGCCATCTCGCGCACCCCGGTCGCGCCGTGCGCGCAGAAGAATTCCAGTCCCAGCTTCAGCCCGCCGACATGATGGCGAACCTTCTGCGCCAGCGCCTGTGCGCGAGCGAGATCGGGGGTGTCGATGGCGACGTAGATGCGATTGCTCATGAAGGGATCAGACCGTCGGCTGGGTGTTGGAGGTAACAGTAGGGATCGGGGCGACGTAGACGCTGGTCTCGGCCGATACGGCGGCCAGCGAACGCTCGGCGGCGCTCAATCGCTGGCGCAGCCTCCAGCGCGCGGCATGCTGCCAGATCAGTGTCGGCACCAGCCCCAGCAGAAAGGTCAGGAACAGCAGCAGCGGCAGGTTCACGTCCGCGACCAGTCCGCCGACCAGCCGGATGGGCACGGTCGTCCAGTTCCCCAGCGTGAAGGCCGCGGCCAGAAAGGCCAGCAGGCACCAGAAGAGCATTTTCAGGAACTGCATGGGTTTCTCCGCATCACCGGGTTCGCCGCCGACCTGACGAGACGGCGAAACCTCGCTTGGCGATGCGGTCTAGCCGCGTTGACCCTGCATGACCAGCCTTCAGCCGATCTCCCGGCGAAGCGAGGCGATCAGGGGCGCGATGGAGGTCAGCCGCTCCTCTTCCTCGTCGAGTATGGCGAGGAAAGCCCGCCGCTTGAAGGCTGCCACCGCGCCGGGTTTCAGCCGGATCGTCGAGGGCAGAGTGGAGACGGCAATGTCGATCATCCGTTCCGCGCCGTGCAGCCGCCCCCAAAGATAGTCGTTCTCCCGGTAGCTGCGGCTGAAAAACGCGCCGAAGGTCAGGAACTGGATACCCTTCAATGTCGCTTCCGCTCCCCCGGCCCGGATGGCGGTAGCATCGTCGGGTGAGATGCGGTCGACCTTGATCGGGTCGAACTCGTCCAGCCCCTCGCCCTGGAGCAGCGGCAGTGTCGCCACGTCGAAATAGGGAAAGCCCAGATAGGTCAGCAGCAAGGTGCGCCGCGCCGTACGAGGCAGTCCCGAAAAGGCAGCGGCCAGCCGGGCGTCGGTTTCGCCGTCCAGTCGGATCAGATCGAGCCTGGCCTCCAGTCGATCGAGCATCGGGCCGCCATCGTCGCGAACGGCGCGGATATCATCCGCCCAGTCCGCGAGACCAATGCCGCTCTGACGTTCCAGAAACTCCGCCAGCGATTCGTAGATGGCGTCGCGGACGGATGCGAGTTCCGCCTCGCTATGATCCGCTTCCAGTTCGGTCAGCCGCCGGGCGAGCAACCGAAGGCGACGGATACGATAACCGAGGTCGAAGGCGCGGAGGAACGTCCGCGCGCCGTTGCTCGATCCGCCTGTGAAGTTGATCGCCTCGCCACCGACATGGCGGGCCGCCACGGTTCGCTCGATCATCGCGCGAAGGCGGTGGCGGTTCGGCTGGCCATCGTCGCCCATGGCTTCCGTCAGGATCGCCGCCATAGCATCGATGACGTTGGCGAGCTTCAGATGGCCATAGGCGGCATAGCTGAACCCCGCCTTCGCGGCAGCCGCTGCCTGGGCGCGTACCCGCCAGGACGCCAGTCGCGCGGCAGTCGGACGGTCGAGGAAGAAGGTGCCGCCGAACAGCTGCTCGATCTCCTGCTCGACCTCCTCGCGAATGGCGGCCAGGATGGCCTGCATACGGTCGATCCGGCCGGAGCGGGCGGCGATTGCCTCCAGATTGTCGCGGATCGGCTGCTGCCGGGGCAGTTCGCTGATCGCACCGATGATCGTCTGGAAAAACCCTGGATGGCCGCCGCCGCCGGGCAGGCGGAAATGCATTCCGGGAAACGGGTCGATATAGACGAAGCGACGGTCGACCTGTCGCCGGGCGGGTCGGCGGCCAAGGGCATCGATAGCGGGGCGGAAGGGGGCGTTGACCAGCACTGATCCGTCGATCAGCACCGCCTTGTCCGCCGCTCCCGCCGCATGATGGCGCGGCAGCACGCGGCGTAGAAATTCATCGCGTTCGGGCCATTCCTGCTCGCGCGCCGCGAGAACCCGGTCCAACTCGGCCACCGTGAAGGGGGGAAAGGCACCGGGGAAACTGGATGTAGCCCTGGCTGCGAAGACCAGCTCCGGGATCGCAGCCAGCTTGCCGCCGCCGGTGTCGGTAAAGTCGACAACCATGCGGTGCTCGGTCTCGACCACCTCGCCCGGCGAATGAAGCCGCAACCGCTGTGGCTGGCCGGTAAAGTCCGTGACGGTGACGAAAAGGTCGAGCGGCTGGCCCGGCGGTATCAGTCGTTTGCCCACCGGACCGTTGGCCATACGGTCGAATGCCTCGAGGAGCCGTCCGGTAAAGGCATCGGCGGCGAAGGGCGGCTCGAACCAGCGCGAGCGGATCAGATGGCCGAGCTTGGAGCGCACCTCCTCGCGCGTGTCCTCGTCCAGTGCGGCGATCTTCTCGCCACTGCGCCCCGCCGCCATCCAGGCGATGGGCAGTGCCCACATTTTGGAAAAGCGCGAGGTCGGCGCCGCTTCCGGGGCGATCAGCGACTCGATATCGGCCGCCTCCAGCCAAAGGTCGGTCAGCGGGTCGAGGGACTGGCCGGTCGATATGGCATGGCCCAGGAATATGCCGTTGATTCCACCCGCGCTGGCGCCTGCGATGATGTCGGCCAGGATGCGGACGCGTACGCCGCCACGCTCCGCCATCTCGTCGAGCAGGTCGTGATAGACCGCATCGACCGCCGACGCCGGTGGATCGCCCTCATGCGAGGCGCGGCTGGCACGCACGACCCGCCAGATTTCCTTGGTGATGCCGTGCATGTAGACGGCCAGGCTGATCCCGCCATAGCAGACCAGCGCCAGCCGCAGCTCCTTTTCGCGCATCAGCGGGGACCGATCATGGCCCAGATGGGCAGATGGTCGGAGGCGCGTCGCGACATTGGGGTCGCATGGACTCCACATGCGCCGATCCTCAGCTCGGGCGACACCATGATCCGGTCGAGACGCCCGATCGGCCGCCTTGCATGAAAGCTCGGCCCCGTCTCCGCGATGGCGAAATCGCGGGTGAAGTCCTTCAGGCACCCCGCCGCGCGGGTCCATTCGTTCAGGTCGCCCATCATGACGGTCGGATGCCGATGCACGCAACTCGTCAGATGCGCCAGGATCGCCGCCGCCTGCCGACGCCGCCAGAGACCCGACAGGTCGAGGTGCATGCCCACCACCCGGATCACCCCGGCCCTGGTCTGCACATCAGCCATGACCGCGCCGCGCGGTTCGAGCGAGGGCAGGTGGATCGCCTCGAAATCCAGGACCTGCGTGTTCTTGCGCACTAGAATGGTATTGCCATGCCAACCCATCGAGCGGGCTTTCATGCCATAGACGATGGGCTTCCAGTCACTATGCTCGTCGAGCAGATGAAGCGGGATCACCCCTTCGCGTTCGCCGAAGCGGCGATCCGCCTCCTGCAGGGCGATCACATCGGCATCGACTTCACGCAGGACGTCCAGGATGCGATCGGGATTGCGCCGCCGGTCGGCGCCGATCCCTTTCCGGATATTGTAGCTGGCGACCTTGATCATTCCGCCACTGTAACGCAGCGACGGGATTTTGGTGCCAACTCCTGATACATGGAAAATGGTGCCGGATGAGGGGATCGAACCCCCGACCTTCGGTTTACAAAACCGAGCGAACGGTTCCGATCAGGAGTGAAGCAGGCCGATAAGCCTAGCCAAACCTCCGATCTGTTCCGGTTTAGTGCCGCCATTTCGTCGTCCGAAGGTGCTCCCTGCACCTAGGAGCAAAGGTTGCCCGCCCCGCGCCAACGGGACGGGCTGCCACGACGCGAGGAGGCGCGAAGTGACGAACTATTGTAACACATTATCGGTCGAGCCGCACAAGCTGGTCGGCGACAAATACAGCCCCAATCTCCGGCACTGGCTGAACCGCAACCGGCGTACCTATCGATCCTATCCGCTCGTCTATCAGTGGGAGGACGGTGGCCGGTATATCGGCTGGCTGGATGACGATGATGTCGGCTACTTCACAGGCACCAGGTTGATGGGCGCTCTGTCCGGTGGTGGCATGGGCAAGATATTCGCGCATGTCCCGTCATGGGCTGCGCAGCTGACCGAGGTTGAAGGTTTCTGGCAGCGATATGTCGACCAAGGTCGGTGCGCGATCGATCCCGAGCATAAGACCAGCTTCATTGGTGATGATACGCGCTGGCAGGTCGAAGGCGACACCCGCAATTGCCTGTGGTGCGGCAACTGCACTCAGGCGCTCCATCGCTGGACCGAGCAGGTCGAGCGCTCTGCATGGAAAGACGCCGCCCGCCTCAACAAGGGGCAAGCAGCATGAGCGCGAGCGTTCCGGCAAATCAGCGCACCGTGGGTGACCTGATCGAGGAATACGAGGTCAAAGCCGCCGGTGTCGAAGACGCCATCAAGGCGTTCGAGGCGGCACATGACGCGCTCCAAATGGCTGGCACCGTTCAGGGGTGCTATGTCGAGCCGATCGGCAGCAAGTCGTATCTGCACGCCAGCAGCATTCGCAAGAACCTGCTCTCGTCAGCCTGGAAGGCAATCTACAATAGGCTCGATATCGGCCGTGTCGCCAGTGCCAAGGACAAGCAGCTATTCGAGCGGACAATCGCCGATCCGCCGCCTCTGACCATGGACACGGCTAAGGCGACTTTTGGGGACTATCTGATCCGACCACGCTATCACATCCTCCGGGGTCTGGCCGAAGCGTTCGCGGATCTTGATCCTGCATACAAGTCGCACGCGAAGGTTCGGGTTGGTGTAAGGGGCCTTCCCAAGCGGATAATTTTGTCGGGCTGGGGTGACTATAGCTCTGGCTACGGCGTCGATCGCTTTGAGAATGTGGTCAACGCGCTGGCCACTTATCAGGGCCTGCCGCATATCACTTGGGGTGAAATTCGCGACGTGGCACGTACTGGCGACACGGCCATGCCCGATCGCGGGTTGACGGTCCGCCGCTTTCAGAACGGCAACTGTCATGTAATCTTTGACAGTTGGGCGCTGGTCGATATCAATCGTGCTCTTGGCGAGTTCTACGGCGAGGTACTGCCCGACGCTGAGGAAGAAGGCGTCAAGCCGTCTGCCAGCACCGCAGTAGCCAAAGATCTCCAGTTTTACTGGACGCCAGAAGAGGTGGTCGAGGAGGCGCTTGAGTACGCCAGTGTTTGGAATAGCAACAGCTACTCCGGCCAGCGTCCGCCACTCCGCGTGCTTGAGCCATCTTGCGGTGATGGGCGCATTCTGGATGGCATTCGCAGTCGTGGCTATCAGGCGCTCGGCATCGAATATCATCCCGGTCGGGCCTCACAGGCACGCGCGAAGGGGCACAGCGTCGTCACGGCCAATTTTCTTGAGCAGACACCGACGCCCGAGTTCGACCGAGTGGTCATGAACCCACCATTCTACGGCCGCCATTACGCGCACCATGTAAGGCATGCTTACAGGTTCCTGAAGCCAGGCGGCACGCTGGTATCGATCCTGCCCGCGACGGCGCACTACGATCACGGCGAACTCGAGGGGGAATGGCGGGATCTGCCGGTTGGCAGTTTCTCTGCAGCCGGAACCAACGTGCCGACTGGGCTCCTACGCATGAGGAAGGCAGCATGACCGACCTGACCGAGCGGCTGCGGAAGCGTATCGCGGAGGCGTCAAAGCTTCCTTGGCATCTGATGAATAAGGGCTTCGGGCGCGATAATTCTCCGACGATCTATGGGGCGGATGAAGACCTGCGCTTTATAGCGCGCTTCCGAGACGGCCCTTGCTTTCACACCGCTACCCCTGATCTAGCCAACGCCAAGCTGGCGGTGGATGCCGTCAACACCCTCCCCGACCTTCTCGCCACCCTCGAAACCCTCACGCAGGAAAACGCGCGGCTGAGGGAGGCGTTGGGTCGGGTAGTTTCTGTAGATCAGGAACGCCACTGGACCGCGACAAAGGAAAATCCCGAAACCCATTGGGAGATAATGGACGGTCAGTGCGCCCGTATCGCCCGCAAAGCCCTCGGAGGCGGCGATGAGTAACCGAGACGAAGGGCGCGAGCATTACGCGAACAGCGACGATAGCACTCGGTTATGGTTCGAGCGGCAATGGGCGATCTGGCCTGAGCGCGCGGACGAACGGTTCACGACCAACATGTCCTTTCACTACGGCGGGGTATGCGCCTTTCGCGAGGCTAATGGCTGCGACCCTGTGATGAGTAAGGACTTTGCCAGCCATGTTGCATGGCATGACCGGCACTCGGGAGGTGGCGATGCCAATTAGGCCTGAAAACCGGGCGCGTTATCCCAAGACGTGGAAGGCGATGGTCGCGTCGGCACGCGAGCGCAGCGGTGATCGTTGTGAATGCGATGGGCGTTGTGGCTTAGACCACGAGGGCGGGAGATGCGGCGCCGTCAATCATCAGCCGCATCCTGTAACGGGGTCCAAGGTCGTCCTGACCCTAGCTCACGAACATGGCGTGCCGCTGGAAGAAACCAGCATCGAACGCATGTTTCACGCCTGCCAGCAATGCCATAACCGCTACGACGCGCCAATGCGCCGGGCAGGCATCCAGCAACGCGCGAAAGCCGCGATGGCTATAGCCGATATGTTCGGAGATCGTCCATGACCAACACCGACGCGAAGATCATGCGGGAGGCGGGGAGCGAGCCTGATGCATACGGCCGCACTGGCGAAAAGGAACATTGCTGGGTCTGCGATGGAAAAGGCGTCGACTTTGGTACGACGTGCCTGACTTGCGGCGGCTTTGGCTGGTTTCGACAACAGGAGATACGCCCATGACCGACCCCACCGAAATCGCGCGCGTCGCGGCTGGGCTGACGAGGGCGCAGAGGGAGGCCATTGAGGGGGCGTCAGACATGATGTCGAACCATGGCGGCTATGCATTCATGACGGTCGACGTGACTGGCGATCCATGGCCAGAAGGTGTGGCGCAGTTCCTGACACTGAAGTCGGATCGTCTCACACCCCTCGGCCTCGCCGTCCGCGACCACATCCTGCGGGAGAAGAGCGGTGGGTAGCATCACGGTGAACGGGGTCCGCATGGATCATGTGCGTCGCTGTCACTGTGGTCGGAAGCCGACGATCAGGACTGGCTATGAGGGGTATGACGACGGCACCGGACCATTCATCATCCTGTGCGATCACGGCACCCCGTTAGCCGATCAGCCGAAAGACTGCCTGCACCTTACCCTCTCCAGAAGCTGGACCAAGACGCGCGCCACAACCAACTGGAACCGGCTGATTAGGGAGCATGGCCATGACTGACGTGAAGGTCGAGCAGTGCGACCGAGTGTTGGGGCTGCATTTCATCCCGCGCAACTCAGTCGCGGGCCAAGATAGCGAAGGCGTCCTAGCAGGAAAGTATGATGACGCCGAAGCTATTGTTCTAGTCGCCCGCCACCGCCAAGCAGCCGAGAAGGCGACGCGGGAGCGGGATGCGGGGATTGCGGAGGCACACCGGCAAGCGCGGTTGGAAGCTGCCAAGAACGCCCTTAGCCGGAAGGTGAAAGCCGAAGCACGGGATCATGAAAGCATGGCGATCGAAGCCCTCCATATCGCCACCGCCATCAGGAGCCAGAACGATGACCGATAACCCGCTGGTCGAGGCTGTGGCGGTCGCTATCAGCGGTCAAGACGCAGCCAGTTGGCAAGCATTGCCAGAGGATGATCGCCAGCGTCTATATGGCGGCGGCAAATGGCATGATAGCGGCTATACTCGCGACGATTATCGCCACGCCGCCTGAATATAATGCACTTATTGCCACCGCAGCATGCTATGCTCATCGCCGCACAGCTAAGCGCAATGCCCCTTCGTTTAATGGTAGGACAACGGACTTTGAATCCGTGAATGCTGGTTCGATCCCAGCAGGGGCATCCAAACAGTTGAGGGTGACACCGTAGCGCCACCCTCAACCGTCACTCCACCCGCAAATTCAAGCGCCGCTCCACCTCATCCTGCGCCGCCTGACGCAAAACATCGACGGCCACCTGCTTCGTCAACGGGTTCTTATTCGAGACGACCGCCTTCGCGATGGCTGGCAGGACGATGCGCTTCAGCGCGAAGTTCGCTATTGCGCCGATCGGGAGTTTCATGCGGTGGGTTCCTTTGTGCTGGACGGGTCAGAGGCAGTGCCAGCCGGTTCGGGCTGGCGGTTCGTAGGGATACGCAGGATGCCGATTAGGCCGCCCGTGATGGTGCCCAGACCGAAGGCCTCGCCAACCGAGACGCCGCGCCCGGCCGCGATCAATGCCGATATGAAGACGACGACCAGCGCCCCGAGCGTCGCGAGGTAGGCGACGAGCTGTTCACGGGGGGTCATGCCGCCAAGCCCACCCGGTTGGCGAGCCACCCGAACACGAAGTCCTCATTTGCACTGCGCTGCCGGGCCAGCTCCAGATAGCGCGCGCCTTGTGACGAGTTCAGCCCCTTCAGCAGCACGTCTTCCGCAGCCTGCCGACCGCGCACAGCGATCAGCCGACCGAGCGCACCGACAGTGGCGGGGCCGATGGCTCCATCTTCCACCACGTCAGCATAGTCGCGTCCCTGTCGGTTGAGCGCGTTGAGCCATTGCTGGAGCCAGCGCCGGGGCCATGTATCGCCCATGTTCACGCCGGTATCAAACAGCTCTTCCGCGACGCGGGGGCTGATCTCCGCAACCTTGGCGAACCCAGGCTTCACGAAATACTGCTCGCGATAAATGCGTACGGCTTCCGAGCGCGGCATAGCCTTCATCGAGCCGTTGTAGCCGTTGGCGCGTGCTACCGCTGCCGTGATGCCCCACATCGTCTCGCCGCCAGCATCGGACGGGTGATTGCTGTAGCCGCCTTCCTTGCCGATCGTCGCGTCAATGATCTGGTCTACGGTCATATCTTGCCCCTGCTCTGAAGGTGTGCCGATGCATCAGCGACCGCCTGCGCATTGCGCTGATCATGCCGCAGCTTGCGCCAGCCAAAGCCGACCCAGGCCATGAGCGCGCCATAAGTCAGGAGTGTCGTAGCCCACCCCTCGAAAGGGCTACCATGGCTCTGCCAGATGACGGGGATCGTCAGAAAGCTGCCTGCCCCCGCAAAGCCCAAGCCGCTCCGCTCAAGTGCATTGAGCAGGTGACGAAGCCGCGTGATCAGGATGACGACGACGACTGTCAGCAAGAGACGACCGAGCGAATTTACGAGGTCCCAGATCATGCGGCTTCCTCCGCGCCAAACACCTTCTCGAGGCGCTTTTTGATCCCGCGAATAATCACCGGGACGAAGGCGTTTGCACCCGTCGCTCCGATATATGTGAAGAAGCAAATAGCCCTGAGATTATCGATCTTGATGCCCGCCAGATCGCCCACGAGGTAGGGTACGCCAAAAGCGGCAAAGCTCGACCCGACGACCAGCGTCATAATAATTTCGGACCACCGCATGGTGCGCCAGGGCATGAACGACAGCGCCGTAACAGCGCCGGAAAGCGCCGCCATGGCAATGTACATCGCACGGTGGTCATTCTGGTCAATCACGAAGACGCCTCAGCATTCCCGCGACAAAGCCGTTGGGTGCTGCGGCCCATACGACGAAGGCGGCCCCACAGACCCAACAAGCGATCACCACAGCCATTTCCTCCAAGCGTCGATAGTGCGAGCAGTGCCAGCAGCTGTATGACGAGGGAGGCGTCCAGCATCGGCTTGTAATCCAGATATTCGAGGCCGTTAGCCCACGCGACCGACAGCATCGTCAGCTGCGCGAACCACAGGCCCCAGATGAGAGGCGACCACCACATAAGGCGGCAGCGGATGCCGACCGCGATCATGCAGAGCAGGTCAGCCAGCGCCCACATGTCCTCATGGCGGACCGGGATATCCCAGCCCCTCGCCTCGCCTGAGCCATAGACGAGGTAGGCCGGGGATAGCGGCGCGTAGATCCAGAAGCTGGCGAAAAGCAGCCAGTTGATGCCGACCGCCAAGCTCGCGAACCGCAGCTCTTCGCGCTCTTCACGCGCCAGGCAAGCGGCCATGGTGACCGCTGCACAGGATGCACCAAAGAGCGCGAGAGATAGCATTACGGCAGCTTCGGCTTCGGGCCGGGCTGGGTAGGATTCGTCGTCCCACCGCCACCACTGAGCGGCTGCACGATCGCGTCGTCATCGCCCGCGTCCAGCACGCCGTCACGGCATTCATCCCGGAATCGCTCACGCAGTCGCTCGCGCTTCGCTTCGTCCGTCTCGGTGGCGATTTGCTCCGCCAGATGCTGGCAGTGCTGCGGATGGTCCATTTTCATTCTCCTAGCTGGGTAGCGCCCAGCCGTCGCATCAGGAAGCCGAAATATTCAAGGTAACGGTTTGACCAATTCTGAACATTGAGGATAACTCGTTGTCAGAAATGATTGGCCCCAGCATAATGTAGCCGCTTCGGCTCATAGGCTCTTGTCCAACGTTCAGATAAACGACAATACCGTGAACTTGTTGAGGAACCCCCTCTGTAAATTCAGTTTCTATGACTGGATCAATCCGGCCGACAGTTGCGACTATATTCATTGCTTGCTCCTATCAAACGATTTTGACCCGCCAACGTACGCGTGCCCCGGCAGGGGCAGCCGTACCAAAGCGAATATTCGCGCTGGTTGGCGTTGGGTTGTCCATGCCAACGGACGTCGCCCAATTTGGCGCTAAGAGGTCAGTTACGACTTCGTAACCGTACTGAGCCGAAACAGCATAGGAGATCGACACTTCCGTAGCTCCAGATGCCACGGTGGCAACACCTTCTGCGAACCACGTCACACCATCCATGCTGTCGAGGTAGATATAGCGGTGCCTGCCGAAAAAGCCGAGCGTATCGAATACCGGCGTATTGTGTCGGCGGTTCCTATTTCCAGCATTTAGCGTGATGTTCTCAACCACTGAAGCCATATCAACAAATTCGCAGCCGTCTAAGGCTATGAATTGCTTTGTCGAATCGCGTCCCCACATGGAAATAGCGCCGCGCATGAAGGTGGTATTGCTAACCTTGAGAGAGCACCCCTCGTTCGCGCCCTCTCCGAGCTTGCGCTTCATGTCGATCGGATAGGTCACATCCTCAAAGAAGCATTCATCAATCGAAAAACCTGCTATCGTACCGTGAATGCCGCCGTCATTCGGACTTTCAAGCTGGATGCCACTGGTGTCGATTGGACCACCTGGCACGGGGTTGTCTGCCGATTTCCAGCCCAGAAAGTGCGTTCGCCCGAAAATGTGGAAATTCCAGAATGGCGCGGACCGATTGGCTTCGCGGTAAATATGGATGCAGGCTGGTATCGCACCGCTTACCGGCTGCTTTCCAATGTAAAACTGGCACGCGTTGATAAAAAAGTGATCTTCGTTCTCATCGGCTTCCCAATGCAGGATGATGTCCAGCGCAAAGTTGTTAACGTTCACGAAGACGTGATCGAACGATGTCCACTGAACCCAGTTCGTTCGGATCCCGTCAATAACGGCGCCGGGACCGGCGCTGAATGGACCGACGTCGAGTTCTGACAGTACAGCATTGTCGCAATGTTCGAGATACAGACAGGATTGAGAATAAAGCCCGTCCGGTTTAATGCCAATGCCATGCAGGCGCGGGAATAGCACTTTCCCATCTGCCGTCCTAATAGGTCGCCCATCGGCTTCATGCCCGACAATCGTTGCAGTGCCGAGAACGATTTTCGCGCCTTGCCGACCTGACAACATTGAGGCAGATTTTCCCTCGCCGATGATCGTGGCAAAGTGACTTGTCACGCGCAAATCCTGGGAAAACACAAAGGAACCACGTGGGACATTTAGCGTCCGGCCTTCGCGCTCGTTCAGCCATGCGAACGCGGCCAGCATTGCCGCCGTGCTATCCGAACCATCACCTTTCGCACCGAAATGCGTTACATCGGTGACGCGCTCATCTTTCTCAAACCAGGCACCGTTGCGGGACTGCCGACGCCAACGCGTGGCAACGAAAGGGCCGGGGCCGGTCAGCCGATTGTAACGACCGCCGCCGATACCCTTCGTATCGTAACCACCGGTCTCGATAGCGTCATAGGCTTGCCCGACGATCGTCCGAGATAGCCTGTCGAAAGTAGGCACGTAGAGCGACGTATCCTGAACGGCAGCTGCTTGGCTGGCGGGAATATTGTTCAGCGCGACCACATCGACATCGTTGACGTCTGCGCTGAAATCGCCCTGCACCAAGGTATAGGTGCTGGGATTTGTTGTGTCTGCGCGGATGAAACTTGCGTTCGTTGGGTCAGCAGCCTTGAATGCGGGAAGCGATGGGTACGTGCTGTTGGCGGGGCCGGTGGGGCCTTCAAAGCTATTCGGCACCGCCATCGTCGGGTTGCCACCGCTATCGAAGCCGAGCAGCTTATTCTGCCGCTGATCAGCCGGGGGGAGCGTCCCGCCGTCCTCGTTCACCGGAACGATTAGCGCGCGCTGTTTCAGCTGAAGCGTGTCCACCATCGTGATATTCGTACGGCTGATCTCGACCGCGCCCGTCATCACGCGGATGTTGTATTTGCCGTCACCGATGTAGAACGCAAAATAGCCCAGCTGATCGGTGAGGATCGGTTGCGAAAGCGGCGTCGTGCCTGCCTCATCCGCAAAGATCGTCGCCAGCGCGGGCGTGTCCGTATCTGCCGTGTAAACGGTGACCTGAGCGCCATAGATGGGCTTGCCGTCGACCTGGCTGGAGACGGTGTTGTCGTACTTCAGCATCAGGCGCCGCTTTCACGATAGATGTTGATGGGCACCGTGACCGACTGGCTAAGGCCGTTGCTATCGGTGACGGTGCAGGTGGCCGATCCGTCAATTTCACCAGCGATCGCCGGAGGGTTCCCGCCGAATGAGGTAGCGGCAGACGTAGGGCTGTTGACGAAGATGCCGCTGCTCGGCATCCACGAATAGGTATAGGGGGCCGTGCCGCCCTCCACCGCGACCTGCACCGTGTTGGTGTAGATCGGTCCGGTTCGGTTCATGCCGAAGCCGCTGGCGCTATCGGGGGACGCGGACAGACGAAGGCCGCGCCGGTAGAACTGCGACAGGCCATTGACTGTGCGGATCATCATGCGGTCGACCGACATCAGCGCGCCATCCGACTTGCGGGCGCGCACTTCCGTTGCGGTGCGCAGTGTCGCGGTATCGCGCAGCCGCAGCGTCACGAGAGGATAATCCAGATATCGCCTGGCTGGCTGGTCGGGTCAGCAGCCCCCGCCGCAGTCACGAAGATGCGCCCCGAAGTGAAAGCGGCAGTCGTGTGGTAGACATGCGGACCAGCCCCCTGGCGTACCAAATTGCCAGTCATTTGGTCAGCGCCTTCGGTGCCAACGGCCTTTAGCGCAGTACGCGCGTCAGCGATCGTGTTAGATGCGAAGAACGTGCCAAGCGTGCGACTGAACGCAGCGCGAAGCTGCGCCATGATCTCGCGGCCCATGTTGTTGAGGTTGCCCGGCGGGCAGTTCTCACCAATGAACACGGACCCTACGGTCGTGTTCTGGCTCGCATCTGTGTTCCAATCGCTGAAGGCCAACGCGTATCTCCGTTTCGTCTGGGGAAACGGCTGCGCGAGCGCTGGGCCTGTGTCGGTTTACTTACAGGATGTTGGGGCGGGGCGCAAGGATTAGTGGGTTTCCCGTAGGGCTGGAATGGGGTAGGATGAGGGTATGACAATGATGCGCGACGCAATGCTGATAGCTCTGCTCGGCTTCTCTATAGGTGGCTGCGCTGATCGGTCAGCCACTGACGAACAAAATGCTTTTGAAACATATGTCGCGAAGCATCAGATTGGACAATCTGTCGACCAATGGATTGAAACAAAAAGCGTTGTGACGGGGCAGTGGGATAGGACTGCTTTGGTGTTCGGCTACATCAACGATGATCTATCCGAATGCCAAAAAGCCTTATCTGGCTTTAAGCAAGCGAACCCAGCACGCGAGTATAGGTGCGCCCCAGCGCAAATTTTGCCGAAATGACATGGATAAACGCAATCCAGATCATGGGCAGCGTCATGATTGGCAATTTTCTGCTGTTTTCGCTGGATCGGTATAGTGCATGGAAAAAGTCACGGCATATCGTGACGGCAAGTCGGGATTGGCGTGGACGCTATGTACCAGACCTAAAAATTAAGCGGCTTGAACGCTGCGTAGTTCTGTCTGTTGTGTCTATCTGCATTTTCTGCGCCATCTACGGATATATAGCGATTGACGCGATGATCACTGCCCAGCACCAGCACGGTTGACGCTGTTCGTCGCAAACCCGTTGAACATCATCCCCAGCCGCTTCGGCCGCGACGCTTCGACCAGCGCCTGCCAATCGACATAACGTCCCATTACATCATCAAGAGACGACAACGCGGCGCGTGGGTTGGTGTCGAACAGCAACGGCGCCAGCGCTTCCGCCTTAGCCTCAGCCTGCTTCCCCATCCCGAGCGCCAGACGATCGCGCGCCCACGTACCAGCAACTCGGGCGGCAGTACCCGGTAGCGATGCCCCGCCAGTCGCTAGTGCGGCACCTGCGTGCAGCGAGCCTTCCAGCAGCGGATTGGTCGAGAAATTGGCATCCGCAATCTGATTACGGGCGGTGCGCGAGTTGCCGAGAATTGCGTTCGTCGTCTGCTGCAAGCCGCCCTCAATGTCGCGGGTACGCAGGAGGCGCGGCACGTTCGCATTGCTGTCGTACAGCGTATCAAGCCGCGCTCGCATGGCAGGCGTGCCCAGCGTAGCCTCAAACGGGTTGGCATTGTCACGCATACCAGCAGCGCGTTTCAGAAGCGAGTCTTGAAAGCCAAGCCGCATTTGGCCAAGGTGCTCTGGCGTCTGCCGCCCGACCTGCACCGCAAGCTGATCGGTGGGGAGCGTATAAGCATCCTGCCCACGGATGAGTGCGTCACGCGACGCGACCGGCCCCTGATACACGCCTCGCGCCTGAGCATAGGTGGGGTTCAGGCGGTCCAACTCCGACAGCAGATTGTTCTTGACGCCGTTCTGCGCCCGGCCCGCCTCATCAAGGACCAGCCGGTTGGTGATCGGGTTGCGGTATTGCTCCAGCACGTCGTCCATGCCGCGCTTCACATAGTCGAGCGTCTGCGTGGTGTACCCAGGCTGACGCATGGCTTCCCCGGCGCGCGGGGCGGCATTGAACAACGCCTCTGCCTGCCGCAGGCCTTCACGGGCGTTTGCGACACGGGTGCGAACGCTGTCCAAGCTCCCCGCCGGGCTATCGCGTGCCTCGCGATACGCCGCCTGCGCCGCGTCAAGGTCAGCGCGGGCGCGGGCAACGGCGTCGATCTGCTGCGTCGGAACGGGGTTCAGCCGCACGGTGCCGTCCGCCTCCTGAACGAACCCCATTTCCACCGGGTTGCGGCGCTCATTGGCAGCGATCGTGCGGGCGCGACCGGTTGCACTACGCCCGAACGGCGTGTTCAGCAGGCTCTCCAGCTCCGGCGTCGACGTGACCGGCTGGCGGTATGCCTGCTCGTACAGCGGAGCCGCTGCCGCCTGTGCCTGGCGGGTCAGGTCGTCGCTCATCTGCGGGATGTTGGCGGACGGCCCTAAGTCGCGCTCCACCGAGCTGACGAAACGGTCATACTGCCCCCGGTTACGCGGGATCAGCGCGTCTTCCGCGATCTGGGAAGCAGCAGGCGAGCGACGAACCGCAGCACCGCCAAGTTCGCGCAAGGCGGGGTTGGTGTCGACCAGCGACATAGGAATGCCGAGGTCAACAGCTTCCGTCAGTGGCGTGCGGATGTTGTCCGCGCCAATACGGTTGATTGTGTTGGCTGCGATCGTATCAGCGGCATTCAGTGGCGCAGCGGAGGGCAAGGGCGCGCGACCGAAATAGCTGCGGACGGCATTGGTCGCGGCCTGTCCAGGCTGAGTGCGAATTGCGGCGCCGATGCCCTTTGCGGCGAGATCGCCAAGTTTCTGCCCCGCTAGGCCAGTGGCAGCACCTAAACCAACCCCCAGAAAGCGGTTATCATTGTTTTCGAGCGCCCCCGATGCAGCTCCGTATGCAGCGCTGCCAAGGTATGGGGAGAAGCGAGCGCCAAGACCCAAGGCGCGCACGCCAGACCCGGCACCTAGGAAGCCTAAACCGCCCCCGACTAGGTTGCCTGCGAGTGACGACTTCCAGTTCGCCTCCGAAAGCGCACCCTTGGCTGCGTTGGCCTCCGCAATCGCTTGGCCAACTGGCATGCCCGTGAAAGCAGCCCGCCCGAGGCCAAATAGCTCATCCGCCGCCCCACCGGTTAGGCCATTCGTAAGGCCCACTGAGGCAGCGGCAACTGGCGAGCTGGAAACTTTCTCCCATGCACTGTTTTCAACCGTCCTCGTCGCGTCGCCATAGCTGCCCATGTAGTTTGGGTTCTGCTGGAAATGCTGACGGGCCGCATCAAACGACTTTTGCTCGACAGGCGCGTAGCCGAGGTTGGCCAACGTCGTGTTCAGCGTGTCAAGACTGCCACCTTGACGCACCACGCGGTCAATGATGCTTGACGCAACCGGATCGCGTTCTTGGCGGCTTGCGCCAGTCGCAGCTTCAAAACGTCCGGTGGCGATAGCGCCAGGAACGGGCTTGCGATTTCGCTTTGAAGGGTCAATATCCCCCTCTATATCAATGCCGCCAGCACCCTTGTACGCGCGTTTGTAGAGGTCAATGACCCTCTGGACATTGCGCTGATACTGATCGTCGGACTGCCCCGTTTCCAAGTTCGAAAGACTGCTCGCCAGAGCCTGGAAGTCGCTGTTCGAAAGCGGCGTCAGAGGGTTCTTCCCGCCGTTCTCTCGCGCCATTTCCATGATGCGGGTCAATGCACCCGCATTCTTCAGCGTTTCAGTATCTTGCGCTAAATCATAAGCCGGTGTGCCGCCGATGCGCCCTGCAATTCCAGCACCAAACCCTGTGGTAAACCAACCATCGCGCGACCGCTGCTGAAGGCTGCGCGCTAGCTTGATCTTATCAATAGCCTCCGCACGAACAGCCGCCAATTCGTCTGGCGCCTTCTTCCCGCCGTTTTCACGTTCGGCTTTAGCGGCATCCGCAACTGCCTTGCGCGCATCGGCTTCTGCCTTAAGTTTCGTTGCCTCCCAAGTCGCTGCGTCCTGCTGATACTGCTGATTGGCACGACGTGCCTGAATGATAGCCGCATCAGCCGCCCGCGCGTCGGCATTGGCAGCGCGATCGTCTGCATTCGAGGCCCGCTCATCCCGACGCACCGCCAGCGGGTCGCGGTTGGTCGTGAACGTGTTGAACGGATTGCTGGCGGCAGCATCATCAAACTGGTCGAAAGGGTTCTTTTGCATCAGCGTGCTCCAACCGTTCCGCGACGGCCAAAATAGGGGACGCGGCCATAGCCGGGCAGCGTCACATGGATATGATCGCCCTCGTTCAGCATCCGCGCGCCGGGGCCATAATAGGCGCGCAAGGCGGCCATGTTCGTGCCCGCATAATCAACGCCATCGCCAGACAGGTGGCTGCTGTTCGGCACGCCGCCAACCAGACGGTTGCCCTCGACGGTGCGGCGCCCGCTGGTCATCGTGCCAGGCGCTTTGAACGGGTCAGGGAAAGGTCTGCGACCCGATCGGGGCCGCACCTCCCTGCAAGATGCGCTGCGATGCGCCCGCGCCGTACTTCTGGTCGAACTGCGCCGCCAAGCCAGGGTTCTTGCGCAGATAATCGATCGCGCCAGCCGGAGGCGTGGATGCAGCCGGTTTCTGATTGAACGATCCACGCGGCAAGAACGTCTTGGTCGGGTTGCCCTGCGCATCAAAGCCGTCGATAGCCGTCACCGGACCAGCCGCAACGTTGCCGAGATACTGCTTGGCGGCTTCCGGACCCAACTGCTGTTCGATGAAGCGGTAATCGTTCACCGTGTCGTTGTTGACCGGCTTCGGATGCGCCCGCTCCCACTCCTGCTGAGCGGTCCACTGCGCCATCTCGTCAGCCTGCTTCATGCGATAGTCCTGCAATTGCTGCTGGCGCTGGCGAAATTGGTTCTGCGTGGCCGCAAAAGGCGTGCCTCCGCCATAGGCAGACGATACCGCGTCACCGATCGATCCGAGAAGTTGCACGCCCATCCCGCCGCGCGAGAAGAAGCCTTTGTCCTCGGGCAACTGCGGCATCGCGGGCTGAGACATGCCGCCGATCGGGCCACCATAGTTCGGTTTCTGACCAAAGCCCCGGAAGAACAACCCCATCGGTGCACCCATGTTTGGCATGTCAGCCCCCAAACCGTGCGGACGAAGCGACATTGCCCGCGATCTGGCCGAGAATGGCCCCGAGCGACGGGCTCTGCTTCTGCGTTGTGGTAGTGGAATTGCCCCACAGCGAGCCGATCGACCCCGCGTAGTTGTTGGCCACGCCCTGCGGCAAGTTGGTCATGCCGGTCAGATAGGTGAGCAGCGCGGCCAAGTTCTGGTTGTCCGCCCCGTTCAGCGCCGTGGCATTGCCAACAGCCTGGTCCATGCGCGTCCGCTCGTTGTTGTAGTCGGTATAACGCAAATTCGTCTCATTCTTGGCCAGCTCGCGCGCCAGGATCTGGGACGCGGCGCTACCACCAGCGAGGCCACGCGACCCGAGCGCGCTGTTAACGCCATTCGTGACGCTTTCGTTAGTGTTGGCGATTTGCTGACTCAGCAACGGGTTGCCGGTCAGGTACTTGCCTCCCAGCACGTCGGAGGTGTAGCCCGACGCCGCTCCGAGCAGCGGGTTGTTGATGGTGCGCTCGACAACGCCGGGCAGGTTCTGCTGCAAGATGCCGACCGACTGGTCTGCCAACCCTTGCGACTGGTTATAGGCGTTCTGCGTCGCGGTTGTAGCGCTGTTCAAATAGGGAAGGGCCGCTTTCGATGGACCCGATGTGGTCGTGGTCTTGCCGCCCATTATGCAGGCACCTTCATGATGTCGCCTGCTACGGCGATTTGCGGGAAGACGCGCTGCCAGCCCTTACGGCCGGTAAATTGCACGCCGCTCATGCCAGCGTTTCGGGCAGCCTGTTGGAGCGCGTTCAAGCCCCAGGCTGCCCATACGCGATACTGCGAACCTGCCGCCGCGACGATTTCCAAGGCCTCCCCGTCAGGAGTGAGCGCAGACCTTACCACCGCGCACGCCAGTAGATCGGGATCACCTCCTTTGCGGATCGCCACGACGCGCATGTCATCGCTGGACAGGCCATCGACAATTTCGCGCCAGGACAGATTGCCGGTCTTCAAGGCAGGGGTGAGCATTTCGCGCAGGCGCGGCCATGCAGCCGTTCTCAGCGGTTTTTCGATATACCCGATCTGCAATGAAGTCGTGCCCATGCCATCCTTTCCAAGTGGAGATGGCTGCGCAAGGCGCTGGGCACAGGCGAACTATAGCGGATAGTGCCGTACAAGTCTACAGTTTAGGCTTGACGCCACCAAATTGACCCATCCGGCTTGCGATAGGTCGACCCCACCTTAACCCCGCCATCCGAAGCCGCCGCATCATCCGCGAAAGGCCCTGGGAATGGCGTATCCTGCGGCACCAACTTCTCTTGCCCGACGATCAACTGGTTGATGGCGTTCGCAGCGAGGCGGACCCACTCAACAATGTTGGCGGCGGTAACTGGAACGCGGAGGATCATCGTCCACCTCCTACCGCATAGATCGGCTCGACGCCTTGGACGCTCTGCCACACGGCTCCGGCGTCCATCGCCATGGTCAGCGCGATATACCTGCCCGAAGCGCGGACAGGCACGTCACCTGACGGCATCAGTGTCGAGCGTGAGGTAAGGCCAGTTATGTCGCCAAGCCGCTGGCGACAATCCATAGTGATGGTGATGCCATCCGTGGCATCAGTAATGGGGCGGATCGCTCGCAGCCGAGTGCCGCGCCCATCGGCATATTCGACATAGGCAGTGGTCAGCGAGGCAGCCATATTCGTACCGGACAGCGCGCCGATAGCGCCTTGGGCATTCGCCAGCAGCAACAGCGGATCTCCGCCTGAAAAGCGCGTGCTGTCGAGGCTAAACGGCACCGTCTCTAAACCGCCAGGATACAGCGTGTTCAGCTGCTCGAGCGTGATGGACGAGGTGAAGCCGCTGAACAGGCCGATCGCATCAAGGACGATGATCGTCCAGCGGTCCAGCTGCCAGTTATAGACCCACAGCTTCCCCGGAGAACCAGGCACCAGCCATGCCACCGTCGTCCGGCGCGGATCGATCGCCGCGTACATCGTATCGAGCTGCGCGCGGCTATAACTCTTGAAGAATGTGTCATCCACGCGCTCGGCACCGATCGGCGTCACGTCGTTGCCGTCGCAGTACATGAAACCGCGATCGGACAGGAAATATACCCGACGCCCGCTCTGCGCGATTGAGCCTTTCGAGATAGCCCCAACCTCCGGCGCGATCACGTCGAACTGCCAGACGAAATCCCCGCCCGTATAGGTCATACGTCGGACGGCTGATCGCTGAACGATGATGCCATATTCACCGCCGCAGATTCCCTGCACGCCACCACCATCAAGCATGGGTTGAAACCCCGCCTGATCCTGCCCCGGCGTGTTCTTGGTGTAATCGTTGAACCCCGACCACTGAACCAGCGCGTCATTGCCGTTTGCGCCGCCATAGACGACGAAATCTCGCACGGTGGCTACATCGGTAGCGGTAGGCGCGCCCGACACCGCAGAAGCCGTTCCAGCAAGCAAGTCGACGGCATATGTAGCGCCACCGTTGACCGCTATCGCCATGTCCCCGAACTGCGTGAACCGCCAGCGATTGGTGAGCGCCAAGCCGTTTACGATGCTGGTCCAGCCAGCCGCATAGCGATACAGGTTGCTTGTCGTGCCCGCGATGAGCGTGCCCGTCTCTGCGCTGTCCACAAACGCCGCGCCGCCATTGAACTTTGCGGGCAGGTTATCGGTGACGGCCTCGAATTGCCCGACTGGAGCATATCCGTTCGCGGTCGGGTAGGCGTTCACGATGCCCGACAGGCCGTCCGTCAAAAACTGCGCGTTGTCAGGCGAATAAGCCCCGAAGATGATGCGTTGCTTCACCGGAGAAGACCAATGCGCTCGCTAGTTGCGGGCTTCATGGACAGCGGGCCTGCGCCATAACGCTGGCGCGTGCCGGACTGCATGACCTCGCCAAGTGCCTCGTCTAGGGCCGCCTTAATCAGCGGGACGCGCTCATCATTCCAGCCGTAAGCCTCTGCCTGGAGAATCGTTCCGTAAAGGTAAACGTCAGGATGCTTGGCGAGCAGCCAATTGCTGTCCAGAGATGGCCCTAGCGACGGGAGGTTGACCCGGTACACCATGTTCACCGCATAGGCCTTGTCCGGCGCAGGCCAGAACTGCATGGCTCCCGCCGCGATCATGAATTTCGTCGGCTGGGCTATCATGGGCATGCCGTCAGGGTTGAGCGGCAATGCCGTAAAATTGGCAGGCGACACCTGATCCATCGGCGCATAGCCGGGAATGCCGAGTGACCTCATGCTGTCGAAGTCAACGGGCAGCGGCACGGACGCGGCAGGGGTCACCGTTACCGCGACTTCCTGATCCGGCATGACCAGCACACGACGGAATCGCGCCTCTGCCAAGCGGATGAAGTCCGGCACATCGTCCTGCAAATCGGTGCGGTTCAGCCAGCGCTGTACGCTCGTCACCAGCCCAACATAGTTGGTCAGGTTCGATAGCTGCTGGGCCTCGATGAAGATGGTCATGCAGCACTCACATCCGAGCGTGCAACAGCAATTACTGAGACAGTCGCGCCCGCCGCGTTCCCAGCGAAGACGTTGTAATTGGTGAGCGCCGTCACAATCGCGTTCACACCGGCAACGACTTGCGTCACCAGCGTCAGCGCGCCAGAAAGCGGGGTGATGGCAGGCATAAGCTGCGCCCGCTGCCCCTGAATCGTCACGCCGGTATAAAGGCCGTTACTATCACGCTGCCATGCCAGCCCGCGCAGGACCAGAGGCTGTGTTGACGCAGTAGCATCCGTCTCGGTCAAGTTCAGGCCCGGCTTGTTCACGAACGTGCGGCTGAACGTCACCGTGGCTTGGCCAGTGCCATCGAGCGTGGCGTAGGTAGTGCTCGTCAGGCGCGGGTGCTGATGCCCCGCCCCCTGTGCCATAGCTTGGCTGCCGCCCGCGCCACCAGTCTTCTCCGGCGCGGGCGTTCCTGTATCGATCAGTGCACTGGCGATCGACGCCATTGACGGCGACGGCTCCGAAAAGCCCATCATACCAGTTCCAGCGTCAGCAGCATCTTGGAGTCGTCGCGCGTGACCTTGTAACCGGCGGGCGTCAGGCCACCTTGGCCGCGCATTGACGCTTGGGCGTTGGCAACAAGCATGGCTTCAGCGTCTTCCCACCCGCACCAAGGCTGTCCGTCGCGCGTCGGCTCGACAAACTGCGCCCACTTCGCTTTGCCGCCGATACCAGGGCCGGACAGCGTCGTTCCTGCTTTCTCGTCGATAGGCAAGTCAGCGAATGTCGGGAGCGGTTCGGGGGCCGGGGCTTCAGCTTCTACGATCAACTGTTCGTCCATTACCATTCCCTCGCGCTGATGGCTGCGGTGGCAGACGCGGCAATGATATTCACGGCGCTCGACGTTCCCTGAAGATCAAGCGACCCACCATTTGCCGCAATCTTGAAATTGCCCCCGCCGGCGGTTGCCACAGCTGTCGCGCCGAAATTGACCCACACGTCGACTGTGCTGTCGTTGCGGATCAGGATACGCGACCGGATGGTGTTCGACGCCATGAGAGTCTGTGACGTCGTAGACGCGGTGATGCTGCGGTCCGTACCGGCAAGGGGCGGCGCCTTCGCGTAAGCGCTGGTTACATCACCCCGCTGGCGATCCCATCCAGATCCGTTGAACACCTTGTTGTAGGTGTTTGTATCAATCAGATTCGGCGAGGCTTGCTGACCGACGCCATCTTGATTGTTGCCGTTCCACTGAGCGGTATTGACGCCGTTGCGGAGTGCTACGGTGAGATTGCCATAGAGGTCTGTCAGTAGATCAGTTCGCTGGCCTTGGGTCAGCGTACGCGAGCCTGCCGTAGCGGCCACAGCGCCCATCTTGACGGGGTTAGACCCGTCATCCGCAGTGCCGGGGCTACTCGTGCCTTGCACCTGATTGGCGGCGGTGCCGGTGCCGCCGCTGATGGGGTTGCCATTTTGGTCGACAGGAATCACCGCACGGGCATATCCAGTACTGCCCGTGGGTAAAGTGATGGGGAAGGCCGCCTCGTAAGCGCCTGACGGTTCGCGTCCGATAGCCATGAAGCGGCCTCCTAATCAGATTAAAGCGAGGGCTCGTTCGCTGCCTTGATGGCCGCCACGAGATCCTTCTTGCCCATGCCGGTCGGGTCGACCTTCAGCGTGAGCGCGAGGGCGCGCAATGCTTCGATCGGCTGGTTCTCCAACGGGACATCAGCCGGGACCTTCTCGGTCGCAGCCTGGATTGCATGCGCGTCCTTCGGCTTGACCTCAGTCCAGTTGTCGTTCGGCTCCGCATCCGTCACGAATACGTCGCCCGCCTTGTGGTAAGCGCCGGCCGTGTGAACGTCTTCCGGCGCCGTGTAGGCTTTGGGGTTACGCTTGGTCACGTCATCCGCTCCTTACAGGATCTGGTTGGTCTGATTGGCAGCGGTGATGCCCGCCGTAATGCGGCCCAGCGTGGGCGCCGTGCCGGTCACCGTGTAGAACAGGCGATGATAGCGACGATCAGCGCCCACCGGGATTTCATCCGGCAGGATGTGCGCTGCGCCCGACTGAAGCTGAGCCAGCGTGTACGGGCCGCCCGTGATGACGGTGGTAGCGTTCTGCGTGAACGCTGCATCGTCCGCCACCTGATAGCCAACCGTCAGGCTGGTCAGGTTGTTGAACGACTCCACGACGCGCACGGCCAGCGGCAGTTCATTGCCCTTGCCCATGTCGCGACGCAACGGCGCCGCATGGCCATAGGACGTGCCGGTTGCGCCGGTATCCCAGACATTGGTGGAGGCCGTCGACGCCGTGATGGGCTGGCGGTCGGAGAACAGTTCGGTACGATCAAAAATCATTGCTCTATCCTCCCTTACGACGCCGCAACGACGCGGGCTTCCGCGTTGATGAGGCTGTCGGTTTCACGGATGGGCATCGTGCGGTAAGTCAGCACTTCCTTGCCCGCGAGTTCGTCAGGCACCAGGCGGACCTTGTTGTCGGTCGCGCCGCTGTTGGTCTGGAGCGAGTCCAGATATTCCAGAACCGTGCGGTTGGCGTACATGACGGTCTTGCCAGGGCTAACCATACCGCCGTTGCCGATCTTGCCGTTGCGGCGCGTCTGGAGCTTGTAATAGGCCGACCGAAGGTACTTCATGAGGTCGAGCGAGCCCGCCTGCATCGCGCTGACCGAGATGTTGGCAATGCGCGCATTGAAGCGCCAGTCACCGACGCGGCAGCCGATATGCTGACGGAACAACTCCTCCTTGGCGTAGTAGGGATTACCCAGGTCGTCGAGCACGCGCTGACGGCCCATGTCCTCGCGCGACACGCCAGCGGTGGTGCCTTCCGGATAGATCAGCGAGGTCTGCGTCTCACCCCAGGTGACGAACCAGATGCTGGTATTGTCGTTGCCGGTGCCGCCAGCGTCGACGATCTGATTGCCAGCGCCAAACGAGCCGATCGCGTTGTAACGGGCGGCGATGCCCTTGAAGCGCTCGGGGGTAGTGGCGGTGTCGGCGTAGAAGAAGTTGGTCGTCGCCTCTTGGCTCATCGCCTCAAGGAACGGCTGCGCTTCCGACATGCGGACGGCGCCGGGGTTCTTGCTGAGCTGGAGCAGCCGCTCATCGACGGTCGACAGGCCCTCGAAATAGCCGGTCGTGTCTTCCACCTGCGTGGTGGTCGACTTGCCCTGCGGAATGCCCTGATACAGACGGCCCCAGGTGACCTGCGGCAGGCCGGTGCGGATGGTCGACAGGTGCTTGGTGCCCTGGTTCGCCTCGATCATCACCGCATCTTCCATGAGCGGGTTGACGATGTTCAGCGCTTCGATGACGGGCACGATGTTGCGGTTGTTGTCCGAGCGGCGGTAAACGTCCGCAAGCCCCAGAAAGCTATTACCGATGGTAGCCATGTGGCCTCCCTTTGAGCGTGGAGGCCATGCAGGCCTCCGTTAGCGGCGGATGTCGTCGGGGTAGAGGAGCGCCACGGGATCGGTCGGGGCCTGTGCGGCAGCCGTCACACCGGGGCGTCCAGCGGGCGGAAGGGACTTGGCTGCACGAACCGGCTCCATCTTCTTCTTCATCAGCGAGCGGTATTTCTCAGCGTCGGAACGCCAGTCACCGATCTTGCGAAGTGCGAGGATGTCAGCGGCACGAGCCTGCGCCATCACTTCCTGCGAATAGCCGAGTTCCGCTGCGATGGGCTCAAGGTCAGCAAAGAGCTTCGCACGCGACGATGGGTCGGACCATTCGTCACCTAATTTATCGTGCAAGAGCTGATGTTCGGCCTGCAAATCGGCTTCCATCTGCTGCTGCGCGATGGCTCCAGCATGGTGCTGGACTTGTTCGATTTGCTGCGCGATGTGGTCACGCTGGGCAACGGCGTAATCATACTGCGCTTTCTGGTTGAAGTAAAGGTCCCGATGTTGCGGATCACCAGTATTCAACAAACGAGGATCCGGCATCTGCGGAACCTCGGGCAGGAACTGCTGAAGGGCCGTCTGATGGTTCTGCATGATCGTCTGAAGAGCGCTGCGTGCTTCGCTCTCGACCTTGTGCTTGGTGTTGGCGGCTTCCTGCGCCTTCGCCGTGACGAAACGGTCGCGCTCCTGCTCGCGCTTGGCGATCACCTCCTGCGTCTCGCGCGGCAGGCTGGCGAACATTTCCTTCGCATCTTTTGCCCACGAGGCAGGTGCGGCGATCGGCTCAGCCTCTACGGCGTCGGTGCTGTCGCCTCCGGGCTGATCTTCACCCTCAACGGCTTCGGCCCCGGCGTCCTGCTCCGGCTGCGGCTGGGCTTCAGTGCCTTCCTGCGCTTCGGGGGCGACGGCGTTCTGGTCGACGCTCTGGTCATCAGCAGTGTTCTCGAATTCCATGGTCAGGCTCCCTCAGAATGGCTTCCACATGCGGCGCTTGATGCGCGCCCGCTCGGACTTGGCTTTTTCGGCTTTTTCGTATTCCTCGCGCGCGGCAGGGGAGAGGCCTTCCCAATATTGCCGGGCCGCAAGCAGGCGCTGATAGGCGTCATCGGCCGCGCTCATGGTCAATATGCTGCATAACGGCGCTGCTCCACGCTCAGACGGGAAAGGTCGGACACGGCCTCAGCCGCGTGCCGTGCGACCTCGCCATCCGCAATGACCGCTGCGAAATAGCCCTCAAGGTTGTCGAGGCACTTCAGCGACATACCAATGAGGTCTGTGGCGCGGTCCTGACGCCCCTGCTTGGCGGCCTTGACCAGATTGTCGGTCAGCCCTGCTCGAATGGCGTTCATCGCCTCGGCAATCTCAGCCAGCGTCTGTTGCGCACGATCGGCGCGCACCTGGCGCAATGCTTCATCGCTCATTGCTGCTCTCCTGCTCATTCAGGACGAATTCGATTTTGGCGCCAAGGACAAAGGCCATAATCTCGGCAGCGGCGCCTACACAGTCACCGAACCGGCCGCACTCGACGGCCTTTTCGATTGCCCAGCAGCGCAGCTCGACCTGATCCGTCATTGGTCCAGATCTCCGCCCGGCCGATACGAGCTAATGTCGCTGTCGCTCTCGTCGGCCTGTTCCTGCTTGGCTCTGGCCATCTTCTGGTCGAACGCGAAGCGGCGCTCAGCCAAATCCATCTCGAAGTCCTGCTGGCGCTGCGCCAATGCGGCCTCAAGTTCAGCTCGGCGCTGCTTCAGTTCCGCATCAAGACCGGCCTTCTCGCGCTCGGCAGCCAAGCTGAACTCCTGCTGGCGTGCCTTCAGCGCGTTCTCAGCGTCCATCTGCTGCGCCTGCAATTCCAGCTTGCTCATGGCTTGCTGATGCGCCTGCTGGTCCTTAGCGGCCTGCACTTGGCCTTCGGTCTGCGCCTTCACCACCTCAGGGTTCGGCTGCTCAGGCTGGGGTGGCAGATCGGCCGGGTTCGCCACGAAGTCGGACGGCACACCAACGCCGCTGTCCTGCACATAGCCGCGCAGGTTCTCGTAGATGTGCTGCGGCGTGA
>NZ_BBPI01000067.1 GCF_000787715.1 Sphingomonas parapaucimobilis NBRC 15100
CCCAAGAATCTGCTTGAACACCTGTTCACTGTGGTCGTCGGGCGCCAGCTTCAGAGCCTTGGAAAGCTTGCGGTAGAGGGTCGGCAAGTCGTCTTGGTCCGCCGCCGGTATATCCAGGTCGTGGAGCAGCCATCGGCAGACGTCCTCGAGCAGTGTACGCGCGAGCGTGATGGCGCCGGCGGGGTCGTCGCTGCGGCGATCCATGGCGGCCGTCCAGCGCGCATGGACCTGTTCGGGCTCGAACTTGGCCAACGTATCGGAGATGGCCGCATCTGCGGGTGATCCGATCGCGGCGGCATCGACCGTGTAGATCGGACTGCCAGACATCCTGCCGGTGCGCGAAAGACGGTATCCGTCATGCTTGAGGTGCCGGTTGATGCTCTCTACCCGCTGCTTCTGGTCAGCCTCGTCGATCGCCGTCGGGTGCACCGCGGCCTCCAGGAAGCGGAAGAGGAGCGCCTTAGATGCGTCCAGCAAGCCGAGCCGCTCGAGCAGTTCGCGATTGCTCCAGTCGTCGTTCCGGACGATGTGCTGGATGATGTCGTCCTTCAGCGACCGGTGTCCCCAGATGTCGGTGTCGGGGAAGGCCGATGACATGGCTCCGATCGGGAACACGTTCTCGAGAAAGTCCACCTGGTCGTACTCCGTGCACAGCGGCTGGCCATCGAAGACGTCGAAAATGCGACGACGGGTCAGTATGGAGACCTGCGGGGTTCCGTGCTCCGTGACCTTCGCGACCAGCTCGGCCAGCCAGAAGTCCCAGTCCTGCTCTAAGAGTTCGTTGGCGACTGCGACTACGCGGGCGGTGGATAGGGGCACTAGCCGGGAGTGCACGTATCTGAACTTGCTCCGCATCGCCTCGTCATCGGTTCCCTCGGCCAGACCCAGACGGATGCAGACGGCCGGAACGTCATAGGCCTTTTTGCCGGCGACGACCTCGGCGATGCGTGTTCGCAAGTCGTTGACACGTGTGCTGCTCATCCAGCTATCGTAGATCATCGGCCCAGTGCGTGCCAAATAGACGAGACGCGGCTTATCGGATTAGCTGATCCGGGAGCAACTACTCAGCGCGTAGCTTTTGCTGCACGTGCGGTAACGGAACGCGCGATCACGCGGGAATGCCGCGTAGGCCATTGCGCCCGGAAGACCCGGCCGCAAGATCACAATGTCGGTGTTCGCCGGTGTCGTTTGCGGCGGCCTCTCTTGCAAATAGCGGCTATTTGGCGTTTGACGCCCAGAAGCTTTCAGTCAGGAACCGGCCCAGATGCAGGCGCTGTGCAAGGGCAATCCAGCGCCCGCTGAATGTCGGCTCATGGCAAGACCTGACGTTCAGTCTGGAATCTGGGAATGACAGATTTGTCCCATGCGCAGTAAGGTCGGCTCCTCGCCCGAGCGAGGAGCCGACAGGTCAAATCTCGGTGTTCTCGGCGAGGGCAAGCGCGTCTTCCATATCGATGCCGAGATAGCGGACCGTGTTCTCGATCTTGCTATGGCCGAGCAGGATCTGGACGGCACGCAGATTGCCGGTTGCCCTGTAGATGATCGATGCCTTCGTTCGGCGGAGCGAGTGCGTACCGTATTCACTTCGGATCAGACCGACCCCTGTCACCCATTCATCGACAAGCCGGGCGTACTGGCGAGTGCTGAGATGCCCATCACGATCGACCCCACTGGGGAAGACGTAGTCGTTCACCGTGCCGCCCCGCCGCTCCAGCCAAGCCAGCAGGCTGGCGCGAGCGTCTGGAAGCAGCTCGAACTGAACCGGCCGGCCTGTTTTCTGCTGCATGACAATCGCTCGCGTTCGGACTTGCCCGCCGCTGACAAGGTCGCCAATCTTCATTTGTACCAAGTCGCAGCCTCGAAGTTTGCTATCGATTGCCAGGTCGAACAGCGCCCGATCTCGCAAGCGTCGGCGCTGATTGAGATAGAACCGGATCTCCCATATTTGCTTCGGTTTCGGTGCCCGCTTCGCGCCTACGGTTCTTCCGGCATTCCAGACTGGACGCTTTGCGGCCGACGGTGGGGTTTCAGACATCTCTATGATCCTTCTCCAATGGCCAAAACAGCCATCGGAAAAACGCTTTCGGGTATCGCTGTCTGACATCGACCAGAGCCGGTCGTTCAAGTCAGCCGCGATGAACGTCCGATCCTGACGGAAGCTGAAGATCGCCGATCGAGGCGAACGATTAGCCAAGTGCCCTGATTTTCGACGTTCTGCTGCTCTGAAACTCATCCTCAAAGCTGAAGTCGTCGGCCAGCGCAGTTGCAGTCGGTGTAGCGTCGGCGACGCTCTACGTGGGTGATGACGTCCATGCGGCCTATCCGCAATCTCCTTTCGGAGTGCTAAAGGACTCTCCTGAGCGCTCCTCGCCTCTCGCAGCACGAGTTGCCACGCAATACGGGTCAGGTCGGACGCTTACGGTCGTTCGCCTGATTGCAACGGCGAGCGAGGGGCCTTAAGGGTAGAACAAAGCGTAGAAGTCATCATCCGGGCTCAGGGGATTTGTTCAATGCGCCAGACCTCGAACTCGATTGCCGAGACCGCTCCGCTTCTGTTTCGCCACGCCACGCCCTGCATCGCGTCGGAAGAAATGTCGGGGCGCTACGATCCGGAAGTTCAGCTTTGGGTGGTTAATACCGGCAAGGGCTTTGTTCCTCTGGTAGAGGCTGCGTCCGTACCTCAGCTCGAAACCCGCACCTGCACCAGGGTCCAGCAGGAGGGGGACGATGAGGACGCGGCCGCGAGCCGCGAGCTTTGCTCGACGTTGCTCGACACCAGCACTTTTACCAAAACCAAGCAGGAAGGCGCGGACGACGACATCTCCACCGACGATGGACTAGTTGGTGTACGTAGCTGCGGTGCGCTTGAGGCGATCGTAACAAGGACCAACGTGCAGCAGGAGGGCACCGACGAAATGGCCTCGTCTGCGCTTTTGGACCTCGAGACACGGTCTTTGAACAACCAGGAAGGTATCGACGACGACTGGCCGCTAATGCTTCTTGAGCTTCAGACCAGATCTTATTCAAATGGTGAGAGTGACGACGAAGACTCGCTCGTACACTGATCCGGCCGTTTCGCATTGATACTCCTAGTTACCAATAAGCGTGACATTACCATGGACTTCATCGTCCTGGAGTTGCGCCGCCGTGGGATCGCCTTTTGGCGCTTGAACAGCGAGGACCTGCCATCCGCTGTCGTTCGCTTCAGTCCAGAGGCTGACCGCGGGTGGGAAATTGAGTTTGAAGGCACCGTCCTTAATGTTCGCGACGTGCGCGCTGCCTATTATCGTCGGCCTGGCACTCCGGAACCTTATCCGACAAGCGATCCGGCTACCCGTGACTATCTGTCTGCGGAATGGTCGGCGGTGATGCGCTCGCTTTGGAATGCGCTTGAGGGGCGTTGGCTGAGCTCACCGTTCGCAATCCTGCGGGCCGAGGACAAACCGCGTCAGCTCGAGCTGGCTGTATCGCTGGGCTTCGATGTGCCCAATACGCTCATCTCTAACGACTTCACGCCCGTAGAATCGTTCATTGCTTCTGGCGGGATCGTCGGCAAACCGCTTCGCCATTCTCTGGTCGAGCGCGGAGAGACAAGCGAAGTGTTGTTCACGACGCGCCTAGCCCCTTTGCGGCCCATGGATCGCCAAGCAGTGGGGCTTGCTCCGGTCATCTACCAGCGCGAGGTCAGTAAGATTTTTGATGTTCGGGTGACCGTGATCGGTGACAAGGTCTTTGCGGCGGCGATCCACTCTCAAGACCATGACGAAACCGAAGTCGACTGGCGTTCCGGCACGCGTCATGATCTGCGGCACGAGGCTATTGAACTGCCGCCGAATGTCGCGGAGCGATGCCTTGCGCTTACTGCAGCCCTCGGATTGCGCTACGGAGCGATCGATCTCGTCGCCGATCCTGACGGCCGGCACTGGTTCCTGGAAATCAATCCCAACGGCCAATGGGCTTGGATAGAACGGCGTACGGGCCTGCCCTTGGCGGAGGCCATCGTCGATACGCTCCTAGCGATCCCAGAGACCGGTAAGTGAACGAGCGGCTCTTTGATATCTTCGATTTCTTTTGGCCTTGGCTTGTGCGCTGGACTTCTGAGCAGCGTGCCAAGCAGGCCGATCGCACCAAGGCTGACTTGCAACGGATCGCCTCGATCGACTTCAAGCGTGACAGCTCGGCTGCTCTAGATGAGGCTCGCCGCCTCGCCGATAGCGAAGCCGATCGGCGGCGCGGAACCGAACAGAAGGCCGCTACCTATCTCCCGCTGGTAGCGGCGCTAATCCCGTTGATCCTAACGGTCGTAAGCGCACTTTGGGAGAAGAAGGCAGGCGGGGCGCCGATCTGGCTGAACCTGCTGCTGCTCGGTTTGGCGGTATCTTACACCGCCGCTGCGGGAGTGTGGGCCTTTCGAGTCTTCGAAGTGTCAATGTCGCACGAAGTGGGCGTCGGCGACTTCGTATATTCATGGGGAAAGCGCAATCCCGTAGCCGCACAGGCTGCGCGGCTCCTCAGTCATGCTCGCCGGAACATGGCCGTGGTCGACTGGAAAGTCACCTGCATCATGATGGCGCACAAGTTCCTCCTGCGCGCCTTTCTAGCCTTCTCGCTTCTGCTGATCCTCAACATCCTCTGGTATCTGATCGCGCAGATGCTGCTAACAGAGCCGGTAAGGGGGGGCGTACTTGAGACGCCGAGACAGGCGGTGGCGGCCGTGACGCGCATCGACAGGCTTGCCGGCCGAATGAAGGCGGAGGCTGCCTGGACTACGCTCGCCGACGAATGCCGCATCCGCCCAAAAGGTCACACGACCGTGCAGTACGTGGCCGGCCCCGATCCGGTCCCGGGATCCATGCCAAACGGGTTGAAGCCGGTTGCCGGCGAGCCCGTTCTGGCGCGCGAGGTCCGGATAGATTGTTCAGGCCGGACGATGGCCAAGGTGCGAAGTTGGACAGTGCTGAAGCGGCTGGGTGGCTCGGCAACGATCTCCGGACTGATTGGCCCGCCGCCAGGGTCTGCGCCTCCGAAGGTTCTCTCGGTTGATCAGGTGTGGCCTGGACAGCGCGCCGATCCCGAGAAGCTTCCCAAAACACTTATCCGACAGGTGGTGGCGATCCCGGGGCGCGACGGCCAAGCAGCTGCGTTGGTCGTTACGGAGATCGGGCCAAGTATCCTCGACCTTCGCTAACGTCATGATGAGGTGGACGATGACTCTGGTCAGATCTCTCCCGCATCAGCCATTTGCTGAAAGACCGCCTTCGATGTCTAATCGCACGAAGGTGGACGGAATGCTAACGGCGCAGTCTTGCTCGTTTAATGCCGTTGGCTGGCCAAGATCGCGAACGTCGGCTTCCGTTGAAAGCCGCAGTTCGGCCCACGCTGCAGGGATGGCAGCAAAGTCCCAACTCCCGACCATTACCGGTGGCTACCCAAATGGAGAGGGTGTGCGTCAAGATAATCCGAGATGCGGGTGGCGATTTCAGAGAGCGTCTCGGTTCGCTCAGCGCATCTGATGGCCCATCCGCGACCGGGGTGGAGATGATCCCATAGCGGGCGCAGACCATTATATCGGCCCTTGCCGGGGTCGTGATTACCGAACCCATCCAGCGCGATATTCCAAACAGGGCGGAACCGCGTGATGAGCAAGCTCTCGCCTAGCGGGATCCATATGTCGTCAACAATAAGATAGCGTACGCTAAAATCTTGGACCGAAAGCGTGCCCGAGCCGCGTTGGACATCGGCGATGCTGTCGCGGTGATCGCTGAGACGATTATATAGCGAGCGTCCCCGGGAACTTGCCGACAGGCTGGCTCCTTTGCGTCCGCCTGACGGAATCGCCTTGCCAATGTAAATCGGCCAATGAGCTTCGGCTGCATTCATGGCAGCGATCGGCGCATAGGCCGGATAATCACCGTGGTAGTAGAGGACATAGATGCCTGCGCCCTCGAATGCAGCAATGCCAGACAACGGCATGGCTGGCTGTTCTAGAAGAGCCTCGGCGACGGATTTACCAAGATTGATCTTGTCGAGCGGATTGTAGACGTCGGACATCAAGCGTTGCCGACACGGAGCTGAGCGGCATCCAGATGCTGACGAACCGAACGGGCAACGACTTCCGCGAGCTCAACCGGCACGGCGTTGCCAAGCTGCCGCATGGTTTCCGACCATGAACCATGGAAGACAAAGTCATCGGGGAAGGTCTGTAAACGGGCGCTTTCACGAATGGAAAAATAACGCACCGTACCATCGGACCGGCGGAGCATGTTCTCGCCGCCAGGCACGCCGTGGACGCCAGCCTTAAGCGTCTTAGCCGGCTCGTCGAGTGGGCTGCCGGTATGGCCCGGATACGAGCGAGCGCCCGGCTGAAAGCGATGATCGCGATACGTACTGAGCGCAGTCGGGTGAAACTCTGGATCGGGGAGACCGATCAGGGCATCACGCGTCGTTCGCCACGGGCGATCCAGCGGCTTGTCGATAAGCTTGGCGGCAAAGGCCTCGGCGCGAATGTCAATTTCACGCGTGCGACTGCTGACCTGGTGGCGATCCCAATACTCACCCGAGCGATACTGCGACCAAAGCATGGCATCACGCGAATGCGTTTCGCGTGGGAAGGACCATTCGATACCAAGGTCGGAGCGGAAGCCCACGAAGAATACCCGTTCACGCCTTTGCGGTACGCCATAATCCGCCGCGTTCAGAACCTTGGGAGGCAGTACCCGGTAGTTGAGGCCTGTTGACACGCCGGAGGTATGATGCTGCTCCAGGCGGGCACGGTGATCGAGCCAAGTCTCGCCGTTACGGTTCTCTATCTCCGGGTAAGAGAGCTGGAGATAGATATAGCTAAAGTAAGTCGCGAATGTCGCGCGGGTCAGGCCTTTCACATTTTCGAATATGAAAGCGCTCGGGCGTGTCTCGCGCACGACGCGGACGGCCTCGGGCCACATGTCACGGCTATCGAGAAACGCCCGGTGACGCCCTCCGAGTGAAAAGGGCTGACACGGCGGACCACCGGTCACGAGTTCGACCTGACCCTCCAATGACTGGAACGAGAAGCCACGAACATCCCCCTCACGTGGTTCGGGCCAGTGTCGCATCGCCTCGGTGCCACGAGCCCTATTCTCACGTAGCGTGTCGCAGCACCAGCGATCCCATTCGACCACGTCGACTGGCGTAAACCCAGCTCGCCCGACGCCAAGACCGAGGCCGCCCGCGCCCGCGAAGAGTTCGATCGCCTTCATGAATTACCCTCGATGAAATGTCGCAGCGTGTTGCCCAATTGTTCCCTATCTCGCAACCGGCTCTCCCACACAAGTAGGACGCACCAGCCCATGTTTTCGAGGCGCGAGATACTGGGTCATCACGCCTTCCGCCGCGATGCGCATTCCCTGTACGATCCCGTCCGCGACCGCTCCTCCAGCGGCAGCAGGGCCAGCGGTGCAGGCGTGAGATGCGCAGTCAGGTTCGGCGTCGCGTCGCACATCAGACCCAGCCGCTTCTGAATGATTGCCGCACCGCCCTTCACGAACCATGCCTTGCAATATTTACGCGGCCCCGTGCCCTCGCGGACATGCCCCAGGATATCATCCATATAGACCTGCTTCGCGTCTGAATCCTCGAGAAAACTTGCGCCGGCGGTGCGCATCGAATGGAGGTCTGCGCGCTTGCCCGAGGAGGTTCGCAGGAGCGGTACATTCTGATCGACATAGTCGAGCAGATACCGACCAGCGCTGGCGTAAAAGCGGATCCCACCACGCCTTTTGAGATCACCCCGGTACAATTCCGGGAACAGCATGCAGTGACCTTCTGCCTCGATCGCAGCGACGTACCTCTGGAAGCCGAGCCGCAATAGTTCCGGATGTAGAGGGATGACACGGTGGCGAGAGCGACGTTTCAGCCCTGCCGCCGTTTCGCCGTTCTTGCTTTTGGTCATGTTAGCTTTGACGATCAGGAAGGGCGTGTCGACGTCGAACACGATCTCGCTGCATTCGAGCCCGCACGCCTCTTCGCGGCTCATGAAGGTGTAGGCCAACAGCAGCGGGACCCAGTATGCAGCATCCTGCCACACCTTGTCATCGGAACCGGTCTTGAACCGTCGGCTGCACCCGCCGCCGCCCGTATAAATCGGAGCCTTGAAGGCGCAGACTAACTGCTCCTCCGTCCACGGCATCCGGTCAGGATCGGTGGGATCATCTTGGACCTTGGCGGTGTGTTCGTTGAAGTCGACGATGAGATCCTTGCCGAATCTCGGCCGCCACGACGCCTTGGCCAGCTCCCGCGAGAAGCGCGCCATGATCGTCAGATCGCGATTGTACGTACGATCGCTGCGCGGCGTTTTCTTCGCCATCGCGTCGACCTCCACAAGCACCTCCTGCAGCGGGCGACTCATGGCGCCCGCCTCAGGCGTTCCCCATCTGAATTCCGTGGGTAGCTTCCTCAGGGTCTGGGCATAATGCAGGGCATCGGCGGGGCCATAATCGCATAGGCGCTTGTCGCCGGTGATCCACCCGAAGCTGCGTATCACACGCCGACGCTGGTCCAGATCCTCGTCCCAGTCGCCCGCGCTCTGGATCATCTTGATGGTGTCCTCGATGATCTCGTTGAATCGCCGCGTGTCTTGGGTGAGGAACGGGGAGTCGGGCTGACCCGCGCTGGAGGATCGATGCGGATCAGCCTGACCGAATGGCGTTGGGGTTGAAGGCGCAACCGGCTGGCGCCGGATCGCCGCGACGACATCGTCGTCGAGCAGTGCCGTGTACGGATCGCCCCGGCTGGCCGCGAGCGGGTGATCGGCGAGCGCTGCACGCGCCTGCGCTTCTGCACGCGCCCGAAGGATTTGCACGCGCGCGTCATCTATCGCGCGCGGGGTCGTTGGTGCCGACATCGCCGTCAAGGCGCTCTCGGCATCACGTTGCGCGCTCTTATGGGGCGCCAGCGAACGGAGCATCAGCACGACGGCTGCACGATCCTCATCCGAGAAGCCGTCGGTCAGCTCGTCGACGATGGTCTCCGGCACGCTGCCCGCGTCGGCGGGCAGACGCGCGGCGATCCGATAGGCCGCTTCCAGCACCCGCACTGTGCGGCGCTTCCCTTGCAGCTCGTCGGGAGCATCGAATTGGGAGGCCATCGCCAGCCCTAACTCCTCGTCGAGCCCTGCGCGGAAGATGCGCGTCAGTTCCTGCGCCTGAAGGAAACCGCGGCTGGTCCGGTTGAACATCTGCATCGCCATCATCTCCCATCGAGCGGACAGCCGGGGGACGAGGCGACGTGCCTCGACCGGGTCGGCCGTACCGAGCGAGATGCTTATAGGATGGTTGACGACGCTCCGCTGGTACAGGCGGCGGCGGTAGTAATAGCGCGCGCCACGCCGGCACAGATAGGTGATTGAGGCCACGTCCCACGTCTCGTCCGGTCGCCGGCACGGGCTTCGGTTGCGGGCGGACGACGGCGGCGTGTGCGCAGCTTGGTGCTACAGCCAGGTGTCCCGCGAAGCGCGGCCGGACGCCGAAATGGCGGAAATCCGTGGGTTCAGTGCGGAGATGGAGCGGGTGAAGGGAATCGAACCCTCGTATTCAGCTTGGGAAGCTGCTGCTCTACCATTGAGCTACACCCGCGTTGCGATGCTGCCTATTCAAGCCACAGGAATTTGGCAAGCGGGTGCGGCCAAATTTCTTGGGGGCGATCAGCCCAGGATCGACTGGCCCAGCGTCATCGTCTTGCCCTTGGTCACGATCACCCGGTCACCCAGTTTCGTCGCGGCGAACAGCTTTTTGGCAAAGCCGGGGGGCACGCCGATACAGCCATGGGTGGCATTGCCGTAGCGCACATCGCTGGCATGGATGGCGACGCCATCATTGGTCAGGCGCAGCATATAGGGCATCGGCGCGTCATAGAGGTTGGAGACGTGGGTCGCATCCTTTTGCAGGATGGGAAACACGCCGAGCGGCGTCGGCATATTGTCCGCGCCATAGATGATCGCCGCCGTACCGATCTCATAGCCATCGCGGAAGATCGAGACGACCTGCGCGGCCAGATCCACCGTAATGACGATGGGGCCGCCGGGCGCGCCACTTTCGTCCCACACGAAGTCACCGTGCTTCAATGGCCCCTTCAAATCCAGGATATGGCGGACGACGAAGGGCGCGGGCGTCGGGGTGGGCGAGGGGACCACGACCGGCGGCAGGGAAACGATGCTGTGTGGTGCCGTCTTGGCGGGCCGGGGCACGTCGTCACGAGAGGCATGGCGGGCCAGCATCACGCCGCCGCCTGCCGCGCCCAGAAGGATGGCTCCGGCCAGAATTTGCAGCGCTTTCATCCTGCGCGCTCTACCATCCCTTTTTCAATAAGGTGTTAGCGGATTTCGACCGTGACATGGCCGAGCGCCGCCATGCCCTCCAGTCGCTGGTGGATTGCGGCGCTCGTCAGGACCGTGTCGATGCCTTCGACCGACAGGACCACGGCATGGGCCGTGGGTCCGATCCGCCAGATGTGGAAGTCGTGGATGCGCAGGTCGCCGGGCGCCTCCACCCGGTCGCGGACCTGACCGGCGAGCTTGGGATCGGCTGCGTCGAGCAGCACGGTCGAGGCCTGGCGCATCAGGCCGACCGACCAGTTGGCGATGACTGCCGCACCCAGCAGCCCGACCGCCGGATCGAGCCAGACCCAGCCCAGATAGCGCCCCGCCACCAAAGCCAGGATCGCCATGACCGAAGTCAGCGCATCGGCCAGGACATGGATATAGGCCGCGCGCATGTTGGTGTCGCCACCATAACGGTCATGCGAATGCCCATGGTCCTGGTCGCGATGATCGTGCGAATGACCATGGCTGTGGGAATGGCTGTGTCCATGATCATGCCCATGACCATGGCCGAGCAGCCAGGCGCTGGCGATGTTGACCAGCAGACCCAGCACCGCGACGAAGATCGCGTCCCCGAACGCAACCGCATGCGGATCGGCCAGCCGCATGATCGATTCATAGGCGATGCCCAGCGATACCAGCCCCAGCACCATCGCCGACCCGAAGCCCGCCAGCTCGCCGACCTTGCCGGTGCCCCAGCTATAACGGGGATTGGCGACATGGCGCTTGGCATAGGAATAGGCGATCGCCGCGATCCCCAGTGCCCCGACATGGGTCGCCATATGGAAACCATCGGCCAGCAGCGCCATCGAACCGGTCAGATAGCCCGCGACGATCTCGCCGACCATCATCCCCGTCGACAGCCATACCACCAGGCGGGTGCGGCGCGCATTCTCGTCATGGGCATGGCCCAGATAATCGTGGCTGTGATTGTTCATGGAGGCGTTCACGGGGCTGTTCACGGCAAGGCGTCCTTGATCGGCAATCAGCGGAAATGGCGGCGCAGCAACTTGGCCAGCTCGGTGGCGGCGGCCTTACGCTCCTGGTCGGAGAGGTCAGGGGCCGCGACATGGGCGTGGAGGTGATCCTCGACCAGCTCGTCCATCAAACCCGCCACGGCGCCGCGCACCGCCGCGACCAGGTGCAGCGTCTCGGCGCAATCGGCATCGGCCGCCACCGACCGCTCGATCGCCGCGACCTGTCCCGCGATCCGTCGGACGCGCGCGATGATTTTTTCCTTGCTGGTCGTCACATGAGCCATAATGGATAGGGGTATAGGGTATATCGGAATTTCGATCAACCGGGTTGCGTACCCGCGGGGGCATCCGTCAGAAGGGCTGCCATGAAGAACAAGGGGACGGGCATGATGGGAAAGTTTCGGCATTGTGGTTTGATAGCGGTGGCGCTGACCGCATCCGCCCCGGCCGCTGCAGAGTCGATCCTGTTCGTCGGAAACAGCTTCACCTTCGGCGCGCATTCGCCGGTCATGCGCTACCGCCCCGACCTGGTCCGCGACCTGAACCGCGAAGGCATTGGCGGCGTGCCCGCAATGTTCAAGACGTTCGCCAAGCAGGCGGGCCAGGACTGGCAGGTCAGCCTGGAAACCGCGCCCGGCCGCGACCTCGCCTATCATTACGAGAAGAAGCGAAAGGAAATCGATCGGCGCTGGGATGTGGTCGTGCTGCAGGGCTATAGCACGCTCGATGCGCAGCGGCCGGGCGATCCGACGCGCCACGCCGAGGCGGCAGGGCTGCTGACCGCCATGCTGCGCCGAGCCAATCCGCGCGTCAGGGTCGAGCTTGTATCCACCTGGAGTCGCGCGGACCTGACCTATCGCACCGCCAGTCCCTGGCGTGGCAAGACGATCAACGCGATGGCGGACGATCTGGCGGCGGGGAATGCCTATGCATTGCGGCGCTATCCCGAAATCTCGGGCACGATCCCGGTCGGGCAGGCATGGAACAGGGCCTGGGCGGAGCGGGTCGCCGATCCGAACCCCTATGACGGTATCGCTTTCGGTCAGGTCGATCTGTGGACCTGGGACCAGTATCACGCCAGCGCAGCGGGCTATTATCTCGAGGCGCTGGTCGTCTTCGGGAAGATCACGGGGTTCGACGTCCGCCGGCTGGGCGAGCAGGAGCGGGCGGGGATCGATTTGGGGTTGGAACCCCGCCTCATTGGTCGGTTGCAGGCGATTGCCCATGCCGAGGTGACGGGCGTCACGCCGTAACGATGGCTCCATTGCGCACCGCGACCGGCCAGGGCGTTAGACGCTGTCCCATGCAGGGGCCGCCCAGACATTGGCCGTCCGCCACGTCGAAGATCGCGCCGTGCCATGAACAGGCGATCCGCTCCCCATTCGGGGTCAGATAGGCGTCGAGTTCCTGCGCCAGCGGGAGGCCCATATGCGGACAGCGGTCGACATAGCCATGGACCGTTTCGCCGCGCCGTATGACGAAGCCATGGAAACGGCCCGCGCGCATCTGGAGCACGAAATTGCGCGCCGCGCCGTCGGCAATGGTGTCGAGCGGGCCGAGCGTGATCCCGGGGGGCGTGGCGGTCAGGCGTTCGTCGCTCATGCCGCGTCGCCCTGAACCTCGGGTGATGCCTCGGGTACACGGTCGCGCAGGCGCTGGGCCGCCGCGACGAGCAGGGGAAAGGCCGACAGGTCGACCGCGAACCGCCGGGCGTTATAGACCTGCGGCAGGATATGGCAGTCGGCCAGCGTCGGCGTGTCGCCATAGGCATAGCCCGCGCCGTGCCGTTCGATCAGCGTTTCCAGTGCCGCGAAGCCCTCCGTCACCCAATGGCCGATCCAGCGACCGATCGCGGCGTCGTCGGCTCCCATGTCCTGACGCAGCATGGTCAGGACGCGCAGATTGTTGATCGGGTGGATATCGCACGCCACGATGGCCGCCATCGCCCGCACAACGGCGCGCCCGGCATGGTCACCGGGCAGAAGCGGTGGGTCGGGATAGCGTTCCTCCACCCATTCCAGAATGGCGGGACTTTGGATCAACGGTCCGTCCGGCCCTTCCAGCACCGGCACGAGGCCCTGGGGCTGGAGCGCGCGATAGTCCGCGGCACGCTGTGCCCCGGTGCGCAGGTCGTGCGCGACGCCGTCATAGGACAGGCCTTTCAGCGCCAGCGCCAGTCGCACGCGATAGGCGGCGCTCGAACGCCAATAGCCGTGGAGCGTCAGGCTCATAGGGGCAGCCTGGCCTTGGGAAAGTCCTTCCACACGGCATCGTAATCGAGTTGGGCATGGGACAATGCGTGGGTCGTCGGGCGATAGGGCCAGCAGCTTTCCACCATGAAGGCCATGGTGCCCTCGATCCGGTGCGGCCGGAGGTCGGCGTTGCTCGCCCCCTGCCAGCTGGCAAGGTCGGGGCCGTGGCCCGCCATCAAATTGTGGAGCGAGAGGCCGCCGGGACGGAATCCTTCGGCCTTCGCATCATAGGCACCGGTGATCAGGCCCATCGCTTCCGACATGATGTTGCGGTGGAACCAGGGCGGCCGGAACGTGTCCTCCGCGACCATCCAGCGTGGCGGAAACAGGACGAGATCGGCATTCGCCCGGCCGGGCACGTCGCTGGGTGAGGTCAGTAAAGTGAAGATCGAGGGGTCGGGATGGTCGAAGCTGACCGTATTGATCGTATTGAAACGCGAAAGGTCGTAACGCCAGGGCAAGAGATTGCCGTGCCAGGCCACCACGTCGAGGGGGCTATGGTCGAGTGTCATCGTCCAGAGCGAGCCGAGGAATTTCTGGACGACCTGTGTCGGCTCGTCGCGGTCCTCGAACCAGGCGACGGGGGTCTCGAAATCGCGTGGGTTGCCGAGACCATTGGCACCGATGGGGCCTAGGTCGGGCAGGCGGAACAGGCTGCCATGGTTCTCCGCGACATAGCCCGTCGCCTCGCCATCGGGCAGTTCGACACGAAAGCGTACGCCGCGCGGGACGAGCGCGATCTGACCGGGGGCGATGCCGATGCGGCCCAACTCGGTCAGGATGGTCAGGCGGCCGGATTGCGGCAGGAAGACCAGCTCGCCGTCCGCATCGACGAACACGCGCTCCATGCTGCGATTGCAGGTATAGACATGGACCGCGACACCCTCCAGATCGGCGGGGTCGCGGTTCGCGAGCATCGTCGTCATCCCGTCGATCCAGTCGGTGCCCGGCGGCGTCATCGGCGCCGGGTCCCAGCGCAGGCGATTGGGGGGCAGGGGGCTGTCGCTGGTGCCGGGGGCGAAGCGGGGCGCGCCAGCATAAGGCTCGTAGGGCGGATGCTCGGCGGTCGGGCGAAGGCGATAGAGCCAGGAACGGCGGTTTTCGTGGCGCGGCGCGGTGAAGGCGGTGCCGGACAGCTGCTCGGCATACAGCCCGTAAGCCGGGCGTTGGGGCGAGTTGCGGCCGATGGGGAGTGCGCCGGGGACCGCCTCGGTCGCGACATGGTTGCCGAAGCCGGGGATGTAGGATGTCGTCATCTCTTTTTCCTCTCCTTCCAAGCAAGCCCCTCCCCTGAAGGGGAGGGGTTGGGGTGGGGCCTCTCCACGCGCCGGCGGTTTTCGGAAGCGCCCCACCCCCGGCCCCTCCCCTGAAGGGGAGGGGAGGAAGCCCCTTGGTTCGGCAAAATCTCAGGCGTCGACGGTAATGACGCCGCGCCGGATTTGGTCCAACTCGATCGACTCGAACAACGCCTGGAAATTGCCGTTGCCGAAGCCTTCATTGCCCTTGCGTTGGATGATCTCGAAGAAGATCGGCCCGACCATGTTCTCGGTGAAGATCTGGAGCAGGATACCCTCTTCGCCGACATTGCCGTCGATCAGGATGCGGTTCTTGCGCAGCCGCTCCAGGTCCTCGCCATGGTTCGGCACGCGCTTGTCGACCAGTTCGTAATAGGTCTCGATCGTATCCTGCAATCGGACACCGCGCGCGCGCAGCTTCTCGACGGTTTCATAGATATTGTCGGTGGTCAGCGCGAGGTGCTGGATGCCTTCGCCATTATATTCGCGGATGAATTCCTCGATCTGGCTCTTCTCGTCCTGGCTCTCGTTCAGCGGGATGCGGATCGCCTTGTCGGGGGCGATCATCGCCTGGCTGAACAGGCCGGTCGCCTTGCCCTTGATGTCGAAATACTTCTGCTCCTCAAAGCCGAAGAGCTTCGAGTAGAAGCCCGACCATGTGCGCATTTCGCCGCGGCGGACATTGTGGGTCAGGTGGTCGAGCAGGTCGAGCCCGACATTGTTCTCCGCCTCGGCCTGCTGCCAGCCTTCGACCTCGTTCCAGCCGGCGAACAGGTCGCTGCCCGCCTTGACGAGATAGAGATAGCTGCCGCCGATGCCCTCGATTGCCTTGGCATCCGGGGTCAGGCATCCGCGTGCGGCGTCGACCGGGGTGGCGCCGCCCTTGATCGCGTGGTCGAACGTCTCGGCCGGATCGGCGACGTAGAAGCCCATGCCGCTGGCCGACGGGCCATGCTCGGCACGGAAGTCCGCCGCCTGGCCCTGCTCCTCGGCATTCAGCAGCAGGGTGATGCGGCCCTGCTTGTAACGGGTGATCGCCTTTTCGGGATGCCGATGGGTGGGGACGAAGCCCATCATGTCGAACTGACGGGCCAGCGTGTCCGGCTCAGGCGTCGTGAATTCGCAGAATGCGAAGCCGTCCAGGCCCAGCGGATTGTTCGGGGTGGTTGCCATGACGTCCAACTCCTGATCCAGTATCTTCGGTTACTAGATCGCAGAACAGGGAATTGGTGTCAAATGTTACGATCTCGCGAATTGCGGCTGGATGGCTTCCTTCCCTATCGCCTGTCGATCACGTCCAACCTGGTCAGCGATCATATCGCCAGCGCCTATCAACAGCTGTTCGGGCTGACGATCCCGGAGTGGCGGCTGATCGCGATCGTCGCGGAGGAGGGCGCAGTCGCCCAGTCGGCGGTGTGCGAGCGCAGCCGGATGGACAAGGTGACGGTTTCGCGCGCCGCCATCGCCATGGTCGGGCGTGGCCTCCTTGCCCGAAACGCGCATGACGGCGACCGCCGCTCGCATCTGCTGGTCCTGACCGAGGCGGGGCGGGAACTCTATGCCGATGTCGCGCCAAAGGCGCTGGAACTGGAGGCGCAGCTATTCGCCGGGTTCACGCCGGACGAACTGGAGGCGTTCGTGACGATGCTCCACCGGATCGACAGCGTCGCGCTGGCGCAGCGCGATCAGCCCAGGATCGTTTGATAAAGCTGAAGATAGCGGTCGGCCATGCGGTCGACCGAGAAGCGATCGGCCGCCACTTTTCGGCAGGTGGCCCGGTCGATCTCGCCGATCCGGCCGACCGCTTCGATGGCCTGTTCGACATTATCCACCAGGAAGCCGTTGACCCCGTCCTCGATCAGTTCCGGCATCGATCCACGCCGGATCGCGATGACCGGCGTGCCGCAGGCCATCGCCTCGACAACCGAAAGTCCGAACGGCTCGTCAAAGTTGATGAGGTGGAGCAAGGCCTTGGCCTGTCCCAGCGCCGCAGTCCGCTCCACGCCGCCGACGGGTCCGCGATAGACGATGCGGTCGTCATCGACATGGGGTTGCACCTCGCGCTCCCAATAACCCTGGTCCTGCACGATCCCTGCCATCAGCAGACGGTCGCCGACGGCTTGCGCGACGGCAATGGCTTCGGCGGCCCCCTTGTCGGGGTGGATGCGACCGAAGAACAGAAGGTCATCGCTACCCACTGGATCGAAGGGGAAATCCTCGATCGGGATGCCGTGATGGATGGTGTCGGCATAGCGTAGTCGGGGATGCCGGTCGGCGTCCGAAATCGCGACGTAGCGTATCCGATCCTGATAGGGCGCGTACATCGGCACGATACGCTCCGACGAGAAGCCATGGATGGTCGTCACCATCGGCGTATCAACCAGCCCGGAAAAGGCGTGGGTGGGAAAATCGGCTTGGTTGTGGATCAGGTCGAACTCGCCCGCCCGCTCGAACACGCTGGCCAGGTGACGCATTTCCCAGACCTTGGCATCGACCGATGGGTCCTCCGAATAGGGGGCGGGGACGGGGCCAGCCAGCTTGGCGGTGGTGATGCTGTCCTGCGTCGCGAACAGGGTGACGTCTACTCCGCGCGCGACCAGCGCCTCGGTCAGCAGGCTCGTCACCAATTCCCAGGGGCCATAGGCGCGCGGCGGGGTACGCCATGCGATAGGGGCAATCATCGCGATCTTCATGCAGGCGTGTCGACTTTCAGGATCAGGCCCTCATCGGGGCGAAGCAGGACGGGGTTATCGCTCGGCAGATCACCCAGCGTGGACAGTATGGGGCGGCCAGTCAGGCGGATCGGCGCCGGTTCCGCACTCAGGTTGAGCGCGATGACGAAGCGTTCATCATCCTGTTCGCGCTCATAGGCGAGCACGGAACCCTCCGCCTCGATCAGCCGGATCGTTCCGGTGGCGAGCGCGGGACTGCTCCGCCGAAGCGCCAGCAAGGCCCGGTGGAGCGTCAGCATGGAGTCGGGTTCGGCCAGTTCGTCAGCAACATTGCGCTGCCGCCAGCCTTCGCCGAGCGGCAGCCAGGGTTCACCCTTCGTAAAGCCGCCCTGGTCGCTGGCGTCCCAAACCATTGGCGTGCGCACAGGATCACGCCCCAGGCCCAGCCCAGGCTCGCGTAACTCGCGCGGATCGCGAACGCGGTCGGGCGGAATGACGCCATTTTCCATACCCAGCTCATCGCCATAATAAAGCGTCGGCGTACCCCGCAGCGTCAGTAGCAGCATCGCCGCTACCCGCGCCTGTGCCGGACCACGCTTGGTCGCGCTGCGCGGGCGGTCGTGATTGCCCAGTACCCAGTTCGGCCATCCGCCTGGGGGCAGGGCGGCCTCATAGTCCGCGATCATCCGCGCCAGATGGCGCGCATCCCAAGCGGCATCGATCAACTGGAAGTTGAAGGGCAGGTGTACGCCCTCTCCATGCTGACCATAATAGCGCATCAGCCGCTCGACCGGCAGATAGATTTCGCCGATCAGCACGCGCTCATCGTCCCCGCGGCCGAACATATCGGCGATGGCACGCATGTCGGCGGCGATGTCATGGACCTCGGGCTGGTCGGTCGAATGGAGCTGGAACACCCGGTTCATTTCACCGGTCGCCGGGTCCCAGTCCGGGTTGAGCGGATTGTCGGGGAAGCCCGCATGTTTGACGATGTGCCAGAGCACATCGATCCGAAACCCATCGACGCCGCGCGCGAACCAGAAACGCAACACGTCGAGCATCGCGGCGCGCACATCCGGATTGCGCCAGTTGAGGTCGGGCTGTTCCTTCAAAAAGGCGTGATAATAATATTGGCCGGTCGCCTCGTCCCAGGTCCAGGCGGGACCGCCGAAATCGCTGATCCAGTTGTTGGGCGGGCCGCCGTCCGGGGCTGCATCGCGCCAAATATACCAGTCGCGCTTGGGATTGTCGCGGCTGGACCGGCTCTCGACGAACCAGGGATGCTGGTCCGAGCTGTGATTGGGTACGAAGTCGAGCAGCAGCTTCAGCCCACGCGCATGCGCCGAGGCCAGCAGCGAGTCGAAATCCGCCAGCGTCCCGAACCGACGATCGACATCGCAGTAATCTTTCACATCATAGCCGAAATCGGCCATAGGTGACGGAAAGATTGGCGAAAGCCAGATCGCATCCACGCCCAGCTCGACCAGATAGTCAAGGCGGCGCTCGATGCCGCGCAGGTCGCCGACGCCGTCGTCACCGCTGTCCTGAAACGACCAGGGGTAAATCTGATAGAGGACCGCCGACTGCCACCAGGGGCGCGCGCTCATGCGAACAGCCCCTTGGGCAGGCGGGTCATCCGGCAGGCCAGGTCGGCCTCGCCGCTTGCCACCAGATAATGGTCGCCCATGTCGATCATGCCGGTCGAAAAGACCACCGGCGTCGGCAGGTACATTTGATGGGCGATGGAGGCCGTAAGCTCGGGCGCGGCCTCCAGGATCGGTTGATCGTCGGCAAGGTGCAGGATGCGCGTCGGGTCGGTTTTGTCGAACAGCGCCCAGAAGCTGCGATAGATGCCGACCGACTCGCGCCGCTCGACACCGTGATAAAGGGTCAGCCAACCCTGTTCGGTCAGGATCGGCGGAGTGCCTCCGCCGACCTTCATCGCCGATACCGAACCCTTGCGTGCCCGGATGCCGGGGGCCTCCAGCGGTTTCCAGTGCAGCGCGTCTGGCGACGTCGCAAAATTGATCGACGGTCCCCCGACAAAGGGGCTGTCCCCGGGATAGGCGAAGTAGACTTCACCCAGCGGCCGGGTCAGCGCCATGAACCGGTCGTCGACCAGGCCCTCGAAGAACAGCATATCCTTGTTCTGATGATCGAGGATGATCCCCGCCAGCCGGTAATCCAGGCCGTTGTCAGAGATATGAAGCGTGGTCGAATGCCGCTCGGCAGACACTGAGCAGGTCGTCATGTACCACCGGTCGCCGACCCGGCTGATCCGGGCATCCTCGACCCCGTAATCCTGCCAGGTCGCGGCAGGTTCGATCGCCTTATCGTAATGGACCGCGACAATTGTCGAGCCGTCGCCCGACAGTTCGACCGGCAGCAGCCAGGACAGGGAGGTGAGCGCAAGGATCCGGTGTGCGCTGCCGCGAATGGCGAACTGGCGCGGATCGGTCATGTCGACCGCCGAGAGCGGATAGCGGTCGAGAACATAGCCTTTGTCCGTCCAGCGGATCGCGCGGACATGATCGCCGTCGACCGGCTGGCTCAGCGCCTCGGCCACGCGAACCATCAGCAGGATGTTGCCGTTGGCCAGCCGGGTCATGCCCGGATTGAACGCCCCCAGCACATAGGTCGGCTCGGATATGCCGCGGCGAAGCGGGGAGCGGGACAGATCGAGATCATCGGGGCGGAAGATCAGCAGGTCGTCGGACATGGCCCGCCAACGCCCGCCATATCCTCGCGTTCCCGATGAAGATCGTACCCGATCGCTCAACCCGCCGTCGCGACCTTCAGGAACACCGACCAGCGATGCTCGAAAAAGGCGTCCGGCGTCATGCCGTTGAAGGGGTCGGGAAGGTCGAACTGCATCCGGCGGCCGGGTCCGTCCAGGATGTCGGCCAGCAGGCTGAACAGCGCCATGGCGCTATCGTCACGCCGCAACAGCCCGGCATCCTGCGACGCCTGGATACAGGCGATGATCGGATCGGCAAGCACGCGGTCCCAGGTCGCGAATCGCTGACGCAGCTCCTCGGAGAAAATCGCCTCCGATGTCAGAAAGGCCATGAACCGGACCGAATCCGGCTCGACGCAGAAAAAGAAGAAACGGCGCGCAGAATTCTTCAATCGCTCCAGAGGATTGGCGCCGCTGCTGCCGTCCAGCATGGTCTGGTTCAACCGGTCCAGGTCGCGCGCCACCACCGCGTCGAGCAACGCCATCTTGCCCGCGTATCTGCGATAGATGCTATGCTTGCTAACCCCCACGGATAACGCGATTTCCTCCATCGAGGTGCCCTCGATCCCGCGGCTGCAGAACGCCTCGCGCGCGCCGGACAGGATGATGTCGTCAATGTGCTGCGCCTGCTCGCGCGTGGGTCGTCCCGCGGTCCGTTTGGTGACTGTCATGTTCCCCTCTTGCGTCCTTAAAGGGCATTGGTCAAATTTAATTGCACCTGCCCGTTGCTTTTTTGCAGGTGCGAGGTACAGGGGAACCGAATGACTTAAACGTCAGGTGCTTCAGGGAGTTTCACGGGGTGTCCAAATTTACCGTCCTGGGGCCGTCGCTTGCGATGGCATTGGCGTTGGTGGCGTGCGGGCAGGGGGCGTCGCAGCAGCAGCAGGCTGCTCCGCCACCGCCCCTCGTCACCGCGATCACCGTTCAGTCCGCTGCCGTTCCCAACGTCATCGAACTGCCCGGCCGGATCGAGGCGATCCGCACTGCCGAGGTTCGCGCGCGGACCGACGGTATCGTTGAGGCGCGGCTGTATCGCGAAGGCACCGACGTCGCCGAGGGTCAGCCGCTGTTCCGCATCGACCAGCGCGACTATCGCGCACAGGTGCAACAGGCTCAGGCCGCACTGGCTCGGGCCGAGGCCGCGCGGGTGAATGCCGCGTCGATCGTCCGCCGTTACCAGCCGCTGGTGTCCGAACGCGCGGTCAGCGCGCAGGAATTCGACGCGGCCCAGTCCACCCTGCGCCAGGCCGACGCCAGCGTCGCGGATGCCCGCGCCGCCCTGTCGCGTGCGCAGTTGCAGCTGAGCTACACCATCGTCCGCGCGCCGATCGCCGGCCGCGTTGGTCGCGCGCAGGTGACCGAGGGCGCGCTGGTCAGCGCAACCCAGGCGACGCCGCTGACCCAGGTCGACCAGATGTCGCCGATCTATGCCGTCTTCACCCAGTCGAGCGCGGCGTTGAGCGAATTGATCCAGCAGGCCCGCTCGGGTGGTCTGGCGCTGCCCGACCTGTCGCATATCACCGTGCGCCTGACGCTGGAGGACGGATCCGAATATGGTCCGACCGGCCAGCTCGACTTTGCCGGGCAGACGGTGGACCCGACGACCGGCAGCCAGCAGTTGCGCGCACGCTTCCCCAATCCGACCCGTGCCCTGCTGCCCGGCCAGTTCGTCCGCGCTCATGTCAATGCGGGCACGATCCGCAACGGCATCTCGGTGCCGCAGCGCGCCGTCCAGCTGAGCAATCAGGCGGCCTCCGTCATGGTGGTCGACGGGGCGGGCACGGCCCAGCCGCGCCCGGTCACGCTGGGCGGTCAGGTCGGCAGCAACTGGGTGATCCTGTCCGGTCTGAAACCGGGCGAGAAGGTCATCACCGAGGGCTGGCAGAAGGTCCAGCCGGGCCAGAAGGTTCGCATCGGGCAACCGGGGCAAGCCGGTGGCGCACAGGCACAGGGCCAGACGGGCGGACAGCCCGGCCCTGACGCCGCTGCCCGCTGATCGCCGGAGTAGAGCATCATGAACCGCTTCTTCGTCTATCACCCGGTCTTCGCCTGGGTGATCGCGCTCTTCATCGCCCTGTTCGGTGTGATTTCGCTGCGGCTGCTGCCGATCGAAAGCTATCCGTCCGTCGCGCCGCCCGCACTGAACCTCGCCGTCACCTATAACGGTGCCGATGCCGAGGTGATGGACCGTTCGGTGACCGCGGTCATCGAAAAGGAACTGAACGGCGTCGACAATTTCCTCTACATGGCGTCGACCAGCCGTTCCAACGGCACCGCGCAGATCACCGTCACCTTCAAGCCAGGCACCGACCTGGATGTGGCGCGCACCCAGATCCAGGATCGCCTCAGCCGCGCCGAACCGCGCCTGCCGCAGGAGGTCCGCGCGCTCGGCATTCAGGTGACCGAGGGCTCGGCGGGCTTCCTCGAGGTCATCACGCTCAGTTCCAAGTCGGGCAAGACCAGCCCGGTCGCGATGGGCAACTTTGCCGAGAACAACATCCGCAACGAGCTTCGCCGTATCGATGGTGTGGGCGACGTGCAGCTGTTTGGCTCGCCCTATGCGATGCGCATCTGGCTCGATCCGCAGAAGCTGGCCGGGTATAGCCTCTCGGCGTCGGAAGCGCTGGCCGCCGTGCAGGAGCAGAACAGCCAGACGGCGGGCGGTTCGATCGGCGCCCAGCCGCTGAACCGGACTGCCGAGTTCACCGCGCAGATCATCACCCAGAACCGCTTTGCCACGCCCGAGCAATTCCGCCAGATCATCATCCGGGCCAACCCGGACGGCTCGGCCGTGCGGCTGGGTGACGTGGCGCGTGTCGAGTTGGGCAAGGACAATTACGGGTTCCGCCTGACCCTGAACGGCAAGGAAACCGTGGGTCTGGCCGTTCAGCTGGCCAGTGGCGCGAATGCGCTGGCGACGGCGGACGCGGTCACGGCCAAGATGAAGCAGCTTCAGACAAGCTTCCCCGCCGATGTGACGTGGAGCGTTCCCTTCACCACGACGCCGTTCATCACCGCTTCGGTCGACAGCGTGATCCATACGCTGGTCGAAGCGATGATCCTCGTCTTCCTGGTGATGTTCCTGTTCCTCCAGAACTGGCGCGCTACGCTGATCCCGGCGATCGTCGTGCCGATCGCACTGGGCGGCGCGTGTATCGGCCTGCTGGCCTTCGGCTTTTCGATCAACACGCTGTCGCTGTTCGGCATGGTGGTGGCGATCGGCATCCTCGTCGACGACGCGATCGTGGTCGTCGAGAATGTCGAGCGTATCATGTCGGAGGAGGGGCTGAGCCCCCGCCGCGCGACCGTGAAGGCGATGGGGCAGATCACCGGCGCGATCATCGGCATCACGCTGGTGCTGGTCGCGGTGTTCATCCCCATGGCGTTCTTCCCGGGCTCGACCGGCGGCATCTATCGCCAGTTCTCGGTGACGCTGGCGGTGTCGATCTTCTTCTCGGCCGTGCTTGCGCTGACGCTGACGCCTGCGCTGTGCGCGACGTTGCTGAAGCAGGAGGACGCGCATCCGGAGGATCGGCCCGAGCCCAAGCCGGGCGTGCGCGGCCTGCCGCAGCGTTTCTTCAACTGGTTCAACGACAAGTTCGGCCGGGGGACGGAGAAATATACGGGCGGCGTGAAGCGGATGATGTCGCGGCCGGTTCGCTGGCTGGCGGTGTTCGCCGTGGTCGTCGTCGTCACCGGCCTGATGTTCACCCGTATCCCCGGCGGCTTCCTGCCGACCGAGGACCAGGGCTATATCTTCGTCTCCTATGATGCCGCGCCCGGCGCGACGCTGGAGCGGACGGGCGAGGCGATCACCAAGGTCGAGAAGTTCCTCCACGCCCAGCCGCAGGTGTCCGACATCGTGTCGGTCGCCGGCTTCAACTTCTTCGGCCAGGGCCAGGCGGCGGGTATCTCGTTCGTCAACCTGAAACCCTGGCACGACCGCAAGGGGACCGAGAACAACTCGACCACGCTGGTCAGCAAGACGATGGGCTTTGTCCAGTCAATCCCGGAGGCGACCATCTTCGCGCTCGACCCGCCGCCGATCCAGGCGCTGGGCAATGCGACCGGCTTCTCGATGAAGATCGAGGATCGTTCGGGCCTGGGCGCAGCGGCGTTGCAGCAGGCCCAGGGCGCGATCCTGGCCAAGGCATCGCAGAACAAGACTCTGATGGGCGTTCGCCCCGAAGGTCTGGGACCGGCGCCGCAGCTCTATGTCGACATCGATCGGATCCAGGCGCGCGCGCTGGGGCTCCAGATTGCGGACGTGAACCAGACGCTGTCGATCGCCTTCGGCTCGGCCTATGCGAACGACTTCGTTCGCGAAGGCAATGTGTTGCGCGTCTATCTTCAGGCCGATGCACCACAGCGCATGTCCCCCGACGACGTACTGGCGCTGCGTGTGCGCAACAGCCAGGGCAATATGGTGCCGTTCTCGGCCTTTACGAAGGTTCGTTGGCAGAACGGGCCGCAGCAGCTGGAGCGGTATAACGGCTATCCGTCGCTGACCGTCTCGGGCATGGCCGCGCCCGGCCAGTCGACCGGCACCGCGTTGAAGCAAATGGAGAAGATCGCACGCGAAGTGATGCCCGCGGGCATGAGCTTCGAGTGGACCGGCACCGCCTATGAAGAACAGCAGGCGGGTGGCCAGATCGGCCTGCTGCTGGGCCTGTCGCTGATCGTCGTCTTCCTGCTGCTGGCCGCGCTGTATGAAAGCTGGGCGATCCCGCTGGCGGTGTTGCTGGTGGTGCCGTTCGGTGTGCTGGGCGCGGTGTTGATGACCATCTTCCGGGGCTTCTCGGCGGACGTGTATTTCAACGTCGGCCTCATCACGATCATCGGCCTGGCGGCGAAGAATGCGATCCTGATCGTCGAATTCGCGATCGAGGACGAGGAGGGCGGTCGTTCCCCGTTCGAGGCGACGCTGGAGGCGGCTCGCCAGCGTCTGCGCCCCATCCTGATGACCAGCCTGGCCTTCATCCTGGGCATGGTGCCACTGTTCATCGCGACGGGGGCGGGTGCGGCCAGCCGTCGTGCGGTCGGCACCGGCGTGATGGGCGGCATGATCGCGGCGACCGCGTTCGGCATCTTCTTCACGCCGGTCTTCTACATTGCGGCCAAGAAATGGCTGGCGCGCGAACATGACCATGAGGCGGCGGATGCCGAGGAAGAAGCGCGCGAGCGTGACGAGCGAACCGGCGAAGAGGAGGGCCAGGCCCATGCGTAAGGGGATTTCCCGTGCGGCCGCCGCGCTGGCGCTGACCAGCGCGCTGGCAGGCTGCAACCTGGCGCCGCAATATCGCCAGCCGATCGCACCCGTGTCCGCCACCTATCCCGAGGCGGCCAGCGGCACCCGGACGGCTGCGGAGATCGGCTGGCGCGAATTCTTCGCCGACGAGCAGCTCAAGGCCTATATCGCCGCCGCGCTCGCCAACAATCGCGACCTCGCCCAGGCGGTGGCGCGGGTGGCACAGGCGCGGGCACAATATCGTATCCAGGATGCGCAACGCCTGCCGGCGCTGGATGCCACGGCTGGGGCATCCCGGACGCGGGTGCCGCTTAACTCACTCGGCTTCGGCAACGCCATTCCCGGAGCGGGCAATGCGGACAACCCGACCTCGATCACCTATAACCAGTTCTCGCTGGGCGCGAGGGTGTCGAGCTTCGAGCTTGACTTCTGGGGTCGGGTCCGCAACCTCGCCGAGGCGCAGCGACGGCAATATCTGGCGACGGTCGAGGCCGAACGCGCCTTCCGCCTGTCGCTGGTCGGACAGGTCGCCGCGACCTATCTCCAGATTCGCGCTGCCGAAGAGCAGATCGCGCTCGCCGAGCAGACCGTTACCAGCCGCCGCGATGGGCTGAGCATCGCCAAGCGGCGGATGGATGCGGGTGTGACGTCCAGCGTCGATTACGATCAGGCGGCGGCGCTGCTGACCCAGGCGGAAACGCAGCTTGCCGAGCTGCGCCGTACGGTGGCCCAGTCGCAGAACCTGCTGACGGTGCTGGTCGGCGGTCCGATCGCTACGCCGCTTCCGGCGGGGCGGCGCCTGGGCGATCAGAACCAGTTCGCGGCGATCGAGCCCGGTCTGCCGTCGGCCCTTCTGGTCAACCGGCCCGACGTGCTTCAGGCCGAACAGCAACTGCGCGCCGCCAACGCCAATATCGGCGCAGCGCGCGCGGCGTTCCTGCCCAGCATTTCGCTCACCGGGCTGGCGGGCTTCGTCTCGCCTGCGCTCAGCAGCCTGATCGACGGCAATTCGCGGCAGTATCAGGTGCAGGGGGCAGCCTTGCTCCCCATCTTCGACTGGGGGCGTCGTAACGCGCAGCTGAAGCTCAGCCGGGCGCAGGCCGACGAGCTGACCGCCGCCTATCAGCGCGCGGTGCAGGGCGCCTTCCGCGAGGTCGCCGACGCGCTGGTCGCCCGGCGTCGCTATGCCGAACAGATCGAGGCGCAGACCCGCGCGGTCGATGCGCAGCGGCGGCTCGCCCGCACGGCGCGGCTTCGCTATACCAACGGCATCGCCATCTATCTCGAAGTGCTGGATGCCGAGCGCAACCTGTTCTCCGCCGAGCAGCAGTTGCTGACGTTGCGCAGCGCCGCCCTTCAGAACGACGTCACCCTCTATGTCGCGCTGGGCGGTGGCCTGCGCGAGACAGGGGCGGCGTCCACGGTTCCCGCGTCCGGCTAAATCCCCGAACCCCCGGCCGACGCGGTTGAGCGAGGGGCGTACGGGATCCTCCCCCCGTGCGCCCCTTTGCTTTGTGCAAAGGAGCGCCTAACCGGCGAGGCGATGCAACAGGAGCGTGATATGACGGGCTGGACGATCGGGATCATCGGCGGCTCCGGCCTTTATGCGATCGATGCGCTGGCGGATGTCGAGACGCTGCTGCTCGACACGCCATGGGGTGCGCCGTCCGATACGCTGGTGCGCGGCCGCATCGGGAATGTCCGTTTCGTCTTCCTGCCGCGCCACGGTCGGGGGCATCGCCTGTCGCCGACCGAGGTCAATGCACGTGCCAATATCCATGCGCTGAAGCTGGCAGGCTGCACCGACATACTGGCGATCTCCGCCATCGGGTCGCTGCGCGAGGAACTGCCGCCCGGTCATTTCGTCGCGGTCGATCAGTTCATCGACCGGACCGTCCACCGTGACACCAGCTTCTTCGGCGAAGGCTTGGTCGCCCATGTCTCGATGGCCGATCCCGTCTGCCCGCGTCTGTCGACCCTGGCGGCGCAGGCGGGAGAGCGGGCGGGGGCCAGCATGGTCCATGGCGGCACCTATCTCGCGATGGAGGGGCCGCAATTCTCGACCCGTGCCGAGAGCCATCTCTATCGGCAATGGGGCGCCGACGTGATCGGCATGACCGCGATGCCCGAAGCGAAGTTGGCCCGCGAGGCGGAACTGCCTTACGCGCTGATCGGCATGGTCACCGACTATGACTGCTGGCGTGAGGACGAGGCACATGTCGAAGTCGATGCGATCCTCGCGCAACTGGGCCGGAATGCGGCGACCGCGCGGGCTTTGGTCGCAGAACTGGCTGCCATGCTGCCCGAGGAGCGGACCGCGTCGCCGATCGACACCGTGCTCGATCAGGCGCTCATCACGCCTGTCTCACATATGGATCGGGCCAAGGCGGATAGCCTCGGCCCGATCGTATCGCGTGTCCTCGCCAAACGGAGCGGATAGGGATCAATCCTCGACGATCTGGCTGTTCTTGCGGGTGTCGCGCATCCGCAGATAGACAATCAGCGAGACGCCGATCATCGCGGTGACATACCAGTAGAAGCCCTGCTCGAAGCCCGCCTTCTTGAACAGCAGGGCGACCGACTCCGCCGTGCCACCGAAGATGGTGTTGGCCAGCGCATAGGGCAGGGCGACGCCCAGCGCACGGATGTGCGCCGGGAAAAGCTCGGCCTTCACCACCGCGTTGATCGAGGTATAGCCGGTGACGATGATCAGCGCGCCCATGACCAGCGCCCCCGCGACGATCGGATCGCGCGTCGTCTCCAGCGTCGAAAAGATCGGATAGGTCAGCAACACGCCCGCAATGCCGAACGCGACCATCAGCGGCTTGCGGCCGACCCGGTCCGACAGCCCGCCCGCCAGCGGCTGCAGCAGCATGAAGACGAACAGGGTCACGGCGTTGATCTGGCTGGCGACCTCGCGGCTGAAGCCGCTGGTGTTGACCAGGAACTTCTGCATGTAGATCGAATAGGCATAGAAGGCGAGCGTCCCGCCGGCGGTCAGCAGCATGACCGTCATGGTTTCCTTCGGGTGCTTGGTGAACAGCTGGACCAGCCCCGACTTGGGCGCGCCTTCTTTTTTGGCATTCTTGAAGCTCGTGGTTTCAGCCAGACCGCGGCGGATGTAGAAGACCACGACCGCCAGCACCGCCCCCAGCGCGAACGGAATGCGCCAGCCCCATTCGTCCAGCGCCGCCTCGCTCATGGTCGATTGCAGGATCAGCAGGACGCAGATGGCGAGCAACTGGCCGGAGATCAGCGTGACATATTGGAAGGACGAAAAGAAACCGCGCCGATCCTTGCCCGCCATCTCCGACAGATAGGTCGCGCTGGCGCCATATTCGCCACCGACCGACAGACCCTGCATCAGGCGCGCCAGCACCAGCAGTGCCGGGGCGGCCAGGCCGATCGTCTGATAGCCCGGCGTCACCGCGATGATCAGCGAGCCCGCACACATCAGCGTGACCGACAGGCTGAGCCCCGCCTTGCGTCCGCGGCTGTCAGCATAGATGCCCATGACCCATGCCCCGATCGGCCGCATGATGAAGCCGACCGCGAACACGGCCGCCGCGCTCAGCAACTGGGCCGTGCGATCAGCCGACGGGAAGAAATGCGGCGCGAAGTACAGGGTAAAGGCGGAGTAGACATACCAGTCGAACCATTCGACGAGATTGCCGGTCGAGCCGCCGATGATGGCTTTCAGCCGCTCGCGCCCGGGATCGGCGGTGATACTGGTCATGTCGTATTTCCCCTTTTTCCTAATTTTCGTTTTCTGCCGGCTTGTTAGAAGCGGAAGCTCAACCATCCTGCCCAGAAGTCCGAGCTTTTCAGATTGGCGCGTTGCAGCACCGTGTCCGCCTTGAAGTGTTCGTAACGGCCAACGAACGAAAGGCGTGGCGTAATGGTCCATGTCGCCTGCAGGCGGGCGACCTCGGCCACCTTCTTGCCGCGCACATTCTGCGTGCCCGCCCAAGGCGCGCCGCTGGCGCGGTACACGGCGTCAAACTCGTTAGGCCGCCAGGCAAACCCATATTCCGTCGCCAGACGCACGCCCTTGAACGGCGAGAAGGTAAAGTTCGGTGCCGTGTACAGCAGATTGGTCGGCGTCAGGAACAACCCATAGCTATAATAGATGTTGTTGCCGAACAGGCCGTTGGTCGTGTTCAACTCGCCCGTCCGCTGATAGGCGCCGCCGCCCGAGCCATAGTCGAAATGCACGCCGACGCGCGGCGCGTCAGGCTTGTTGCCCAGGCGATAGGTCTGGGCAACGAACGCCTGCCATGCCTCGATCGGGCGGTTGTTGAAGGTGCCGCGCTGGTTGTTGACCGTCCAGTCGATATTGATCGGCCCGGCATCGCCATAGGCATGAAGGCCCAGGAAATAGCGTTCCTCCAACCCGGTCGTCGGTCCCCAGACGGCACGACGGTTTCGCAACCGCCAGATGAAGGGATCGATGTACAGCTTGGACCCGCCGAACAACTTGGGCGACAGGCGGAAGCCGAAGGTCGCGCCCGAGAACCGCACGTCCGGGTTGGTCCTGTCGTCGCCGATGCCCTTGAAGCCATAGGTTACATAGTTCAGGTCGAACACGTCGATGCGGGCATCCTTTCCGCGTGCATAGGCGCGGACGCCGTCGAGCACGAAGAACAACGTGTTGTTGTCACGACCGACCGTCAGCAGCTGCGGCCCGTCGAAGAATTCCTGGCGACCGGCACGCACACCGACGTCGAGACCCAGAGCCTTGCCCTTCACCTCGGCGAAGAGCTGTTGCACGGCCAGCTGGTTGCGCAGGTTGCCGCCCGGTGCGCCCAGGTTGATTCCCTGGAGTTCGGCGCGGCCCAGTTCCCCGAAGACACGGAAGTGATCGCCGAGATGGACGTCCGCGCCGCCGACGATGCGGGCGATATCCTGACGCTGCTGCTGCACTTCGCGGAGGTTGGGATTGGTGGTGATGTTGACGCGGGTGCGAAGCTCGCCCGAGAAGGTGACATAGGACTTTCCGTCCTCGGTCAGCTTCACGCATTTCAGGGCGTCGATGACGTCGTCGCGCTTGGACGGATCGCAATATTTGCGCCAGTCCTCGGCCCAGCGCGACTGGTTATAGCCCGCCACGGTATTGCCGTCGCCCGCCGCGCTGGTGGGATAGGCGGTGCTGGCAGGGCTGGCGGGTTCGGCCGCGGCCTTCGGGGTGACGGTCTGCGCCGTCGCCGGGGAAATCGCCGCCCCCATCGCCGTCACCATGGCGGTGCTGGCAAGCCATAGAGTTTTCATGAAAATGTCCCCCCTTAATCGGACCGATATGTCGTCGCGGCGACTGCCTATAACATCCTGGTAAACAAATGACCCGGCCGATGCCGTCGGCCGGGCCGGGTTTGGTATCAGGCGATGGCGGGCTGGACCGGGGCAGCGGTGGAGAGCATCGGCTTGCCGCTCAGCGCGGCGTCGAGGGCGTCCTTGTCGAGAGCACCTTCCCAACGGGCGACCACGACGGTGGCGACCGCGTTGCCGATGAAGTTGGTCAGGCTGCGGCATTCCGACATGAAGCGGTCGACGCCCAGGATCAGCGCCATGCCCGCGACCGGCACGTCCGGCACGATCGACAAGGTGGCGGCCAGGGTGATGAAGCCCGCGCCGGTGACGCCAGCGGCACCCTTGGACGACAGCATCGCGACGAGGAGCAGCGCCAGCTGCTGGCCAAGCGACAGGTCGACACCGCAGGCCTGGGCGATGAACAGCGCGGCCAGCGTCATGTAGATGTTGGTGCCGTCCAGGTTGAAGGAATAGCCGGTCGGGACGACCAGGCCGACGACCGACTTCTCGCAACCCGCCTTTTCCATCTTCACGAGAAGGTTCGGCAGGGCGGCTTCGGACGACGAGGTGCCGAGGACCAGCAGCAGTTCGGCCTTCAGGTAACGGATCAGCTTCAGGACCGAGAAGCCGTTGGCGCGGGCGATGGTGCCCAGGACGACGACCACGAACAGGATCGAGGTGAGGTAGAAGGTCGCGACCAGCGCGCCGAGATTGACCAGGCTGCCGACGCCGTACTTGCCGATGGTGAAGGCGATGGCGCCGAAGGCACCGATCGGGGCGGCGCGCATCAGGATGCCGACCATGCGGAAGACGACGACGCTGATCCGCTCCAGGCTGTTCAGCAGCGGGCGGGCAGGCTCGCCGACCAGTGCCATCGAGATGCCGAACAGGATGGCGACCATCAGCACCTGCAGGATGTTGCCCTGCGTGAACGCGCTGATCAGCGTATCGGGGATGATGCCCAGCAGGAAGCCGGTGACGGTCGTGTCATGCGCCTTGGCGGTATATTCGGCGATCGACCCGACCTTCAGCGTGCTGGGATCGATGTTCATGCCCGCGCCGGGCTGGACGACATTGGCGACGATGAGGCCGACGATCAGCGCGAAGGTCGAGACGGTGATGAAGTAGAAGAACGCTTTACCTGCGACGCGGCCGACCGAGCCCAGTTCGCGCATACCGGCGATACCGGTGACGACCGTCAGGAAGATGACGGGGGCGATGATCATCTTCACCAGCTTGATGAAGGCATCGCCGATCGGCTTCAACGATTCGCCGAAGCTGGGCCAGAAATGACCGATGATCGCGCCCAGCGCGATCGCGAACAGAACCTGTACATATAGATGGGACCAGATACGCGCCCGGCGGGGCGCCTCTGCCACGGCATAATCTTGGGCGATCATGACTTTTCAGCATCCTCTACAAAAAGTGGGCCGGACGCGGTAGGCCGCGCTTCCGAATTGTCGTCAGTGTGCGGAATGCCGCCGGGGATTTCAATTTTCTCGAAATAGCCTTCATGTAACTGATAAAGAACGAGAAATGATTCAGCCTGAACCTATGCCGCGCGAAAATCCGCATGGTATTTGGAAGCAGGTTGCGATATTTCGCACATATGTCACCGCCGCCCCATCTCGGCCGCGCCCAGGTTCGGCGCCATGCGCTGCCGCTGATCGCGGTCGTGCTGCTGACGATCGTCGCCGGTTCCCTGCTGCGTCTCTATGCCCATAGGCAGGCGGTCTCCGACCTCCGTGGCGAAGCCGTTCGCATCGCCCGACAGGAGGAAAGGCTGCTGAACAGCGAGTTGCAGCGCTTTCGGCTGCTGCCCATCGTGTTGGTCGAATATCCCGATGTCGGCGACGCCCTGCGCAACGGGTCGGTCGAGGCCGCCGCGCGACTGAACGAGAAGCTGCGTGGATTGGCCGAGCGCACCGGTGCGCCGGTCATTTACGCGATCGACAGGCGGGGGCGGACGGTCGCGGCCTCCAATGCGGGCCTTGGGGACAGCTTTGTTGGGCGCGATTACGGGTTTCGTCCCTATTTCCGGCAAGCGATGCGAACCGGCACGTCCGAATATTTCGCCCTGGGCAATACGAGCCACCGGCCCGGCCTGTTTCTCGCCCGACGGATCGGACCTGCGGCGGCCCCGGACGGCGTGGTCGTCGTAAAGGTCGAATTCGCCCATATGGTGCAGGCCTGGGCGAGCGATGCGGGGCAGACCCTGTTGCTCGACGATCATGGCGTGGTCGTGGTCACGACCGATCCCGCCGCGGAATTCACGCTGACCCGCACGCTGATCCCTTCTGCCCAGAAAGCGATCCGCGAAAGCCAGCAATTCGGTACGATCGCCCTTCGCCCCGGCCCCTATCGGATCACGGGCATCGATGCGACCGACCGGGAGGGCGCGCGCTACGTTGTCGGCGTCACGCCTGCACCGCTCCCCCGGTGGCAGCTGGTGCATATTCTTCCCTCCAAGGCTGCGCTGAAGGAAGCTGACGGCTGGGTCCGATCGGTCACGGCACTGATCGCGGTCGGGCTGATCGGCCTGACCCTGTTGACGATCTGGCGACGGACACGCGCCGAACGCGCGGCGATGGCGCGTGAGGCGTTGGAGGAGGAGGTCGCCCGGCGGACTGCCGAATTGCGCGCGACCAACGATCAGCTGACCGTCGAGATTTCCGAGCGTATTCGCGCCGACCAGCGTTTCCGTGCCGCGCGCGAGGAGCTGGCGCAGGCCAACCGATTGGGTTCGCTCGGCTCGATCACGGCGGGCGTGGCGCATGAGATCAACCAGCCGGTGGCGGCGATCCGCACGCTGGCCGACAATGCCCGCACCTTCCTGTCGCGCGACAAGCCGGACAAGGCGGCGGGCAACCTGGCCACCATCGTCGAACTGACCGAGCGGATCGGATCGATCGTCCAGGAGATGCGGCGCTTCGTCCGGCGCGGGACGCATGGCCTGGGACCGGTATCGCTGGAGGCGGTGCTGGATGGCACCATGCTGTTGATCGGCGATCGGTTCCGCACGGCCGGGGTCGCGCTGGAACGACCGAGAGGCGAGGCGCTGCCCCGGGTCGTGGCCGGGCGGGTTCGGCTGGAGCAGGTGCTGGTCAATCTTTTGCAGAACGCCCTGGATGCCGTGGCGGAGACGCCATCGCCGCGTGTGCGACTGACGGTCGTCGAGCATCCTGATAGCGTCGAACTGACCGTGGAGGATAACGGCCCCGGTCTGGACCCGGCCATCGCGACCGAGATTTTCACCCCCTTCGTGACCGGCAAGCCCGATGGGCTGGGCCTGGGCCTGGGGATTGCGCGGGATATCATGACGGAGTTTGGCGGCGTGCTGGAAACTACCCCTTCAAGCCTGGGCGGCGCAGGCTTTCGTTTGAGGATGCGCCGGGCATGAGCGAGACGTTGCGGGTTCTGCTGGTCGATGACGACACGGTGCTGCGCCAGGCATTGGCCCAGTCGTTCGAACTGGCCGGTATCGATGTCGAGGCGCATGGCGATCCGCTGGCGGCGCTGGCGGTGATCAGCGCCGATTTTCCGGGCATGGTGGTGTCCGACATACGGATGCCCGGCCTGGACGGGATCGAATTGTCCAAGCGGGTGGCCGCGATCGACGCCGAGATCCCGGTGATCCTGATGACCGGGCATGGCGACGTGCCCATGACGGTCGCCGCTCTGAAGCAGGGCGTCCATGACTTCGTCACCAAGCCCTTCGCCGCCGATCACCTGATCTCCAGCGCCGAACGCGCGCTGGAGATGCGGCGGCTGGTTCTCGACAACCGGCGGCTGCGACAGGCGGCGGAGGAAGCGCAGGGCGCCTATCCGCTGATCGGGGAAACGCCGGTCATGATGCGGCTGCGCGATACGGTGCGACAGGTCGCCCAGGCCGATGTCGACGTGTTGGTCGAGGGAGAGACGGGGACGGGCAAGGAGCTGGTCGCGCTGCTGCTCCACCGCTTGAGCGCCCGGCGGACGCGGCCCTTCATCGCGGTCGACTGCGCGGCCTTGCCCGAGGCGATTGCCGAGGACGAGCTGTTCGGCCAGGCGCATGGCCGGACGCCGGGACGCATCGCGGCGGCGCATCGCGGCACGCTGTTCCTCGACGAGGTCGACAGCATGGCCCCTGCGCTGCAAGGTCGGATGCTCCGCGTGGTCGAGGAGCGGGAGGTCCGCGCGATCGGGGCGGAGGATCCGCAATTGCTCGACCTGCGCATCGTCGCGGCCGCCAAGTCCGATCTGGCGCGGGCGGTGGAGGAGGGGCGGTTCCGCGCCGACCTGCTCTATCGTCTCGACGCGGTGCGGCTGCGCGTGCCGCCCTTGCGCGAGCGGCGGGCCGATGTGCCGTTGCTCTTTGCCCATTTCCTTCGCGAGGCGGCGGAGCGGTTCGGGCGGCCGGTGCCGATGATCGACGGCAGTATCCAGGCGCGGCTGCTGTCGCATGACTGGCCGGGCAATGTGCGTGAGGTGCGCAACTATGCCAATCGCGTCGCGCTGGGCCTGTTCGGGGACGCGCGGGAGGCGGGCGATCCGCTGCCGTTGCCCGAACGGGTCGAGCAGTTCGAGGGCGCGACGATCCGCGCCGTGCTGGAGGAGGTGGCGGGCGACGTCCGCGCGGCGCTCGCCGTGCTCGGCATCCCGCGCAAGACCTTTTACGACAAGGTCGCGCGGCACGGCATCGACCTGAACGCCTATCGTCCCAATCGCGCTTGACGCCGCGTCACGGGCAAGGGAGCATGGCGGCCACGACACCGATCTACGGTGCGGGGGTTAGGAGATTGCCATGGAGGATGCCGCAGCCCGTCTGGCCAGCGATCCGCGCTATATCGCGTTGGTTCGCAAGCGAGGGCGTTTCACGACGGTCCTGACGGTCATCATGCTGATCGTCTATTTCGGGTTCATCCTGACCATCGCCTTCGACAAGGCGCTGCTCGCCCGTTCGGTCAGCGGCGGGGCGACGAGCTGGGGCATACCGATCGGGCTGGGGGTGATCGCGCTCGCGATCGTGCTGACCGGCCTGTATGTATGGCGGGCCAATCGCGATTTCGATCCGGTCATCGACGCACTCCGGGCGGAGTATGGTGCATGACGCGCGGGGGGATTCCACTTGCCGCCGCCTTGACGCTGCTGCCGGTTTCGGCGGCTGAGGCTCATGCCATCGGCCCGGCGGTGCAGCAGGCGACGAACTGGACGGCGATCGGCATGTTCGCGGCCTTTGTCGCGCTGACGCTGGCCATTACCCGCTGGGCCGCGCGGCGGACCCGGACGGCATCCGATTTCTACACCGCCGGGGGCGGGATTACCGGGTTTCAGAACGGCCTGGCGATTGCGGGCGACTTCATGTCCGCCGCCTCGTTCCTGGGCATTTCGGCGCAGATCTATGCCGATGGCTATGACGGGCTGATCTATTCGATCGGCTTCCTCGTCGGCTGGCCGATCCTGTTGTTCCTGATGGCCGAGCGGTTGCGCAATCTGGGGCGGTTCACCTTCGCCGATGTCGCGTCCTTCCGCTTCGCCCAGACGCCGGTGCGGATGGTGGCCGCCTGTTCGACGCTGCTGGTCGTCCTGTTCTATCTGATCGCGCAGATGGTGGGGGCGGGGCAGTTGATCCGCCTGCTGTTCGGTCTGCCCTATGGATATGCGGTCATAATCGTCGGCGTGCTGATGACGATGTACGTCCTGTTCGGCGGCATGACGGCGACGACCTGGGTCCAGATCGTCAAGGCGATGATGCTGCTGGGTGCTGCCAGTTTCATGGCGATCGCGGTGCTGGCGCGGTTCGGCTTCAGCCCGGAGGCGCTGTTCGCCCGCGCGATCGAGGTGAAGACGGCGCTCGCCGCTCTGGCGGGCGCGGGGCCGGACGAGGCGGTGACGAAGGGCCGGGCGATCATGGGACCGGGCGGGTTCATCAAGGATCCCGTTTCCGCCATCTCGATCGGGGCGGCGCTGATGTTCGGCACGGCGGGCCTGCCGCATATCCTGATGCGCTTCTTCACCGTGCCCAACGCCAAGGCGGCGCGCAGCTCGGTGTTGTGGGCGACGGGGTGGATCGGCTATTTCTACATCCTGACCTTCGTCATCGGTTTCGGCGCGATCGTGCTGGTCGCCACCGACCCGGGCTTTCTTGATGCCGAAGGTGCGCTGAGGGGCGGCAGCAACATGGCGGCGATCCATCTGGCGCAGGCCGTCGGCGGCAACCTGTTCCTCGGCTTCATCTCGGCGGTGGCGTTCGCGACCATCCTTGCGGTGGTGGCGGGCCTGACCCTGTCAGGGGCTTCCGCGGTCAGCCATGACCTGTATGCGACCGTCATCAAGAAGGGGCAGGCGGATTCCGCCTCCGAGCTGAAAGTGTCGCGGATCACCGTGCTGGTGCTGGCGGTCATCGCGATCCTGCTGGGCATCCTGTTCGAGAAGCAGAATGTCGCCTTCATGGTCAGCCTGGCCTTTGCGCTGGCGGCGTCGGCGAACTTCCCGGTGTTGTTCCTGTCGCTGCTATGGTCGGGCTGCACGACGCGGGGCGTGGTCGCAGGCGGCCTGGTCGGGCTGCTGACCGCATTGGTGCTGACCATATTGTCGCCTGCCATCTGGGTGACGGTGCTGGGGCATGCCGCGCCGATCTTCCCTTATGGTTCGCCGACCATCTTCTCGATGCCCCTGGCGTTCCTGACCATCTGGCTGGTGTCCGTCACCGATAGCAGCGGCCGTGCGGCGGTCGACAAGGCAGGCTATCCGGCGCAGCGCATCCGCTCGGAGACGGGCATCGGCGCGTCGGGCGCACACGACCATTGATCCCCTGTCCCCGCTGTCTCGATACGGGGCAGCGGGGACAGCCGGTCCGATATCGGGCCGCTGCCGAAATGGTAAACGAGGCGTTAACAGGGGGCTATGAGACGCCGCCTTGTCCTGACCAACGAAGCTTCCCGTCACCCCTTTCGGCGCACGCTTTCGCCCCCCGTCAAAACACGGCGGCGGCAGGACGACGATCAGGATATCCGGTTGTTCGTCCTCAGCTTCACGGCCTTCTTCATCAGCATCTACACGTTTCTGTTTTAAGCCGGTTCGGCGGAAACATCGTCACAGGCGCGGTGCAGCAGCAGCGCGAGCCAGGCCGACACCAGGCACATGGCCGCGACCACGAAGAGCATGTCGGCCGACGAAACGCCCGCCGCACTGATCGCAAAGGCCAGGACCGAGCCGATCGTCATGGCAAAGCAGTTCACGATGTTGTTCGCCGCCACCGTGCGCGCCGTCTGGTCCTTTTCGACCGTGGTGGTCAGGAAGGCATAGAGCGGTACGACGAACATGCCCCCGGTCGTCGCGATCGCCAGAAGCGTGGCGAGGATGCCGATCGCCCGCGGTTCGGCCAGGAACGCCTGCCAGCTATACAGGCCACCCCCCGCCGCCGGTGTCCAGTTGCGGCACAGGAACGAAAACAGCACGACGAACGCGCCCATCGCGATCACCGACATGGGCGAATAGCGCGCCGAAATCTCACCCTTCAGCATCGTGTTGATGACCACCGAGCCGATGGCGACACCGATCGAGAAGATCGCGATGGCGAGGCTGGCGACTTCCTTGTCCGCCGTCAGGACATTCTTCACCAGCGGGGGGAAGATGATGATGAGGACCGCGCCGATCGTCCAGAAGAAGCTGATCGCGATGATCGCCAGGAACAGGCGGCGGATATGCAGCGTCGCCGAGATCAGCCGCCACGAGGCGGTGAAGGGGTTGTAGTTGAGCTTCAGCGGTGGCCCTTCGCGCGGGGCGGGGGGCACCTGGCGGCCCAGGAACCAGCCGATCACCGCGACCACGATGACGCCGACGGCCGCCGCCTCGATCGGGATCCAGCCCGCCGCGACCGTGCCGAGCAGGATCGCCAGATAGGTCCCCGCCTCGACCAGACCGGTGCCGCCCAATATGTCCTCGGCTTCCAGATGCTGGGGCAGGATGGCGTATTTGATAGGCCCGAAAAAGGTCGAATGCACACCCAGCGCCAGCACCGTGCCCAGCATCAGCGCCAGTCCGGCCGTGGTATAACCCGCCTTGGCGATCAGCAGGCCACCCGCACCGACCAGCATGATGCCGATCTCGACCGTCTTCACGATGCGGATGATCTTGGCCTTGTCATGGCTGTCGGCCAATTGTCCCGACAGCGCCGACAGGAAGACGAAGGGCAGGATGGCGGCGCCGGTCGCGGCGCAGTTGAAGTAGAATTCGGAATGGGGGTCGGTGAAGATCGCATAGGTGGCGAACAGCACCATCGACGTCTTGAACAGGTTGTCGTTGAATGCGCCGAGAAACTGGGTGGCAAACAGCGGCAGGAAGCGACGCTGTTTGAGAAGCCCGAGGGCATTGAGCATAACGAAAAATGGCCCGATCGTGGCAACAGGATGACACCAACATAGCTATGCGTACCCATATCGCCAACCGCTTAAAGCGGTTTGTCATGGGCGCACGAGCGGTTAGAAGGCGACATGCTGACGCTGCCCAACCTGTTGACGCTCTCGCGAATCCTGGCCGTGCCGCTGCTCGCGGGGCTGTTGTGGCAGCCCGATTGGGCATTGGGCTACGGCATCGCCTTTGCGCTGTACTGCCTGATGGGCATCACTGACTATTTCGACGGCTATCTGGCGCGTGCGCAGGGGGCTGTGTCGAAGCTGGGCGTCTTTCTTGATCCCATCGCCGACAAGATCATGGTCGCCTCGGTCATACTGGTGCTGGTCGCCGTGCAGGTCTTGAGCGGGTTGAGCGTGGTCGCGGGCCTCGTCATCCTGTTGCGCGAGATCGCAGTGTCGGGACTTCGCGAATTCCTGGCGCAGTTGCAGGTCTCGGTGCCGGTGTCGCGACTGGCCAAGTGGAAGACGACGCTGCAACTGATCGCGCTCGGCGGTCTGATCCTGGGCGGCGCGCTGCCCGGTTGGCCGTGGATGCATGGGGCGGCCCTGGCGGCGCTCTGGGCCGCGGCGGTGCTGACGCTCGTCACCGGCTGGGACTATCTGCGCGTCGGCCTCAAGCATATGGATAGCTGATGATGCTGACGATCCTCTATTTCGCCTGGGTCCGCGAGCGGATCGGGCACGCCGAAGAGACGGTGACGCTGCCCGAGCATGTCGCGACGGTCGCCGATCTGGTCGCATGGCTGGCGACGCGGGGTGGCGGCTATGCCGAGGCTATGGCCGAGCCGGAGCGGCTGCGCGCGGCGGTCGACCAGAATTTCGTCGGTCTCGATGCCGCCATCGGCAATGCCCGTGAGGTTGCGATTTTTCCGCCGGTGACGGGCGGATGATCCGCGTCCTGGTATCGCGCGCGCCCATCGACCTGGCCGAGGAAATGGCGCGGGTCGAAGGGCAGGATGTCGGCGCGGTGGCAAGCTTTTGCGGGCTGGTTCGCGCCGACGACGGAGTCGACAGCCTCGAGCTGGAACATTACCCCGGTGCGACCGAGGCGGCACTGGAGCGGATCGCGCGCGAGGCGGTGAACCGCTGGTCGCTTCAGGCGGCAACGATCGTCCACCGGGTCGGCCCCATGCGGCCGGGCGAACGGATCGTACTGGTCCTGGCGGCGGCACCCCATCGGCGCGACGCGCTCGATGCCTGTGCGTATCTGATCGATCGCTTGAAGACCGACGCGCCCTTCTGGAAGCGCGAGACGCGGGGGCATGACTCCCGCTGGGTCGAGGCACGCGAAAGCGACACGGCCGCCGCCGAACGCTGGACCGCATAGAAAAAGGCGAGGCCGAAGCCCCGCCTTTCCCTGTTTCGACGATCCGGCGGTTTAGCCGATCTTCGGCACATTGATGCCGTTGGTCAGATGCACAACGCCGTTGGTCGCCTGGACATCGGCCTTGTCGACATAGGCCTTCTGTCCATTCACGTCGGTCAGCATGATGTTGCCGTTCGGGCCGAGCTGCGCGGTCAGCGGCTGACCGGCGAGCGTCGTCAGCGTGGCGGTGCCGTTACCGGCCGCGATCTGCGCCTTCAGCTGGTCGGCGGTCACCTTGCCCGGGACGACGTGGTATTTCAGGATCGTCGCCAGCGTGGCCTTGTTCTCCGGCTTGCTCAGCGTGTCGAGCGCGCCCGGGGGCATACGGCTGAACGCCTCGTTGCTGGGTGCGAAGACGGTGAAGGGGCCGGGGCCGGACAGGTCGGCGGTCAGTCCCGCCGTCGTGACCAGGCGCGCCAGCGTGCTGCGGTCCGGCGTCGCGGCCAGGACCTGAACGATGGTGCCGGTCGCGGCGGGCGTCGGGGTGGCCGGGGCCATCGGAGCAGCCTGGCCCGGGGCGGCGGGGGCCGTCTGGGCAGGTGCGGGCTGCATCGGGGTGGTCTGCGGCGCCGTCTGGGCGATGGCGGCACTTGCCCCGGTCAGGGCGGTGGCGGACACGAGAATGGCAAAAGTCTTCAACATCAAAAGCATACTCCCGTTCTTCTGGCGGCGGAGCGGGATCGCATCGCGCCGCATGGTGAAGGGCAGGCCAGCCGTTCCTGAAGCGAAACGGCCGTCCTGCCGGGAGTAACGCACTTAATCCAGTTTTGGCACCAAGACACCATTGACGATGTGAATGACGCCGTTCGCCTGGGGCATGTCGCCAGCTTCGATATAGCTTTTGTTACCGCTGCTGTCGGTCAGGGTGATGACCGATTGGGTCATGCTGACGGTCAGCCACTCGCCCTGGACGGTCATCAGCTTGGCGGTGCCGCCACCAGCGGCGATCTGCTGTTGCAGGTCGGCGATGCCCACGACGCCGGGGACCATGTGAAAGCGGATCAGCTTGACCAGCGAATCCCGGTTTGCGGGCTGCAGCAACTGCTCCTGCACACCGGGAGCAAGCCGCGCGAAGGCCTCGTTCGACGGCGCGAACAGGGTATAGGGACCGGGACCTGCCAGCGTGGTCGCCAGCCCGGAGGCGCGGATCGCGGCGACCAGCGACGAAAGAGAGGGCGTGGCCGTCGCATTGTCGAGAATGGTGCGGGTGGGCACCATCGGCTGATCCGGCTGCGGCGCTGCCGGGGGCGCGACGACCGGCGCGCTGGACGGAGCGGCGGGCGCCTCGCGCTGATCCCGCCCGCGCCCGCAGCCACCCAGTCCGATCATGGCGATGAGCGGCAGAACGGCCACCAGCCGCCGTGCATTATGGGTCATGGGCGAAATCTCCTGAAGATGGGATGATATCGAAGGGGACGCGCAGGGTGCCGATCAAGCTGCTTCCGCAAGCACCTGTGCCAACAAACGAAAATCCTTTTCCCGGGGGCTGGCGCGACGCCAGACCAGCGCGATCTTGCGCACCGCATTCTCGGCGTCAAGCGGCCGCGCGGTGATATGGGTATTATCCAGAATGCCCGAGCGCAGCGCCATTTCGGGCAGCATCGTCATGCCCAGGCCATTGTCGACCATCTGGACGATGGTGTGGAGCGAGGTGCCCAGCATCGTCGCCTCCGCGCGCAGTTCGGGGCGGTTGCACGCGGCCAGCGCATGGTCCTTCAGGCAATGTCCGTCCTCCAGCAGCAACAGCCGCGCCTCGTCGATCGCGGAGGCCGGGAAGGCCGCAGGCGGCGTCACCTCCTCGTCGGTCGGGAAGGCGACGAACAGTCGGTCGTCGAACAACGGCTCGGCCGTCACCTCGCCACAGGCATAGGGGAGCGCGAGCAGGACGCAATCGGTACGGCCATTGTGCAGGCGCTCGCAAGCCGGGCCGCTCGGCTCCTCGCGCAGGAACAGCTTCAGGTCGGGAAAGTCGCGCCGCAGACGGGGCAGGATGCGCGGCAGCATGAAGGGTGCGATGGTCGGGATCACCGACATGCGCATCTCCCCCGACAGGGGCCGTCCGGCGGCGCGGGCCATGTCGCCCAGCTCGTCCGCCTCGCGCAGGACGCGGCGCGCCTTGTCGGCGATGCGTTCGCCCAGCGGCGTGAAGCGCACGACGCGCCGCGTCCGCTCGACCAGCGTCACGCCGATCAGCGTCTCCAGCTCGCGCAGGCCCGCCGAGAGGGTGGATTGCGTGACGAAACACGCATCCGCCGCCCGGCCGAAATGGCCATGGTCCTGCAGGGCCACGAGATATTGTAACTGTTTCAGGGTCGGTAGATAGGTCGCGGCCATTGATCGTCTCAGTCGATTGCGATGTGACAAATAGCTTGTTGGATCAAAGGCGCCAGTCCCCATATCTGTTGCGGCATCGAATACAGGCGGGCCAACCGCCGGTCGTGCGAGAGGATGGCTGAAGCCGAATTTTATGAAAGAAGGAGGCAGATTGCCATGTTGACCGTTGGAGACAAGCTCCCCGCATTCACCGTTCCCGTCCAGCAGGGCACCAACGCGCTGCCCGCCGGCGAGACGATCAGCGACACCTCCTATGAGGGCAAGTGGAAGGTCCTGTTCTACTGGCCGAAGGACTTCACCTTTGTCTGCCCGACCGAGATCGTCGGCTATTCCGAGCTGAAGGGTGACTTCGAGGACCGCGATGCCGTGCTCATCGGCGCGTCGACCGACACCGCGCATGTCCACCTGGCTTGGCGCAAGTCGGACCCGGATCTGGCCGCTGCCGATTTCCCCTGGATCGCGGACAATGGTCGCGTCCTCGCCGACGCGCTGGGCATCGTCGACAAGAACGAGCATGTCGCCTACCGCGCGACGTTCATCATCGATCCCGACAATGTCATCCAGCACGTCACGATCAACGGCCTGAACGTCGGCCGCAACCCGGCCGAGACGCTGCGTGTCCTCGACGCGCTGCAGACCGACGAGCTGTGCCCGTGCAACTGGAACAAGGGCGACGACGTCCTCCAGCTCGCCGCCGAGTAATCCTGTCGGCCCGGGGGCGGTGACGTCCCCGTGCCCATCATTCCCGACGCCCCGGCGAGGGTCGCTGGTCCACCGCGGATCGGAGGCCCGGACTGGGGCGTCGTCTATCTGGAGCAATCCCATGTCCCTCAAGGAATTTGCCGGGCAGCTGCCCGACTTCGCCAAGGATATCCGCCTGAACGTCGGCTCGCTGCTCAACGAGCCAGTGCTGAACGACCAGCGTAAATATGGCCTGCTGCTCGCCTGCGCGCATGGCACCGGCCACAAGCCGCTGGTCGACGCGGCCGAGGCGGAATGCGCCTCCAAGCTGTCGCCGGAGGCGGCCAATGCTGCGCGCGCGGCGGCGGCGGTGATGGCTATGAACAATGTCTATTACCGCTTCACGCACCTGGCCGGGAACCAGGAATATCGTAACATGCCCGCCAAGCTGCGCATGAACGTGATCGGCGCCCCGGGCATCGACAAGATCGATTTCGAGCTGTTCAGCCTGGCGGTGTCGGCGATCAACGGCTGCGGCATGTGCATCGATGCCCATGAGGCGGTGCTGAAGAAGGCCGGGATTTCGGCCGAGGTCATCCAGACCGCCGTTCGGATCGCAGCGGTGATGCAGGCCGTGGCGACCGTTCACTCGGCCGTCGCGTAGCCCAAATCCTCCCCAAGCGAAGCTTGGGGAGGGGGACCGCCGGGCGCAGCCCGGTGGTGGAGGGGCGTCGCCACAGACCGTGACACCCCTCCGTCAGCGCTACGCGCTGCCACCTCCCCTTGCAGGGGAGGATTTACCGCGTGATCGCCTGGTACAATCCCCAAAGGCTGGTCAGCGTCAGGATTACCCCGACCAGCGTCAACAGGGTTCGCGCCGGAACCCGCTTGGCGAGCATCGCCCCGAACGGGGCCGCGCAGATCCCGCCGATCAGCAGTCCGACCGTCGCCATGGTGAAGGCACCCCAGCCCAGCTGGGTGATGAACGTCGCCGAGATGGTCGCGGTCAGGAAGAACTCGGCGGTGTTGACCGTTCCGATAGTCGTGCGCGGCGCGGCGCCCTGGGCCAGCAGGTTGGACGTCACGACCGGCCCCCAGCCGCCGCCGCCTGCGGCGTCCAGAAAGCCGCCGAGGAACCCCAAGGGCTCGACGATCTTGGGCTCGCGCGTCGCCGCCTTGTGCCGCCAGGCGCGGATCAGCAGGTAGATGCCGATGCCGGTCAGATAGGCCAGGATGAAGGGTTTCACGACGGCCGCATCGATGTTGGACAGGACATAGGCCCCCAGCGCGCCGCCGATCACGCCGGGGATCATCAGTCGCAGGAACAGCCGCCAGTTGACGTTGCGATGCACCACATGGCTGATCCCGGAGACCGCGGTGGTAAAGGTCTCGACACTGTGGACGCCCGCCGAGGCGGCGGCGGGCGGAACGCCCAGGCTGATGAGCAGCGTGTTGGAGATCACCCCGAAGGCCATGCCCAGCGCACCGTCGACCACCTGCGCGGCGAAACCCACGGCCACGAATGGCAGGATGTGGATCAGCTCGGTACTGGTCGGGTCCATCATGTCTCCTGTGCTTAATGACCGGCGGCCATGCCGTTTCTCAAGCAACGCTGCAACCGCGATAGAGTTTGCCCGGTGCCAGGCAAGCGTTGGTCAATCGAGGGGGGCGATCTGGATTTTGCCCGAGCCTATGCCTAAATGCGCGTATCGCATCTGGGGACATGCTCATGCCGAGCCGATTGGCCGCTTATCTCGATTCGATCCGGGCTCGCGATCCCGCTCCGCATTCGCGTGCGGAGATTTTGCTGTACCCCGGCGTCTGGGCGCTGGCCGGGCACCGGGTCGCGCATCGGCTGTACAGGTCGCGGGCGTTTTTCCTCGCCCGGCTGGTCAATCATTTCACCCGCTTCCTGACCGCGATCGATATTCATCCGGGTGCCAAGATCGGGCGCAATTTCTTCATCGACCACGGCTTTGTCGTCATCGGCGAGACGGCGGAAATCGGCGACGACGTCACGATCTATCAATGCGTGACCCTGGGCGGCACCAGCCCGGACAATGGCGTGGCGGGCAAGCGCCATCCGACGCTGATGGACGGCGCGATCGTCGGATCCGGTGCGCAGGTGCTGGGGCCGATCATCGTGGGGCCGCGCGCGCGGGTCGGGGCGAACGCGGTCGTCACGCGCGACGTGCCCGAGGGTGCGGTGATGGTCGGCATTCCCGCTCGACCCACGATCGTCGAGGGCGGCGCTGCGCCGGAGAAGCGCTTCGTCCCTTACGGCACGCCTTGTTCCGAGATGTTCGATCCCCAGACCCAGAAGATCGAAATGCTCCGTTGCGAGCTGGAGACGATGCGGCGACGGCTGGACGCAGTGCTGGCCGAGCAGGGCGAAGAGCGCGATCGGGCCTGATGGGGGTCGTACCCTTTCCCAAGACGGCGGGGCAGGTGGGGTTCGACCGCGCGGAACTGACCCGTATCCTCGACCTTTACGGCCGGATGGTCGCGGCCGGACACTGGCGCGACTATGCGATGGATATGGGACGCGATGCGGCCATTTTCTCCGCCTTTCGCCGTGCGGCGGAACGTCCCGAATTCCGGATCGAGAAGCGCCCGGCGCTGCGCAACCGCCAGGGCATGTGGGCACTGATCGGTGAGGGCGGGGCGGTGCTGAAGCGGGGGCATGAGCTGGGACCGGTTCTGGCCCCGGTCGAGCGGCGTCTGATGAAACTGGTCGAGGAATAGGTGTTCTATAGCAGGATGACATGAGATGATCTCACCCCTCCCCTTCAGGGGAGGGGCCGGGGGTGGGGCGTATCCACAAGCGTATGGCCCATGGCGAA
>NZ_BBPI01000066.1 GCF_000787715.1 Sphingomonas parapaucimobilis NBRC 15100
AGGATTTCATGTCATCCCGCGCCAGGTGCGCTCCTCGGTCCAGACCTGCGCGAAGAAGGGATTGCGATCGGCCTCTGCGGCATAGTTGCCCTGGTCGATCATGCAGGTCGGGCACCAATGGCCGCCGCGCAGATACAGGTTCGGGGTCATCGTGAAGCGATGCCCGGCCGCGCAGTCCCATTCGACCGCGTGGTCCGGCTCGATCTCGCTCGCCGCATGACAATGGCCGCCGCGAAACTCCGCAGCCTGACGCAGGTCGTCGGCGCGCCACTGGTCGGCGGATTTGCCCTCGTCATAACCATGGTCGAGCAGGACCGGCTCGCGCGAGGGTTGGGCCAAGGGCATCGCGTCCCAGTCGCGCGGCAGCGCTTCCCAGGCGGCACGCGATCCGAAATAGGCATTGATCTTCGCTGTGTTGTTGTCGGCGATCCAGCGCAGCGACCCGCCGCTGCCCTTGGCCAGCCCCTTGATCCGCCGCCGCACCAGCGACGGAGCGAGGCGTGGGACCAGCCGGACCAGCGCGGGCATATGACGGCGGGATTCGGCCTGGAACGCGGCGAGCGACTGCTCGCGGAACGGCACCAGCGCCTCCAGCCGGTCGGAATCGGCATACCATTGCCCGTGGAAATTGCGCGTTGCGAACCAGTGCGGGCGCAGCACCCGACGATATTGCGGCATGCTCACCGCCATGAACTCATGGTTCACGACCCGCGAAGCGGCGCCGCCGCCGATATTGTAGAAACCGCGCCAGAAATGGTCGGGCACCGCATCGTCGCACACCGCCGCCATCAACCGGCCGCTGTCGTTCGCGGTCGACCATTCGAACACGCCGTTGATCGGATTGTGGAACATGATCGGATCGAACATCCGCCAGATGTCGTAATGCGCCATTCCGCTCTGGCGCAGCGAGACCCAGTGGCGGATGCCGCTTTGCGCGACGATCGCCTCGGCCTGGGTCTTGGTGACGGCATAATGATCATAGGTGCTGATCTTGATCGGATCGCCGGTGCGACCCCAATGGATCGGGGCGTTGCGGCTGCCGGTCTGGGCGACGGTGCCGATATATACCAGGCGTACACGCTCAGCCCCGCCGGTGGCGATGATCGCGTCGACGATGTTGCGCGCCCCGCCGACATTGACCCTCGTCACCACATCGCGGGGCAGATTGTCGGCAAGGGGGGACACGAGTCCACCGACATGGAGGACGACGTCGGCGCCGCGCACGCCCTCCTCGATCGACGTGTAATCGGTAAGGTCCCCCCAGACGATCGTCGCCAGGTCTTGCGCGATGATTTTCCGAACGACCGGATGATCCTTCTCCTCGGGTCGGACCAGCGCACGAACCCTCACGTCACCCCGGGCATGGAGTCGCTTGATCGCTTCCCGCCCCATATTGCCGGTCGCCCCCGTCAGAAAGACGATCTTGCCATCAGAAGCCATCACACCACCTCATCCCGATATAATAGAACGACAGCGTACGAATATACCGAGGTGTTTGCAATCTGGCCGTGTCGGCGCTGCGCTTCATCGTCGTTCAGATGCTCGACCGTTCGGACCTGGCGCGCAAAGCGGCTTCCCGACCGGCATGATCGCCAGCCCCTCGACCCCGCCGTCCGCGCGGGGAGGTCGGCGACTGGCAACTGCTCTCCCCCGAGGCCTGCAAAGGCCGGGGCCAGCCGGTCAACGATGACGGCCGGTCGAACCGGGACGTCGACTGCGGCCGGGATTCGATGCTCCGCAACCGTTGTGCCGGGTTGCTGGGACGTGGAAGGGTTCATGAGGCACCGCTCCGGCCGTCAGGCCGGAACCTACGCTTTCGAGAAGGGAGGGGGCAGCGACGGTTACAAAATAGCAAAAGGGCATGAGATAATATTGACTCGCATTATCTAAAAGGAATAGGGGCCGCCCGAACCTTTCGAGGAAGCGCCGCCGGGGGGCGGCGACCAAGGGGCGGGAGACCTATGAAGATTTGTTGGGGTATGGGCCTGCTGCTGTCGTCGGCGGCGTGGCCGGTGGCGGCGCAGGAGACTAACGGCGACGCGCTGCGTGATACCGAGATTGTCGTGACGGCGACGGGACAGACACAAGCGACGTCGGGTACGAAGACCGCGACCCGCCTGATCGAAGTACCCCAATCCATTTCCGTCATCACGCGCGAGGAACTCGACGTCCGCGCTGTACACAGCGTGACCGAGGCGCTCGCCTATACCGCCGGGGTCCAGGCCGAACAGGACGGGATCGACAGCCGCGCCGACAGCTTTTCGGTGCGGGGCTTTTCGGCGGGCAGCTTCAGCGACAACCTGTTCCTCGACGGCATCCGCCTGCCCGCTGGCGGGCAATGGACACGCACCGCCTTCGATCCCTTCGCGCTTCAGCAGATCGAGGTGCTGAAGGGGCCTTCCGCAGTGCTGTTCGGGCAAGTGGCACCGGGCGGGATCGTCAATCTGGTGACAAAGCGCCCGACCGCGCACCCGCGGGGCGAGATCATGTTGCAGGGGGCCGGGTTCACCGACCTCGGCAAATGGCAGTATCAGGGCGCTGCGGACGTGTCCGGTCCGCTTGCCACCGACGGCACGGTTCGCGCACGGCTTGTCGGGCTGGCGCGCTATGGCGATGCGCAGATCGATGCGATCAAGACCGGCCGCTATTATATCGCGCCCAGCCTGACCTGGGCGCCCGACGCGGCGACCAGCATTACATTGATGGCGCAGTATCAGCGGGACGAGGGAGGATCGACCTTCCAGTTCCTTCCCTATGTCGGATCACAGCAACCGGGAGCCGGTGGTCGACACATCCGCCTCGACGCCTTTCTGGGTGAGCCGCAGTTCAACACCTATGACCGCAACCAGTATCTGGTCGGCTACGAACTGCGCCACGCCTTGTCCGATCGGTTCGAGCTTCGGCAGAATGGCCGCTACACTCGCGTCGAGACGCTGTTCCAGGGGACCGTGCTGCGTGGCGGCACGCTGGCCAACGGACAGACGATCAATCGTCGCGCGGTGCAGGGCGTCGGCCATTCGGACGGCTATGGCCTCGATACCAAGGTCGAAGGGCGCATCGATAGCGGTCCGCTGGAGCACCGTGTCCTGATCGGCGTCGACATGCTCGACACCGAATGGCGTCACCTGCGCGACCTGTCGACGAACGTGCCGCCGATGCCCGACATCTTCCATCCCGTGTCGCAGGGTATCGGCCGGGTGCTCCAGACGCTGAGCCCGCAAGTCCATCTGAACGCGCGGCTGGAGCAGGTCGGCGTCTATGGCCAGGATCAGGTCACGGTCGGACAGCTTCATGTCACCATGGGCGCGCGCTATGACTGGGCGAAGAACCACCAGGTGAACGAACTGGCGACCGGCGCGACCAATCCGGTGACGTTGACCAAGGCGGACAAGGTGACGTGGCGAGCGGGCGCGACCTGGGTTTCGCCGAGCGGCGTGGCACCCTATGCCAGCTACTCCACCTCGTTCCAGCCGACGACCGGCCAATATTTCGACGGCACGCCCTTCAAGCCGACGACCGGCGAGCAATATGAAGCGGGCGTGAAATATCAGCCCCGCGGCAGCAACGCGCTGCTCACCGCGGGGGTATACCAGCTGACCCAGAACAATCTCGCCAGCCCCGACCCGGACGAGAGCCATGTCTGCGGCGGCACGACCTGCCAGGTCCAGACCGGGCAGGGGCGGATCCGCGGCGTCGAACTGGAAGGCAAGGCGACGCTGGTCGGCGGGCTGAGCCTGATCGCGACCGGCACCTATATGGACAGCGAGATCACCCGTGGCGAGCCGAAGCAGCAGGGCAAACGGCTGGCGCAGGTGCCCGAGTGGATGGGGTCGCTGTTCGCCGACTATCGCTTTGCCGAGGGCGGGCCGCTGGGCGGCGTCGGGCTGGGTGGTGGCGCGCGCTATGTCGGCGTGTCCTATGGCGACACCGCCAATGCCTATCGCGTGTCCGGCTACACGCTGTACGACCTGTTCCTGCGAAAGGCCTTTGCCAGCGGCATCATCCTGTCGGTCAATGCGCGCAACCTGACCAACCGACGCTATGTCGCGTTGTGCTCGTCGGCCTCGTCCTGCTTCTACGGATCGGGCCGCACCCTGAACCTGCGGCTGCAATATCGGTGGTGAGCATGGTCGTGGCCTTCATGCTCGCGCTGGCGATACCCGGCCCGTCCGTGGCTGCGGAAACGCCCTATACGCTGCCGCACAGCGTCGAGCAGGTCGTCCACGCCGATGGCGGGGAGGTATATCGCATCCTGATCGCCTGGCCGGACGCGCCGCCGCCGCCCGCCGGTTATCCGGTGCTCTATGTGCTGGACGGCGAGGACAATTTCGCGATCGCGGCGCTCACCGCGCGTCGATTGGCGCGGGCGGGGGCACGAAGCGGGGTCGCGGACGGCATCGTGGTCGGGATCGCGGCCGGGCCGCTGGAACGGCGTGTCCGCGACTATACGCCCGCCACGCCCGGCTGGACGATCCCCGCGACCATGCCTGCCAGCGGATCGAAGACCGGCGGGGCCGAGGCGTTTCTCGACCTTGTCGAGCGGCAGGTGCAGCCGCTTGTCCGCCAGCACTGGCGGGTCGATCGGTCGCGGGAGACGTTGCTCGGCCATAGTTTCGGCGGCCTGCTCGCGCTCCATGCCGCGCTGACCCGTCCGGCGATGTTCGACGGTGTCGTCGCGGTCAGTCCGTCGCTGTGGTTCGGCGACGGCCTGGTCACGCGCGAGGCCGCCGCTGCGAAGGACGCGCCTCCCATCCTGATCGCCGAAGGGGATGGCGCGGCGGCCGCTCCGGCCGCACTGGGCGGTTCGCTCGGTCGCGGTGCGAAGCCTGGCCGGGCGCGCTTCCTGCCGCTGCCGGGGCAGTCGCACGGAACGACGATGCTGGCGGCGATGGCGCCGGCGATCCGCTTCGCCTTTGCGGCACCAGGCCGATGATCGCGGCGTGGTGTGCGGCGGCGGCCATCATCGGCGGGGCGATGGGCCTCTATGCCGGTACGCGGCATCAGGCGCTGATCCGTCCGGGCGTGGCGGCGCGTCCCTGCCGGATCGTCGGGACGCTGCTGCTGCTGATCGCTCTGGCGTTGCTGCTGACGGTGCAGGGACCGGCGACGGCCGTCTTCACCTGGGCCACGGCCGCGATGCTGGTGTGGAGCATCGTGCCGGTCGCGATCGGCTGGTGGCGGTTCCGGCAGGGAGCGGCGCGATGAGCCGCCCGCTTCTCACCAGTCGCGACTGGTTCGGGAAGGTGTCGGCCGCGGCCGTCCTGGGCTTCACCCTCGTGCTGGCACTGACCTGCACTTTCGCGACCCTCTTCTCGACCGACGCGGACGTGTTCAGCGCGCAGCGGCAGCTCGCCATGTGGCTGGCGTCGCCGATCTGGTGCGCAATCCTCGGCCTCTGCTTCCTGTTCCGCAGCGGCGCGCGGGCATGGGCTTGCCTCGCGCTCGCCAATCTGGGCGCCTGGGCGTTCTACATCGCCGCGCGTCTTCTTCTCGGGTGATCGTCGATGCGCACCGATATCGTGAAGACCTATAAGGACGTGCATAGCTGGGTCGGCATCATCGCCGGGCTGGCGCTGTTCGTCGCCTTCTATGCCGGGGCGATCACGATGTTCGCCGAGCCGTTGAACCGCTGGGCCTCCGCGCCGACCCGTATCGCCGCGCCGCCGTCGCTGGATCACACGCCTGAACTGATCGACAAGGTGCTGCGCGCCCGGCCCGATGCGCGCGCCGCGTATACCGTGCATTTCGACACCGGACCCGATCGGCCCGCGCGGCTGAGCTGGACCACCGGCACGCGCGGGGCGCCCGGCCCGACCTTTCTCGCCGCACTGGCGCCTGACGGTGTGTTGCAGGTGGTGCGGCAGGACGCGTCGCCGGTGTCGGAGCTGGTCGACGTGCTTCACCAGCAGGTCGGTCTGCCGTTCAGCCGCAAGGTGGCGATGCCGATCATGGGCGTGATCTCGCTGCTCTATGCCGTCGCCATCATCTCCGGCATCATCCGCCTGCTGCCAAGCCTGACGAAGGACCTGTTCGCGCTGCGTTTCGGCAGGAATGTGAAGCGGATGTGGCCCGACCTGCACAATCTGCTGGGGCTGTTCAGCCTGCCGTTCCACATCGTCATGGCGATCACCGCCGTCATCTTCGCCTTCCATGACCAGATCTACGATGTTCAAGGCGCGGTGAACCAGGTCGGCGCTGCGACGGTCCAGCGGCGTCCCTCACCGCCATCCGGTCCGCCACGCCCGCCCGCCTATGACGCGGTGCGCGACACGCTGTCGCCCGCCGAGTTGCAACGGCGCATCGCGGCCCAGGCACCCGGCTTCGCCTTGCGCTCGATCACCTACCGCTATGATGCGAAGCAGGGCGCGCATGGCGACATCACCGGCGTCGACCCGCGCTATGGGATGCGCGCGCCGACCTATGGCCGCGCGGAGATCGATACCCGCACCGGCGCGATGACCGACGCGGCCTATATGCCGGGGCGGCAGGGTCCATGGTTCGCGGCCGTCACGTCCTTCTTCACGCTGCATTTCGGCAGCTTCGGCGGCGCGCCCGTGCGCTGGTCCTATTTCCTGCTGGGGTTGGCCGGGGCGTTCCTCTTCTACTCGGGCAATCTGATCTGGATCGAGAGCCGCCGTCGCAAGGAGCGAAAGGCGGGCGCGGTGACGCAGACCCGTGCCACCCATATCCTGGGTAGCCTGACGGTGGGGGTGCCGCTGGGATGCGTCGCCGGTATCTCGCTGACGATCGCCGCCGCGAAGTGGCTGCCGGCCGACCGGGGCGACCTCGCCGCATGGCATAGCGGCATCTACTATTTCGCGTTCGTCGCGGCCGTTGGCTGGGCACTGCTGCGCGGTGCGGGGCGCAGCGGATCGGAACTGCTTTGGGCCGCGGGCGGCGCGACCGCCGCCATTCCGCTCACCACGATCCTGTCCCCTGCGCTGGCGCATGGCTGGAGCCATCCCGGCGCAAGCCGACTGGTCGATCTGGTCGCGATCCTCGGAGCGGCCGGTTTCGCCACGATGGCCAAGGCGGCGCGGCGGCGGGCCGTGGCCGGGCCGCGTGACAGCGTCTGGGCCGACCCGACCCTCGCCACCACATAGGAGAAGGGCAGCCGCCGGTAGCCGCGAGGATTTTGTCGGTGCGGCGGTGCCATTTGCGCCTGCCATAAGTTATCGGTGGCATGTCTCCTCCTGTTTCCGCCGCCACTTCGACTTGTCCATTGGCTCGCTTCGTTGACGATGGAGCCGTGGCGTAATGCGGGGATGGCAATGGGCCGTTCGTCTCCTCACGCGTCAGATGTGGTTTCGCGCCGGGCTGTTCTGCGTTTTTGCGGTGCTGCTCGCGCTGGCCAGCGCGTTCCTCGGCCATACCATTTCGTACGACTTCGCCGCCAAGGTGGGGTCGAAGTCGGTCGACGGCATTCTCAACCTGCTGGCATCCTCCATGCTCGCGGTCACCACCTTCTCACTGACCGCGATGGTTCAGGCCTATGCTGGAGCAACCAGCAACATCACACCGCGCGCCGTGCAATTGTTGATCGACGACAGCACGTCGCAGAACGCGCTGGCGACCTTCCTCGGCAGTTTCCTGTTTGCGATCGTCGGCATCATCGCGCTGTCGACCGGCATCTACGGGAATACCGGGCGCGTCATTCTCTACGCCGGCACCATTCTGGTCATCCTGTTCATCGTCGTGACGTTCCTGCGCTGGATCCAGCACATCGCCCGCTTCGGCCGTGTGTCCGACACGATCGACCGGGTCGAGCGGGCGGCGACCGATGCCGTACGACGGATGATGCAGGCACCCCGTTTCGGCGCAACGGACAGCGTATCGGTCCCGAACGACGCCAGTGTCATACACCATGAAAGGATCGGCCGTATCACCCATGTCGACCTTGCCCAGATCGGTGAGGTCGCCGACGCGATCGGCGCAAACATCCACCTTGTCAGCATTCCCGGCCATCTGGTGGACCCGGCCAAACCGCTTGCCTGGGTCAGGGCGACGATCGACGACGATCAGGCCTGCCTGATCCGGGATGCGTTCACGATCGAACATCATCGTACGTTCGATCACGACCCGCGCTTCGGTCTGGTCGTGCTGGGGGAGATCGCGGCGCGCGCCTTGTCGCCCGCCGTCAACGATCCCGGAACCGCCATTGCGGTGATCGAGGCGGGAACGCGCGTCCTGGCAGCGGCCCTGCGCCATCGCCCAGGTGAGGAGCGGTCGCCGCCCGCGCGCGTGACGGTGCCGCCCTTTGCCTTTTCCGATATAATCGAGGACGTGTTTCGCCCCATTGCCCGGGATGGGGCGGGTACGATCGAAGTCGGGCTGCGCCTTCAGAAAGCGCTGGCCGCCCTGGTCGCGGTCGACGAACGGGCGTCGGCCGATTGCCGGAACGAAGCGCAGGATGCCCTCGATCGCGGACGGACCGGCCTGTCCAGCGAGCGCGACATAGCCGACCTTTCGCGGCTGCATCACACCTTGTGGAGCAAAGGCGTCGCGGAGGCGTCATAGCTTGGGGACGGGGGCCAGTTGCCCCGATCGCCCATTTTTGCCTGACCGATTGTTCGCCAACCCCCTAACCGATGCTGACCGTTTTTATGATCAAGAGTGAAATCAATCCCCGGGTTTTCTGGGGGGCATCGGCGATCATCGCCCTGCTGCTGGTGACGACGCTCGCCATGCCGGGGACGGCCGATACCGCGTTCAAGGCGGCGCAGGCCTGGGCGATCGACACGTTCGGCTGGTTCTATATCTCGGCGGTCGCGGTATTTCTGGTGGTGGTGCTGGCACTGGGTTTCGGCCCCGCAGGCAAGCTGAAGCTGGGGCCGGACGATGCCGAGCCGGACTTTCCCTATCTGTCGTGGCTGGCGATGCTGTTCGCGGCCGGGATGGGCATCGGGCTGATGTATTTCGCCGTCGCCGAACCGATCCAGCACTACATCTCACCGCCCGAAGCGCCGAGCGGCACGATCCTCGCCGCGCGCGAGGCTATGGCGATCACCTTCCACCATTATGGCGTCCATGCGTGGGCGATCTATGCGCTGGTCGGCCTGAGCCTGGCCTATTTCACCTATCGCAAGGACATGCCGCTGACTTTGCGATCCGGCCTGTCGCCGATCCTTGGCAAGCGGATCGACGGGCCGCTGGGCGACGCGATCGACATCTTCGCCGTGTGCGGCACGGTGTTCGGCGTGTCGACGTCGCTGGGCTTCGGCGTGTCGCAGATGACGGCGGGGCTGAATTACGAATATGGCATACCCGACACGCTGATGGTCAAGATCGTCGTCATCGTCGTGGTCATGGGCGCGGCCACCCTGTCGGTGCTGAGCGGCGCCGACCGGGGCGTGCGTCGCCTGTCGGAGTTGAACCTGACCGTCGCCGTGCTGCTGATGCTGTTCGTGCTGGCGGTCGGCCCGACCCTGTTCCTGCTGCGCGCACTGGTGCAGAATTTCGGCCTGTATCTCGACCATTTCGTGAAGCGGACCTTTACCCTCTATGCCTATGAACCGCGCGCCTGGATGGCGGACTGGACGCTGTTCTACTGGGCATGGTGGATCGCCTGGTCGCCGTTCGTCGGCATGTTCATCGCGCGCATCTCGCGCGGGCGGACGATCCGCGAATTCGTCATCGGCGTGCTGTTCGTGCCGACCGCCTTCACCTTCCTGTGGATGACGGTGTTCGGCAATACCGCCATATCCTTCGATCTCGGCCCGGCTGCCGGTGGGATCGCCGATGCGGTGCAGGCGAACCTGTCCACGGCGCTGTTCAAGTTCCTGGAATATCTGCCCGCCGCCAGCGTCACCTCGACCCTGGCCATCGCGCTGGTCGCCATCTTCTTCGTCACATCCGCCGACTCGGGTGCGCTGGTGATCGATACGCTGGCGTCGGGTGGTGCGGAGGAAACGCCCCGCTGGCAGCGCATGTACTGGTGTGTGTTGCTGGGGGTGACCGCGACCCTGCTGCTGGTGGCCGGAGGGCTTGGCGCATTGCAATCGGCAACCCTGCTCGCCGCCTTGCCGTTTTGCTTCATCATGCTGCTGCTGGCGGTCGGCCTGATCCGTCAGACCAGCGCCGATCTGGCAGGGGTGACGCTGTCGGGCGATACGGCATCGGTCGGCGAACGGATCAAGCGGCTGCTGGTCCCGGCACGCCGTACCGACATCCTGCGACAGATGGCGGACAATGGCGAACCCGCGCTCCGGTCGGTGCAAGAGGCGATGGAGAAGGAAGGCTGGGAGGCGAGCGAACTGGAACATCGCGAGGACCTGGTCGAACTCACCATCACCGCAGCGGATGGTCGACCGTTCGTTTATCGTTTGACTCCACGATCGCGTCCGCTTGCCGCCTATACCGCGCTGGACGCATCGGAGGGGCGTCGCAGCCTGGCATGGATGCTCGCCGCGCAGACCAATGGTGAAGCGGGTTTTCGGGATATGACCGGCCGCACCGTCGGGCAGATCGCCCATGACGTGCTGACGCAGCTGGAGCGTTGGCGGCTTGCCGAGCCCAAAGTCGATCGGAAGGGAACCGTCCCCGATGGTCGAGCAGGGTTGTGAACCCTTCGCCCGTCATGCAATATCGCCTTCGGGTGTTCGCAGATCGCTGGTGCGGGCAGGTTCTAACGTTGGTCGGGCCGCCAACGCGGAATCCTCGCGCCCGGAGTATCGGCTTGCCCAAACGAACTTTCCTGCCTGAACCATGCTCATCTCCTGTAAGCCGGGACGGCTTGGGACGTATCGACAGGTGCCATGCGCGGCGTCCGCACGATATGATTCCACGGGTCGCATGAGGGGGAAATGCGCTTGGCGTTGCTGACCCTCATCTCCATGCCGTTCATTGCGGTCATCCTGTTGATGGCGACCCGGCAATCGTCGCGGCAGGTCCATATGCTGATCGCTGGGACCGCCAGTGCGGGCGGGTTGGCCGTTCTGCTGTCGCAAGCGAATGCGGTGCTGTCCGGCCAGACGCCCACGATAAGCATGGCATGGCTGCCGACACTCGGTCTCGATTTCAGCCTATGGCTCGACCCGCTGGCGTTGCTGTTCGCAGGGTTGATCCTCGGCATCGGACTGCTCGTGATCGTGTATGCGCAAGGCTATCTGGCGAAGAACGAGCCGACGGCGCGGTTCCTGTCGTTCCTGATGCTGTTCCAGGGCGCGATGGTCGGGATCGCCGTGTCGAGCAACGTGCTGCTGATGCTGGTGTTCTGGGAGCTGACCAGCCTGGCGTCCTTCCTGTTGATCGGTTTCTGGCGCGACCGTGCCGACGCACGGCAGGGCGCGCGGATGGCGCTGACCATCACCGGCGGGGGCGGTCTGGCCTTGATCGCGGGCATGATGCTGCTGGGCAAGGCGGCGGGCAGCTATGATCTGGCGACGATCCTGGTACGCGCCGATCTGGTGCAGGCCTCGCCGCTCTATCCCGCGATCCTGATCCTGATCCTGGCGGGGGCCTTCACCAAGTCGGCGCAGTTCCCGTTCCACTTCTGGCTGCCGCACGCGATGGCCGCGCCGACCCCGGTCAGCGCCTATCTTCATTCCGCGACGATGGTGAAGGCGGGTGTGTTCCTGCTCGCGCGGCTGTGGCCGGTGCTGGCGGGAACCGATCTGTGGTTCGGCATCGTCGCGTCGATCGGGTTGGTGACCATGGTGTTCGGCGCGGGCGTCGCGCTGTTTCGCCACGATCTGAAGGCGATCCTCGCCTATTCGACGATCAGCCAATTGGGGCTGATGGTGATGTTGCTGGGCTTTGGGACCGGCGCGGCGGTGACGGCGGCGATCTTTCACATCCTCAACCACGCAGCCTTCAAGGCGACGCTGTTCATGCACGCGGGCATCGTCGACCATGAGACGGGCACGCGCGACATGCGGCGGCTGGGCGGTCTGGCGGCGATCATGCCGCTGACCGCGACGCTCGGCGTGCTGGCCGCCGCCGCGATGGCAGGGTTGCCGCCGCTCGGCGGGTTCATTTCCAAGGAGATGATGCTGGAGCAGAGCGCACACACCGTATGGGCGGGACAGGCCCTGCTGGTGCCGGTGCTCGCGACCATCGCGGCGATGCTGTCGGCGGCCTATTCGCTGCGCTATGCGGTGGCGCTGCATTTCGGCGCGCGGCGGACCGGCGATGTCGCGGCCCCCCACGATCCGGGGGCCATGCTGCTCGGGCCACCCGCGATATTGGGGGCCGTCGCGCTGGCGCTCGGACTGTTGCCGATGAAGCTGGCGGGGCCGCTGGTGGCCGCTGCCAGCGCTGCGGTGACGGGCGGCGCAGCGCCCGAACTGCATCTGGCACTGTGGCATGGCGTCAATCCGGCGTTGCTGATGAGCGTGGGCGCGGTCGCGGTCGCAATCCTGGTCCTGTGGGGGTATCCGGCGGTGGCCAAAACCGTTGCCCGTATCCCGACGCCCGACGCCAAGCATCTGTTCGACCGAAGCCTGACGGCGATCGTCGAGGGGCTGCGGCGCGTGTCCGGGGTGATCCATGTCGCGTCGCTGCAACGCTATCTGATGGTGTTGTTCGTCGTCGCGCTGGCGCTTGGCAGCGACGCCGCCTTCCGGTCCGGCATCGCCGCCGGGGAGCGGCCGACCACGCCTGCGTCGCTGCTGGCCATCGTCGCCTGGGCCGCGCTGGTCGTCGCGACGCTGGCGGTGGTGGCGGTCGACCGGCGGCGGTATCTGGCGCTGATCTTCATCAGCGTCATCGGCCTCGTCATGGCGCTGGCGTTCATTCACCTCTCCGCCCCCGATCTCGCGCTCACCCAGATTTCGGTCGAGGTGGTGACGATCCTGCTGATGCTGCTGGCGTTGCACCTGTTGCCGGGCAAACCGCCTCGCCTGTCGAAGATACCCCGACGGCTGCGCGACGGCGTGATCGCGGCGGCGGGCGGGCTGGGCACCGGCTGGCTTGCCTGGGCCATCATGACGCGGCCGGTGCGTGAGGGGATTTCGCGCTTCCACTGGGACAACAGCTATTCGGGCGGGGGCGGCACCAATGTCGTCAACGTCACGCTGGTCGACTTTCGCGCGTTCGACACCCTGGGGGAGATCACGGTCCTGGGCATTGCGGGCCTTGCCATCTTCGCCCTGCTCGAACCCGCGGCGCACGGCGTTGCGGGGCGACGACTGCGCGAATGGCGGTCGGGGGATCGTTTCTCGCCCGAGCGTCACCCGATGATGTTCGTCATGGCAACCCGGCTGCTCCTGCCGCTGGCATTGCTGGTCGGCATCTACATCCTCCTGCGCGGGCATAATCAGCCGGGCGGCGGCTTCATCGCGGCGCTGATCTTCTCCATTGCGATCCTGCTGCAATATCTGGCGTCCGGCTTCGACTGGACCGATGTCCGGCGGCGGATCGGCGAGCATCAGCTGATCGGGTTCGGCGTGCTGATCGCCGTGGCGACGGGGCTCGGCTCGCTGGTGTTCGGCGCGCCGTTCCTGACGAGCAGCTTCGGCTATGTCCATCTGCCGTTGATCGGCGAGTTCGAACTGGCGACGGCGATGCTGTTCGATCTGGGCGTCGCCTGCGTCGTCGTGGGGGCGGTGATGATGGCGCTGGAACAGCTCGCCCATGTCGCGCAGCGGGCGGCCAAGCATGATGGCGAGGACGCGGCATGAGCCTGGAGTTTCTGGTCGCGTCCGCCATAGGCGTACTGGTCGCCGGTGGCATCTACCTTTCCTTACGCGGGCGGACGTTTCAGGTCGTGCTGGGGCTGACCTTGCTGTCCTATGCGGTCAACCTGTTCCTGTTCGCGATCGGGCGGCTGATCGTCGATCGCCCGCCGCTCTATGCCAAGGGGGTGGCCGACCATGCCGATCCCCTGCCACAGGCGCTGGTCCTGACCGCGATCGTCATCACCTTCGGCATGACCGCGCTGACGGTCATCCTGTCGCTGCGCAGCTTCCTGGAAAGCGGATCGGATCAGGTCGACGGGCTGGCCGAACCGGAAACGGAGTGTGAGGCATGACGCTTGCCGACCATCTGCTCGTTGCCCCGGTTGTCCTGCCAGCCGTGACCGCGCCGCTCGCCATGATGCTGATGCGACGTCATCGCCCCCTCGCGCTGGCCGTGTCGCTGGGCGGGGGGATCGCGATGCTGGTCGCGAGCATCGCGCTGTTCGTGATGGCGCAGGACGATGCGATCCGCAGCTATGCGCTGGGTGCATGGCCTGCGCCGTTCGGCATCGTCCTGATGCTCGACCGGCTGGCCGCGACGATGCTGGTGCTGGCCGCCGTGCTAGGGATCGTCGTGCTGGCCCATGCCGTCGTCACCGGCGCGGACCAGCGGGGCTGGCATTTCCATCCGCTGTTCCATTTCCAGCTGATGGGACTGAACGGCGCGTTCCTGACCGGCGACCTGTTCAACCTGTTCGTCTTCTTCGAAGTGCTGCTGATCGCGTCCTATGGCTTGATGCTGCACGGGCAGGGCGCGTTGCGGCTGAAGGCGGGCGTGGCCTATGTCGTGGTCAATATCGTCGGGTCGGCGCTGTTCCTGATCGCGCTCGGGCTGCTCTACGGCCTGACGGGCACGCTCAACATGGCGGACCTGGCGGTGAAGGTCGCGGCACTGGGTGCGGGGGATCAGGGGCTGCTGCGCGTTGCCGGGCTGTTGTTGTTGACGGTGTTCGCGCTGAAGGCGGCGGTGGTGCCCATCCATCTGTGGCTGCCACGCACCTATGCCGCGACGATGCCGGTGGTCGCGGCGCTGTTCGCGATCATGACCAAGGTCGGCGTCTATGCGATGATCCGTACCGTGCCGCTGATCTTCGGGGCAAAGGCTGGCGCGGCGGCGTGGGTGCCCGCGCCCTATCTGCTCCCGGCGGCGCTGCTCGGGGCGATCCTTGGCTTCGTCGGGGTGTTGGTGGCGCGCGGGATGCGCGAACAGGCGGCGTTCGCGGTGCTGGGGTCGACCGGTACGCTGCTGATGGCGGTATCGTTCTGGCGGGAGGCGACATTGGCCGCCGCGCTCTATTATCTGATACAGGCGACGCTCGCCGGGGCGGCGCTGTTTCTCGTGGCCGATGTGACGATGCGGCGGCGGGGCCAATATGCCGATGCGATCGTCCCCAGCCCGCGCTTCGCCGGTCAGGATGGTGCGGGGCTGCTATACCTGATCGCGGCGATCGCAGCGGTCGGGCTGCCGCCACTGGCGGGTTTCGTCGGCAAGCTGCTGATCCTCGATGCCAGCTTTGCCCTGCCGGGCTGGCAAGCGGTCTGGACGACGATCCTCGTGACGACCCTGGTTGGCGTCATCGGCTTTTCGCGCGGCGGCTCGACCCTGTTCTGGAAGGAGGCCCCGCCAGCCACTGCTGCCATTGCAGGCGCCAGCCGGTCCCGCGCCGAGTTCGTGGCCCCGGTTGTTCTTCTCGCCCTGCTGGCGGGGCTGACCGTCACGGCCGGTTGGGTGACGGCGCAGACGCGTGCGACGGCGGCGCAGATCATGGCGCCCGAACGCTATGTCGCAGCGATATTGGGGGCGACACGATGAAGCGGCTGCTGCCCCATCCCGCGCTGTCGGCGATGCTGCTGATCGTCTGGCTGCTGATGGCGAACACCATTACCGTGGGCGGCATCGTGCTGGGCGGTATCTTCGCGCTGATCCTGCCGAAATTCACCCAGCCGTTCTGGCCCGACCGCCCCCGGATGCGCTTTGGTCGTGCCTTCCTGGCCTATCTGGCAATCGTGGTCTTCGACATCGTCGTCGCCAATTTCCAGGTCGCGCGGCTGATCCTGTTCCGGCGCAATCGCGATCTGCGCGCCCGCTGGTTGATCGTGCCCATTGAGCTGACCACGCCGGAGGCGATCACGATGCTGGCCGGCACGATCAGCCTGACGCCGGGCACCGTGTCATCCGATGTGTCGGCGGACGGCCGTTACCTGCTGGTCCACGCCCTCGATGTCGCCGATGACGCCGCGGAGGTGGCCCGGATCAAGACGCGCTATCAGGCGCGCCTGCAACGGATCTTCGTATGATCGCCCTTGCGCTCCATATCGCCGCGGGCTGCATCGCGCTCGCCCTGCTGCTGAACCTCTGGCGGCTGCTGCGCGGACCGGCGCTCGGCGACCGGATCGTCGCGCTCGACACGATGGTCATCAACGCCATCGCCCTGATCGTGCTGATCGGCATGATCGGCGGCAACGACACCTATTTCGAGGCTGCGCTGCTGCTGGCCATGGTCGGGTTCGTCAGCACCATCGCCTATTGCAAGTTCATCCTGCGCGGGGACATCGTGGAATGAGCGTCATCGCCGATATCGTCATTGTCGCCCTGCTGCTGCTGGGGGCGGGGTTCGCGCTGATCGGCAGCTGGGGGCTGGTCCGCCTGCCCACGACAATGGAGCGGCTGCACGGCCCGACCAAGGCGACCACGCTGGGGCTCGGCGCGCTGCTGATCGCTTCCGTGGTCTATTTCCAGGCACGGCTCGGCATCTGGACCGCGCACGAATTGCTGATCTCGCTGTTCCTGTTCATCACCGCGCCGATCTCGGCCAACATGATCGCCAAGGTCCATCTGCATCGGGCGCGAACGGGCGCCGCCAACGAACCTGTCGGCATCGCCGGTCCGCCACCGCGGCCGGGCGAGAAGGGCGATTGGGCGACCTTCGAAGCGCCGAAGCGGGAAACCCCCGCCTCGACCGCGAACAGCTGACGCTCGCCCCGTGGACATCGGCCATCGGACACCGGACTACCACCTGTACCGCCGCAGCCGTACGCCGGTCTGGTTGGCGCTGTCGTGGCGGGCGCTGCTGGCACTGGCGCTGATCGGGGTCGCACTGGCCGTCCACTGGTTCGATCGTGAAGGGCTGCGCCAATCGTCGGGTGAGCCGGTCACCTTTGCGGATATTCTCTACTTCACCATGATCACGGTCACGACCGTCGGCTATGGCGATATCGTGCCGGTCACCCAGCAGTCGCGGATGTTCGACACCTTTGTCGTCACGCCGATCCGGTTGTTCGTGTGGCTCATCTTCCTGGGGACCGCCTATGACTTTCTGCTCAAGCGCGTGTGGGGACGGTGGCGCATGTCGGTGATCCAGCGCCAGTTGCGCGACCATGTCGTGATCGCGGGCTTCGGCAACAGCGGATCGGAAGCGGCCAGCGAACTGATCCGCCGGGGCGCGCACCCGGACACGATCGTCGTTATCGACGAAAGCCCCGCCGCCCTGCGCAACGCCGAAGCGCTCGACGTCGCCGTCATGGAAGGCAATGCCACGCGCGACGCGGCGTTACAGGCGGTTCGGGTCGGTACGGCCCGCGCGCTGATCGTGGCGGCGGGGCGCGACGACACGTCGATCCTGATCGTCCTGACGGCGCGCCGCATCGCACCGGCATTGCCGATCAGCGTGGTGATCCGGTCGCTCGACAACGAAGCCATCGCCCGGCAGGCTGGCGCCGATACCGTCATCAACCCGGCGAGCTTTGCCGGACTGCTGCTTGCCGGATCGACGCACGGCGTTCACCTGGCGGATTACATGGCCGATCTGGCGGCGACCGATGGCCGCGTCGCGCTGCGTGAGCGGTGCGTCACGGCGGAGGAGATCGGCATCCCGTTGCGCGCGATCACGACAGGGCTTGGCCATCGCATCTATCGTGGCGGCACCATGATCGGCTTCTGGGAACCGGGGGCGAACCGCCTTGAAGCTGGCGACGTGATCCTCGAGGTCGTGCCCGCACCGGGGCAGGACACGGATGGCCCGGCATGATCGAGTGGATGGCGGCCATCGACGCGCATCGTGCGGTGCTGGGGCTGGTATTCGTGATCGCCCTGTTCGTCGCCTTCGCGCTCGAACGCTTTCCGCCTGTCACGATTGCGGTGGCGGGGGCCGCGCTGATGATCGCGCTGGGTTGGCTGACGCCGCCCCTCGTCACCGCCGCCTTCGCCAATTCGGCACCGATCACCATCGCGACGTTCTTCATCCTGTCGGGCGCGTTGGTGCGGACCGGCACGATCGAAGCTCTCGCCAGCGTCATCGTTCGGCGAGCGGGCCACGCGCCCCGGCGAACCGTGGCCGAAATGCTGACCGGTGCGGCCATCGCGCCAGCCTTTATCAACAATACGCCGGTCGTCATGGTGCTGATCCCGCTGGTCCGGCGGCTGGCCCGGACCGTTGGCATTCCGGCGACCCGGCTGCTGATCCCGCTTTCGTACCTCTCGATCCTGGGGGGCACGCTGACCCTGGTCGGTACCTCGACCAACCTGCTGGTCGACGGCGTGGCGCGCGCGAACGGGCAGCCGGGGTTCGGCATTTTCGAGATTACCGCCGTTGGACTGGTGACCATGGCGGCGGGGGTGGCGACGATGCTGATCCTCGGTCCCCGGTTGCTGCCCGCCCGACCCGACAATGCCATCGCCGACCGGCACCAGCTCCCCTATCTCACCGAGATCGCGCTGCTGCCGGACGCACCATCCCAAAGTCTGCGCATGGCCGACCTGTCGTTCCTGCGGCGTGACGCGGTACGCCTGATCGCCGTCCGGCGCGGATCGCGGGTCGATCGCAACCCCGACCCGGACATGGTGCTGCTGCCCAGCGACCGGTTGATCGTCAGCGCGACGGCCGACGAACTCGACGATCTGGCGCGAAGCGAAACCTTTATGGTCGGTCTTCAGAATGTGGGGCGTCCCATCCGCCTGTCCGACGGAGCGCGTTCCGAGGATGTGCAACTCATCGGCCTGACGATCGGCCCGACGCATCCGGCGCTGGGCCGCGAGTTGCGCGATATTCCCTTTCTGTCCAACCTGCCGGCACGCGTTCTGGGGATCGGTCGGGCGCGGCATCTGCCAGGCCCCGACCTTGCCAGCGTCAGGCTGCGGGCGGCCGACAGCCTGCTGGTCGCGGCCGATGCTACCGCCATGGCCGAATTGCGCGCCAACACCAATCTGATCGCGGAGGATACCAGCCATATCCGCCGCTTCCGTCGGCAGCGCGCACCCATCGCGATCGGCGTGCTGGTCGGCGTGATCGCGCTGGCGGCGCTGGGCATCCTGCCTACCGCGCTGCTGGGCATGATCGGCGTCGGTATCGTCCTCGTGACCCGGTGCGTCGATGCCGAAGAGGCATGGCGATCGATCGACGGCAGTGTTTTGGTCCTCATCTTCGCGATGCTCGGCATCGGCAGCGCGCTGGAGGCGATCGGGACCGTCGATCTGATCGCCGGTGCCACCTCTCCATGGCTGGCAACCCTGTCGCCACTCGGGGTGATCCTCGTCCTGTATTTCCTGACCTCCGCCTTGACCGAAACCGTCACGAACAACGCGGTTGCCGTCATCATGACGCCGGTCGCGATCGGGCTGGCGCAGGCGACCGGGCAAGATCCCCGCGCGCTCATCATCGCCGTGATGTTTGCGGCCTCAGCCAGTTTCGCGACGCCCGTCGGGTATCAGACGAATACGATGGTCTATGCAGCAGCCGATTATCGCTTTTCCGATTTTGTCAGGATCGGATTGCCGATGAATGTCTTTGTTGGCCTGTCCACCTGTTTGGCTATCAATTGTCTTATATAACTTCGGTGCGTTCGAGCTGGCTTTGCAAGATGCTTGATTGATAAGGATAGGCAGTCTGTTGCACCATCATGGTTTATAAGAGCCAATTGCCGTCGCTGAGCCGCGTAAGGGGCGTGTGGTAACAGCTTGAGTAAAAGGAAAAATGATAGTGCGTCCGGGAATGTATTTTATCAATAAATTATAAAATTCTTTCTTATTCGATAGCGAAACGGTGCTCAGGGATAACGTGGGGTAAATATAAGGATCGACCAAGTGCAGCGGCGCCGCCATGATGATCATTCAATTCGCGACTTTTTCGTTCGCCAAGTTCGGCAAGCTGATCATCGAACAGCTAAGGGGCGGAGACCCGGTGCTGCAAAAAGCCTATGTCCGGTTGGTGATCGACACCGTCCGCGTGGATAACCATGCTATCGGCATCCAATGCAGCAAAGCGGCGCTAGAAAGCGCCGTCGTGTGGGACAGCGATGCCGCCATATCCATGGTGCCCGGTTTTGACCGGAAGTGGTGCCCCACAGGAGACAAAACTGGGCACTCAGATCATTGGAAAATTTCGATCAGTCGCCGGTGATAGAGATGGACGAGGCCATGATCACGCTGTTTTAAAACTCCAGCCGGCGCTTAGTCCCTCGCGTCGCGCAACGCTTCCAACTCGGCCAGTTTGACGGGATCGTCAACTGCCAGTGCCTCTTCAAGATACAAGCTGTGGGCGATGTTGCGCACCACCTCCTGCGCTTCGCCACTGTATCCCTCCGCTATAATCGGAAACGCATCCACCAGCTCGCGAAGAAATCCTTTGTCCATCTCCTCGAGATGATCGGCGAGAGATTCAGTCATCTTCACGGCAGTGCCCAGATTGAGTTCCTCCTCGTCAGTCAACGTCAGGAACACGTAATACTCCGCGATCAAGCTCGCAACCTGCATAGCAATCATGGTTTGACTACCTTCACGCGGATATTGGTGACTTTCATCTTCTTGAACAGCTTCAGTGCCTTGGATTTTTGAGTAGGAGTAGGGACCTCCCATGTACCGATCAGGCGATGTTCTGCCAGCACCTCCGATTGTCGCAAGAGCTGGGCTCGGGCGTGGGGAGCATCGACCACCTTCCATTTCCGGTCGATCACGTAATCGCCCTGAATGCCGTCGAACTTGACTGGCCGCTTCGAACCGTCCGCCATAGTTCGCATCAACGTCGGCGCCCGACCGGGCTGGGCACCCGTCGCAGCGTCGTTGTAAGCCTTCCAGGGCTTTTGCGACTTGGTCGTCTCCGTTACCCAACCGATCTGAGGCGGATCATAGGTCGTGCGCGGCCTCGCCATGCGAAGTCGGCGCAATGCGGCCGCCTTCGAGAGTGCCGCCCCCGGCGCCGCTGCCAGTGCAACGTTCCCGGCAACTGTCCCCGTGACACGACCGATATCCCGCGCCGACGCGTTGGCGACGGCGCTTGCCGCACGCGAAGCCTGGATACGGGCGGGCGTATCCTCGGCAGCGATCGCAGCATCGATCATACCCGCGATACCGCGACCGGCGTTGAGAACGGTGGTCACCGGATTCGTCGTCAGCGCAGCGCGGACTCCTGCCACCGTTTCTGTCGCAACGTCGTAAAGTCCTTCGCCTATGCCACCGACGAATTCGGTGACAGGGTTCGGCTGGTTGCCGGGCCGCGATTCCTCAACGGGCTTGGGTTTTACTTTGGGCGACGCACGCCTCACCGGCCGCTGGCCATCCCCCGCCGCCGTTTCAGCACGTGACGTTCCCGCCTTTGGCAATGTCGAAGTCCTCGACTTGCTACGATCCCATAAAACAGGGGCGCCATCGGAACTGGTCGGAGCCCGGCGTTTCTCACTGCTAACCGCGTCGGTCCCGCTCGCACCATAATGGCGTCCCGCGCCAGCAAAGGTGAACCGGCCGTCCTCTGGATCGTGCCACGGATTGAATTTGAGTTCGAGACCGTCAGGACTGAGCGCGGGCGGCAGCTTGCCGGTTCGCAGCCACCATGAAAAAGCGCTCGACCGCTTACCGTTGGAGGTTTCGATCATACTGCCCCCTTGCCATTGCAGGAAGAACATATAAGGAACATCTTGCAAAAAGTCAAGCCTGGGACGCGACAGCCCCGCGCGCTGGTGCCGGCCTTTGTCTTCTATGAGGTAGGATGTCACGAGGATGGTGCCCCACAGAGCTCGAAGGAGAGCACTCAGATCGTTGGGAAATTTCCCTGCCACGGCTTTAGAGGGTGGCAGCCTAACTCACAACCCAACGCCTCCGGCAGACCCGGCCCGGTTCATCGCCGTCCATCGCCTTATCAAAGGCAATCAGGCACGCTGGTATGAGCCTCTTGGCTTCTTTCCGATCTTTCGTGCCCAGCGACCGGACCCACTCGCGTTTCCCGCCAAACCGCTGCCTTTGGGCCAGCGGTATCGAACGCCGGAAATAGTAGGTGTGACGTGACCCCAGTCTTTCAACCAGCGGCAACCAGAGACCGACCGGTGTTGTCGCGCATGAGCGCAGGTGAAGCAACGGGCGGGGTTAACCCCGCCCGTTGCTGTTCGAGCCCGGCAGCGAATGCGGCCGGGGTAGCGTAGCCGAGCGACGAGTGCGGCCGCTCGGTGTTGTAGTCGTCGACCCAGCGGGCCAGGATCGAGCGGGCTTGGCCAATGGTGAAGAACAGCGTCTCGTTGAGCAGCTCGTCGCGCATGCGACCGTTGAAGCTCTCTACGAACCCGTTCTGCGTCGGTTTGCCTGGCGCGATGTAATGCCACTCGATGCTGGCATCGGCGGACCAGGCGAGCACCGCATTGGAGGTCAGTTCAGTCCCGTTGTCGCTGACGATCATCTTCGGCCTGCCACGCTCGGCGATCAGATCGGCCAGTTCGCGCACGACCCGCCGGCCCGAAATTGACGTGTCGACTACCGCCCGGAGGCATTCGCGCGTCACGTCGTCAACGATGTTGAGCACACGGAACCGCCGCCCGGTGACAAGCTGGTCGTGGACGAAGTCGAGGCTCCAGCGCTGGTTGGGGAGCGCCAGCACCGGTGAAGGTGCCCGCGCGCCCACGGCGCGCCTTCGTCCTTTCCGGCGCCTGACCGTCAGACCTTCCTCCCGGTAGAGCCGCTGGATCTTCTTGCGGTTGATCGTGATGCCGTCCCGGCGCAGCAGGATGTGCAACCGTCGATAGCCGAACCGCCGACGCTGCTGTGCCAACTCGCACAGCCGCGACCGCAGGTCGCCATCATCTGCCCGGCACGAGCGATACCGCATGCTCGTGCGATCCGCTCCGACAACCGCGCATGCCCGCCGCTCACTCATCCCCAAGGTCGCCTGGAGATGCGCGACCGCTTGCCGCTTCGCGGCGGGCGTCACCACTTCTTTGACAGCAGGTCTTTCAACCCTGCGTTGTCGAGCATCGTATCCGCGAGCAGCCGCTTGAGCCGGGCGTTCTCCTCCTCGAGCGACCGCAGGCGCTTCGCGTCGGACACCTCCAGGCCGCCGAACTTCGCCTTCCACGCGTAATAGGTCGCGCTCGATATCCCGTGCTTGCGGCACAACTCCGTCACCACTGCGCCCGCCTCGGCCTCCTTCAGGATGCCGATGATCTGCTCTTCCGAGAATTGCTTCCGCTTCATTCCGTCCGTCCCTTTGAGGGGCCGGTCTCTAGTTCCACCTGGATGAAGAAACGGGGGGCACGTCAGCTGGAATGTAGCGGACAAGATTTTCATTGCTTCGTATTGTGTAAAATCCCGTTCGCGCAGCTGTACCTTTTTAGGAACGCGAACTTTGACGAGTGATGCTACATTGTCCGGCAGCAACCGCTTTTCGACAGCCCATGCTAATGTAGCCCTGACCGCGCAAAGATATTTGTCTTTCACTGTACCGGGCGACCGAAGCCTTCCGCCTCTACCGGGTTTTGAAAGCAAGGCGTCGCGCCATTCATCAATGTCTGACACGGTAAGGGCATTGGCGTCATCATGACCCACGAACGCAACGAGCGCTTTCAGCATAGAGCGCCATTCGGCAGCGGTGCCCGGTTTAATGCGTTGCTCCGCCGCATATGCCTCAAAGGTGGCTAGGAGAGGCACCGTAGGGCGTTTGGGCGTGTTGTGGGGTTCCGTTGCCTCCGCAAACGCTACCGGAGGCTTGAAGGGTTTTGCTCGGCGTTCCTCCGATGCGTTCGAGGCATCGCCGTCCATCGCCTTATCAAA
>NZ_BBPI01000065.1 GCF_000787715.1 Sphingomonas parapaucimobilis NBRC 15100
TTCAACTCTAGGCCGCTTCGGCGCGCGCCGCCAGCGCCTCGCGGTTGCTGATCGTGATGGCGCGGCCGCCCGGCAGGCCGATCAGGCCGCTTTGCTTCATCCGGGTCAGCTGGCGGCTGACCGTCTCGATCGTCATGCCCAGCACATCGGCGATCTGCCCGCGCGTCAGCGGCAGGTCGAAGGTGACCGGCCCGTCGCGGCTGGCCCGGCACCCGCTGGCCCCCGCGCGCGCCGCCATGTCGAGCAGGAAGCCCGCCAGCTTCTCCCCGGCCGACCTGCGCGCCAGCACCAGCATCCGCCCGCGCGCCTCGTTCAGCGATTCAAAGGTCCGCTGGAGCAGCAGGCGTTCCAGCCGCTGATGATTCTCCAGCACCCGCTCGAACGCGGCGCGGGGAAAGACGCACAGCTCGGCCTCGGTCAGCGCGGTCAGGGTGAAGTCGACATCGCCCGCATAGGGCTGCCCGAAGAAATCGGCGGGGTAGAGCAGGCCGACCGTCTGCTCGCGGCCATCGGCGGTGGCGGCGACCAGCTTCAGCACGCCGGTCAGCAGATTGCCGCAGATCACCGCTTCGTCGCCTGCCCAGGCGATGGTCTGGCCGCGCGCGACCCGGCGACGCTGGCCGATGGCGTTCAGCGCGGTCAGTTCCCGGTCATCCAGGCTGCCGCACAAGGCCCGGTCGCGCACCGCGCAATCGGCACAGATGTCGTTCGGGATCATGGCCTTGCCTTATAGCGCGGCCATGATCCCCTGTCGTCGGACGGATTGTCCTATCTGTCAGTGTCGCGGTGACACGTTGTCGTCCTGCGGCAGATGGAATTCGTGCCAGATACCGTTGAGGATGCCGAAGCCGACCGCAAGGCCGAGGCCCAGGACCCAGGAAAAATACCACATGGGTCGTTCCTTTCTCAGTAGAAGTCGGGGTTGGTACGCACCGCCTCCGCCGTCACGCGCCCGAACATCACCCGGTAAGCCCAGGCGGTGTAGGCGAGCACGATCGGCAGGAAGACGAGCGTGACGAAGAGCATGATGCCCAGCGTCTTAGGCGTGGACGAGGCGTTCCACACCGTCAGGCTGCTATGCGCGTCGATGCTGGACGGCAGGATGAAGGGGAACATCGCGCAACCTACGGTGGCGATGATCCCCGTCGCGGCGAGCGACGACCCGGCAAAGGCCAGCACCTCGCGACCGCTACGGATACCGACCAGCACCAGCACGGCCCCGGCAAAGCCCAGCACGGGCAGCGCCGTCATCCACGGATAGGTCGCGTAATTGTCGAGCCATGCGCCGCCCGCCCGCTCCGCCGTCATGCGCAAGGGGTTGGACGGGCCGAGCGGATCGACCGCGCCGACGATGCGGTAACCGATATCGCCCCAGGCGACGAAGGCGAAGCCGGTCGCGAACAACAGGATGGAGGCGATCGCCGCCACCGTCCCGAACCCCCGCGCCCGGTCATGGACGGGGCCATGCTCGACCTTGATCGACAGCCAAGCCGCGCCGTGCAGCACCAGCATCGCCACCGACAACAGCCCGCAGACCAGCGTGAAGGGCGTGAACAGCCCGAGCAAAGTGCCATCGTAAAAGGCGCGCAGATCGCCATCGAGGCGGAAGGGCGCACCCAGCAGTACATTGCCGACCGCGACGCCGAAGACGAGCGCGGGGACCAGTCCCCCGACGAACAATGCCCAGTCCCAGCGCGCGCGCCAGGCCGGATCGGGCTTCTTCGAGCGATATTTGAACCCCACCGGCCGCAGGATCAGCGCGGCCAGCACGAGGAACATGGCGAGGTAGAAGCCCGAAAAGCTGACCGCATAGACGAACGGCCAGGCCGCGAAGATCGCACCGCCGCCCAGGATGAACCAGACCTGGTTCCCCTCCCAGGTCGGGCCGATCGAATTGATGACCATCCGCCGCTCGGCATCGTTGCGCGCGACGAAGGGCAGCAGGGTGGCAACGCCCAGGTCGAACCCGTCGGTCAGCGCGAAGCCGATCAGCAGCACGCCCAGCAGCGCCCACCAGATCAGGCGCAACATCTCATAATCGAACATGTCCTGGCCTCCTTCAGGCGGTGACGGGAATGGTGGCGGGGATGGGACCGGGCGCGGGCTGGTCGTCCCGCTCCTCAGGGCCATGCGCGATGGCGGCGAGGATCAGCCGCACCTCGATCACCGCCAGCACCCCATAAAGCGCGGTGAAGCCGGCCAGCGTGGTCCAGAGCGCAGCCCGCGACAACGAACTGGTCGCCAGGAAGGTCGGCAGCACGCCCTCAATCGCCCAGGGCTGCCGCCCCAGCTCGGCGACCAGCCAGCCCAGCTCGATCGCGATCCAGGGCAGCGGGATCGCCGCCACCGCGAGGCGGAGGAACCAGCGCGAATCCATGTGCATCCGGAGCGAGCACAGGGCGAAGGCGGTCGCGAAGAGCGCGATCATCGCAAAGCCGATCGCCGCCATGATGCGGAAGCTCCAGAAGAGCAGGCCGACATCGGGAACGGTATCCCACGCCGCCGCCTCGATCTGCTGCGGCGTCGCGGTCCGCGGATCGGCCATCTGGCGCTTGAGCAGCAGGGCATAGCCCAGGTCGCGCTTGTGCGCCTCGAACCGGGCGCGCTGGGCCATGTCCTGCGGGTTCGCCTTCAAGCGCTGGACCGCGTCATAGGCGATCACGCCCGAGGCGATCCGCTCCTGCGCCTTCAAGACCAGCTCGGACATGCCGGTGACGGTGCCGTCCAGGCTGCGCGTCGCGATCAGGCCGAGCAGCCACGGAATCTCGACCTTGTACCGCGTTTCGCGCGCGACGGTGTCGGGATAGCCGAACAGGGTCAGGCCGGAGGGGCCGGGCTCGGTGTGCCAGACCGCCTCGATCGCGGCGAGCTTCATCTTCTGGTTGTCGGTCAGCGCATAGCCGCTCTCGTCGCCCAGCACGACGACCGATAGCGAGGAGGCGAGGCCGAACGCCGCCGCCACCGTCATCGACCGGCGCGCCACGGGCAGGAAGCGGCCCTTGAGCAGCCAGAAGGCCGACACGCCCAGCACCACGACCGAGGCGCAGACATAGCCCGCACTGACGGTATGGACGAACTTGGCCTGGGCTACGGGATTGAACAGCACCGCGCCGAAATCGGTGACCTCCATCCGCATCGTGTCGGGATTGAAGCTGGCCCCGACCGGATTCTGCATCCAGCCATTGGCGACCAGGATCCACAGCGCCGACAAATTGGTGCCCAGCGCGACCATGAAGGTGACGATCAGATGGCCCAGCTTCGACAGCCGGTCCCAGCCGAAGAACATGAGCCCGACGAACGTCGCCTCCAGGAAAAAGGCCATCAGCCCCTCGATCGCCAGCGGGGCACCGAAGATGTCGCCGACATAATGCGAGAAATAGGACCAGTTGGTGCCGAACTGGAATTCCATGGTCAGGCCGGTGGCGACGCCCAGCACGAAGTTGATGCCGAAGATCTTGCCCCAGAAACGCGTCGTCACGCGCCATTCCGGGCGGTTGGTCATGACATAGACCGATTCCATGATGACCAGCATCATCGACAGGCCGAGCGTCAGCGGCACGAACAGGAAATGATACAGCGCGGTGGCCGCGAATTGCAGTCGCGACAGGTCTACGACGCCGGGGTCCATAGCAGGTCTCCAAAAAAGGAGCCGCCCCCCGGCCCCTTGCCGATCGACTCGCTAGACCTGCGGTTCCGCGCGGACATTGACCGCAGTCAAAGACAGCGGCTGCGGTCGGGGCGACCGTCGCGGCATGACGACGATCGCCCATGCTCCCCCGACGCGTAAGGCGCGCAACCGCTGGTTGAAGGATGCAGGCGGGCGGCGTGACGGCGTGGCGGGCCTGTTGCTGCTCGATACGCTGGCGGCGATCGGCTTTGCGGCGGGGATCGCGGGCGGCGTGACGGTGGTGGCGGGGCAGGGGGCGGGGCAGGGGGCGGTGCTGCCCTGGGCCGTGCTGATGCTCGCCACGGGGGCGTTGCGTGGGGTGTTCGCGACCCTGGCCTTGCGGCGGGGCGCGGTGAGGGCGGGGGCGGTCAGGCGCGCGCAGCGGCTTCGCGCCGTGGCCGCCACGCTGTATCGCAAGCCCGGCGTCCCGATCGACAGCGGCCTGCTCGCCAGCCAGGCCGTCGATGCGGTCGAGGCGCTGGACGGCTATGTCGCGCGTTTCCTGCCCGCGCGCCGGGCCGCCGCCGTCGCGCCGCTGCTCGTCCTCGCCGCGACCGTCTGCGCCAGCTGGGTGGCGGCGGCCATTCTCGCGGCCACCCTGGTGCCGTTCATCGCGGCGATGATCCTGGCGGGCGGCGCGGCGGCGGACGAGTCTCGGCGGCAATTCGTCGCCCTGCACCGCCTGTCGGCCCGCTTCGCCGACCGGGTGCGCAGCCTGCCGGTGGTGCTGGCCTTCCGGGCCGAGACACGCGAGACCGAGGCGATCGGCGCGGCGGCGCAGGAGCTGGCCGAGCGGACCATGCGCGTCCTGCGGGTCGCCTTCCTGTCTTCCGCCGCGCTGGAATTCTTTGCGGCACTCTCGGTCGCGCTGGTCGCGGTCTATTGCGGTTTCGCGCTGCTCGGCCTGCTGCCCTTCGCCGCGCCCGAGACGCTGACCCTCGCCCAGGCCTTTTTCGTACTGGCGCTGGCGCCCGAATTCTACGCCCCGATGCGCCGCCTGGCTGCGGCCTATCACGACAAGCAGGCGGCGGAGACGGCCGCCGACACGCTGATGCCGCTGGCGGAACCGGAGCCTGTGCCCGTGGTCCGGGTCGCGGCCCCGCTGGTCCTGTACGACGTCGCCATCCATTATCCGGGTAGTGATGCCCCGGCCGTCTCGCATCTGTCGCTGCGGATCGAGGCGGGCGAGACGGTGGCGCTGCTCGGCCCCTCGGGCAGTGGCAAGACCAGCGTCCTGCACCTGCTGCTGGGGCTCGCCCCGCTATCGGCGGGAACGGTCGAGGCGGGTGGCGTCCCCCTGGTCTCGCTGGCGGGACAGGCGAGCTGGGCGGGCCAGCATCCCCTGCTGATCGCAGGTACGATCCGCGACAATCTGACGCTGGCCCATCCCCCGGCGGACGAACTGGCGATCCAGCGCGCGGTCGCGGCGGCGGGCTTGGGGCCGATGCTCGCGGTTCGGCCGGGTGGCCTCGATGCCCAGCTCGATGCCCGGGGCGGCGGGCTGTCCGGCGGCGAGCGGCGGCGGATCGCGCTGGCCCGAGCATTGCTGAATCCCGCACCCTTCCTGCTGCTCGACGAGCCGACCGCACATCTGGATGCTGCCGCCGAAGCCGCGCTGATCGCGACCGTCGCGCGCGCCGCGCAAGGCCGCACGACGCTGATCGCCACCCACAGCCCCGCGCTGGCCGCCATCGCGACCCGCGTCGTGCATCTGGGAGATACCGCATGACCCTCCACAGGCTGATCGCCGCCGAACGCTGGCGGGAACGCCGCCGCTTGCGCCAGGCCGCACTCTGTGCCGCGCTGGTCGCGATCGCCTCGGTGCTGTTGCTGGCCTTGTCGGGCTGGTTCCTGACCGCCGCGGCGCTGGCGGGGGGAGCGGGGATCGTCGCGGCGCAGGCGTTCAACTATATGCTGCCCTCCGCCGCGATCCGGTTGCTGGCGATCGTGCGGACCGGCGCACGCTATGGTGAGCGGCTGGCGAGCCATGGCGCGGCCTTTGGCGCGCTCGCCCGGCTGCGGCCTGCGCTCTATCGCGCGCTCACGGTTGCGCCGCCCTCGGTCGCGCTGGCGCTCGGCCGGGGCGAGGCGACGGCGCGGCTCATTGGCGATGTCGATGCGGTGGAATGGCATTTCGTCCGCCTGTCGGGGCCGTGGGGCGTCGTGGCGGCGCTGGTGGCGGGCGCGGCGCTGACGCTGCTTGGCGGATGGCCGGCCATGGTCGCGACGCTGGCCTGTATCGGGGGAGCGCTCGGTCTGGCCCGCCTCTGGGCGCACCAATTGGAACAGCCCGGCCGCGCGGTGCAGCGGGCGATGGGCGCCCTCCGCGAGGAGGTGGCGACGCTCGGCGGCGCGGCGGCGGAACTCCGCTGTTTCGCGCTGGAGGATTGGGCGACCGCCCGGATCGCGGCGGCGAGCGACCGGCTGGCCGAGGCGCAGGCCCGGCAGGCGGCGGTGGCGGCACGGTTCGAGGCGCTCCATGCGATCAGCGTCGCACTGGCGGCGGCATCGGCATTGGTCCTGTCGGCGGGCGCTGGCGCACCAATCGCGGCGCTGGCGGCCCTGGCGGCGGCGATGACGGCCGATGCGGCCGCGCCGATCCTGCGCGCGATGACCGAGCGGGGACGGCTTCGCGAGGCGGAGGTGCGACTGGGAACGCTGTTCGCGGCGGCGGAAGAGCATCCGGCGGCAGACCGGGCATGCGACGCCAGCCTCATGATCGACGGCGCTCCGTTCGCGCCGGGCAGCCGGATCGCCCTGACGGGGCCATCGGGCTGCGGCAAGACGAGCTTGGTCGAGGGATTGCTGGGCCTTCGTCCGCTGGCGCTTGGCCGGATCATGATCGGGGGGCGGGATGCCGCCTCCCTCGGACCTGCGACCCTGCGTGCGACCTTCGCCTGGGCGCCGCAGGACGCGGCGTTGATGGCGGGCACGGTGCGCGACAATCTTTGGCTGGCCGATGACCAGGCGAGCGAGGACCGTATGTGGCGGGCGTTGCGCGACGCCGTGCTTGATGGCGTGGTGCGCGCCTTGCCCGAGGGACTCGATACCTGGCTGGGCGAGGATGGGGCGCGGCTGTCGGGCGGCGAGCGGCGGCGGCTATCGCTGGCGCGCGCCTATCTGGCGGATGCGCCCTGGCTGCTGCTCGACGAACCCGGCGAGGGGCTGGATGCGGGGGTGGCGGCGCAGGTCGCGCGACGCCTGCACGCGCGGCTGACGCGGACCGGGCAGGGGATGATCCTGGTCAGCCACCGGCCGGTGCTCTCGGCCCTGTGCGATCGGCAATGGGCGGCCGTTGGCGGAACCCGCCGCTCCGCCGCCTGACCCGGCTGCCCGTCGCAACGCGCCATGCCGTACGGCGCAGGCGGTCCAGGCGGCAGGTCAGACGGCGTGGCTGAAACGCGTGTCGTCCTCGCTGCGCCAGGCGTCGAAGGCGGCGGCAATGCTGCGGGCATAGGGCAGGGCGTCGGCCTTCAGGCGAAGGCGATGGCCTTCCCATCGGAGGAGTCCGGCCTTCTCAAAACGGGAAAGCCGGATCCGGATGGCGTCCCGCTCCGGCAGTCCGTCCGTATCGGCGACGCCATGGCACAGCACCCCCGCGATCGCCGCGCCCCGCCGCTGGTCGAGTGGCGTCCGACGGATACCACGCACGGTTGCGAACCGATTGGCACCGAGCGCCCGGTGCCATTCGCCCGTATTCTTCGCATTCTGGAGCAGGCGGTCGGGAAACGCGCTGATCGCGCTGGCGCCCAGGCCGATCAGGATGTCGGCGGGATCGTCGGTGAAGCCCTGGAAATTGCGGCGCAGCGTACCGTTGGCCGCCGCCTGCGCCATGGGATCGTCCGGTTTGGCGAAGTGATCGAACCCGACTGGCCGATAGCCCGCTGCCGTCAGTCGCTCATGCGCCCATGCGGCCTGTGCGAAGCGCGCTGCTGCGTCGGGGAGTGCGGTCGCGTCGATCCGGCGCTGGCGCGGGATCAGGTGGGGGACATGCGCATAGCCGAAGACGGCCAGCCGCTCGGGTGCAAGCGCGATCGTTTCGTCCAAGGTCGCTTGAAGCGCTGCGTCGGTCTGACCGGGCAGGCCGTACATCAGGTCGAAATTGATCGATCCGACTCCGGCGCGGCGCAACAGCGTGACCGCGCGGATAATGTCTGCACGGGGCTGAACCCGGCCGATCGCCGCCTGGAGCATGGGATCGAAGGTCTGCACGCCCAGGCTGACCCGCGTGACGCCGGTCTCGGCTATGACGCTCGCCCAGTCCGGCGCGAAGCCGCGCGGGTCGATCTCCAGCGATAGCGGCGCATCCCGGCAGGCAAAGGCGGTGCGCAGATGCGCGACCAGCGCCGCAAACGCGTCCGGCCCGATGGCGTTGGGGCTCCCGCCGCCAAAGGCGATCCGCCCGATCCGCCCGCGCCCGTCCAGCCGGGCGGCGACCCTGTCGATCTCGGCATGCAGCCGGACCATATAGGCATCGAGCCGCGCGGTGCGGTTCGCCGCGGCGGTGTTGCACCCGCAATACCAGCAGATCGCCCGGCAATAGGGGATGTGCAGATAGAGCGACACGTCCGCATTCGCATCGATGGCGTCGAGCGCGGCAGCCATGTCGTCATGACCCACCCCGTCGCAAAATTCGGCGGCAGTGGGATAGCTGGTGTAGCGCGGCACGGGCCGGGCGAGCAGTTCGGGATGATAGGGCCACATGGCCCATGCCGTGCCCAGATCCTGCGGGCGCGCCTTTGACCGGCATCAAACCAGCCTGTGTCGATCGTCAAGGCGATGGGGCGGCACGCTCCCAATGGGTCTTCGGATGTCGACACAGGTGACACGAGAAGGCCGCCATCATCCCATCAGACATGGGAGGGGCTTGGTTCGATCCCATGTCATCATGTTCTAGGGCGGATCGACATTCGTTTGCTTCCTCCCCTGGAAGAGGAGGTGGCAGGCCGCAGGCCTGACGGAGGGGTGTCCCGGTCTGAGAGGTCGGTCAGACATCGCAAGCGGTGATACCCCTCCACCATGCTGCGCATGGTCCCCCTCCCCTTGCAGGGGAGGAATTGAGGGGGGACTGAATGTCGATCCGGCCTAAGAGGACAGGTGCTGCGTCAGGATCACGCCGCCCATGACGATCAGGACAAAGCCACCAAGGATGCCGGCATATCGGCCCAGATAAGGTCCGATATGCTTGCCAAGCATGACGCCGATCGTCGCCATCAAAGTGGTCGTCCCGCCGATGACCAGACAGGCGGCCCAGATGTTGACGTCCATCAGGGCCAGGGTCACACCCACAGCCGCCGCATCGACGCTCGTCGCGATCGCCGTCGCGGCAAGGCGCAGCATGCCGGGCTTGGTCTCGCCGTCGTCCTGCTGCGCCTCATCCTGGTTCGTCCAGGCTTCCCGTATCGTATAGGCGCCAACCGCGAACAGCAGGCCGAACGCAACCCAATGGTCATAGTCCGCGATCCAGTCGTTCAGCGCAAAGCCGAGCAGCCAGCCGAGCGCAGGCGTCAGCGCCTCGAAAAAGCCAAAGACGATGCCGACCTTGATCGCATCGCGAAAACGGGCTCGTCCTTCAGTCGCGCCCTTGCCCAGCGCCGCCGCAAAGGCATCCACGGACAGGCTTGCGCCCAAAGCGCCAAGCGTCAGAATTCCGGGCATCACGTCATTACTCAGGGCCAGCAAACCACATGATGCATGCACCCGTGGCCACAAAGCGGAGCGCTGCATCATTGGTCTCGCTGGGCAGGACGAACCTGCTGCTGCCGCCACGAGCCGATGGCTCAAGGATGTTGACGGCAACCCCACTACTGCGGGTAGCTACTCCCCAAGGATGCAGGCCCAATATCTGGTAAAGCCCGCTGTCTCCAGACGGTAAATACGATCACTGCCGTCCGATTGATCGAGAGGCGATGCTACCGCTCGAATCGCGCTCGGTTATAGCCAAAACCGCTTTCGAATCATCGCCAGGCGATGATGGCTATTGATGGCGCGCCATGGCCAGGGACGATGATCGTGGCGAGCGGCAAGCCACCCCCATGCGATATGTCGACCCGAAGCGCCTCACTCTGCCATACCGCCTCCGGCCGATCGCGATCCGCCATGATCGCCCCAGGGCTGCCGATGATACCCGCATGGTCAGAACCGCGCCCGGACCGCGCCGAAGACACTGCGCGGATCGGCGGGCGCATGCAGGCGTTGCGTGCCGTCGTACCAGACATATTCGTACCGATCGTTCGTCAGGTTGCGTATCTGCGCCGATACCTCGATCGCCTTGGTGATGCGGTAGGCCAGTTCGGCGGTGACCTGAAAATAGTCGCCATAGCGGCCCTGGCGGTTGGCGGTGTCCAATTCGTACGACGACTGGCCATTGCCCCAGAGTGAGGCGCGCCACGGCCGCGCCGCCGGTGCCCATTCGATCCCGGCGGTGTAGACGTTCCTGGGGACATGATCGATCTCATTGCCCGCCGTCAGCGGGGCTGAGGGATCGGGAACGCGAATGATCGCCTTCTGGTGCGACCAGCTTGCCCAGGCCGACAGGCCGGGCAAAGGCTGCACGCTCGCCTCCACATCGAAGCCGCGACGCCGCGTCGCGCCCAGATTGTCGAATTCGCCGGACGGATCATTGAGGCGCCGCTTCAGCTCGCCGGTCGCGGTCTGCTGCCACAGCGCGGCGCGGGCGGTCAGCCAGCGGCCCTGCGTCAGCTTGATGCCGCCTTCGAAGCCTTCGTTGATCGAGGCGGCGACATCGCGCACGCGCGGCGGCACGACATAGGCACCCGAGCCCGCGCCGATCTGGAAGGTGCGGCCGAAATTGCCATAGGCGGTCAGGCCGGGGACGGGCGTCACCGCGACCGACAGCTTGGGCTGGTTGATCGTGCCGTAATCATTGACCGGATAGCTTTGGCCGTTCAGCCGGTTGGTGAAATGGCCGCTCACCCGGTCGATCCGCCATGCCGGGGTGATCGTCAGCCAGCGGACCGGGGTCACGATCGCCTGCACATAGCCTCCGCCCACCGTCAGGTCGAAATCCTGGTTGCGCGTGGCGGCCGTGATGATCCGCCGGTCGGTGGTCCAGCGCAGGCTCTGGTTGTGCTGCCACTGCACATCGCCGCCCGCCTCGGCCATCAGCCAGTCGGCCGCATGCCAGTGCAGGCCGGTCACGACGCCATAATGTTGTTCGTCGGTCAGCCGCTGCTGCTGCGCGACATTGGCCGAAAAGCGGACATAGCGATTGTCGTGGTTGGTCGTCGCATAGCCCAGGGCGGTCAGCGACAGGTCGCGCGCCAGATCGGCGTCGAGGTGCAGGCTGTACTGGCTGAGTTCGCGCCTGCCACCGTCGGTCGCCGAGACGTCGTAGGATCGCGACCGGTTGGTATAGGCGTCGGCATCGGTCAGATAGCCCGGCTCCTGCGCCTCGCTGCGGCTGTGGCGCGCGATGAGGCCGAGCCTGGCGGGGCCGAAGTCGTAGAACCACTTGCCCGCGACGTTCAGCCGGTCGAGATCGGCATGGTCGCGAAAACCATCGCTCTGACGATAGGACAGCAGATAGTTCTGGCTCAGTCGTCCGGTCTCGACCCCCGCCGACAGTTGCGCGTCATAGGTGCCGAACGCACCGACGATGCCGCGCGCGTCGAGATAATTGCCGCCGATCCGCGTCTTGATATCGGCACTGCCCGCGATCGCGTGCAGCCCCCAGCGCGGGTCGGAGGTGCCGCGCACCAGCTCGACCGAGGCGATGTCGAGCGGGGAGATGAAGTCGATGAAGTCCATTCGCCCGGCATTGTCGTTGGACGGCACGCCATCGATCAGCAGCTTGACCGCGTTGATCTCACCCTCGCCATTGAAGCCGCGGATCGAGAAGCGGCCCGAGGTCGTGCCCTGGTTGAAGTCGGTCAGGACCACACCGGGCAGCCGGGCGAACAGCTCCCACGCATTGTCGACATTCTGGCGCTGCGCGACATCGCCGCTCAGCACGTCGACCGAGGTCAGCACGTTGGCGGTCGAGCGCGCCATGGATTGGGCGGTGACGACGATCTCGTCGCCGCCGATCGTCACCTGCGTGTCGGCGCGGGCAGGCGCATCGGCGCGCTGCTGCGCGGCCGACGGCGCGGCGATCAGGAAACAGGAGGCGGCGACCGCCACCATCAAACTGGTCTTCGACATAGAGTCCCCCAGGCCCGCTCCCAGGCGGGCCGAATGCGTTTCGTGTTTTTGCGAACGGACGCGTCAGTCGGTGTCTGACCAAGCCAGGGCATTGGCCTGCGCCGGAAAGCCCCTGATCGGCCCGGCCATCGGCTTCACGGCCTCGGGCGGTACGGTCTTGCGAAGCCAAGGCGCACGGTGGCGGCGATGCGCTCTCGTGCTGGCGATACGCCCGCACCATCGATCGCTTGCGACCGCAAACCGATATGGGGCATGGTTCGCGTGACAGCCGACCGGGCTGCCCGACGACGGACTTGGCCGGCCGGTTTGCCGGTCATTCCGTCAGGCGCAGAGCGGGGGACCGCGCAGGGGTGGGCGCAGATAGGGTGCGGCACGCGGGGCGACGCGCGGGATGGCCCGCAGCGCCATGATCGCGACGGCGGCCAGCGCGATGGCCAGCAGCACGATGTCGACCGAACCCAGCACCTGCGCGGACAGTCCCGAAAAGGCGCAAGGCATTTCCGGCTTGTCGTGATCTTTCGGCTGGCCGGTGTCGGGCATTGTCCCATGCGCCATGGCCATGGCATGATCCGTGCCGGGCATCGCCATGTCCCCGGCCCCGGTCGCCATCCCGGAACAGATCGTGATGGCGAACCATCCATGATCGGGTGCGACCATGTAGCCGGTCGGCACCAGCAGCCTCAAGAGTATCGCGGCGGCATAGATCAGCGCCGCCAGGTGGCGTTGCGCCAAGAGATACCGGAAGGCCTGCACGATCGCGGCGTTATCGTGAATGCCATGTCATGTCACTTGGGCATTCTGTCAGCGCCACCATGGATCGGGCGGCTGCAATCCAGCGTAAAGCTGGCCCCCGGCGCAGCAGATCTAGCGCTGATCGGCCCGGCTTTTCCGCCCTAGAGTCGAAAACGATCAACTCTGCTCACCCCTCCCCTTCAGGGGAGGGGCTAAAACCGTGCAATGCTGATCGCTTTCAACTCTAAACGATAGCTTCCCTTGGGGGCGGATGACATCAGATCGATCCGGGCCAAGCCCCCCTGAAGGGGAAGGGGGGATCAAGTCTATGGCGTCACGCGCCGGTCGCTCATGGGTGTAGAGATCAGGGGTTAGCGGCATCGTCCGCCCGAATCCTGCCTGCTTCCGATGAGGACTATCGAAGGCGTACACGGTCCATGCATGGAGAGGCGGATGCGTCTTAAAGGGTTCGATCTCAGCGTCGGCTATTTTGGGCTTCAAATTGCCTTTGGCATTCAGAGCGCGAGCCTGAGCCGTCTGTTTCAGGGGCTGGGCGCGACGGTCGACCAGCTTGCGATCTTGTGGCTGGCAGGACCGGTGACGGGATTGCTGGTGCAACCCGTCATGGGGGCGCTCAGCGATCGCCATGGCAGTCGGTTTGGGCGGCGGCGGCCCTATATTCTGGTATCGGCCCTGGTGGTGATCGCGGCACTGGCGGCGCTGCCGTTGGCGGGGTCATTGCTTGTGGCCGTCATGGCGGTCTGGGTGCTGGAGGCTGCGATGAACGCGCTCCATGCGCCCTATCGCGCCCTGGTCGCCGATACCTTGCCGGTCGAGGATCATGCCAGCGGCTATGCCATGCAGACCGTTTTCATCGGGCTGGGTGCCCTGGCGGGGGCCTGTGCGCCCGTTCTGCTGGCCTGGGGCGGCTGGGCGAACGTCGCCCAGCCAGGGCAGACCGCGCCCTCGATCCGGATCGCCTTCCTCACGGCGGCCATCGCGGTGGCCGTGTCGGTCGGCTGGACGGTCGCGCGGGTGAAGGAGCCCGCCTCACCCCCTATACAAGGCGGCGGAAACGGCCATGCCCGCGCCCGCGGGGCGGAGGTCGCTGCATTGTGGCGCGCTTTGCGATCGGTCGCGGCCGTTCAGTTTTTCAGCTGGTTCGGCATGTATCTCCTCTGGGTCTATGCAACGCCGGTTATCGCTGCGCGTCTCTATGGCGCGACCTCTCCGTTTGACGGGGCCTATGCGCGGGGAGCGGATTTCGTCGGCGTGCTGTTCGGCACGTATAACGGCGTGGCGGGTCTGTTCGCCTTTCTGCTGCCCGGACTGTTCCGTCGTTTCGGCGTCACATATGTCCATGCGGCAGCATTGGCGGCGGGCGCGTTGGGGCTCGGCGGCCTTGCGGTGATCGGCCATCCCGTCGGGCTGCTGGGATGTGCGGTGCTGATCGGCATCGCCTACGCCTCGATCCTCAGCGCCCCCTTCGTGCTGGCGGGCCGGGCGGTGTCGCGTGCGACCGCCGGTACGTTCATCGGCATCATGAACATCTTCATCGTCGTGCCGCAACTTGTCGCGGGACTCACCATGGGTTGGTTCATCGCGCACCTATTGGGCGGGATCGCGTGGCCCGTCCTGCCGCTCGCAGGGGTGCTGATGGCGGTGGGTGCGGGCCTGAGCCTAGGGCTGCCCGAGATGGACGAACCCGTTGCACCGGCGTAATGCAAGAAAATGCAAATAGAGGCGCAGCCATGGTGAGGACGAGGCGGAATGGTCCGACGCTGGGCAGCATCGCCGCGGAAACGGGCGTATCCGTCGCGACCGTATCGCGCGTGCTGACCGGCCATAGCGCGATTAGCGACGAAACCCGCGAACGGGTGCTGAGCACGGCCGAACGACTTGGCTATGTCCATGTCCCGCAAAAGGTGCCCCACGCCGCACCGACATTATCCGACCAGATTTGTCTCGTCGTACCAGTCGCCACCGCGCATGGAAGCCAATTGGCCAACCCGTTCGAGCTGGCGCTGATCGGTGGGGTTGGAACCGCCATGCGCGAGCGGCGGCGCGATATGTCGATCGTATGGCAAACGCCCTATGATGACACCACCCTCGCACAGTTTCTCGACCAGAGCGCCTATGCGGGCGTGATCTTCCTGGGGCAGTCGCAATTCCACGACACGCTCAATCATTATGCCGCCCTGGGTAAGCCACTGGTGGCATGGGGCGTCGAGGTGGCGGGGCAGAGCTACTGCTCGATCGGTGGCGACAATCATGAGGGCGGATTTCAAGCGACGGCGCATTTGCTGCGAAAAGGGCGGCGACGCATAGCGTTTATCGGAGCGATGCCGCCGATCGCGGCCGCGCGGACGCCCTTCTCGCAGGTCGCGATCCGGCTGGAGGGGTATCGCTCGGCGCTGGCGGCTCATGACGTGGCGTTCGACCCGGCGATGATCCAGACGCCGGCCGCCGGTCGATCCGAAGGGGCCGAGGCCGTCGACAACCTGCTCGAGCGCGGCATCGCCTTCGATGCGATCGTCGCAGCCTCCGACCTGGTGGCGCTTGGCGCGATTCAAACGCTGCGCCAGCGGGGACTGCGCGTGCCGGAGGATGTCGCGGTGATCGGCTATGACGATATCGACGCGGCCGCCTTGTCGACGCCCGGCCTGACCACGATCCGCCAGGATGCGATCAAGGCCGGCAACCTGTTGGTGTCGAAGCTGCTACGCATCATCGATGGGCATCGCGCCAAGTCCGAACGCCTGCCGACCGATCTCGTGATTCGCGCTTCATGCGGGCGTTAGATGCGCTTCATATCGTGCAAATTAATCACGCCACATAAAGCCAAGCTGTTGATCCACCGCCTTTAACATGGACGCCAGTCGGTAACGTCATGTAAATTACAATCGTTTGCGGAAATATGTTGCATTAATTTGCGGCCGAGATCACTTTTCCCTCATGAGGTGGATTGCCCGGCAGAGGCGCCTTGGAGGGGATTATGATGCGTGCATGTCGCTTGGCATTGATGGCTTCGGTAACGTGGATGGTGCCCCTGGCGCCTGTGCTTGCGCAATCGGTCCAGTCACCGACCGCGCCCCCCGCCACGAGCGAACAGCCAGCCGCCGATGCCGCGCAGGGCAGCGACCTGGGCCTGAACGAGATCATCGTCACCGGCACGCGCACCGGCACCCGCAAGTTCGACACGTCCTACGCCATCACCACCATCGACCCGCAGGCGATCGCGCAAAAGGCCCCGCTGGGGATTGCCGATCTGATCGCCTCGACGCCGGGCATCTATGTCGAAAGCTCGGGCGGCGAGGTCGGCAACAACGTCTATTCGCGTGGCCTTCCGGCGGACAATTACCGCTATCTCCCGCTGCTCGAGGACGGTTTGCCGGTGTGGGAAGAGGGCGCGGGCGCCTTCACCAATGCCGATGAGTTCTTCCGCGTCGATGCGACGATCGACTCGCTTCAGATCGTGCGCGGCGGCTCGGCCTCGATCACCGCGTCGAACGCGCCGGGCGGCGTCGTCAACGTCCTGACCAAACGCCCGACCCGCACGCTCCAGGGCATGGTGAAGGGCGAGGTCGGCGACTGGGATCATTACCGGATGGACGCCAACGTCTCCGGCCCGCTGAACGACCGGCTGTCCTTTGCGATCGGCGGCTTCTATCGCGAGGATAACGGCCTCAGGAACCCCGGCTTCACCGGCAACCAGGGCGGGCAATTCCGGGTCGGCCTGCAATATGACTTCGCCGACAGCGGCTCTCTGTTCGTCAGCTATCGCAAGCTGGACGACAAGAACATCTTCTACACCGCCATTCCGCTGGCCAGCCCGTCCCAGGGCCTGCCGGGTCTGGACGCGGGCACGGGCACGCTGGTCAACACCGCCTTCGCCCGGCTGACCGTGCCCGATGGCAGCGGCGCGTTCGACAAGCGGGTGGACCTGACCCAGGGCATCCATACCGACACCGACACCTTCACCGCGATCTTCAACAAGCCGCTGGGCGACGGATGGGAGATCAACGACCGCGCCCGCTACACGACCGGCACGGTGGACTTCAACGGGCTGTTCAGCTCGGGGATCGCCACGTCACAAGGCTTCCTGGTAGGCGCGCTCACCCGGTTGCAGGCCGCCCGGCCCGACACCGTGTCCGCCGTCTATCGCGACGCCAGCAACGGTCAGACCGTCGCCGCCGCTGCGCTGGGCAACCAGCTGGCGCTGACGCAGAGCATCTTCAACACGCTCGTCGATGTCGAGAATGTGATCAACGACCTGAGCGTCACCAAGAAGCTCGACACCGGCATCGGTCGCCATACCCTGACCGCGGGTTATTATTTCAGCCATTTCAACCAGACGCAGAACTGGAACTGGAACGACATATTGGTCGAGGCGATCAACCGCCCGCGCTATTTCGACGTGGTCGGCCTCAACGCGGCCGGGCAGCAGACCGTGGCCCTGACCAAGAACGGCCTGCTCAACCTGCACAGCAATTTGCAGCGTTTCCGCGACAAGGTGACGATCAACGCCTTCTACATGACCGACGCGTGGCAGGTGACCGAGGCGCTGCGCATCGATCTGGGCGCACGCTATCATCATGTCGCGAAGGATGGCACGATCGCGCAGACGACCCGCGCCAATCTGGGCGACGCGACCACCATCGCCGACGACAATGTGCTGGTCTTTAACGGCGTGACGACACCCTATCGCTTCAAGACCGGGCAATGGGCCTTTTCGGCGGGCGCGAATTACGAGTTCGACAAGCGGGTCGCGGCCTTTGCCCGCTATAGCCGCAGCTTCCGCGTGACGCCCGAATTCGTGCAGTGGTTCGGCGGCGTGCCGGTTGAGAACCGCATCGACCTGGTCGAAGGCGGGCTGAAATACGCGACCCGGCCCTTCTCGGCCTTCGTCACCTTGTTCTACAACAAATTCCCCAACATCGCCTTCCAGACGATCGTCGCAGGGCCGAACGGACAGGCGCAGACGATCAACCAGACGGCGGCGGCAGAATCCAAGGGTATCGAGGTCGAACTGTCGCTGCGCCCGGTCGATGTCTTCGAGCTGGCGGCGAGCGGCAATTACCAGAAGATCAACTATACCAGCTTCGCCGGACAGGATGCGAGCGGGCGGTTCGACTTCAGCGGCAACCAGATCGTCCGCCAGCCGCAGGTGCAGGTCTCGGTCCGTCCCACGCTGCATCTGCTGGGCGACCGGGTGAACATCTTCGGCGAGGCGGCCTATACCGGCAAGCGCTATGTCGATGTGGCCAACACCATCGTCCTGCCCAGCTATACCGAGGTGCGGCTGGGCGCGAACTGGAAGGTCACCGACGCGCTCCAGGCGCAGGTGGTGGCGACCAATTTGTTCAACGAGGTCGGCCTGACCGAGGGCAATCCGCGCGCGGGTTCGATCATCGGCGTGCAGGAAACCGCGTTTCAGGGCCGCCCGATCTTCGGCCGCCGTGTCCGCGCCAGCCTGACCTACAGTTTCTGATGCGCAAGCGGCTGGGCATGATCGTCGGGCTCGCGGCGCTGGTCGCGGCGACGCCGGCGCTGGGGCAGGCGTGGCAGACGGTCACGTCCCCCAATGGCCGCATCGCGGTCGATCTGGCGGTGGATCATGGCGAGGCGGTGTACCGCGCGCGCTATGACGGCAAGCTGATCCTCGACCGGTCGCGGCTGGGGTTCCGGTTCAAGGATGCCGCGCCGCTCGACGCCGGGCTGACGCTGGTCGCCAGTCGCCCGATTGCGCTCGACCGCCCCTGGACCCAGCCCTGGGGCGAGCGGCGGCAGATGCGCGAACACTATCGCGGGCTGGTCGCGACGCTGGCCGCCGCCGATGGTCGCCAGCTGGGCGTCGAGTTCCGCGTCTTCGATGACGGCTTTGGCTTTCGCTATACGCTGCCTGGCGCGGCGGAGCAGAAGCTGGTCGTGACCGACGAGGAAACCGAGTTCCACTTCGCGCAGAATTACCGCGCCTGGTCGATCCCGGCCTACCGCGAGAAGTATAGCGAATATGAATATAGCCGCTCGGCGCTGTCGGCGATCCAGACCGCGCAGACCCCGTTGACGCTGGAAGGCGACGGCGTGGCGATGGCGGTCCACGAGGCGGCGCTGGTCGACTTCCCGTCGATGAACCTGCGGATGCCCGAGGAGAATAGCCGCACGCTGAAGGCCGATCTGTCGCCCTGGTCCAATGGCGACCGCGCGCGGACGCATGGCGGGGCGGTGACCCCGTGGCGTGTCGTGATGGTCGCCCCCGATGTCGCGCATCTGGCGGACTCGACCATCGTCCTGAACCTCAACGAACCCAATCGGCTGGGCGACGTGTCCTGGGTCAAGCCGGAGAAATATATCGGCATCTTCTGGGCGATGCACACCGGCCTGCTGACCTGGGAACCGGGGCCGAAGCTGGGCGCCACCACCGCGCGCACGAAAGCCTATATCGACTGGGCGGCGAAGCACGGCATCAAGGGCGTGCTGGTCGAGGGGTGGAATGTCGGCTGGGACGTGCCCGAATGGTGGAAGAACGGCCATTCGCGCTTCGTCTTCGATCGCGCGCAGCCCGCCTTCGACATGGCGGCGGTGTCGGCCTATGCCCGGGCCAAGGGCGTGGACCTGATCGGCCATCACGAAACCGGCGGACAGGTGAAGGACTATCTCCGCCAGCTCGAACCGGCGCTCGACTATTACGACCGCTACGGCGTGCGTTCGATCAAGCTCGGCTATGTCGGCACGCGCCTTGACGAGACCGAATGGCCCGATGGCCAATATGCGGTGCAGAGCCTGCAAAAGGTGGTCGAAGCGGCGGCGCGGCACCGCATCGCCATCTTCCCGCACGAACCGGTCAAGGACACCGGCCTGCGTCGTACCTGGCCCAATCTGATGAGCCGCGAAGGCGCGCGGGGACAGGAATATAATGGCGGCAGCCCGGACGGCGGCAACGCGCCCGACCACACCACCATCCTGCCCTTCACCCGGCTGTTGTCGGGGCCGTTCGACTATACGCCCGGCGTCGTTCATTTCGACTATCGCGCGACCCGGCCCAACAACCGCGAGCCCTCGACGCTTGCCAACCAGCTGGCGCTGTATGTCGTGCTGTACAGTCCGGTACAGATGGCCGTCGATCTGCCCGAACATTATGACGAGCACGCCGATGCTTTCCGCTTCATCCGGGACGTGCCGACCGATTGGGAGGACAGCCGCACGCTACAGGGCGCGATCGGCGACTTTGCCGTCGTCGCGCGGCGCGATCGGAACAGCGCGGACTGGTATCTGGGTGCGATCACCAACGACAGCGCGCGAACATTGACCGTCCCCCTCGATTTTCTCGATAAGGGCGCAACATACGAAGCGACCATCTATTCGGATGGCCCAGGAGCCGATTGGCGCACCGCCCCGGAAAGATTGGCGATCCGGCGGCAAATGGTATCGCGCAAGGAGGCCCTTTCGCTCCGTCTGGCGCGAGGCGGGGGGCAGGCGATCCGTTTCCGACGGCTGTAGCGGTCGCTGCGGGATTTTGTGGTCGACGCCGAAATCCCTGAGGCCGCTATCGGTTCGGCTCGATGCGGCGGGCGAGACCCGGCCTCGAAATCATCGCCATGCCCAGGCAGCCCGGTGACGATCCGCCCATCACGGCCACGGACGAAACGGCGGTGACGTACTTCGCCCGACCTCCCGAGCAAAAAAAGGGGAGCGGACGGACCGCTCCCCCTTTGCATCGGGCGAAATGTTTACGAGGCGGGCTTGGCCGGAATCTTGGCGAATTCGGCGTCGAGGTTCGCCAGCACCTTGTCGGTGATCGTGTCGGGCGAATATTGCTGGATGTCCTTCAGGGTCATGCCACGCGCCATGTCGATCTGGTCGTTGGTGGTCATGCCCGGGATGTTCTTTTCGATCAGCGCCTTGGCTGCCGGATCGTCGAGCAGGGTGCCGATTTGGGTCGATGCCGTGCTGTAATGCGCTGCCTTGGCCGCGGTCGTGGCGGGGGCGGCGGTCTGCGCCTGTGCGCCAGCGGCACAGACCATGACGGCGAATGCCGTGAGAAGTGTACGCATGCTATATCCTCTCCATACCGAACGTAACCTCTGCAATATCGCACGGTTGCGTACGTATATCAAGCTACCACGCCGAACGGCCAGCCATGAAAAGCGTCACGAGGTGTTCTGCGAATGCTTCGGTTTCGTCACGGGTCACCGCCCGAAAGCTCGCCTGTTGCATGTGCCATCCCGTGATGGCGGACACGAAGGTCAGGGCGGTTTCCGCCGGGCGTTGCGGGCGCAGGCCGTCGCGCGCTCCGGCCTCGGCCATGTCGCGGGCGATGAGGTCCACGATGAACTGGGTGCCGTGCTGGTGCATCGCACTGCCAAGTTCGGGAAAGCGATTGCCGTTCGCCAGCAGCAGCCGCTGAAACGCCTGGACTTCGATATTGTGCAGGGACCCCGCGATGATATGGCCATGGTGGCGCAGCCGCTGGCCGATATCGTCGGTCAGCTCGTGATCATGCTCGGCCGCCTCGGCGGACCAGCGTTCGACGCTGTCCTTCACGACAGCGGATAGAAGCGCCTCCTTCGACGGGTAGCGGGTGTAGAGTGTTCCCTTTGAAATGCCGAGCTTGAGCGCGACGGTTTCCATGGCCGTCGCGTCATAGCCGTTCTCGATGAACATCGCGCGCGCGCAGTCCACGATCGCCTTTTCGATGGCGGCGGTCTGCTTGGCGGTGGGGCGCCCGCGGCGGGGGGCGAAGGTCTGCGCGGCTGGCTTGGGCATCGGCCCTGCTTAGGGCATATGCCGCGCCGCATAAAGCGGGGTCAGGCGACCAGCGCACTGCGATCGATCGCGGCGGTCCGTGTCTCGCCGGTCGGCGCCCTGGCGAACCCCGTCACGGGTCCCCGGCGGTTTCGGCGGGTCGCGGCCTTTACGCGCCCGGGGGCGGCGCGATCACGACCGTGCCGCCCACAAAACATGCCAGAGCGCTGGTCATCCGGGGTATCGATCGCCCTTATTGCAGGTTCACGAAGGCGCCACCGTCGACCAGCAGCGCCGCGCCGGTGACGTAGCGCGCCATGTCCGACGCCAGGAACACGATCGGCCCGGCCAGGTCGTCCGGCTCGCCGAGGCGGCCGAGCGGGATGCGGGCGGCCATGCGGTCCCGCTTGTCGAGGTCGGCCAGGTCGTCCTTGTTGATATCGGTCAGGATCGTGCCGGGCAGCACCGAATTGCAGCGTATGCCATGGCGACCGAGCGCGATCGCGGTCGATTGCATCAGCGAATGAATACCCGCCTTGGTCGGCGTGTAATGGGTCTGGAACTCGCCACCGACCAGCGCGGAGATCGAGGATACGGCGACGATCGCGCCGCCGCGCCCCTGTTCGACCATCCGGTTGGCCGCGGCCTGCACCATGTAATAGGCGCCGTGCAGGTTGACGCGCATCGTCCGCTCGAAGGTTTCGGGCGGCATGTCGAGAAAGGCGTGGAAGGGGCAGATACCCGCATTGCTGACGAAGACGTCCAGCCCGCCCAGCGTGTCGGCGGCCTGCGACACGAACGCACCTGCGGTGGCGTGTTCGGCGACGTCGCCCTTGATCGCCAGGGCGCGGCGACCCAGCGCCTCGATCTGGCGGACGACGTCCTCGGCCGCCGCGTCGTTGCCCGCATAGTTGATCGCGACGTCCGCGCCGTGGCGGGCGGCACCGATCGCCGCCGCCCGACCGATCCCGGCCGACGCGCCCGTGACGAGAACCTTCTTGCCTTCCAGCAGCATCTATCCCTCCTTGTTGGTGATCGTGCAGCCGAGATCCCGGCTGATGGCCTGCGCGGTCGCGGTGACGCTCTCCGACAGATCGTGAAGGCGGCCGTCGCTCATATACTGGGCGGCGCTCGATACGCTGATCGCACCGACGATTCGCCCGCGTGCATCGCGGATCGGCGCGGCGACACAACGGATCTGATCCTCATTTTCTTCGAGGTCGAAGGCGCGTCCGGCGGCAACGTAACCGACCATCCGCTCGCGCCAGACGGCGTGGTCGACATGCGGCGCGCGATCCGCATGCTCCGCTGCGAACCGTTCGTCCCAATAGGCGGGGGGATGATCGAGCATCAGCGCCTTGCCGAGCCCGGTCGAGGATAGCGGCTGGCGGTCGCCGACCCGGCTGGAGATGGTGATCCGGCGCTTGCCCGGCATCTTGTCGAGATAAAGCGCCAGGTCGCCGTCCAGGATGCCCAGATGGACAGTGTCCTCGGTCGACTGCGCCAGTTCCTCGAGATGAGGGCGCGCGACCTGGACGATGTCGGCCTGTTCCTGCGCCAGATGGCCGAGTTCGAGCAGCTTGGGTCCCAGGCGATAGCCGCTGCGCGGCGTGAAGCCGAGATAGCCGCGCTCGACCAGCGAAGCCGCCAGGCGGTGGGTGGTGCTGCGCGTCAGTTCCAGCGTGTCGGACAATTGCTGGAGCGTGATCGCGCCCGCGGCCACGGCCTCGATCACGTCCAGACCGCGCATCAGGGTCTGGCTGCCGCCGACACCCGTATTGGTTTTGGTCTCTCTCTCCATCGTCCCATCCATTTACACAGCTTCCCACTATATGAAAATACATATTGAACGTGAACGTACGAATATGCATAAGCGGGCAACGAGAGGAGAGGTCTGATGCTGCCGAAGATCAAGCATGTTCGTGCCTTTGTCGCGCGGGGTGCCGGTGCCGATTATCACGACCAGGGCGCGGGCCACTGGATCGACGACCACATCGCGACGCCGATGAGCCGTTACCCGGAATATCGCCAGTCGCGGCAGAGCTTCGGCATCAACGTGCTGGGTACGCTGGTCGTCGAGATCGAGGCGGAGGACGGCACGATCGGTTTTGCAGTGACGACCGGCGGCGAGCCCGCCTGCTACATCGTCGAGAAGCATCTGGCGCGCTTTCTCGAAGGGCGCAGCCCGACCGACTATGAGAAGATCTGGGACCAGATGTACTTCTCGACCCAATATTACGGGCGCAAGGGGCTGGTCATCAACGCGATCTCGGGCGTCGACCTGGCGCTGTGGGACCTGCTGGGCAAGCTGCGGCAGGAGCCGGTCTATCACCTGCTCGGCGGCGCGGTGCGCGACGAACTGCAATTCTACGCCACCGGCGCGCGTCCCGACATCGCCAAGGAGCTGGGCTTCATCGGTGGCAAGATGCCGCTGCACCACGGCCCCGCCGAGGGGATCGAGGGGCTGAAGAAGAATATCGCCGAGCTGGCGGATATGCGCGCGAAGGTCGGCCCGGACTTCTGGCTGATGTGGGACTGCTGGATGGCGCTCGACGTCGACTATGCGACCCGCCTCGCCATCGCCGCGCATGAGCATGGCCTGAAGTGGATCGAGGAGGCGATCAGTCCCGACGATTACTGGGGCTATCAACAGCTGAAGCGCAACGTGCCCAAGGGGATGCTGGTCACCACCGGCGAGCATGAGGCGACCCGCTGGGGCTTTCGCATGCTGATGGAGATGGACTGCTGCGACATCATCCAGCCCGATGTGGGCTGGTGCGGCGGCGTGACCGAATTGCTGAAGATCAGCGCGCTGGCCGATGCGCAGGGCAAGCTGGTCGTCCCGCACGGGTCGAGCGTCTACAGCTATCACTTCGTCGTCACGCGGCACAATTCGCCCTTCGCCGAATTCCTGATGATGCACCCCGGTCCGACCGAGATCGTGCCGATGTTCGCGCCGCAGCTGCTGGGCGAGCCGGTGCCGCAGAATGGCCGCATCCGCGCGAGTGCGCTCGACAAGCCCGGTTTCGGTGTCGAGCTGAACGCCGACGTGCCCCTTCACCGCCCCTATACCCACTGAGGACCCGACCCATGAAGCTCTGTCGCTATGGCCAGCCCGGCCAGGAAAAACCCGGCATCGTCGATGCCGACGGCGCGATCCGCGACTTGTCCGGCGTCGTCTCCGACCTGACGATCGCGGCGCTGCCGCAGGCGCTCGCTGCCGATGTTGCCGCGCTGCCGGTGGTGGAGGGGACGCCGCGCTATGGCGTGCCGCTCGCGGGTATCGGCAAGATCGTCGCGATCGGCCTCAATTACCGTGACCACGCCATCGAATCGAACCTGCCGATCCCGACCGAGCCGATGATGTTCATGAAGGCGCTGTCCAGCCTGTCGGGTCCCAATGACGACGTGATGCTGCCCAAGGGGTCGACGCATGGCGACTGGGAGGTCGAACTGGGCGTCATCATCGGCAAGACCTGCCGCTATGTCGACCGCGCCGAGGCGCTGGATCATGTCGCGGGCTATGTGCTGGTCAACGACGTGTCGGAGCGGTTCAACCAGAAGCAGCGCGGCACCCAGTGGTCGAAGGGGAAGGGGCATGACACCTTCTGCCCGACCGGCCCGTGGCTGGTGACGCCCGACGAAGTGGGCGATCCGCAGGACCTGGACATGTCGCTCGACGTCAATGGTCAGCGGATGCAGACCGGCAACACCCGGACGATGATCTTCCCGGTCGACGAACTGATCGCCTATGTCAGCGAATATATCACGCTCGAGCCCGGCGACCTCCTCATCACCGGCACCCCGCCGGGCGTCGGCGAGGGCAAGAAGCCCGAGGCGATCTATCTGAAGGCGGGCGACACGATGGCGCTGTCGATCGACAAGCTCGGCACGCAGGCGCAGTCGGTCGTCGCGTGGCGGCACCCGCGCACCGGAGCATCGGCATGAGCGTCTATGCAGGGCGCTTCGCCGGACGCGCCGCGATCATCACCGGCGGCGCCTCCGGGCTGGGCAAGGAGGTCGCGCGGCGGATCGTCGCGGAGGGCGGCCGGGTCGCACTGTGGGATCTGAACGCCGAGGCGCTGGAGAGCGCGCGCAGCGAGGTCGGCGCGGCCCATGTCGTGGCACTGAACGTCGCGGAACTCGGCGAGGTCGAGGCCGCATTCGCCGACAGCAAGGCGGCGCTGGGCCGGGTCGACATCCTGGTCTGTTCGGCCGGGATCACCGGCGCGACGGCGCCCGTCCATGAATTTCCGGTGCAGAGCTGGCTGAACGTGATGAGCGTCAACGTCGACGGGTTGTTCTATTGCAACCGGACGGTCGTGCCGCTGATGCTCGAACAGGGCTATGGCCGGATCGTCAACGTCGCGTCGGTCGCGGGCAAGGAAGGCAATCCCAATGCCAGCGCCTATTCGGCGTCGAAGGCGGCGGTGATCGGCTTCACCAAGTCGCTGGGCAAGGAACTGGCGGGCAAGGGCGTGATCGCCAATGCGCTGACGCCCGCGACCTTCGAAAGCCCGATCCTGGAGCAGCTGCCGCAAAGCCAGGTCGACTATATGCGCTCGAAGATCCCGATGGGCCGCCTGGGATTGGTCGAGGAATCGGCGGCGATGGTCTGCTTCATGGCCAGCGAGGAATGCAGCTTCACCACGGCGGCGACCTTCGACACGTCGGGTGGCCGCACCACCTTCTGAATTTGGCCGCGCGACCCGGAATACCGGGCGGCGGAAGGAGAGGATCATGCACGACGTTCCGTTCGTCGATGCCCATGTCCATTTCTGGGATCTGGCGCATCTCCGTTACCCTTGGCTCCAGCCGCCCTTTGCCGATGACGGCCCCAACGGATCGGTCGAAAGCATCGCGCGGACCTATCTGCCGGGGGACTATCGGGCCGAGGCGGCGGGGTGGAACGTCGTCGGGGCGGTGCATGTCGATGCGGGAGCCCATCCCGAGGACGCACTGGCCGAGACGCGGTGGCTGGAAGGGCTGGCGGTGGAAACCGGGCTGCCCAACGCGATTATCGCCTTTGCCGATCTGTCCGATCCGGCGGTCGACACGCTGCTCGCGCGTCACGCCGAACATGGGCGGGTGCGCGGCATCCGCCATATCGCCAACTGGCATCCCGATGCGCAGCGCAGCTATACCGCCGCGGACCTGACTCGCACCGATCGCTGGGCGGCCGGGTTCGGGCGCCTCGCGCACCATGGCCTGTCCTTCGACCTGCAATGCTATCCCGCGCAGATGATCGCCGTCGCGCGGATCGCCCAGCGCCATCCCGAGGTGCCCGTCATGGTCAACCATCTCGGCATGCCGGTGCTGACCGATCCCGATGGGCTTGCCGATTGGCGTCGCGGTATGACGGCGCTGGCGCGCCTGCCGCAGGTGTCGGTCAAGCTGTCGGGGTTCGGCTTCATCCGCCGCGACTGGGACGCAGCCCTGGTGCGCCGGTTCGTCACCGAGACCATCGACCTGTTCGGCGTGACCCGCGTCATGGCCGCCAGCGACTTTCCTACCGACCGCCTGTTCGGCCGCTATGACGCCGTGATGGGCGCCCTGGCCGATGCGATCGGCGACCTCACCCCGGCGGAGCGCCGCGCCGTCTGGGGCGGCAATGCGTGCCGCCTCTATCGTATCGACCCCGCCATCCTTGGAGACGTGCAATGAAGCCTCCCCAGATCGTCCTGGCCGAGGATGTGCCGCCGCGCGTGCTGCGCACCGCGCTCGCCCTCGCCATCAGCCTCTTCTTCATCTGGGGGCTGGCCTATGGCCTGCTGGATGTCCTCAACAAGCATTTCCAGGACACGCTGCACGTCGGCACCGCCGAGTCGACCTGGCTGCAGATCGCCTATTTCGGGGCCTATCTGGTCGTCAGCCTGCCCGCCGGACTGGTGCTCCAGCGGCTGGGCTACAAGGCCGGTATCCTGATCGGGCTGGCGGTGACGGCGCTGGGGGCGCTGCTGTTCATACCGGCGGCGGCCATCGGCCAGTTCGCGCCGTTCGTCGGATCGATGTTCGTCCTGGCGGCGGGCCTTGCCTGCCTGGAAACCGCGGCGGACAGCTACGTCAATGTGCTGGGGCCTGCGGAGGGCGCGTCGCGTCGCCTGAACCTGGCGCAGTCGTTCAACGGCCTGGGCACCTTTATCGGGCCGCTGATCGGCGGCACGCTGTTCTTCGCCGAGGGGGGATCGGCCAGCGGCGGGCATGACAATGTGCGGCTGATCTATGCCGTGATCGGCGCCGCGATCATCGTCTTCGCGCTGTTCGTCTCGCGCGTGACCCTGCCCGAGATCGCCGAGGAGGCGCATGACGCACCCGGCACGAAGGCGACGCTGCGGCGACCGCACTTCGTCTATGGCGTGCTGACCCAGGCGATCTATATCGGCGCGCAGGTCGGCATCGGCGCGCTGTTCATCAACGTCGCGATCACCACCTGGGGCGGGCTGACCCCGCGCGTCGCCGCCTATCTGCTGTCGCTGGCGCTGGTGACGTACATGCTGGGCCGCTTCGCCTCGACCGCGCTGCTGGCGCGGGTCAGCCCGCACGCGCTCCTGACGACCTTCGGGGCGATCAACGTCGTGCTGTGTCTCGTCGTAGCGGCCGGAATCGACCGGGTGTCACTGGTCGCGATGATCGGCGTGTTCTTCTTCATGTCGACCATGTTCCCGACCATCTTCGCGCTGGGCGTGCGCGACCTGGGCAGCGCGGCCAAGCGGGGGGCTTCGTTCATGGTCATGGCGATCGGCGGCGGCGTGCTGCTGCCCTATCCGATGGGATTGATCGGAGAGCATTACGGTACGCCTGCCGCCTTCCTGCTGCCCGCCGTCGCGTTCGCGATCGTGGCGCTCTACGGCTGGCGGGGGGCCAGGATCCGATAGGGACGAGAGCCGCGCGGACAGGGCGGCGGGCCGCCTGTTCGCGTGGCATTTCAGCATCACTTTCCACATTCTTACGACGTAATCGTACGGAATCGATCTATTACATTGACATGATTGGTCCATTGATTAGGACTTCATCCCATAAAATGAAATAAGGAGGGGATGATGAAGCTTCGTCGCTTTTGTGCTTCCACGTCGGCCTGGGTCCTGATGGCTGCCTTTGCGGCACCGGCGCTGGCCCAATCCGGCGCGACCACCGGGCAAACGCCGATCGAGCCGTCGACGACTGCCGATCCCGCATTGAGCGAACAGGCCGTCGGCGACATCATCGTCACCGCCAACAAGCGCGCCGAGCGCCTTCAGGACGTGCCCAAGTCGGTCGACGTCGTGCAGGGCGACACCATCCAGAAGCTCAACCTGCGCAGCTTTGCCGAAATCGACCAGCTCGCCCCGGGGCTCAGCCTGACCGCCAAGGAGCCGACGACCAATTCGGTGACCCTGCGCGGCGTCGGCTTCGACCCCAATTCGGGCACGTCGCCGACCGTCGACATCTATTTCAACGAGACCCCGCTCGACGCGAGCAGCGCGTTCCGTGCGCTGTACGATGTCGGCCAGATCGAGGTGCTGCGCGGGCCGCAGGGCACGCTGCGCGGCCGCACGTCGCCGTCGGGGGCCATCACGATCGCGACCCGCCGCGCCGACCTGAACGAGGTCGACGGCTATTTCCAGCAGACGCTGACGACGCAGGCCGGGATCAATTCGCAGGGCGCGGTCAGCGTGCCCCTGATCCCGGGCGTGCTCGCCGTCCGCGCGGCGGGACTGTTCGACCGGAACATCGGCACCGGCGTCCGCAACCTGCGCACCGGCGACCGGGACAGCGACAAGACCGAAAGCGGTCGCCTGAGCGTCGCCTTCCAGCCGACCTCGCAACTGCATTTCGACCTGACCTACCAGTATCTGAACAACCGGACGCTCACGAGCCCGATGCTGTTCACGCTGCCGGGCCAGACCACGAACCCGATCCTGACGCCGGCCGATCGCTCGGCCCTGGTGACGAAGCCGGGGCGCTACAGCTATGAGGGCCATATCGTCAGCCTGGCGGCCGGGCTCGATCTGGGTAGCGTCGCGCTGAACTATATCGGCGGCTATCAGAATATCGATCAGAGCCGCGTCAACGACATCGCCTATGGCGGCAGCATTCCCAATTTCTCGCAGAACCAGTCGTTCCAGACGAACAGCGAGCAGATCTCGCAGGAATTGCGCCTGACCTCGCAGGGCAATCGGTTCTGGAATTTCCTGTTCGGCGGCTATTACGAGCATAGCACGTCGAACACGAATGTCGGGCAGGATCAGTATCTGTTCCAGTTCGTGCCACCGGGCACCCCGGCGCAGTTCGTGCCCAAGCTCGATGTCGGTGTCCTGGTGCCCAGCAAGGTCGACACCTATGCCCTGTTCACCGACCACCGCTTCCAGGTCACCGGCAAGGATCAGCTGCAGGTCGGGTTGCGCTGGCAGAAGTCGAAGGTTCGCACCGACTTCGTTCAGACGTTGAGCGGCGCGCTGCTCGGACCGAACCCGATCGTCAGTTCGGGCGTCAGCCCGGCGAATCGCGACCGGACCTTCCGCCAGCTGACCGGGGGCGCCAGCTTCCGACATGAGTTCAGCCGCGACCTGACGGCCTATGCCACCTATGGCCGGTCCTATCGTCCGGGCAGCCTGAACACGACGACCGCGAAGCTGGACGAAAGCCTGCTGGTGACGAAGGCCGAAACCTCGAACAATTACGAGATCGGGCTGAAGGGCGCGTTCGCCGACCGCAAGGTGCAGTTCACGCTGGCGGTCTATCAGCAGGACTTCAAGAACTACCTGGCCTACACCAATTCGTATCTGGCGGTGTCGACCAACAAGGACGGCGTCGTAGACAACAATGCGGCCTTCACCTTCAATGGCGACGCACGGGTTCGGGGCGTCGAGGGGACGCTGTCGACCCGGATCGGCACACAGCTCCAGCTTGGCCTGAGCGCGACCTATAACGACGCCAAGTTCAAGAACGCGCAGGCGCCGTGCAACGACTTCAACGGCGACGGCATTCCCGACTCGAACGGGGCGCAGCGCGTGCCGGTGGGCCAGAACGTCGCATTCTGCCGCCTCAACGGTCGCCTCAGCGACCAGGCGCCCTGGGGTGTCAGCGTCAACGCCGAATATCGCGTGCCGGTCAGCGGCAATCGCGAGCTGTTCGTCCGTGGCCTGGCCAATTACGTGCCCAAGCGCGAGGACCCGTTCATCAACGTCAAATATGGCGACCTGCTGAACAACAGCGTCTTCCTGGGCGTGCGCGGGCCGAATGATGCCTATGAATTCTCGGTCTTTGCCAAGAACCTTGCCAATGTCGCGGTGCTGACGACGCGCGGGTCGACCCAGGTGGACTATAGCGTGTTCCCGACCGGCTATTCCGTCGGCACCGCCGTCAGGCCGCGTGAATTCGGCCTCAACTTCCGGGTGGGGTTCTGATGATGGGGCGGCAGGCTATTGCGGGCGTCGCCCTCTTCCTGGCGGGCACCGCGATGCCTATCGCAGCGCAGGAGGCTGGCAATCCCGACCAACGTGCGGCGCGCACGCTGGCGCAGATGACGCCCGAGGAGAAGATCGGCCTTCTCCATGGCCCCATGCCCTCGCTGCTGCCGGCGGCCAAGCGGCTGGCGGGCGTTCCCGTCGGCGCAGGGGTCATCACCGGGGTGCCGCGGCTCGGCATTCCCAACCTGACGGAGACGGACGCGAGCCTGGGCGTCTCCAACCTGAACGACCTGCGCAAGGGCGACGTCGCCACCGCCATGCCGTCGGGCATGGCGCAGGCGGCGAGCTGGAACTCCGAGCTGCTGCGCACGGGCGGCGCGATGATCGGCAGCGAGGCGCGCGCCAAGGGTTTCAACGTCATGCTGGTGGGCGGCGTCAATCTGGTCCGCGATCCGCGCGCCGGGCGGAACTTCGAATATCTGGGTGAGGACCCGCTGCTCGCCGGGACGCTGGTTGGCGCGCAGATCGCCGGGGTGCAGTCCAACGGCATCATCGGTACGATCAAGCATTTCGCGATCAACGACCTGGAAACCGGGCGCAACGTCCATTCGGTGGTCATGGACGAGGCGGCGATGCGCGAAAGCGACCTGCTCGCCTTTCAGATCGGTATGGAAAAGGGGCGGCCGCATTCGGTGATGTGCGCCTATAATCGCGTGAACGGCGACTTCGCCTGCCAGAATCCGTTCCTGTTGAACGACGTGCTGCGCCGCGACTGGCGCTTCCCGGGCTTCGTGATGTCGGACTGGGGCGCGGTGCATTCCAGCGAGGCGATCCTGCATGGCCTCGACCAGCAATCCGGCGAGCAGATCGACGGCAAGCCGTGGTTCTCCACCCTGATGGTCAAGGCGGTCGAGGAGGGGCGTATCCCGCAAAAGGCGGTCGATACCGCCGCGCTGCGGATCCTGCGCAGCATGTTTGCCAGCGGCATCGTCGACCGCCCGGTCACGGCGGGGGCTGCGATCGATTATGACGCACATGGCCTGGTCGCCCAGCGTGCGGCCGAGGAAGGTATCGTCCTGCTTCGGAACGAGGCCGGTGTCCTGCCGCTGGCGGCGACCGCGCGGCGCATCGTGGTGATTGGCGGCCATGCCGATATCGGCACCCTGTCGGGCGGCGGGTCGAGCCAGGTGCGCCCGGTCGGCGGCTTTGCGCTGGAAGAACGGCAGGTCGGGGCGGGTGTCGCCTCCTTTTCCAAGCGCAGCTATGGCGGCACCGCGCCGCTCGCCGCGCTGAAGGCAGTGCGCCCCGATGCGCAGATCACCTTCGTCGACGGCCGCGATCCGGCGGCGGCGGCGGACGCGGCGCGGGCGGCGGATATGGCGATCGTGTTCGGCGAGAAATGGTCGACCGAGGCGGCCGACCAGAAGGACCTTTCGCTCGATGGTAACGGCAACGCGCTGATCGCGGCGGTGGCGAAGGCCAATCCGAAGACGATCGTGGTGCTGGAAACGGGCAATCCGGTCGCGATGCCGTGGCAGAAGGACGTCGCGGCCATCGTCGCCGCCTGGTTCCCGGGGCAGCGCGGCGGCGAGGCGATTGCGCGCGTGCTGACCGGCGCGGTCAATCCGTCGGGCCGCCTGCCTGTGACCTTCCCGGCCAGCGTGGATCAACTGCCCAACCCGGTCCTGCCCGGCGGCGATGCCGCACCCGCCGACGCGGCGACGCGCGCGACCTATGGCCTGATGGCCAGTGCGAAGCCGTTTGACGTTCATTTCCCGGAAGGATCCGATGCAGGCTATCGCTGGTTCGCCAAGCGGAACGCGTCGCCGCTCTACGCCTTCGGGTACGGCCTCAGCTATACCAGCTTCCGCTATGACGGACTGAAGGTGACGGGCGGGCAGCGCCCCACGATCCGCTTCACCGTCACCAATACCGGCCAGCGGGCCGGGGCGGACGTGCCGCAGGTCTATCTGACCCGTCCGGGCAAGGCGAAGAGGCTTGTGGGATGGAGCAAGCCGATGCTGCAGCCCGGCGAAACGAGGGCCGTATCGGTCACGGTCGACCCGCGCGTCATCGCCGACTTCGACGTGCGCCAGCAGCGCTGGATCGTGCCGTCCGAAACGGTGGCGATCGAAGTGGCGCGTTCCGCGACCGACCCGGTGCTCAAGGGCACGGCCAGACTGACCCGAACGACGCTGAAACCCTGAGGGGCTGACCACCCGAAGCAGGCTGCGTATCGTGGATTTGAAAGGACATACCATGCCGCTCCGTCGCACCCTGATCGCCGCATTGATCGCGACCAGCGCCCTGTCCGGCACCGCCGCGCCGGTCGCCGCGCGCGAGGGCGAACCATCGCTGGAACAGCGTTTCGCGACCCCGCCCAAGGCGGCGCGTCCGCGCTTCCGCTGGTGGTGGCCGGGCGGTGCGGTGACGGATGCCGAACTGCAACGCGAGATCGCGCTGCTCGACGAGGCGGGGTTCGCCGGGGCGGAGATCCAGGCGCTCGGCCCCAATTTCGCGAACCTGTCGCCCGAGGAAAAGGCGCATGTCAACGACTATGCCGAGCCGCCCTTCTTTGCGCATGTCCGCGTCGCGGCGGCGGCGGCCAGGGCGCGGGGGATGGACCTGGACTATACGCTGGGCTCCGCCTGGCCGTCGGGGGGCGGCTTTGCGATCACGCCGGAAAAGGCGTTCGTCGAACTGACGATGGCGCGGACCCAGGTGACCGGCGGCGAGGGTACCGGCCCGGTCAGGGTGGCGATCCCGACGCGCACCAAGCGGCTGGGGGCGCTGTCGATGTTCGACGCGCGGGTGAAGGACCCCAAGGTCGCCGACTGGCCCGCGCGGATGGATGCGCAGGCGGGGATCGTCGCGGTGGTGGCGATGCGCGGCACCGCGCCCGACCTGAAGCCCGCCGGGCCGACCGCCGGGTTCGTCCTCTATCCGTGGGAGGATGTGGTGAAGCCGGGCACGCTGGCCACCGCCGACACGCTGGTCCTCACCGACAAGCTGAAGCCCGACGGCACGCTGGACTGGACGCCGCCGCCCGGCACCTGGCAGGTGTTCGTGTTCAAGCGCTATGCCTCGAACGTCGGTGTGCTGGGCGCGGCGGGACAGGGGCCGCAGCTGATCCTCGACCATATGGACCCGAACGCCTTTGCCGCGCACGCCGCGCGGGTGGGCGATCCGTTGGGCAAGAACCCCGTCGGCATCCGATCGACCTTTGTCGACAGCCTGGAGCTGATGCAGGACCTGCCCTGGGGGCGGACGTTCCTCGACGAATTCCGCAAGCGGCGCGGCTATGACCTGACGCCGTATCTGCCCTTCACGCTGCAGCCGGGATGGATGCAGGCCTGGGGCGAACATTGGTCGCCGCCCTATTTCGAGGCAAAGGACACGACCGCCGACCGGGTGCGCGCCGATTACCGGCGCACCGTGTCCGACCTGATGTTCGACGGTTTCCTCAAGCCCTTCGTCGCCTGGAACCATGCGCATGGGCTGAAGGCGAAGTTCCAGGCGCATGGCGGGGCCATCGATATCGTACGCGGTTACGGCATCGTCGACATCCCGGAAACCGAGGATCTGGTGCATGAGGGCGATCCCTATTTCATGCGCTTCGCCCGCTCCGGCGCGGACCTGTACGGCCATCCGATCGTGTCGGCCGAGAGCCTGGTGTGGAAGGACCGCCCCTATGACGTCACGCCGGACGAATTGCGGCGGCGGGCCGACCTGATTTTTGCGGGCGGGGTCAACAGCCTGATCCTGCATGGCCATGACTATCGCCTGTCCGATCCGAAATGGCCCGGCTGGCATGCTTTCCAGCCCAGCCCCTTCGGTCTTGGCTTCAGCACGATGTTCACCCAAAGCAACCCCATCTGGGCCGGGGTGCCGACGCTCGCCCGCTATATCGCCCGGACGCAGGCGGTGCTCCAGCAGGGTAGGCCGGTGGTGCCGGTCGCCTATTTCTATGGCCAGACCGGCTATTATGTCGGGATCGAGGATGCGGGCGCGGGCAAGCAGCGGGCGGAAAAGGCGTTCCTGGGCGGCGGCTATGACTTCGACCGGATCAACCCGGATTCGATCGAATCCGCGCGGGTCGAGGGGTCTATGCTCGTGTCGAAGGGAGGCGCGCGCTACCCGGTTCTGGTCTTGCCGCCGCTGGACGGCATCCGTGCCGAAACCGCCGAGCGGATCGCGGGCTTCGCCAAGGCGGGGTTGCCGGTGATCTTCACGGACAAGCTGCCGTCGCGCGACGAGGGGCTGCACGATGCCGCCGCGCGCGACGCCCGCGTGGTGAAGGCGATGGCGGCGGCTCGGGCGGCCGGCGCGCGCGTCGTGCCGCTCGACCAGCTCGTGCCGACGCTGCGCGCGCGGGGCATCCCGGCGAACCTGCAATGGACCGGCGGCGATCCGTCCGAACTGGTCTATGTCCAGCGCAGGGTCGGCAAGCGGCTCGTGACCTTCGTCCACAATCTGGCCGATGCCCCGCGCGATGCCGGGATGGTGCTGCCGGTCGCGGCGGGCGTGACGCGCTGGAATGCGATGGACGCCAGTGTGACGCCGGTCGATGGCAGAGCGGAGCGCGGCGGTACGCGGATCGCCCTGACGCTGGCCGCTGGGGAAAGCGCGCTTCTGGTCAGCGATCCCGCGACGCGTCCACGGACGGTGCCCGCACGGTCCGTTATCGAACGCCATGCGCTGCCCGTCGATGGTTGGACCCTGTCGGTGGCGGGGCATAGCGGGCGCGAACCCTATGGCGCATCCTTGGGCACCATGGCCCTGGGCGACTGGCGTGCCGTCCCGCAACTGGCGCGCTTTGCGGGTAGCGGCACCTATCGCCGCTTGATCCGTATCGAGGCGAACTGGCTCAAGCCGGGGCAGCGCGTGCTGCTCGACCTTGGAGCGGTTCACGACATGGCGACGGTCAGCGTCAACGGGCGCCCGTTGCAACCCGTCATCTCCGCGCCGTTCCGCGTCGACATCACCCGGGCGGTGCGCGTCGGGGACAATGACCTGACCATCATGGTGGCGAACACGCCGCAGAACGCGATGATCGACCCCAATGCGGGCGGATACAAGAATCTGAAGCCGGTGGCCGCCGGGCTGACCGGCCCCGTCACCCTGGAGATCGAACGATGACCCGCAAGTCCCTGTTGCAGGCGCTGATCGCCTCGACCCTGTGTCTCGCCCATCCCTGCGTGGCGCAGGACGGTGCGAAGAACGACGGTGCGGGGGGCTGGATCAGTCATCCGGATGCGCCCGCCACGGCGAACCCCGTCGTGCTGCACTTCCGCCGCACGATCGACCTGTCGGGCCATCCGGGCCGTTTTCCGGTCCGCGTCACCGCCGACAATCGCTTCATCCTATACGTCAACGGTCGCCGCGTGGCGGCGGGGCCGTCGACGGGGGATGTGGCGCACTGGCGGCAAGAGGCGATCGACCTGGCACCCTATCTGACGAATGGGCGCAACGTCATCGCCGCCGTCGTGTGGAACGGCGTGAAGCCGATGAAGTTGCCGCCCAACCCGACCGCGCAGCAGCGCCGCAATGCCGAGGGCGCGGCGCTGTTCACCCAGACCGCACCATCCTTCCAGCAATCGGTCGCGACCGGCTTCCGCCTGGTCGGCGACGATGCGGCCGCCGCGATTTCGACCGATCGGCCGGGATGGCGGGTCAACCGCGATGCCGGGCACCTCTTCGAGAATGGCTGGCGACAGGTCATCAAGGGCGGCTGGTATTATGTCGCCGGACAGCCCGAGACGATCGACGCCGCCAAGGCCGATTTCGACTGGACCGGCGCGACCGAGCGCGGGGCGGGCTGGCAGGATGCGGTCGCCGCACCCGATGCGGCGCAGCGGACGCTGGTCGAGGATCGCCTGCCGCCGCAAAGCTATGCGCCGACCGTTCCGGGCAAGGTCGTCCGCACCGATCTGGCGGGCGGCCAGGCGTTTCCGACGCGCGCCGTCACCATTCCCGCCAACAGCAAGGTCCGCCTGCTGATCCAGCGCGACGCCATGGTGTCGGCCTATCCCGAACTCGACGTGGCGGGCGGGGCGGGGGCCAGCATCACCGTCACCTGGTCCGAGGCGCTGTACGACGCCAAGCGCAAGAAGGGCGACCGTGCGCTGGTCGGCGACCGGCAAGTGTTCGGCATCCACGATACCTTCCTGGCGGACGGCCAGCCCCGCACCTTCGCGCCGCTCTGGTGGCGGACCTGGCGCTTCGCCGAGATCGCGGTCGAGACGAAGGACCAGCCGCTGGTGCTGAAGGACATGCGGGCGTTCGAGACGGGCTATCCCTTCCAGCAGGTCGGGCGCTTCGCCGCCGACGATCCGACGCTCAGGCGGATCTTCGACATCGGCTGGCGGACGGCACGTGTCGATGCGCACGAAACCTATATGGACACCGCCTATTGGGAACAGCTGCAATATGCCGGCGACACCCGGTTGCAGGCGCTGATCTCCTATGCGGTCGGCGGCGATCCGCGCCTGGCCGAGCAGGCGATCGATATCTTCGCGAGTTCGGATGTCGAGAACGGCCTGATGGACGGCGCCTATCCCCAGCGGGTGCCCAATGTCATCGCGCCTTTCTCGCTGTTGTGGGTGGGGATGCTCGACGACTGGCGGATGCACCAGCCCGACACGGCCGTCCTGCGCCGCAACGTCGCGCGGATGCGCCGCGTGCTCGACTGGTACAAGCCGTGGCAGAAACCCGACGGCCTGTTGGGCAAGAATCCGCAGTGGAACTTCATCGACTGGGTCGGGCAGCCCGCGACCGACCGGACCCGCTTCCCGTCCTATGACGCGAATGGCGAAAGCTGCCTGATGAGCGTGACGTGGCTCGGCGCGTTGCAGCAGGGCGCACAGATCGAGGCGGTGGCGGGGGATGCCGCCCATGCCGCCGACTATGCCGCGCTGGCGGACCGGGTGAAGGCGGCGATCCGCCAGCGCTGCTGGGTGGGGCCGCGCGGGCTGTTCGCCGACAATCCCGACGGCACGGTCTTCAGCCAGCATATGAACGCGCTGGCGATCCTGTACGATGTCGCGACCCCGCAGGAGGCACGCGGCATCCTCGACCGCATCGTCGCACCCGGCAAGGGTATCGATGCGCCCGAGGGCATGTTCACCACCAGCTATTATTTCGCCTGGTATCTGGCGCAGGCGTTCGTCCATGCCGGGCAGGGCGATCGCTATCTGGCGCTGCTCGACACGTGGCGCGAGCTGCTCAAGCTCAACTACACGACCTGGCCCGAGGAGCGCGGCGACACGCGCTCGGACAGCCATGCGTGGAGCGCGCATCCGACCGCCGACCTGCTCGGCATCGTGGCGGGGATCGGGCCGGGATCGCCGGGCTATGCCTCGGTCCGGGTGGCACCGGCGCTGGGGACGCTGAAGCAGCTCGACGCCACTGCGGCGACTCCGGCGGGGCCGGTGACGGTGCGCTACCGGATCGCGGGGGGACGCCTGTCGGCGGACATCACGCGTCCGGCGAGCCTGCCGGGGGTCTTCGAATGGGCGGGCCAGCGTTATCCGCTGACCCGCACCACGACGCGGCTGCGCCTGCCGTTACGCTGAGGGTTTCCGGACCGACTGTGAAGTGAGCCCCTCCCCTTCA
>NZ_BBPI01000064.1 GCF_000787715.1 Sphingomonas parapaucimobilis NBRC 15100
CCAAGGACTGCGTTCACGGGTTGATCGAACCCTTTGATCTTGCCGCTCCCCTCCCGCAGGCGGGAGGGGATGGGGGAGGGTAAGCCACGGGCGATTTACGCGCCGCATCTCCCCAAACGAAAAAGGGCGGCCACCGAAGTGACCGCCCCTATCCTGTCCCGCAAAGGACCCCGTCAGCGAATTACGCGACGGTCTTCATCTTCTCGGCCGCGACCGCCAGGCGGTTGCTGAGCGGCTGGGCGATCTCGCCAGCCAGCTTCATCATGTGCTCGGTCGAGCGCGAGGTCTCGGCGACCATCGAGTCGAAGCTCGAACGGGCGAAGTCCGACTGCAGCTTCATGAACTCGGTCGGCGACTTGACCTGCGACAGGGTCTGCATGACCTGGCTGACCTGCTCGAACGAGCGCTTGGCATAATCGGCCGCGCCCTGACCCAGCGTCTCGGCGCCCTTGGCGGCGATCTTCGACGATTCGACGACCGCTTCCAGGTTTTCCTTGTTGAAGGCGATCATGTCTTCGAACAGCTTGGCGCTCTTTTCCATGCCGGCCTGGGTGCGGGCCTGGGCTTCGCCGAACATCGCCTGGGTCTTGGCGGCGGTGTCCTTGGCGGCGTTTTCGATGGTGCTCGTGGCTTCCATGATGGTGTCCTTGGGCTTTGAGTCCGCCGAAACCGCGGCGGTCGGGGAAGAAAGGATGGGCTTGGCCGATTCGGCGACGGGCTGCACGATCGGCACAGCGGACTTGGCCGCTTCGACCGGCTTGGCCGCCAGAGCGGGAGTCTCGGCGACCGGCTCGACCGGAGCCTCGGGCGCCGGAACGGGTGCGGCCACCACTGCCGCGACGCTCTTCTCGGCAGTCTTGGCCGGAGAGGTCAGCGGCAGGCCGGTGTTCGCGGGCGCCGTCTTGGCGACGGGTGCCGCAACCGCAGGCTTGGCATCGGACGGGGGATCGGAAGGAAGACCGGGCAACGTCTTCGCGGCGGCCGGTTTGGCGCTGCGACGAGGCTTGGCCGCCGACTTCGCGGCGGGGACGGTCGGCTTGGTCTTGTCCAAGAACACTCTCCCGGTTTGTTGCACTGCACAATAGCGATTCGGGCTGTCGAAATCAAGTCTATTGTGCGGTGCAGCAAAACTGAAACTAACGCTGTCTGACGTAGCGTCCGGGCGCTTCGTCGAGGGCGGGAAGTGCGCCTTCGCCCGGCACCCGCGCACCCGTGACCGCGACGGTGGTCGAGTCGCGCTGGCGCAACCAGGCGGCCCAGTCGGGCCACCAGCTGCCCTTGGTCTCGGTCGCGCCCGCGACGAACTCGGTCAGCGTCGCGGCGGGCTGGTCATTGGTCCAATATTGATATTTGCCCGAGGCGGGCGGGTTGACCACGCCCGCGATATGCCCCGATCCCGCCAGCACGAAGCGCAAGGGGCCGGTGAACGCCTCGGTGATCTTCCATACGCTTTCGGGCGGCGCGATATGATCCTCGCGCCCTGCCTGGACATAGGCGGGGGTGGCGACCTTCGTCAGGTCGAGCGGCACGCCCGCCACCGACATCGCGCCGGGCTTCACCAACATGTTGTCGCGGTAAAGATCGGTCAGATAGCTCAGATGCCATTTGGCGGGCAGGTTGGTGACGTCGCCATTCCAGTGGAGCAGGTCGAACGGCACATAGTCGCGGCCCAGCAGATAGTTGTTGGTGACGTAATTCCAGATCAGGTCGCGCCCGCGCAGCAGGTTGAACGTCATCGCCAGATAGCGCCCGTCCAGATACCCCTCGGGCGACAGGGACGCGATCAGCTTCAACTGCTCGTCATCGACGAAGTGAAGCAGCTCGCCCGCCTTGGAGAAATCGACCTGCGCGGTGAAAAAGGTGGCGCTGGCGACCTTCGCCGCCTCGCCCTTCGCGGAGAGATAGGCGAGCGTCGCGGCCAGCGTCGTGCCGGCCACGCAATAACCGACGCTGTGTACCGCCTCGACCGACAACAGCTCGCGCACCGTATCGATCGCATCGACCTGCGCCGCGACATAATCGTCCCAGATCACGTCCTTCATCGTCGCGTCGGCCGACTTCCACGACACCATGAAGACGCTGAACCCCTGGTCGACCAGCCATTTGATCAGGCTTTTCTCGGGCGCGAGGTCGAGGATGTAGAAGCGGTTGATCCAGGGCGGGAAGATCAGGATCGGCACCGCCGCCACCTGTTCGGTGGTCGGGGTATAATGGATCAGCTCGAACAGGTCGGTGCGCTTCACCACCTTGCCCGGCGTCGCGGCCAGGTTGCGCCCGACCTCGAAGGCGCGCGAATCGCTGTGCGTCAGCTGTCCGCGACCCATGTCGGCGAGCATGTTCTGAAGACCTTTCAGCAGATTCTCGCCGCGCGTCTCGACGATCCGGTCGAGCACTTCCGGGTTGGTCGCGGGGAAGTTGGTCGGGCTCATCGCGTCGATGAAACCTTGTGCGGCGAAGCGGATCTGCTCCTTCTGCTTCGGGTCGACGCCCTCGATCGCCTCGACGCCGCGCAGCATATGGTCGGAGATGACCTGGTAGCTTTGCCGGATCCAGTCGAAGAGCGGCGACTGCCACTGTTCGGCCTTGAAGCGGCGGTCTGCTTTGGGAGCCACGCTCGGTTCGGCGGCGGGGTCGACGAATCGCTGCCACAGCTTCATCGAATCGGACCAGAAATCACGGACCCGGCCCATCGTGGCGGGGTCGTTGAAGCCCGGCACCACCGGCATGCCCTCGGGCGGGGGCGAAAGTGCGGCCTCCATCATCATCTGCTGCGCCCGGCCCATCACCCAGGTCCAGTGTTGCAACTCTTCCAGGGTAGGCATGGCAGGGACTGTCGCGGGGCGGGCCGTCATCGCATCCTCTCGTTCGTATAACCCCGTCTTAGCGTCAGGATATTGCGCCGTCATGTCGGGTCGCGTTGGGAAACGAAAGACGCTAAGGTCCGGGTCCCAAATCGTTACACAGAGGGACCCATGTCCGAAGAGTTCTACCGCATCAAGCGCCTGCCGCCCTATGTCATCGCCGAAGTCAACGCGATGCGGGCGGCGGCGCGCGCGGGCGGCGAGGACATCATCGATCTGGGCATGGGCAATCCCGACCTGCCGCCGCCGCCGCATGTCCTCGAAAAGCTGATGGAGGTGATCCAGAAGCCCGACGCGCATGGCTATTCCCAGTCCAAGGGCATCCCCGGCCTGCGCCGTGCCCAGGCCAATTATTATGGCCGCCGCTTCGGCGTCGATCTCGATCCCGAGACTGAGGTGGTCGTCACCATGGGCTCGAAGGAAGGGCTGGCCAGCCTCGCCACCGCGATCACCGCGCCGGGCGACGTGATCCTGGCGCCCAATCCCTCCTATCCGATCCACACCTTCGGCTTCATCATCGCGGGCGCGACGATCCGCGCGGTGCCGACGACGCCGGACGAGGCCTATTTCGAGAGCCTGGAGCGGGCGATGCACTTCACCGTGCCGCGCCCCTCGGTGCTGGTCGTGAACTATCCGTCCAACCCGACCGCCGAGACGGTGGACCTGGCCTTTTACGAGCGCCTCGTGGCGTTCGCGAAGAAGCATGAGCTGTGGGTGCTGAGCGACCTCGCTTATTCCGAGCTTTATTATGACGGCAACCCGACGCCTTCGATCCTTCAGGTCAAGGGCGGCAAGGACGTCGCGGTCGAGTTCACCTCGCTGTCCAAGACCTATTCGATGGCGGGCTGGCGCATCGGCTTCGCGGTCGGCAACAAGAAGCTGATCGCCGCGATGACGCGGGTGAAGTCCTATCTCGACTACGGCGCCTTCACCCCGATCCAGGCGGCCGCCTGCGCCGCACTGAACGGGCCGCAGGATATCGTCGAGCGGAACCGCCAGCTCTATCACAAGCGTCGCGACGTGCTGGTCGAGAGCTTCGGCCGGGCGGGCTGGGACATTCCGAGCCCCAAGGCCTCGATGTTCGCCTGGGCGCCCTTGCCCCCCGCGCTCGCGCATCTGGGCAGCCTGGAATTCTCCAAGCAACTGCTGACCGAGGCGAAGGTCGCGGTTGCGCCGGGCGTCGGCTACGGCGAGAATGGCGAGGGCTTCGTCCGCATCGCGCTGGTCGAGAACGAGCAGCGGCTCCGTCAGGCGGCGCGCAACATCAAGCGGTATCTGCAATCGATGGGCGTCAACACGCCGGGGTCGGCCAAGGCGCTCTGACGCGTGAGGCGAGGACGGATCGACATCCGGCCACCCCTTTCATTCCTCCCCTGCAAGGGGAGGAAAAGGTGAATGTCGATCCGACCGAGCAGGGCGGGCCGCCAACCGGCCGCCCGCCCTTGCTCATGGCGCGCTTCGAGAGATCGGGTCAGGCGGCTTGCGCGTGCGGGCGTCGCGCATGGCGGACCCGCTTGATGGCATACATCGCCTCGTCCGCCTGCCGGATCAGCCGGTCGAGCCCCTTGTCCGCCGATCCGGTCGCAAGGCCGATGCTCAGCGACGGCGGATAGGGCGAATCGACGGCGGCGACCACCGCACGGTCGAAACGCTGGGACAGGGCCTTGCGCAGCAGGTCTGCCTCGGCATGGCTGGCGGCGGGCAGGACGCAGAGAAACTCGTCGCCTCCGATCCGAACCACCTGTCCCCGTGCGCCCAGTTCGGCCTGGGCCAGGTCGACCAGCAGCCGCAGCACCAAGTCCCCGGCCGCATGACCTTTCGTGTCGTTGAGCGCCTTGAAATGATCGATATCGATCAGCAGCAGGGCGACCGGGCCGTGCATGGCGATCCGGTTCTGGTCCAGTCCGAAGCGGTTCAGCGCGCCGGTCAGGCTGTCGCGACAGGCCTGTTCGCGCAGTTCGCGCTGGGTGCGCTCGGACTCGATCAGCAGCAGCGAGAAATGGGTCAGCGTCACCATGATGATCGCGATGCCGACCGACCAATGCGCTATCGGATCGGTTTGGGCCTGCCAGTCGGGAAAGGTGAATCCGATCAGGTTCAGCGCCATGTTCAGGAGGAAGGCCATCGTCGAGAGGGCGAAGATGCCCGCCATGATCCAGGCGGTCTTCAGCCCCTCCCGCCGGGCGATGCCGGTCACCAGCCAGGTGAGCGACAACAGGCACAGCGTTCGGGCCATGCCCATCGCCGCCACGGTCCAGCGGACGTCATGGGGATCAAACAGCAGGAGCGCGACCAGCGCCGCTCCGGTTGCCCCGAACAGCAGCATCAGGAGGCGCGGCGGCGTCCGGCCGCTGATGGTCGCGGTGCTGCGGATGCTCAGGGCGAGGCCGATCACCAGGGTCAGGTTGAGCAGGCGTTCGACCGGCATCGTGTTGGAGCCGTCGAAGAGCAGCGACAGCCCGTTGGCCAGGCCGATCAGGATTTTCGCCAGTCCCCAGTCGCGCACCCATCCGCCACGGTCCCGGCGTGTCAGGCCCGGGGTCAGGTGCAGCGCGCCGATGATGAAATGGCTGATCGCGGCGATCACCTGGATGGTAAAGACATCGAGAATCAAGATGGGCGTTCCGTACCGGGCATGGCACGGCCCCTCGCAAGGGCCGCGAGGCAATCTTAACCTATGACATATTGAGGAAAGGTTGCCGTGACATCGGGCATCATGGCGGCCGTCACGATCGCGGATCATGCGTGAAGGATTGATCCCATGGCCACCCAGCCGCTACGGCAGGGGCAATCCCGCCAACGGGCCACGCCCTTCACGGGGGCGCTAGAACGGCCGACGGAGTGACATGTGAGTAACGAACTCGAACAAATGCGTGAGCCGCTGCTCGCCGCCATCGCCGATGCGCCCGCGCTGGATGCGCTGGAGACGATCCGCGTCGACACGCTGGGCAAGCAGGGGCGCATCACCCAGCTGTTGAAGACGCTGGGCAAGATGAGCCCCGAGGAACGCCAGGTCGAAGGGCCGAAGATCCACGGCCTGCGCGAGGCCGTCACCGAGGCGCTGGGTGCCCGCAAGTCCGCGCTGGAGCAGGCGGCACTCGACGCGCGCCTCGCGTCCGAACGGCTGGACATGACCCTGCCGGTCGAGGGCGGCAGCTTCGGCACCGTCCACCCGGTCAGCCAGGTGATGGACGAGCTGGCCGAGATCTTCGCCGATCTGGGCTTCGCGGTGGCGACCGGGCCGGAGGTGGAGACCGACTGGCACAATTTCACCGCGCTCAACATCCCTGAGACGCATCCGGCACGCGCGATGCACGACACCTTCTATCTGGCGGGGGTCGAGGCGGGCGGCGACGAGCGTACGGTGCGCCGCGTGCTGCGCACCCACACCTCGCCGGTGCAGATCCGCACCATGCTCGACCAGAAGCCGCCGATCCGCATCATCGCGCCGGGCCGCACCTATCGCTCCGACTCGGACGCGACCCACACGCCGATGTTCCATCAGGTCGAGGGGCTGGTGATCGACAAGGGCATCACGCTCGGCCATCTCAAATGGACGCTGGAGACCTTTCTGAAGGCGTTCTTCGAGCGTGACGATATCGTCCTGCGCCTGCGCCCCAGCTATTTCCCCTTCACCGAACCCTCGGCCGAGGTCGATGTCGGCTACACCATCGAGAAGGGCAAGCGCGTCATCGGCGGCCACCCTGGAAGAGATGGGGGCGGCGGCTGGATGGAGGTTCTCGGCTCCGGCATGGTCCACCCGAAGGTCATCGAGGCGTGCGGGCTTGATCCGAACGAATGGCAGGGCTTTGCCTTTGGCTGCGGCATCGATCGCCTCGCCATGTTGAAATACGGGATGGACGATCTGCGCGCCTTTTTCGACGGCGATATCCGCTGGTTGAAGCATTACGGGTTCGCGAGCCTCGACGTACCCACGCTGTCGGGAGGAGTCGGCGCATGAAGTTCACCCTGGGCTGGCTGAAGAGCCATCTGGACACCGACGCCTCGCTCGACACCATTGTCGAGGGGCTGACCCGTATCGGCCTGGAGGTCGAGAGCGTGCACAATCCGGGCGAGGCGCTCTCCTCGTTCCGCGTCGCGCGCATCCTGTCGGCCGAGCGGCATCCGCAGGCGGACAAGCTGCAAGTGCTGTCGGTCGATGCCGGTGACGGCCCGATGCAGGTCGTGTGCGGCGCGCCCAATGCGCGTGCGGGCCTGGTCGGTGTGTTCGGCGCGCCGGGGGCCTATGTTCCCGGCCTCGACGTGACGCTGAAGGTCGCCGCCATCCGCGGCGTCGAGTCGAACGGCATGATGTGTTCGGCGCGCGAGTTGCAGATCGGCGAGGGCCATGACGGCATCATCGAACTGCCCGAGGATGCGGTCGTCGGCACCTCCTTCCCGGATTATGCGGGGCTGAACGATCCGGTCATCGACGTGTCGATCACGCCCAACCGGCAGGACTGCATGGGCGTCCACGGCATCGCGCGCGATCTCGCCGCCGCCGGTCTCGGCACGCTGATCGCGCCGACCGTGCCGGAGGTGCCGGGCGAGGGCGCTGGCCCCGATGTCCGTATCGAGGACGCCGAGGGCTGCCCCGCTTTCTACGCGCAGGGTGTGTCGGGCCTGACCAATGGCGAGGCCCCCGAATGGATGCGCCAGCGGCTGACCGCGATCGGGCAGAAGCCGATTTCGGCTTTGGTCGACATTACCAACTATATGACGGTCGATCTCGGCCGTCCCTTGCACGTCTATGACAAGGCCAAGCTGTCGGGCGGTCTGGTCGCACGCCAGGCCCGCAACGGCGAGACGGTCGAGGCGCTCAACGGCAAGACCTATAGTCTGTCGGAAGGCATGACCGTCATCGCCGACGAGGCGGGTGTGCATGATATCGGCGGCATCATGGGCGGCGAACATTCGGGCGTGTCGGAGACGACCACCGACGTCATCATCGAATGCGCGTACTTCGCCCCAGAGGCGATCGCGCGCACCGGCCAGAAACTGGCGCTGACCTCCGACGCGCGGACCCGGTTCGAGCGCGGCGTGGACCCGGCCTTCCTGGACGACGGCCTCGCCATCGCGACGTTCCTCGTGCTCGAATATTGCGGCGGCACCGCCAGCGCGGTGACGCGCGCGGGCAAGCCGCCAGTCGTTGGCAAGACTATCGGTTATGATCCGAACTTGGCCGAGACGTTGGGCGGCCTCGCCATCGCGGCGGACCGTCAGAAGGCGATCCTCGAGTCGCTGGGCTTCACCGTCACCGCCGACTGGCAGGTGACCGCACCGAGCTGGCGTCGCGATGTGGACGGCCCCGCCGATCTGGTCGAGGAAGTCATCCGTATCGAGGGGATCGACCATGTTCCCCCAGTTGCGCTCCCCCGCACCCCCGGCGTCGCGCGTCCCACCGCTACGCCGCAGCAGAAGCTGGAGCGCCGCGCCCGCCGCGCCGCCGCCGCGCGTGGTCTGGACGAAGCGGTGACGTGGAGCTTCATCAGCGAGGCGCAGGCCGCGCCATTCGGCGGCGGCGCCTTCACGCTCGCCAACCCGATCAGCGAGGACCTGAAGGTCATGCGGCCTTCGTTGCTCCCCGGCCTGCTCGCCGCGACCGAGCGCAACATCAAGCGTGGCGCGACGTCGGTGCGCCTGTTCGAGATCGGCCGCCGCTATCTGGAAGAGGCCGAGCGGCCGACGCTCGGCGTGGTGCTGGCAGGCGACAAGAGCCCCCGCAACTGGCGCGCGGGCAAGGCGCAGGGCTACGACGCCTATGACGCCAAGGCCGAAGCCATCGCGTTGCTCGCGCAGGCGGGTGCGCCGGTCGACAATCTCCAGGTGATGGGCGAGGCGGGCGATGCCTGGCATCCCGGCCAGTCAGGCACGTTGCGGCTGGGTCCGAAGACGGTGCTGGCGGCGTTCGGCATGGTCCACCCTTCGGTGTTGAAGGCGTTCGACCTCGACGGCGCGGTGGCGGCGGTCGAGCTGTATCTTGACGCCATCCCGCCCAAGCGGGCGACGGGCTTCATGCGTCCGGCCTATACGCCTCCGGCGTTGCAGTCGGTGAAGCGCGACTTCGCCTTTCTGGTGCCGGACACGCTGGCGGCCGACATGCTGATCCGTGCGGTCCGGGCTGCGGACAAGGCGGCGATCACCGCCGCGCGTGTCTTCGACGTGTTCGCCGGGCAGGGTGTGCCCGAGGGCCATAAGTCGGTCGCGGTCGAGGTCCTTCTGCAACCCCAGCAGAAAAGCTTCACCGACGAGGAACTGAAGGCCATCGCCGACAAGATCGTCGCGGCCGCCGCCAAGCAGGGAGCGCAACTCCGTGGCTGACGCAGAAAACTGGGTCCGCATCGCCAATGACCATCTGTCGGCGGCGATCAATCCGTTCGGGGCCGAGCTGTCCTCGCTGAAGGATGCAGCGGGCCGCGAGTTGATGACCAACGCGGACCCGGCTTTCTGGACCGGCCGCGCACCGCTGCTCTTTCCGGTGATCGGCGTGACCCGCGACGGCATCCGCCTGGACGGCCGGCATTATCCGATGGCCAAGCACGGCTTTGCCCGCCACTCGACCTTCGAGCTGGTGACGCACGAGGCCACCCGCGCGGTCTTCTCGCTGGGCGACAGCGAGGAAACGCGCACCTCCTATCCTTTCGCCTTTCGGCTGGAGGTGGAGTTCCGGCTGGAGGAGGCGACGCTCGCGGTGGAGGTCCGCGTCCTCAATCGCGGCGAAGTGCCGATGCCCGCCAGCTTCGGCTTCCACCCCGCCTTCGCCTGGCCGCTGCGCTACGGCAAGGCCCGCGCCGACCACCGCATCGTCTTTGAACAGGACGAGCCCGCCCGTCTGCGCGAGATCGCGCCCGACGGCCTGATCGCTGAAGCCCGCCGCGACAGTCCACTTGATGGCCGCGTTCTGCACCTGGCCGACGACCTGTTCACCAACGACGCGCTGGTCTGGGACCCGGTCGAGAGCCGCCACGTCACCTACGGCGCGGACGGCGCGCCGCAGTTGCGCATAGCCTTCCCCGATACCGACAAGCTCGGCATCTGGACCAAGCCCGGCGCGGCCTATGTCTGCGTCGAGCCCTGGCACGGCATTGCCGACCCGGAAGGGTATGACGGCGAGTTCACCGACAAGCCCGGCGTCTTCGTCGTGCCGGTCGGCGGTGAAAAGGTCATGCAGATGACGGTGACGCTGGCGGGGTAAAATCCGCTAAGCCCCTCCCCTTCAGGAACATCAGGTAAACCGCGTCCCACGCGGTTTAGATCAGGCTGGGAGCCTGATCGACCTGATGCTGGGTTGGGGTGGGGCCTCGCCTCGGGTGCCGCGCCTGAGGAAGCGCCCCACCCCCGGCCCCTCCCCTGAAGGGGAGGGGAGATTTGGCAGGGGCCTGTCTTGTGCCACAATTTGCTGTAACAGGCGCATCATCTCGGGCGCTCGGACGCGCCATTTCCCTATTCGACAGAGCCGCCCATGACTTCCCCCCGCCGTACCTTCGCGATCATCTCGCACCCTGACGCCGGCAAGACGACGCTGACCGAAAAGCTGCTTTATTTCGGCGGCGCGATCCATCTGGCGGGCGAGGTCAAGGCGCGGGGCCAGAATCGCCGCGCGCGGTCGGACTGGATGAAGATCGAGCAGCAGCGCGGCATCTCGGTCACGTCCTCGGTGATGACGTTCGAGAAGGACGGCGTGACCTTCAACCTGCTCGACACGCCGGGCCACGAGGATTTCTCGGAGGATACCTACCGCACGCTGACCGCCGTCGACTCGGCCGTCATGGTCATCGACGCGGCGCGCGGGATCGAGGCGCAGACACGCAAGCTGTTCGAGGTGTGCCGCCTGCGCTCGGTGCCGATCATCACCTTCATCAACAAGGTCGACCGCGAAGGCCGTCCGCCCTTCGAACTCCTCGACGAGATCGCCGACATCCTCGCGCTCGATGTCGCGCCGATGAGCTGGCCGGTCGGCATGGGCGGGTTGTTCGAGGGCATTCTCGACCTGACCACCGGCAAGGTCAGCCGTCCCGAGGGCGACAGCCGCGCCTTTCACGGCAAGGTGGACGATGCGCCGACCCTGCCCGCCGAGATCGCCGAGGAAATCGAGCTGGCCCAGGCCGGTTATGCCGAATTCGATGGCGAGGCGTATCGTAATGGCGACCTGACGCCGGTCTATTTCGGCTCCGCGCTGAAGGACTTCGGGGTCGCCGAGCTGATCGACGCGCTGAGCCGCCATGCGCCGAGCCCACGCCCACAGCCCGCCGAGCCCGCGCCCGTCTCGCCGGACAACAAGGAAGTCACCGGCTTCGTGTTCAAGGTGCAGGCGAATATGGACCCGCAGCATCGCGACCGCATCGCCTTCATGCGGCTGTGCTCGGGCACGTTTAAGCGCGGCATGAAGCTGACGCCGACGGGCCATGGCAAGCCGATCGCGGTCCATTCGCCGATCCTGTTCTTCGCGCAAAATCGCGAAGTCGCGGACGAGGCGTTTCCGGGCGACATCATCGGCATTCCGAACCACGGCACGCTCCGTGTCGGCGACACGCTGTCGGAGCGGGCGGACGTGCGCTTCACCGGCCTGCCCAATTTCGCGCCCGAAATCTTGCGCCGCGTCGCGCTGAAGGACCCGACCAAAACCAAGCAGCTGCGCAAGGCGCTGGACGACATGGCCGAGGAGGGCGTGACCCAGGTCTTCTACCCGGAGATCGGGTCGAACTGGATCATCGGCGTCGTCGGGCAGCTCCAGCTCGACGTGCTGCTGTCGCGACTGGACGCGGAGTATAAGGTCGCGGCGGGGCTGGAGCCTGCGCCATTCGACACCGCGCGCTGGATCACAGCGGACGATCCCGCCGACCTGAAGGCGTTCATGGATCTAAACCGCTCGGCCATGGCCAAGGACCGCGACGACAACCCCGTCTTCCTTGCCAAGAGCGCCTGGGAAGTCGGCTATGTCGCCGATCGCTATCCCAAGGTCCGCTTCCTCGCCACGCGCGAGCGCTGAGACGGAACCGGAGGCCCGTGTCGCGGCTTCATGGCGCATGATCGAACAGGGACTTGGCATGGACCGCACCGCAATCGAGCAGACCTTCGAAGCCAATGAGAAGCTGATCCGCCGCCGCGCGCTGAAGGCGGGGGCCAAGGCGCTGACCATCGGCACCGAGAGCTTGGCCGAGACGATCGACGCGATCGGCGATGCCTATGGCCTGACCGGCGCGCAGCGTCGCCAGCTGGAGCCTGGCATGGCGATCGAGGCGCAGGAGATCGTCGGCAAGTTGAAGGGCTTTGTCGGTCCGGCCGCATTGTTCAGCGACCTTCGCGGCGGCGCGGGGCTGCTGTCGCAGGCCAAGGCGGCCGGGCGGCTGGCCAAGACGGCGCGCAAGATCGGTCGGGGTGGCCTGGCGGCGGGCCGGGTGGCGGCGCGTGGCGGGCGTGCGGCACGCGGACTGCCCTGGGCGGCGCTGGGCGTGGCGGCCTGGGGCGTCGGCAATGGCGGCTGGTTCTGGTGGAAGGCGCACGCCTATAACCGGGCGTGTTGGGATTTGTTGTTGGGTGAACAGGGCGGGGTGGTTCAGCCTGCCTGATCTTGGCCGGACGATGGGGCGTGGGCTTCGACTTCGCTCGGCCTGGACGGCTGTTTGAAGCGGACCATATCCCCAACCTCCGTTCAGGCTGAGCGAAGTCGAGGCCTACGCCCCAAAACTCACCGCCCGGCCCGGTCGTCCCAGGCGAGTCCCTCGACCAGCGAATCGCGGATCGCGCGCAGGATCGCCGCCGGATCGTCCTTGGCCCGCGATTCGCTTTCCAGAAGCTGCTGCACGCCGCGCACCGTATAGCCCTGCTGGTTGAGCAGCTGGTCTATGCGCCGGATCAGCGCCATGTCCTCGGGCCGGTAATAGCGGCGATTGCCCGCGCGCTGCACGGGTTTCAGCTGCGGAAAGCGGCCTTCCCAGTAACGCAGGACATGCTGCGCCACGCCGGTCTCACGCGAAACCTCCCCGATGGTGCGCAATGCACCATCGGCCTTGCCGCCATCCGCGGGCCGTTCGGGCCTATCCCGCCGCGACAATGCGATCGCGCATCATCTGGCTGGCGCGGAAGGTCAGCACGCGGCGCGGTGCGATCGGCACCTCCACCCCGGTCTTGGGATTGCGGCCGATCCGCTCCCCCTTGTCACGCAGCACGAAGGTCCCGAACCCCGAAATCTTGACGTTCTCGCCCCGCGACAGTGCCTCGCACATCTCGACGAGAATCTGCTCGACCACATCGGCCGAGTCGGATCGCGACAAGCCGACTTCCTGATGCAGCGATTCTGCCAGGTCGGCGCGCGTCAAAGTTCCAGCGTTCGTCATGTGGCCATCCCCCAATGGTATCTGGCGATCCGGTATCATACCGCCCGATGGGACCGAAAGGGATTTATCTCGCTCAATGTCAATCGATTGTTCAGAAGCGTATCACCGCGGCACCCCATGTGAACCCGCCGCCCATCGCTTCCAGGACCAGAATGTCGTTTTCGCGGATGCGGCCGTCGCGCACGGCCGTGTCGAGCGCAAGAGGCACCGAGGCCGCCGAGGTATTGGCATGGCGGTCGACGGTGACGACGACCTTTTCGGCGGGCAGGTTCAGCTTGCGCGCGGTCGCGTCGAGAATGCGGGCATTGGCCTGGTGCGGCACGACCCAGTCGACATCGGCCGAGGTCAGGCCTGCGAGGCCCAGCGATTCCTCCATCACCTGTGCCAGATTGACGACGGCGTGGCGGAACACCTCGCGCCCCTTCATCCGCAGCTTGCCGACGGTGCCGGTGGTCGAGACGCCGCCATCGACATAGAGCAGGCCGTTGTGGCGGCCATCGGCATGCAGCTTGGTCGCCAAGATGCCGCGTCCGCCTTCATCGTCGCTCTCGCGCGCTTCGAGCACCATCGCACCCGCGCCGTCGCCGAACAGGACGCAGGTGGTGCGATCCTCCCAGTCGAGGATGCGGCTGAAGGTTTCCGCACCGATCACCAGCGCGCGGCGCTGCACGCCCGAACGCAGCATCGCATCGGCGACCTGCACGGCATAGAGAAAGCCCGAGCAGACGGCGGCCACGTCGAACGCAACACAGTCGTTGATGCCCAGCATCGCCTGGACCTTGGTGGCGGTCGCCGGGAAAGTCTGGTCCGGGGTGGCGGTGGCCAGCACGATCAGGTCGATGTCCTGCGCCGACAATCCGGCGGCGGCGATCGCGGCCTTGGCGGCGTCGGCGGCCAGCGTCGCGGTCGTCTCTTCGGGACCTGCGATATGGCGGAAGCGGATGCCGGTCCGCTCGACGATCCATTCGTCGGAGGTGTCGACCTCTTGCGCCAGTTCTTCGTTCGACACCCGCCGGGTTGGAAGGGCCGACCCCGTACCCGTGACGATCGAACGAATCATGCGGCGTCCTCGAAATTCAGGAGATCCTCGGCGATACGCCGGGTCAGGTCGGCGCGCACCATCTTGGCCGCATTGCCGATCGCGGTGGCGACGCCCAGTTCGTTGGCGCTGCCATGGCTTTTCACCACCACGCCGTTCAGGCCCAGGAAGACCGCGCCATTGTGGTTGTTGGGGTCGAGATGGTCGCGCAGCAACTGCGTCGCCGGGCGCGAGATCAGGAAGCCGATCTTCGAGCGGGTCGAGGAGCGGAAGGCGCGCTTCAGCAGGTCGCCGACGAAACGCGCGGTCCCCTCGGCGGTCTTGAGCGCGATATTGCCGGCAAAGCCGTCGCACACGATCACATCGACTTCGCCACGGGCGAGCTGATTGCCCTCGATAAAGCCGGTGAAGTTCAGCGGCAGGTGATTCTGGCCGCGCAGCACGGCGGCGGCGTCGCGAATCTCGTCGGTGCCCTTCTGATCCTCGGACCCGATATTGAGCAGCGCCACGCGCGGATTGTCGAGTTCCAGCAGAACGCGGGCATAGGCCGCGCCCATGACGGCGAACTGGACGAGATTGCGCGCATCGCACTCGGTATTGGCGCCGAGGTCGAGCATGACGACGTCATTGTCGCCCAGCGTCGGCAGCGGCGCGGCCAGCGCGGGCCGGTCGATGCCGGGAAGCGTGCGTAGCGACAGCTTGGCCATCGCCATCAGCGCGCCGGTATTGCCCGACGACACCATGGCGGCGGCGCGACGCTGTTTCACCAAGTCGATGGCGATGCCCATCGACGTGACGCGCGCACGCCGAATCGCCTGGCTGGGCTTTTCGCTCGAGCCGACGATTTCGGGCGCATGCACGATTTCGGACGCGGCGGACAGATTGGGATGGGACTTCAACCCCTCCGCAATCTGCGCCTCGTCACCGACCAGGAAGAACCGCATGCCCTCGAAACGGCGTCGCGCTCTGGCGACACCCGCGAGCATCACGGCCAGCCCGTCGTCGCCGCCCATCGCATCGACGGCGATCCAGGCGTTATCGGCCATGGGTATCCTCTAACGGTCGTTCAGGTGAAGGTGGAGGGATCAGCCCTCGACCGACACGACCTCACGGCCGTTATAATGGCCGCAGGCGGTGCACAGATTGTGCGGACGCTTCAGCTCGCCGCAGTTCGGGCATTCCTGGAATGCCGCGACCGTCAGCGAGTCGTGGCCACGGCGCATGCCGCGCTTGGAGGGCGAAGTCTTTCTCTTGGGGACGGCCATTGCGGCACCTTATCAATCGAACAATGGGTGGAATACGCCACGATCAGCACCCATTGCGCGCCCGGATCGTCGACCCGGCCGCGTGAGCACCCAGCCGGACGCATCGCGAAGCCCCGCGCCTATAGCGAGTTTTGCCGATGTTGCAAGCGCGGGCGCCAAATGGCACTCCCCGGTATCCGGCAATTTACAGGAAAGACGGCATTTATGGTCCTGCCCGTTACGCTCAGCATCGCGGCGGCGGCCGCCATCGTCAATTTGTGGCTGGCGCTGCGAATCGTCATGGGCCGATTCCGCGGCAAGGTGATGATCGGCGACGGCGGCGATTCGCGACTCGTGGCGGGCATGCGAGCCCAGGCCAATTTCGTCGAATATGCGCCCTTCGTCCTGATCCTGATGGGCCTGATCGAGCTGGGCGGCGGATCGTCCTTCTGGCTGTGGATAGCGGGCGGTGCGTTCATCGTGGCGCGGATCGCCCATGGCTGGGGCATGATGCGACCCGCACCCAATATCGGGCGGGCCGGGGGCGCGATCGGCACCTGGGCGATCCTGGCGCTGCTCGCCGGTTGGGGAATCGGGATCGTCTATGCTGCGCAGGCCGTTCCTGCCCCGACCACGACCGTCGTAAGGATCGACCGCTGATGATTCGCCTGCCCCTGACCGGCCTCGCCGCCCTGATGCTGACGGGGTCGCTGACCGCCGCCGCGCCCGACCCCATATCGCCGCGGCGCCTGTCGGCCGATGTGAAGACGCTCGCCTCCGACGCGTTCGATGGCCGCGCGCCGGGCACGCCGGGGGAGGCCAGGACGGTCGACTGGCTGGTCGCGCAGTTCAAGGCGATGGGCCTGCAACCCGGCGGCCCGGATGGGCAATGGACGCAGGCCGTGCCGCTGATCCGAACCCAGACCGGGCAAGGGACGATGCGGGCGGGGGCGATGCCGCTGGTGCAGGGGCAGGGCGTCTATGTCTCGACCGTGCGGCCGGTCGACCGGGTGGCGATCAAGGATGCGCCCATGGTGTTCGTCGGTTACGGCGTCCACGCGCCGGAGCGCGGCTGGGACGACTTCAAGGGCGTCGACCTGAAGGGCAAGATCGCCGTCTTTCTGGTCAACGATCCCGATTTCGAGGCGGTGGCGGGCGACGATGCCAAGGGCAGGTTCGGCGACCGGCGCATGACCTATTATGGCCGCTGGACCTATAAATATGAGGAAGCCGCGCGGCAGGGCGCGATCGGCGCGCTGATCGTCCATGATACGCCGGGCGCGGGCTATGGCTGGGCGACGGTGACCGCGCCGGCGGGCGAGAATTACGATATCGTCCGCAGCGACCCGACCTCGCGCATCCTGTTGCAGGGCTGGCTGTCGGGCGAGTCGGCAAGCCAGTTGTTCGCCGCCGCCGGACTGGACCTGGCGCAGCAGCGGGCGCGCGCAAGGCGTGCGGACTTCCGGCCGGTGGAATTGAAGGGGCAGACCTTCTCCGCGGACCTGCCCGTCACCACCGTCCGCGCCGAAAGCCGCAACGTGCTGGCCAGGCTGCCCGGCAAGACGCACCCCGATGAAGTCGTGATGTTCGGCGCGCATTGGGACGCCTATGGCAGGGGCGCACCGGATTCGCAGGGGCGGGTGATCCGCCCCGGCGCAAACGACGATGCGCTGGGCGTGGCGGGCGTGCTGGAACTGGCGCGCGCGTTCAAGGCGGCCCCGCCAACCGACCGCAGCCTGGTCTTCGCGCTATGGACCGGCGAGGAGCGCGGGCCGCTGGGGTCGGAAACCTATGCGGTGAAGCCGGTCTATCCGCTTGGCAAAACGGTCGCCAACCTGACGCTCGACATACTCCAGACGGCGGGACCGGCGCGGGACGTGATGCTGGTCGGTGACGGGCAGAACGACCTGGAGGACCGGCTGAAGGCCGCGGCGGGTGCGCAGGGCCGTACGGTGACGCCCGAGGCGCTGCCCGAGCGCGGGCTGTTCTATCGCGCCGATCACTTCTCCGTCGCGCGGCGGGGTGTGCCGACGCTGCTGCTGATGGCGATCAGCGGCGCGCCCGATCTGGTCGCGGGCGGGCGGCCTGCGGGGCAGAAGTGGCTGGACGGGTATATGCGCTGTTACCACCAGACCTGCGACGCGTGGGACGCGAACTGGGACCTGCGCGGGGCGGCGGCGGATGTCGGGCTGCTGTACCGGATCGGGCGCGATCTGGCCGATGGGCGAGACTGGCCGGAATGGCGCACCGGGTCCGAGTTCAAGGCGATTCGCAGCGAGAGTGCTGCGGAACGGCGGTAATCCCTTGGCCTTCGACTTCGCTCAGGCTGAACGGGGTTTAGGGTTTAGACCCAGCCCCTACATCCGTTCAGGCTGAGCGAAGTCGAAGCCCACGCGAAACCCTCACCCCAGGCCCAGAACCCGGTCCGCGACGAACGCATTGCTCTGCCGCTCATGCCCGAAGGTGCTGGGCTGGCCATGGCCCGGAATGAACGCGGTCTCGTTCCCCAGCGGCCACAGCTTTTCGACGATCGAGCGGATCAGCGTGTCGTGATCCCCGCCCGGCAGGTCCGAGCGACCGACCGATCCCTGGAACAGCACGTCGCCGACCAGCGCGAAATGCGAGGGCGCGTGGTGGAAGATCACATGGCCGCGCGTATGGCCCGGCGTCTCGTACACATCCAGGGTCAGGTCGCCGATCGTCACCGTGTCGCCCTCCGACAGCCAGCGGGTCGGCTCCAGCACCTGGGCGGGGATGCCGTAAGCCTGGCCATCCTCGTCCAGCCGCGCGAGCCAGAACCGATCCTCTTCCTGCGGCCCCTCGACGGGCACCGACAAGGCGTCGGCCAGTTCCTTGGCGCCGCCCGCATGGTCGATATGGCCATGGGTCAGCAGGATCTTCTCGACCGTCACCCCGGTCTTGGCGATGGCGTCATGGATACGCGGCAGGTCGCCGCCGGGATCGACCACCGCCGCCTTCATCGTCGCGGTGCACCACACGATCGAACAATTCTGCTGAAGCGGGGTGACGGGCACGATCGCGGCCCGGAGCGGCGGGTTCTGGGGAGCACTGGTCATGCCCCGGCGATAAGGGCTGGGACGGCCCGGGCCAATCGATACTTGCATGGGGGGGCAGGCGACGTGCATGGATCGTCATTCCATGGTGCGTCCCCTTCCTCCTTTCGTCCTGCTCGACGACGCCCGTGACGGGGGAGCGGCGGCGCGTCTCTATGCGCGGCCGGTCGGCATCGTCACCGCGCACCGGGCGGAGGAGGTTCGGGCGGCACTCGACGCCTTGCGCACGGCGCGGGCAAAGGGCCTCGAGGCGGTCGGCTATCTGGCCTATGAGGCGGGCGTGGCGTTCGAGTCCGGCGTGCCGCCTCGCGCGATCGGCGGTCCGCTTCTTTGGTTCGGCCTGTTCGAGGGATATGAGGCCGTCACGCCGGAGTCGCTGCTTCCCGATCCCGCAGGGGGCTGGATCGGCGAGATGGTGCCCGAACTGGACGCCGCGCGCCATGCCGAGCAGTTCGCCGCCGTCCAGGCGCTGATCGCGGCGGGCGACCTGTATCAGGTGAACCAGACCTTCCGTGCGACCGCCCCCGTGCTCGGCGATCCGCTGGCGCTGTATGCGGGCCTGCGTGCCCGGTCGCGGGCGGGCTGGGGCGCGGTGGTGGCGACCGGCGAGGCGACGATCCTGTCGCTGTCCCCCGAACTCTTCTTCGCGCTCGAAGGGGGCAGGCTGACCGCCCGGCCGATGAAGGGCACCGCACGGCGCGAGGACGATCCCGCCGCCGATGCGCGCGCGGCGCAAGGCTTGCGCGACGATCCCAAGCAGCGCGCCGAAAATCTGATGATCGTCGACCTGATGCGCAACGACCTGTCGCGGGTCGCGCGGGCGGGCAGCGTCGCCGTGCCCGAGCTGTTCGCGGTCGAACCCTATCCGACGGTGCATCAGATGGTGTCGACCGTCACCGCCGATCTGGCCGAGGGGCGTGACGCGCTGGACGTGCTGGCGGCGCTCTTTCCCTGCGGCTCGATCACCGGCGCGCCCAAGATCCGCGCGATGCAGGCGATCGCCGAGGTCGAGGATTCGCCACGCGGCCTTTATACCGGCGCGATCGGGCGGTTGGACGCGAATGGCGACGCGATGTTCAACGTCGCGATCCGCACCCTGGTCTGGCCCGAGGGCGAAACCCGCGCGACGCTGGGCATCGGCTCCGGCGTCGTCGCCGACTCGGTGGCGGCGGCTGAATGGGACGAGTGTCTGGCCAAGGCCGCGTTCCTGGCCGGGGGGCGACCCGATTTCGACCTGATCGAGACCATGGCCTTCGATCCCATCGAGGGCATCCAGCATCTCGAGGTGCATCTGGCGCGGATGAAGGCGAGCGCCATCGCGCTGGGCTTCACGTTTAATCGGCATGATGCGCGCAACGAACTGCAGGCGGCGACCTTCCGCCTGCGCGATGCCCGGCGCATCCGGTTGCTGCTGGCGCGGAGCGGCGCTTTGGTGGTCGAGGTCGGCCCCGCGCCCGCCCGCTTCGATGGCGTCATGCCGGTGCGGGTCGTGCCGCTGCCCGTCTCGCCGTGCGACCTGCGATTGCGGCACAAGACCAGCGCGCGCGGCTTCTACGACACGGCGCGGGCGGCGGCGGGGACCGGCGAAGTGGTGTTCGAGACCCCCGACGGCCTGTTGACCGAGGGCAGCTATACCTCGCTGTTCGTGCCGCGCGGCGATGTGCTGGTGACGCCGCCGCTGTCGCTCGGGCTGCTGCCCGGCGTGCTGCGCGCGCATCTGATCGAGGCGGGCCGCGCAATCGAGGGCACGCTCACCCGCGCCGACCTGCAAGACGGATTCTTGCTTGGCAATGCGCTTCGCGGATTGTTTCGTGCGGAGATGGTTGCGGATTGAGCCGCTGACGGTCTAAGGGCCACGCGCAATCTCCTGACGCAAAGGTTCCGTTTCATGCAGCCCTCCGCCGCGCTCGGCCGTATCAGCCCGTCCCCCACGCTCGCCATCACCAGCCGCGTGATGGAGCTGAAGCGCGCCGGTGTCGACGTGATCGGGCTGGGCGCAGGCGAGCCCGATTTCGACACGCCGGACTTCGTGAAAGAGGCGGCGATCCAGGCGATCCGCGACGGCAAGACCAAATACACCAATGTCGACGGCACGCCCGAGCTGAAGGCGGCGATCGCGGCCAAGTTCGCGCGCGACAACGGCCTGACCTACAAGGCCGACCAGATCAGCGTGAATGTCGGCGGGAAGCACACCCTGTTCAACGCGATGGTCGCGACGATCGACGCAGGGGACGAGGTCGTGATCCCCGCGCCCTATTGGGTCAGCTACCCGGACGTCGTCCAGTTTGCGGGCGGCGTGCCGGTGATCGTGAAGGCCGGACCCGAACAGGGCTACAAGCTGACCCCCGAGGCGCTCGACGCGGCGATCACGCCCAGGACCAAGTGGGTCATCCTCAACTCGCCGTCCAACCCGACGGGCGCGGGCTATACCGCCGACGAACTGAAGGCGCTGGGCGAGGTCATCCTGAAGCACCCGCATGTATGGGTCTTCGCCGACGATATGTACGAGCATATCGTCTATGACGGCTTCCGCTTCGCCACCATCGCGCAGGTCTGCCCCGAGCTGTACGAGCGCACGCTGACGGTGAACGGCTGTTCCAAGGCCTATGCGATGACCGGCTGGCGCATCGGCTATGCGGGCGGCGCGCCCTGGCTGATCAAGGCGATCGCCAAGCTCCAGTCGCAGTCGACCTCCAACCCCTGTTCGATCGCGCAGGCGGCGGCGACCGCGGCATTGACCGGCGACCAGAGCTTTCTCGCCGAGCGCAACCTGGCGTTCCAGGCGCGGCGCGACATGGTAGTGGCGATGCTCAATGAGATCGAGGGCATGACCTGCCCGACGCCGGAGGGCGCCTTCTATGTCTATCCGTCCTTTGCGCCGCTGATCGGCAAGTCGACGCCCTCGGGCCGGTTGATCGACAGCGACGAGGCGTTTGTCGGCTATCTGCTCGACGATGCGAAGGTGGCGGCGGTGCAGGGCGCGGCGTTCGGCCTCTCGCCCGCGATGCGAATCAGCTATGCGACCTCGGACGCGCTGCTCAAGGAAGCCTGCACCCGCATCCAGACGGCCTGCGCCGCGCTGAAATAATTTGCCGCTCAAGCGGTCGCGAAAGCCAGTCAGTCCGGCCAAGATGCCGGATTGGCTGGCTTTTTCATGGGTCTATATGCGGTGCAGCAATAAGGCTTAACTGTGGCATGAACGACACGTCCACGTGCCGTTAATGCAGCGTTTCTATAAACGCCATTGTCGGAACGGCGCCGATCGACCAGATGGCGCCCGGATGATCGCTCGCCCCACCGGGGAGTGACCCGCTAAGACAGGTGAAGTGACGATGCGTGCCCTCCTCAAGTCCAGTTTCGTGTGGCAGTTCGCCGGCGGATTTGCGCTGGGAGCCTTGGGTCTCGTGGTCCTTCACCCCGCCGAAGCGCCCAGCCGTTACGGTTCGGCGCCGGTTGAGGCGGTTCGCTAAGGGGCTTCTTGGCGGGATGATTCCCGTGGCCTTCGACTTCGCTCAGGCGGAACGGAGGTGGGGAAAGGCTTAATTACACCACCGCCGTTCAGGCTGAGCCCTTCGGCTGGCTGGCAAGCCAGCCGCTCAGGATAAACTTCGACGCAGCGCGTCGAAGTCGAAGCCCACGCTTCACCGCCTGCCCCTAGCCGAACCTCAAAAACACCCCATATCCCGGCGATGCGCAATATCCTCTGCATCGCCCTGGTCGCGACCGCATTCGGAGCGGTCGCCCTGTCCTCGCTCCCCGCCAGCGCGGAACGCGCCGTGCCGCTCCCCAAGGCAGCGGTCGACGTGCCCGCGTCGCCGCGCCCGCAGGTGGCTGTGCTCGCGGGCGGCTGTTTCTGGGGCATGGAGGCGGTGTTCGAGCGGGTGAAGGGCGTGCGTTCGGTGACGGCGGGCTATGCAGGTGGCCGCCGCGAGGATGCAAACTATTCCGCCGTCTCGACCGAGCGGACCGGCCATGCCGAGGCGATCCGCATCACCTATGACCCGCGCCAAGTCTCCTACGCCACGCTGCTGCGCGTCTATTTCGCGATCGCGCATGATCCGACCCAGGTCGGTGGCCAAGGCCCTGATCGCGGTCCCAGCTATCGCTCGGCGATCTTCGCCCAGTCGCCCGAACAGGCGAAGGTCGCGCGCGACTATATCGCCCAGCTGACCCGCGCCCATGCCTTCGCCAAGCCAATCACGACCCGGATCGAGCAGGGCGGCTTCTTCCCGGCCGAGGCCGAGCATCAGAATTTCTACGACCGCAACCCGACCTATCCGTACATTGTCCGCTGGGACAAACCCAAGGTCGCTGGCTTCCGCGCTGGCTTCCCGGACCTCGCGCGGGCGGGGTGAGCTCCCCAATTCCTCCCCCGCACGGGGAGGGGGACCATCCGCAGGATGGTGGAGGGGGATCGCCTCAAGGGGTGTCCGTTGTGGAAGCCCCCCTCCGTCAGCGCTTCGCGCTGCCACCTCCCCGTACCGGGGAGGAGTAATCCTCAGACGCTCACGCTCCGCGTCAGCGACAGGAACACGTCTTCCAGATCGGCTTCCTTGGTCGAGACGTCGACGATACCATACCCGTCCGCCTGCACCGCCGCGAGCACCTGGCCCGCATTCACCTTGTCCTTGGCATAGGTGATTTCCAGCGTGCGGCTGCCCTTCAGGACGATCTTGCCGAAGCTGGCATGGTCGGGCACCGCGGCCACGTCGCGGTCCACCGTCACCGCGACGATCTTTTCCTGCGCCTTGCCGACCAGTTCGCGGGTCGGTTCGTTGGCGACCAGGCGACCATGGTTGATGATCGCGATCCGGTCGCACAGCTCCTCGGCCTCTTCCAGATAGTGGGTGGTCAGCACCACCGTCACGCCCTGATCGTTGAGCGAGCGAACATAGGCCCAGAGCTGCTGGCGAAGCTCGATATCCACGCCCGCCGTCGGCTCGTCGAGCACCAGCACGGGCGGCGAATGGACCATCGCCTTGGCGACCATCAGGCGGCGCTTCATGCCGCCCGACAGGGTGCGCGAATAGGCGTTCGCCTTGTCCTCCAGATGCACCGCGCGCAGCAGTTCCATCGAGCGGCGCTGCGCCTCGGGCACGCCGTACAGCCCGCCCTGGATTTCCAGCGTCTCCAGCGGCGTGAAGAAGGGGTCGAACAGGATCTCCTGGTTGACGATGCCGATCGACGCCTTGGCGTTGCGCGGATGCTGGTCGATGTCGAAGCCCCAGATCGACGCCGACCCTTCGGTCTTCATCACCAGCCCGGCCAGGATGTTGATGAGCGTCGATTTCCCTGCGCCGTTCGGCCCCAGCAGCCCGAAGATCTGGCCCCTCGGCACGTCGAAGCTGACCCCGTCGAGCGCGCGCTTGCCGCCCTGATAGGTCTTGGCGATGCCCTGGATCGAAATGGCGGCTTCTGTGCTGGCGGTCATGGGCGTAGCGATAGGCCCGTGCGCGGGACAGGCCAAGCCGGTTTTGCCGCTCTTTGGGTAATTGCACGCGAGGCCACGCCTTGCTATCGCGCGAGCCTATGTTGCCGCCGCCCGAAACCACCCGCGTCACCCAGACCCGCGTCGCTTGCGACGGTGCCACCGACATTCCCGGCGGCGCTGCGCTCGGCCATCCGCGCGTGTGGTTGCAGATCGACGAGACCGGCTATGTCGATTGCGGATACTGCGATCGCCGTTTCGTGCTGATCGGCGGTCCGGCGGATGGGGCGGACCAAGCGCAGCTTCCCGATCATGGGGATGGCGCCGGGCGCTAAACCCCAACGCGAATGAGACTCGCGCCCCTCCCGCAAGCGGGAGGGGATGGGGGAGGGAAAGCCACGGGCGTTGGTCTCGGTGAGACTCCGTGCCCTCCCCAAACCCCTCCCGCCTGCGGGAGGGGCTCAAGAAGAGGGAACCCCGCCTGCGGGAGGGGAGAAGAAGGGGTAGCACGGCTTGGAGTTTCAAACCTCGGCCGGGCATCCTATATCCCCAAGATGACCGCCACCGACCCCCGCTCGTTCCTGTACCGCGACACGCTGGACCCGGACGCGGCGTTGCGCCTCACCGCCAGCGCCCTGTCGCGGGCGGACGATGGCGAACTCTATCTGCAATATAAGCGGTCGGAGGCATTCGGCTTCGACGACGGGCGGCTGAAGACGGCCAGCTACGACACCCATTCCGGCTTCGGCCTGCGCGCGGTGTCGGGCGAGATGACGGCCTTTGCCCACGCCAACGAGCTGTCCGAGGCCGCGATCCAGCGCGCCGCACAAACCATGGCGCTGATCGACCCGGCGAAGGGTGCCGCCGCGCCTCCGCCGCAGGGGACCAACCGACACCTCTACACCGCGACCGATCCGCTCGACCTGATCCCGTTCGCCGAGAAGGTGACGCTCTGCCAGACGATCGACGCCGCCGCCCGCGCGCGTGACCCGCGCGTCGTGCAGGTGTCGGTCGGCCTGTCTGGCAGCTGGAGCGTGGTCGAGATCGTCCGCGCCGACGGCTTCGTCGCCACCGATGTCCGCCCGCTCGTGCGGCTGAACATATCGGTCGTCGTCGAGCAGAATGGGCGGCGCGAGACGGGCAGCTTCGGTATCGGCGGGCGCTATCTCTATGACCGTCTCGTCGCGCGCGAGACCTGGGAGCGGGGCATCGACGTCGCGCTGAACCAGGCGCTGGTCAATCTCGACTCAGTTGCCGCGCCTGCGGGCGAGATGACCGTGCTGCTCGGGCCGGGCTGGCCCGGCGTGCTGCTGCACGAGGCGATCGGGCACGGGCTGGAGGGCGACTTCAACCGCAAGGGCACCTCGGCCTTTTCGGGCCGCATCGGCGAGCGGGTCGCCGCGCCCGGCGTCACCGTGGTCGATGACGGGAGCCTCGCCGACCGGCGCGGCTCGCTGTCGATCGATGACGAGGGCACGCCGACGCGCGAGGTCGTGCTGATCGAGGACGGTATCCTCAAGGGCTATATGCAGGACCGGCTCAACGCCCGGCTGATGGGCGTCGCGCCGACCGGCAATGGCCGTCGTGAGAGCTTCGCCCATGCGCCGATGCCGCGCATGACCAACACCTTCATGAAGGGCGGGCAGGACGATCCCGCCGAGCTGTTGTCGCGCGTCAAGAACGGCATCTTCGCCAAGTCGTTCGGCGGCGGGCAGGTCGATATCGTGTCGGGCAAGTTCGTCTTCTCCTGCACCGAGGCGTACCGGATCGAGAACGGCAAGCTGGGCGCGCCGATCAAGGGCGCGACGCTGATCGGTGACGGGCCGAGCGTGCTGACCCGGGTGAAGGGCATCGGCAACGACTTTGCGCTGGACGAGGGCGTCGGCGTCTGCGGCAAGGGCGGGCAGAGCGTGCCCGCCGGGGTCGGCCAGCCGACGCTGCTGGTCGAGGGGCTGACCGTCGGCGGGACGGCGCTGGCGGCGTAACTTAAAGTCCTCCCCTGTAAGGGGAGGGGGACCGCCGCGAAGCGGTGGTGGAGGGGGCGTGCCGCGAGGGCTGTCCTTGGGGAAGTCCCCCTCCGTCAGCACTGCGTGCTGCCACCTCCCCTTGCAGGGGAGGATTGAATGCCCAAAAATCGGGCAGATCAGACCGAATGCCTAAAAATTGATGCAGGTCGGTGCGCCATTCCTACCGCACCGCACCATACCGATCCCGTAAAAGTAACAAAAACGTAAACTGGCACGCCCCTTGCGAAGTGGTCCCTCGGGTAATCAAAGGGGGCGCAGGTGAAGCTGATCATCGCTATCATCAAGCCGTTCAAGCTCGACGAGGTGCGCGAGGCGCTGACCACCTTGGGCGTGGCGGGCATGACGGTGACCGAGGTGAAGGGGTTCGGGCGGCAGAAGGGCCAGACCGAAATCTATCGCGGGGCCGAATACAGCACCAACATGGTGCCCAAGATCAAGATCGAGGTCGTCTGCGCGTCCGAGATTGCCGACCGCGTCGTCGAATCGATTCAGGCCGCCGCCAACACCGGCGCGATCGGTGACGGCAAGATCTTCATGCTCGATGTCGGCCAGGCCGTGCGCATCCGCACCGGCGAAACCGACGAATCGGCGCTCTGAGCAAGGGGGGATTTCGATGAAGCATGTCACCAAATTGGCGAGCGGTGCGGCGGGCCTCGGCCTGACTCTGTTCGCCGCGCTGCCCGCCTGGGCGCAGGACGCCGCCGCGCTCCAGTCGCCTGCCACCGCCGCGCCCGCCGCGACGGTGAACAAGGGCGACACCGCCTGGATGCTCACCTCGACCGTGCTGGTCATGATGATGATCCTGCCGGGCCTGGCGCTGTTCTATGGCGGTCTGACCCGCGCGAAGAACATGCTGTCCACCATGACGCAGATCGGCGCGGCCGCGTGCCTCGCTATGCTGATCTGGGTGATGTACGGCTATAGCCTGGCCTTCGGTCCGGACGTGTCGGGGGGCGCGTCTAACTTCATCGCCGGGCTGGGCAAGGCGTTCCTGAAGGGCGTCACGCCCGCCAGCCAGGCGGCGACCTTCACGGCGGGCGTCGAGATTCCTGAATATGTCTTCATCTGTTTCCAGATGACCTTCGCCGCGATCACCGCCGCGCTGGTGCTGGGATCGGTGGTCGAGCGGATGAAGTTTTCGGCCGTGATGGCGTTCGTCGCCGTCTGGCTGACCATCGTCTACTTCCCGATCGCACATATGGTGTGGGCGTCCTCGGGCCTGTTCTTCAAGGCGGGGGCGCTCGACTTCGCAGGGGGCACCGTGGTGCATATCAACGCCGGTGTCTCGGCGCTGGTCGCCTCGCTGATCCTGGGCAAGCGCATGGGTTATCCGACCACGCCGATGCCGCCGCACTCGCTGACGCTGACCGGGGTCGGCACGGGTCTCCTCTGGGTGGGCTGGTTCGGGTTCAACGCCGGTTCCGCGCTGGAGGCCAATGGCTCGGCGGGTCTGGCGATGATCAACACCTTCGTCGCGACGGCCTCGGGCGGTCTGTTCTGGATGCTCGCCGAGCGTCTGGCGGGCCACAAGGGTTCGGCGCTGGGCTTCTGCTCGGGCATCGTCGCCGGTCTGGTCGCGGTCACTCCGGCGGCGGGCAATTCGGGTCCGTTCGGCGCGATCGTGCTGGGCGCCATCGCCAGCGTGGTCTGCTTCTATGCGGTGTCGGTCCTCAAGCCCAAGCTCGGCTATGACGATGCGCTCGACGCCTTCGGTGTCCATGGCATCGGCGGCATGATCGGCGCGATCGGCACGGCGGTGGTCTATGCCCCCTCGCTGGGCGGGCCGGGTGCGGCGGATTACGCCATGGGCCAGAAGCTGCTGGTCCAGCTCGGCGCGGTCGCCACGACCATCGTCTGGGCCACCATCGGCACCGTCATCGCCATGTATGTCGCCAAGGCGATCACCGGCCTGCGCGTCTCGAAGGAAGTCGAGCAGGAAGGCCTCGACCTCGGCGAGCACGGCGAGCGCGCCTATAACTGATCGGGAGCGGGGGCACGCAGAACCCCCGCACCCCACGACGTTCCTCCTGCGGACGACCTAAGCCCGGTGCGGCAACGCACCGGGCCTTTTTTGCGTGTGGGGAGGGAGGAATTCCCGACCTGCGTTCAGCGGGAGATGAAACCCAACCTCCGTTCGCACTGAGCGAAGTCGAAGTGCACGGGACTCGCTCGCCGATAGGGTGGGGCGTGGCCTTCGACTTCGCTCAGGCTGAACGGCGGTGGAGGAAGGGTCGGAGTATAGGGGAGGCGCGCCGTCCCATAGCGCATGATGAGATCGGCTTGATCCACCCCTCCCCTTCAGGGGAGGGGCCGGGGGTGGGGCGTTTCCGCAAACACCGGGCCCGTGGCGAAGCTCCACCCCAACCCCTCCCCTGAAGAGGAGGGGCTAGGCTCGGTTCGATCCCATGTCATCATGCTCTACCGCCCCTTCGGACCCGCCGCCTGCGCCTGCGCCGCCTTGGCCGCCTCATATTCGTCGAAGGTGCGCGACAGCAGCGCCTGGGCTTCGGCCTCGGTCACCTTGCCGTCCTTGTTGGCGTCTGCCTTGTCGAACCACAGGTCGGTCAGCCGCTGGGCATGGACCGCGTCGATCTGCTTCTTGCCATTGCCCATCTTCATGATCGCGGCCTTGACCTCGGCCTTGGTCAGCACGCCGTCGTGGTTGGTGTCGCGCGCCTTGAACTCGCGCGAGAATTTCGCGGCGGCCGACGCGCGGGTGTCCTGCGCCAGGGCGGGGACGGACAGCGTCGTGGCAATCAGGCCGGCGACGAGGAAACGGGTCATGCGGCAAACTCCTGAACGGATCATCCCGGCCGCTCCTGACGGCCTTTGGCTGTCGCCGCAATGAACGAACCCAAGCGAAGGTTGCGTGGGGGCGCGACAGCGCATAGGGCGCGGGGCAAATCCATCCCCTCTTCGAAGGACTTTGCCATGAGCGAAGATATCAAGCGCGTCGTCCTCGCCTATTCGGGCGGCCTCGACACCAGCGTCATCCTCAAGTGGTTGCAGCAGCATTACAACTGCGAGGTCGTGACCTTCACCGCCGATCTGGGCCAGGGCGAAGAGCTGGAGCCCGCGCGCAAGAAGGCCGAGATGGCGGGCGTGAAGCCCGAACATATCTTCATCGACGACCTGCGCGAGGAGTTCGTCAAGGATTACGTCTTCCCGATGATGCGCGCCAATGCGCTGTACGAGGGCACGTATCTGCTGGGCACCTCGATCGCGCGGCCGCTGATCGCCAAGCGCCAGATCGAGATCGCCAAGATGGTGAACGCCGACGCGGTCAGCCACGGCGCGACCGGCAAGGGCAACGACCAGGTCCGTTTCGAGCTGGGCTATTATGCGCTGAACCCCGACATCAAGGTCATCGCGCCGTGGCGCGAATGGGACCTGACCAGCCGCACCAAGCTGATCGAATTCGCCGAGGCGCACCAGATCCCGGTGTCGAAGGACAAGCGCGGCGAGGCGCCCTTCTCGACCGACGCGAACCTGCTGCACACCTCGTCCGAGGGCAAGGTGCTGGAGAATCCGTGGGATGAGGTGCCGGATTACGTCTATTCGCGCACCGTCAACCCGGAAGACGCGCCCGACCAGCCCGAAGTCATCACCATCGATTTCGAGCGCGGCGACGGCGTCGCGCTGAACGGCGAGGCCTGCTCGCCCGCGACGCTGCTGACCAAGCTGAACGAGCTGGGCCGCAAGCACGGCATCGGCCGCCTCGACCTGGTCGAGAACCGCTTCGTGGGCATGAAGAGCCGCGGCATGTACGAAACGCCGGGCGGCACCATCTATGCGCTGGCGCATCGCGGCATCGAGCAGATCACGCTCGACCGGGGCGCCGCGCACCTGAAGGACGAGCTGGCGCCGCGTTATGCCGAGCTGGTCTATAACGGCTTCTGGTTCTCGCCGGAGCGCGAGATGCTGCAGGCCGCCGTCAACTACAGCCAGGAGAAGGTGACCGGCACCGTCCGCCTGAAGCTGTACAAGGGCCAGGCGATCGTCACCGGCCGCAAGTCGCCCTATTCGCTCTATTCGGAAAAGGTCGTCACCTTCGAGGACGATCAGGGCGCCTATGACCAGCGCGACGCGGCGGGCTTCATCAAGCTGAACGCGCTGCGCCTGCGCCTGCTGGGACGTCGCGACCGCGACTGATCTGCCGTCGCAGTTCGACGGCAAAGAGTGCGATCAGTGCGATCGGCGTCAGGGGGACGCCGATCGCACTGGCCACCATCCCCCATTGCGGGGTCAGGAAGGCGGTCAGTGCGACCGCCTTTTCCATGGGCGAGGCATCGGGACGGCCATAGGCGACCAGTGCCGCCAGCATGACGACCGTCAGGTCATAGTTGAACGCATAGGGGAGCAGCACGAACGTTCCCGTCGCGGCCAGCAGCGCCAGCGCGGCGGGTGGTGCTCCACGCACTGTCGCGATCGTCACGCCGATGGCGATCCCGACCATCGCCATACCCTGGAGCCCATAGGCGATGGCGGCGGGCACATGCTGGCGCAGCAGCGCGCTGGCGAGCGACGTTGCCATCAGCCCGTAAAATTCCTGCCCCGGATCGATCATCCGCGCCTGCACGCCCGAGGTGACGGTCAGATACCGCGTCCACAGATCGGGACCGAAGGCGAGCGTGCTGAAGAGGACCAGCAGCCCGACCGTTAGCGCCGCCGTCGCCACGGTGCGCCAGTCGCCACGCAGCAACAGGATGATCGGCACCAGCACCGCGACATGCGGCCTGAGCGCCATCAGCCCGAAACAGACCCCCGCCCGGCGCGGCCGCTCCGGCAGCCAGTGCCAGCCCGCCAGAAACAGCGCGCCGATCAGGAACCCGAAATGTCCGGCCCAGATGTTCATCAGCGCCGCCGGGGTCAGCAACAGCAGCCAGCGCATCCCGCCCTCGGGCAGCCAGGGCCGCGCCGCCAGCGCGAAAAGCGCTCCGGTCCCGGCCAGCCACAGCAGCAGTGCCGCGTGATAGGGCAATAGCGCGAAGGGAATGTCGAGGAACAGCGCGATCGGCGGATAGGAGTAATTGTGGCTGCCGATCGTCCCATATAGGGCATGTTCGGCGCCCCGATAGCGTTCGATATCGTAAAGGATGTCGAGCTGGCCGTTCAACGCCAGCGTGCCACCCGTCCAGACATTGGCGAAATCCCGGCCCCACATTTCCGACAGGCCGATCATGCCGTGATGCGCGCTTTTGACGTCGAGGATGAAGAGCATCAGGACGATCAGGCTGCCGAACACCCAGATGATGGGGGCGGGCAGAAGCAGGGGAGAAGCGGGGCGAGCGTCCATGCCCTGTCGATAGGGCCGACCGATTGAGGAACGGTTGATACGCCGCCGGACCCGCCGTCCATCGCGTTCGTCTTGTCCAAGCCCCCTTCCATCCGCTAGGCCGACCGGCATGAATGGGGGAAAGCTCAACTGGTGGCAGACGCGGTGGTTCGTGGCGGCGATGGCGCTGCTCGCCGCCGTGCCGCTGCTCTGGCCCGCCGTGCCGCCGCTGGTCGACCTGCCGGGGCATATGGGGCGGTATCGCGTCCAGCTGGAATATGCGAACCAGCCCTGGCTGGCGCATTGGTATCGCTTCGAATGGCAGATGATCGGCAATCTGGGCATCGACCTGCTGATCGAACCGCTCGCGCCGATCTTCGGGCTGGAGCTGGCGGTCAAGCTGATCGTCATCGCCATTCCGGTGCTGACCGTCACCGGCCTGTTGTGGATCGCGCGCGAGGTGCAGGGGCGCATCCCGGCCACCGCGCTGTTCGCGCTGCCGCTGGCCTATAGCTATCCGTTCCAGTTCGGCTTCGTGAACTTCGCGCTGGCGATGGCGCTGGCGCTGAACCTGTTCGGCCTGTGGCTGCGCATGGGGCGGCTGGGCGCGGTGCGGTTGCGCGCCATCATCTTCGTGCCGCTGTCCTGCCTGCTCTGGGTGGCGCATACCTTTGGCTGGGGCGTTCTGGGCGTGCTGGCCTTCTCCGCGGAGCTGATCCGCCAGCACGACATCCGCCGGGCCAAGGGCGCGCGCGGGGTGCGGGGCTGGGCCGAGTCGGCCTTCCATGCCGGGCTGGGCTGTATCCCGCTGGCGCTGCCCATGGTGCTGATGGTGCTGTGGCGTTCGGGCGCGGACGTGACCGGCAAGACCGGCGACTGGTTCAACTGGCGCTGGAAGATCAACTGGATCACGATGGTGCTGCGCGATCGCTGGATGGCGTTCGACCTCGCCTCGGTCACGGTACTGTTCCTCGTCCTGCTCAAGGGCGTGCGCGACGAGCGGGTCGAATATTCGCGCAACCTAGTGCTGTCGGCGGCCTTCCTGTTCGTCGTCTATCTGCTGCTGCCGCGCGTCGTCTTCGGATCGGCCTATGCCGACATGCGGCTGGCCCCCTATGTGCTGGCCATCGCGCTGATCGCACTGCGCCCCCGGCGCGGGCTGTCGCTGCGCGGGGCCTCGACGCTGGCGATCGTGGGGCTGCTGTTCTTCGTCGTGCGGATCGGTGCGACCACGATCAGCTATGTGATGTACAGCAACGATTATGACCGGGTGCTGACCGCGCTCGATCATGTGCCGCCGCGCGCACGGTTGCTGACCTTCGTCGGCCGTCAATATTGCGCCGATGTCTGGCCCTCCAGCCGGCTGGAGCATGTCGCGGGCCTCGCGCTGGAGAGGAAGCTCGCTTACGCCAACGACCAATGGTCGATGGCGGGCGGGCAGTTGCTGACCGTGCGCTATGCCCCCGCCAAGCGGTTCGCGCATGACCCGTCGGAGATCGTGACCCAGCGGCGCTGTCGCGGGCAATGGTGGCGCCCGGTCGAAACCGCGCTGAAGCTAATGCCGCGCGACGCGTTCGACTATGTCTGGCTGGTCCATGCGCCACGCTATGACGAGGCGCTGACCCGCGGGCTGACGCCGATCTGGCGCGAGGGCGACAGCGTTCTCTACCGGATCGACGATCGCCGCCCGATCATCGACCCGGCGGCCTATGAACTGCTCAGCCGTCCGTCGCCCGATGAGGATAAGCGGGCACCCGCGCGTCGCAAGGCGACCCCCGACAAGGACGATAATTAAAGCAGTATGACATGAGAGGCTCCCCTAGCCTTAAAGGGGGGCTTTCGCCTTGATTACCCCCGCCGGAACGGGGTGAGTTCGCCCAGATATTCGCTTTCCGCCTCGATCGCCTGACGCTCGCGGTCCACGAACTCGGCGACGGCGCGGCGGAAGGCGGGGTGCGGGATGTAATGCGCCGAGAATGTCGGCACGGGGACGTAACCCCGCGCCAGCTTGTGCTCGCCCTGCGCGCCCGCTTCCACCGTCGTCAGACCGCGCGCGATGGCGGCGTCGATCGCCTGGTAATAGCATAGCTCGAAATGGAGGAAGGGCACCTCCTCGGTCGCGCCCCAATAGCGACCGTAGAGCGTATCCTCGCCGATCAGGTTGAGCGCGCCCGCGATCGGCACCCCGTCGCGCATCGCCAGGATCAGCAGCACCTTGTCGCCCAGTTGCTCGCCGATCCGGTCGAAGGCGGCACGGGTCAGATAGGGCTGGCCCCATTTTCGGCTGCCCGTATCCTGATAAAAGACCCAGAAGGCATCCCAATGCTCGGGGCCAATCTGGTCGCCGGTCAGGTGGCGGATGGTCAGACCCTCGACGGCGGCGGCGCGTTCCTTGCGAATCGCCTTGCGCTTGCGGCTGGCGAGCGCATCGAGGAAATCGTCGAAGCTGCGATAGCCGTCATTGCGCCAGTGGAACTGCACCCCCTCGCGGATCAGCCAGCCCGCCGCCTCGAAATAGGGCAGCTGGTCGGGCGCGACAAAGGTGACATGCGCGGAGGACAATTCGTTCTGGTCGGTCACCGCCTCGATCGCCGCGATCAGCGCGGGGGCGAGCGCGGGGTCGCGCAGCAGCAGCCGGGGACCTGGGACCGGCGAGAAGGGCGCGGCGATCTGGAGCTTGGGGTAATAGCGTCCCCCGGCGCGCTCCCAGGCGTCGGCCCAGCCATGGTCGAAGACATATTCGCCCTGGCTGTGCGCCTTCAGATACGCAGGCGCGATCGCGGCAGGCTGTCCGTCGGGGCCGTCGATGACGATGGGGGCGGGTGTCCAGCCGGAGCGGCCGCCGACGCTGTGCGATGTCTCCAGCGCGGTCAGGAAGGCATGGGAGACGAACGGATTGGCCGTGCCCGCACAAGCGTCCCACTCATCGGGGGACAGGGCGGCGACGCCGGACAGGATACGCGCGACGGCGGTGGTCATCGCGGTGGGATATGCGGTGCGGGGCAGGGTGGGACAAGGGGGGAGCGGTTCGCGAGGTGTTCGCTTGTGGCTTTCCCTCCCCCATCCCCTCCCGCTTGCGGGAGGGGCATGTTGTTTGGCGGATGTGAGGCTCCAGCATGAGCCATTAGCCGCTCCCCTCCCGCAGGCGGGAGGGGATGGGGGAGGGCAGGTCCGCCAGCGGCCCCGCCCCAAACATCACCCCAGCTCGACGATCGCATCCACTTCGACCGCAGCCCCCAGCGGCAGCACCGGCACGCCGACCGCCGAGCGCGCATGGCGCCCGGCATCGCCGAACAGCGACACCATCAGCTCCGACGCGCCATTGGCGACCTTGGGCTGGTCGGTGAAGTCGGCGGTCGAATTGACGAACACGCCCAGCTTCACGATCCGCTTCACGCGGGACAGGTCGCCGATATATTTCTTGATCTGCGCGACCAGCATCAGGCCGCACGCCTGCGCCGCCTTCTGCCCGTCCTCCAGCGAGACGCCGTCGCCCAGCCGTCCGGTGACGAGCTGGCCGTCGATAAAGGGCAGCTGGCCCGAAATGTGAAGAAGCCCGCCCGTCTCGACGACGGGGACATAGGCGGCGACGGGGGCGGCAGCCTCCGGCAGGGTGAGGCCGAGCTGCTCGAGCGCGCGATCGATATGCGTGGTCATGGGGCCAGACATGGCGCGCCGGCCCCGTTCAGGTCAAGCGCCCGGTCGGTTCGGGGCGGGCTGGCCTTCGTCGAAACGCGCGACGATCCAGGCTTCCGCCTCGCGCCAGTCGTCGATCCGGGCATGGGCCTCGGGCGCGGGGGCGATATGCGGGGCCATTTCGGGCTCCGAGACCATGTGCAGCCGGTGGACCTGCGGCGCGTGGGTAGCGACCGAGGCGTGATGCTGGGCCAGGTCGTCGACGAAGACGGTGACGGGGTTGCCGTGATCGGCGACCAGCTTTGCGACCGGCGCGCCCTTCGGCCCCGAATTGCACTGGACCCGGTGATGGATGCCGAATCGCGCCAGCTGCTCGATGCGGGGCGTGCGGCATTCCTCGATCAGGTTGGTCAGGACCACGATATCGGCACGGGCGGCCAGTGCCGCCAGCGCCTCGGCGGCGTAGGGCACCAGCGTCTGGCGATCCATCTGGCCGGGGAAGAAACCGTGCAGCAGGTCCCAGGCCTCTTCCTGGGTGGGCGCGGGGCCGCCGCTCCGCCGGGTCAGCGATCCGAAGAAATCATGCCGGTCGAGCGCGAAGTCCATGTCATGCGCCTCGTCCAGCCAGTCGCGGAAATGGCGGACCATATGGACGAGCACCTCGTCGCAGTCGCAGATCAGCAGCGGCTTCATGCGGCCTCCAACACCCGGCGCGCGGCGACCAGCGCCTCGGGGCGGACGCCTAGCGAATCGGCGCATTCGATCAGGTCCGCCTCATGCCCCTCCAGGAACGACAGGATCGCGGCCAGCACGCCGGGCTCGCCCGCCCCGCCGCGCAGTTCCTCGACCGACAGGCCGGTCAGCGCGAGCAGCCGCTCGGCACGCGACGGGCTTTGCAGCGTCCATATGAGCGCCTGCAGCGCAAGGGCCATATCGGCTTCGATTGTATCCGGTCCGGGCATTGCCTATCGTGTCCGTCGTAATGGTGGAGACCGCGTGACAAGAAAGGTGCTCGTTGTCGAGGACAACGAACTCAATCTGAAACTCTTCTGCGACCTGCTGCGCGTGCATGGCTTCATCGCCGAGCCGGTGCGCGACGGGCGCGAAGCGGTGGCGCGTGCGCGCGAGGTCCAGCCCGACCTCATCATCATGGACATCCAGATGCCGCATGTGACCGGCTATGAACTGATCCTGGAGCTGAAGGCGGACGAGGAACTGCGGCGGATTCCGGTGATGGCGGTGACCGCCTATGCAGGTCGCGACGACGAAGACCGAATCCGCGCGGCGGGGGCGGATTCCTACGTGTCCAAGCCAATCAGCCTGATGCGCTTCATGGAGGCGGTGAACGCGTTGTTGTGAGGCGCTCCCACGCCGTCCGCGACGTTCCTCAACCTCCGCTCGCCGCATATCCCACCGCCGTTCGCACTGAGCGAAGTCGAAGTGCACGCCCCGAACCTATGCCGCGAGCCTCATCCCGTGGCCTTCGACTTCGCTCAGGCTGAACGGAGGTAGGGAGGAGCGGAACGTTGACTGTTGCTGGGGAGCTGCCGTTGACGCATTGCCGCAGCGGGGTTAGCTTGGATGATGCGAACGCCTGCCATAGCCTTACCGCTCGTTTTGAGTGTGTCCGCCTGTTTCGGGCCGCTATGTAGCAATGAGACGGTGAGGTCCGTCCCCTCTCCGGGCGGCAATCACAAAGCGGTCATGTTCATGCGCGAGTGTGGCGCGACAACAGACTTCACCACGCAAGTGTCGGTCGATCCGTCGTTCTGGCAGGCGATCGGGAATGCGTTCGTGGCGGACGGCTACAACGGTGGCACTCGCGGAGCATGGGGTGGGCCATGGGCTGATATCGCGTGGACGGGGCCAAACAACTTGCTGGTCACATATGACAAACGAGCTCGCGTCTTCGACCGTAGCAAGGTGGTTGGAGCTGTCCGGGTGACCTACCGGCCCGTCGCCCGGTAGCGTCCGCTCTTGGGCGCGGCAACGTAAAGGCCCGTCTTGGTGGGGAGCTGCCGTTAAAGATTAGCGAGACTAGCAAGCGTACCCCAGACCATCGACACAAGTGCGAGGATCGATCCGGAAAACGCCATTACGCCCCATGCTATCTCGGCACTTCAAGCATTGTGCACGTCCACCATGATGCGTTTCCCGCAATAAGCGAGATTGCATACCAGCAGTCCTATTGTCACCATGAGGAAGCTTAGCATCTGCATGACCGGATTGTCTCTCAACCAGCGGATGTCCGCAATGGCGCGAAAGCGGACGTCACCGCCCCATGCTCAATCCTCCGCCTGATCCTCCACCACCGCCGCCTTCCGCCCCTTGAACCCCTGCGCCACCACGAACCATTCGACCGATCCCTTGCGGCTCGACGGCGGCTTGGCGTGTTTCACGGTGGCGAAATGGCGCTTCATCTCGGCGACCAGCTGCGAATCGGCGCCGCCCGCGAACACCTTCGACACGAACACGCCGCCGGGCGACAGCACGTCGCAGGCAAAGGCGAAGGCCGTCTCGACCAGGCCCATGGTGCGCAGCGCGTCGGTCTGCGGGTGGCCGACGGTGTTGGCCGCCATGTCCGACATCACCAGGTCGGGCGCGCCGCCCAGCGCTTCCATCAGCTTGCCCGGCGCGGCGTCCTCCATGAAGTCCATCTCGAAGATGGTGACGCCGTCGATCGGGTCGACCGGCAACAGGTCGATGCCGACCACGCTGGCGTTCGGCACCTGGCGCCGCACCACCTGCGCCCAGCCGCCCGGCGCCAGCCCCAGGTCGATGACCCGCTTCTTGCCGCGCAGGAAGCCGAACCGCTCGTCCAGCTCGATCAGCTTATAGGCGGCACGGCTGCGATACCCCTCCGCCTTGGCGCGGCGGACATAGGGGTCGTTCAGCTGGCGCTCCAGCCAGCGGGTCGACTGGGCGGTGCGCTTCCGCGCGGTGCGCACCCGCTGGTGCAGCCCTGCATTGCCTCTGCTCACGTTCTGGCGATTCCCATCAAGCGGCGCAGGATTCCCTCGCGAATCCCACGGTCGGCGATCCCTAGCCGCTCGGCGGGCCAGAGGTCCAATATCGTCTCCAGGATGGCGCAGCCCGCCACCACCAGATCGGCGCGTTCGGGGCCGATGCACGCCACCTTGCCGCGCGCGGCCAGGCTCTTGCGCGACAGGTCGGCGCTGATCGCGCGCATCGCGGACGTGGGCACGATCAGCCCGTCGACGGCGGCGCGGTCATAATGGCTGAGTCCCAGATGGACGCTGCCCAGCGTCGTCACGGTGCCGCTGGTGCCGAGCAGCCTGGGGCTCTTCAGGTTCCGGGGCAGGCGCGCGGCGAAATCGGCGAAGCTGTCCGCCACCATCGTCCGCATCCGGGCATAGGCGGCCAGCCGCCCGGCCTCGCCCTCGCCACCCCCCGCACTCTCGGTCAGCGAGACGACACCCCAGGGCGCCGAATGCCAGTCGAGGATACGGGGGCTGGGGCTGCGCGTGTCGACCAGCACCAGCTCGGTCGAGCCGCCGCCGATGTCGAACACCAGCGCGGGGTCGTCCCCCGGCTCGATCAGCACGTGACAGCCCAGCACCGCCAGCCGTGCCTCCTCCTCGGCCGAAATGATGTCGAGATGGATGCCCGTCTCGGCCAGCGCGCGCGCGATGAAGGCGGGACCGTTGGCGGCGCGACGGCACGCTTCGGTCGCGACCGCGCGCGACAGGGTGACGTTGCGGCGCTTCAGCTTGTCGGCGCACACGCGCAGCGCGGCGATCGTCCGGTCGATCGCAGCGTCGGACAGGCGGCCGGTCGTCGCCAGTCCCTCGCCCAGCCTGACGATTCGCGAAAAGGCGTCGACGACCGCAAAGCCGCCACCCTGGGGCCGCGCGATCAGCAGGCGGCAATTGTTGGTGCCCAGGTCGAGCGCGGCATAGGCCTGCGCATCGGACCACCGGCCACGCTGGGGCCGGGGGGGTGCCGGACGGGCAGGCGGCTTGGCCTGCCGGTACGGCCTTCGGGTGGGAACATCCCCCATCGCCGTATCTCGCTTTATTCTGTTCTATCCGTCACGAACATGAGTGTCCGCCGGTGCTTGAAGCCCAAGGTAGCGAGTCGGCGCCCGCGCGACAAGACGCACCGCCGCCGCCGTTGCGGAATTCGGTTGACAGGGGTGATTCGGCCGCCTAGAGGCACGCCCCTGTTCGATGCCCCGTCGTCTAAAGGTAAGACCACGGACTCTGACTCCGTTAATTGAGGTTCGAATCCTCACGGGGCATCCAGATCTCTCTGAAATCGCTGGCTTTTACCCTGTCGCGGATCGGGTGGTGCGGGCGTTTGCGCGGCTTCCGCCCGGAACCGGGTCGTGTGTGGCGGGGTTCCCATTGTCATGGTCGTGATTGGATGCCTGTTGCTCGTCATCCTGCCGCTCATCGGTCTGGTGATCGGGGGATATCTGGGTGGGCTAACGGTTGGCCTGTGGACGGCACTGGCCGGTTTTGCCGTGGCCTTCGCGGTCTGTTCGCTGTCGGTCATCGCCTTGATGAAGGCGCGCCCTTCGCGCTGAGGTCGTAGGCGCAAAGCCCGGCGCGGCTGGCGGCATGCGGCGCAAGACAGGGCCGCATGCGAACGCTATGAGCGCAGGATGCCCCGGCTGCTGCTGTTCAACAAACCCTATGGGGTCCTGTCGCAATTCACGGACAACGGGTCGCCGACGGTTCGGTCGACCCTGTCGGACTTCATTGCGGTGAAGGGCGTCTATCCCGCCGGGAGGCTTGATCGGGACAGCGAGGGCCTGCTGCTGTTGTGCGATGACGGGCGGTTGCAGGCGCGCATTGCCGATCCGCGCTTCAAGATGCCCAAAACCTATCTCGTCCAGGTCGAAGGCGATCCGCAGGAGCAGCAACTGGCGCGCTTGCGGCAGGGCGTCCGCCTCAAGGACGGCATGACCCTGCCCGCCGATGTCGCGCGTATCGACGCGCCGGACCTGTGGCTGCGCGATCCGCCGATCCGCCAGCGCAAGCTTATCCCCGACGCCTGGCTGAAACTCACCATCCGCGAAGGGCGCAACCGGCAGGTGCGCCGCATGACGGCGGCGGTCGGGCTGCCGACCCTTCGGCTGGTCCGCTGGTCGATCGGCGACTGGTCCGTCGCCGGGATCGTGCCCGGCCAGTTCGTGGAGGCCGCCGGCCCGGGCAGGGAGAGCGGCGGCGCGCCGGACCGATAAAAGCGGCGTGGGCCGCTTTGGGCCATGATGCTCCTTGCCGTCTGTTGCGATCGACCGCGAAAACTGGTTTGAGGCTTTGACGCCTTCCGCTTCCCTAAGCGCCTGGCAGGTTTTGGATTCCATGAATTATCGCCACTCCTTCCATGCGGGCAACAGCGCCGATGTCGTGAAGCACAGCCTGCTGATCGCGCTGGTCCGGGCCTTGCAGCAGAAACCGGGCGCGTTGACCCTGATCGACACCCATGCCGGTTGCGGGCTCTACGACCTTGGCGGCGAGCAGGCGCAACGCACCGGCGAGGCCGCACAAGGCGTGCTGCGGGCCTTTGCCGATGCCGACCCGTTGCTGGACGATTACCGCGCCGCCGTGCAGGCGGTGAATGACGGGGCGGAGCCGCGCCTCTACCCCGGCTCGCCACGGTTCCTGGCGCAGCTGCTGCGCCCGCAGGACGTGCTGATCCTCAACGAAAAGCATCCCGAGGATGTCCGGACCTTACGCGGCGCGATGCGCGGGACGCCCGCGGCGGTGCATGAGCGCGATGCCTATGAGTTGTGGCTGGCGATGCTTCCCACCCGCACCCCGCGCGGCGTGGTGGTGGTCGATCCACCCTATGAGCAGACGGACGAACGCGAACGCATCGCCGCCACCCTCGCGGCGGCGCATCGCAAATGGGCGCATGGCGTGACGGTGATCTGGTATCCGCTGAAAGACCGCGCCACGCATGGGCGGTGGAAGTTTGAGCTGCACAAGCTCGGCATCCCGAAATTCCTGTCGGTCGAGCATTGGCTATATGATGCCGATCAGCCCGGCATCTACAATGGCGCGGGCCTTTTCATCGTCAATCCGCCCTATGCCTTCACGCAAGCCCTGCCGCCCCTGCTGGAATCCCTCCGCGCCGCACTGGCACCCGAAGGGCATAGCGGCGAGATCACGGCGAATTGGTTGCGCGACTGAGGATTGGCCTAGAACTCCGCGACCTTGCCCCAGGCGGAGTTGGCGAAGCGGCTGGGGTGGTAAGGTTTGGGGTCGACGATCGGCGCCGCGCCGCTGACGATATCGGCGATCATATGGCCCGCGCCCGGTCCGATGCCGAAGCCATGCCCGCTGAAACCGGCCGCCAGCACCAGCCCGGGCATTTCGTCCACCTCGCCGATGCCGGGCACGCCGTCGGGCGTGCTGTCGACATAGCCTGCCCATGCCCCGGTCACCGCCCGTTCGGACAGGCGCGGCATCAGCTCCAGCGCGCGGGCATGGGTGCGCCTGACGGTCGCGGGGTCGGGTGTGGGGTCGAGGATGCGCATCGCCTCCATCGGCGTCGGCCGGTCGAGCCGCCAGCGTGCGACCCGCTCATGGCCCGACCGCACGCCCTCCAGCCCGCCGGGGGAAAGCTTGCGCCAGCGCCGCAGGAACATCGGCACGAACTGGGTGGAGAAGCGCAGGAATTGCGGGGTCGGATCGACCTTGCCGCTGCCACTGATCGACAGGGTATAGCCACCGTCGCCGCGCCGGGTCATCGAGATATAGTCGCTGTGCATCGCGGCCGGGAAGATGTCCTCGCCCGGCCCGACCGCCATCACCGTCTGGCGGATCGTCGCCTGCGGAAAGCGGATGCCATATTGGTGGCAGAAGGAGGAGGCCCAGGCCCCGGCCGACAGCACCGCGATACGGGTGCGGATCGTGCCGTGTTCGGTAACGACCGCGGACAGGCTCCCGCCCTCGGTCTCGATCCCGCGCACGGCGCAATTCTGATGCACCGTGCCGCCCAGTTTCATCAGTGCGCGCGCGGCGGCCGGTGCGGCGCGCGAGGGGTCTGCGGTGCCGTCGGTGGGGGAGAAGACGCCGCCCTTCCACGGCTTGTTGCTGAATCGGCCGCGCTCGCTGGCCTCTGCCGTCGACAGCATATGGGTGGTGACGCCCGCCGTCCGGGCGAAATCGCGCCAACGGGTCCAGCCCTCGATCTCGGCCTCGTTGTCGCTGAGATAGAGCAGGCCACAGCGGCTGAAGCCCGTCGCCTCGCCGGTGTCGGCGGCGAACTGTTCCCACAGGTCCAGCGCCTTGGTCGCCATCGGCAGCTCGCGGGCGTCGCGATTCTGCTGGCGGCACCAGCCCCAGTTGCGGCTCGACTGTTCGGCGCCGACCCGGCCTTTTTCGACCAGCGCGACCTTCAGCCCGCGTTTGGCCAGGTAATAGGCGGTGAAGCTGCCGACGATGCCGCCGCCGATCACGACGACGTCGGCGCTGTCGGGCAGGGCAGGGCTAGAATCGACCAGGGTAAGCGGTGCGGGCATTCCGTGGCTCCAGCGGGTCCGGGTTGACAGTCATGGTGTAGGGCAGGCCGGGTCAGAAATATTTGAGCCAGCCAATATCCTTGCGGCGCTTCTTCAGGTCCGCGAACCAGCGCGTCGGGAAATAGAGCGGCACGATCATCACGATCCACATCAGCCAGATCCCATGGATCGAAGGGAGGCCGAACACCGCGTCATGATTAGTGCCCCAGATCGCCACCGCGCTCAGGTACAGGGTGCGCAGGACATAGAGGTGGAAGAGGTAGAAGAACATCGGCGCGCTGCCGAGCACCGCCAGCCAGCCGATCACCCGTGTGTCCGCCACCCGCTCGAACAGCGCCAGCAGCAACAGGCCGATGCCCAGCGTCTCCAGCACGAACAGCAGCGAAGGAGGATATTTGGTCAGTGCCAGGAAGCTCATGACCGTGCGGACGGTCGAGCCGGGCATGACGAACCAGGGGGTATCGCCATAGACGTTGAGCGCGCGCAGCACGACGAAACCGACCAGCATCAGCACCCCGGTCCGCACCAGCCGCCGCCGCCGGGCCGCGATGTCATCGCCGACGAACCACGGCCCGATCGCCCAGCCGAGGCAGATTACCCCGATCCACGGCAGCAGCGGATAGCTGACCCGCACGGGAAAACCGCCGAAGTTCAACATCCCGCGATCGTGCAGAACGGTCCAGATCAGGTGGAGCGGATGTCCCTCGGGAAAGGTGATCGGACCCAGCAGGTTGTGCCCGGCCACGATGACGATGCCGATGGCGGCGATCGCGGCGTGGGGCAGTCGGATCAATGCCGACAGGACGATCATGCTCAACCCGATCGCCCAGATCACCTGGAGATAGAGGATCGTTGGCGGAATTTCGAAGCGCCAGACGAAGTTGACGACCGTCAGCTCCAGGAGAACCAGGAACGCCCCGCGCTTGAACAGGAAGGCGCTGGTTTCGGCCCGGCTGTGCTTGCAGCTGTAGAGATAGGCGCCCAGTCCGGTCAGCGCGACGAAGATCGGCGCGCAGAGCGTGCTGGTCATCCGGCTGAAGAACGAGTCCGGCGCAACGGTCAGCGCATCGACCGGATCGCCGATGGGGACCCAGAGCAGGAATGCCTCGCGGATATGGTCGAGCAGCATCAGCACCATGACGAACCCGCGCAGGGCGTCGATACCGACCAGCCGCGCACCGGCGCTGACGGGGGTGGCCTGTGTCTTGGGGGGATTTGCGACCCCGGCGGGTCCGATACCCGCGGACGTGATGCTCGCCATGAAGAGGAACTCCGACGGAATGGGATGGGTCAGTCGTGCGCCAGCAGCGCGATGGCGTCGATTTCGACCAGATAGCCGTAGTGAAGCTCGGGCACCGGCACGACGGTACGCGCGGGGCGCGCCTCGCCCAGCCGCGCGGCATAGACCGCATTGAAGCGCGGCCAGTTCTCGACCCCGACGATATAGGCGGTGACCCGTGCCAGCCGGTCGGGCGTGCCGCCCGCCGCCGTCAGGATCGCCAGCATGTTGTCGATCGCCTGCGCCGCCTGCGCCTCGAAACCCATGTCGTCGAGGGCCGCGCCGTCGGCGCGGATCGGCAGCTGGCCCGAGATATAGAGATGATCGCCAGCACGCACGGCTTGCGAATAATGCCCGGCGGGCAGCGGCGCATCCTGGGTCAGGACGGGTTCGATCCGGGTAGCGGTCATTACCATCCTCCGAAACGGGGCCATGTCGCGGCGACCTGCGGGTCGGCGCCATGCACGACACGATAGGCAGGATGCTGCGCGCCGGTGGAACAGGCGTGGTTGGGCAGCACGCGCACCCGGTCGCCGATCGCCAGCGGCGGCAGCGTGCCGTCCGAACCCGGCCGCACGGTGATGATGCCATGTTCCTGATTGGCGTCGGCCAGGATCAGGTCCGCATAGGGTGTCCCGTCCAGCGTGCAGACGATGCCATAGCCTTGGTCGACTGGTTGCTTGGCGGTGCCGCGATCGCGCGACATGGCCATCCAGCCCGCATCGATCAGGATCCAGCCCTTCTCGCGCTGAAAGCCGATCACCGTGCCCAGCACCGACAGCGCGATGTCGTCGATGGCGCAGACGCCGATGCCGTGCATCACCAGATCGAAGAACACGAACACGCCCGCGCGTACTTCGGTCACGCCGGTCAGGTCGGTGGCGAAATGCGCGGTCGGGGTCGAACCGACGCTGACCACCGAACAGGCATGGCCGTCGGCGCGCAGCGTTTCGGCGGCGTCGACGACGCTCTTGCGTTCGACCTCGGCATAGCGGCGCAGTTCATCGGGCGTGCGCGCGGCATAGCTGCCCCCCGCATGGGTCAGCACACCGCGCAGTTCGCCGCCATCGGCCAGCGCCCGACCGATGGCGAGCAACTGGCCGATATCGCCCGGCAACACGCCCGAGCGATGGCCGTCGCAATCGATCTCGATCAGCGCGGGGATCGCGGTGCCCGCCGCGCGTGAGGCCTCGGCCACCGCCTCCGCCTGTTCGACCGTGTCGAGAATCACCGCCAGATCGACTCCGCGCGCGCGCAGCGCCAGCACGCGGGGCAGCTTGTCCGGCGCGATGCCGACCGCATAGATGATGTCGCGCACACCGGCATCGGCGAATTGCTCGGCTTCGCGTAGGGTCGACACGGTGGCGGGGCCGTGCGGGCTGCTCATCAGCCGCGCCGCTACCTCGATCGACTTGCCGGTTTTCAGGTGTGGGCGGAGCGCCACGCCCATCGGCGCCAGATGCGCCTTCAGCCGCGCGATGTTGCGGTCCATCCGGTCGGCGTCGAGCACCAGGCACGGCGTCTCGACGGTCGCCAGCGTCGCGGTGACAGGAGCCTGAACCGGCTTGGCGAGCGTATCGGCTTGCATCGTCTTGATCTCCATCCGGGGCTCAGGCCAGGATCGCCTTGGTCTCGAGATATTCCTCGAAACCATGGACCCCATATTCGCGTCCGTTGCCCGATTGCTTGTAGCCGCCGAACGGCGCGTGCGCGGTCCAGGCGGGATAGTTGATATGAACCTGTCCCGATCGGATGCGCCGGGCGATGGCCTTCGCACGGACCGGGTCGCCCGACTGGACGTGCGCGCCCAGTCCATAGACGGTGTCGTTGGCGATCGACACGGCCTCGTCCTCGTCGGCATAGGGCATGATGCACAGGACCGGGCCGAAAATCTCCTCTCGCGCGATGCGCATGTCACGGGTGACGCCCGAGAAGACGGTCGGGCGGACATAGAAGCCGCGATCGAGCCCGGCGGGACGGCCGGGGCCGCCCGCGACCAGCCGTGCGCCTTCCGCCTGGCCTGCCGCGATCATGGCCTGGACGCGAGCGTGCTGCGCGGCATTGGCGATGGGACCCATCGTCGTCGCCTCGTCGCCCGGCGGGCCCACGCGCCATTCGGCGGCGGCTGCCGCCGCCAGCGCCTCGACCTCGGCCAGGCGGTCGGCGGGAACCAGCATCCGGGTGGGCGCGCTGCAAGACTGGCCGACATTGCGCATCCCAGCCATCACGCCGCGCGGCACGGCTTGGGCGAAGTCCGCATCGGGCAGCAGGATATTGGGCGACTTGCCGCCGAGTTCCTGCACGACGCGCTTCACGCTGACCGCTGCCCCTTGCGCGACCAGCACGCCCGCGCGGGTCGATCCGGTGAGCGAGATCATCGCGATGTCGGGATGCGCCGCCAAGGCTGCGCCGACGACCTCGCCGGTGCCGCCGACCAGGTTGAACACGCCCGGCGGGGTGCCTGCATCGTGCATCACCTGCGCGAACAGGAGTGCGCTATAGGGCGACAATTCGCTGGGCTTCAGCACCACCGGGCACCCGGCGGCAATGGCGGGTGCGACCTTGGCGGTAATCTGGTAGAGTGGCCAGTTCCACGGCGTTATCAGCGCGCAGACCCCGATCGCCTCCTTGCAAAGGGTAAAGCCCGCCTCCTGCCGCTCGAACGCGTAATCGGCCAGCACCTCCATCTGTGCGCGGACATGCGCGATAGCAAAGGGCACCTGCGAGGCACGGGCAAAGCCGATGGCGGCGCCCATTTCAGTTGCGATCGCCCGGGCGAAATCCTCGGCACGCTCTTCCAGCAAGGCGGCGATCCGGCCGAGCAGGGCGATGCGGTCCGCGACCGGGCTGATGGCAAAGGCGGGAAAGGCGCGGGTCGCGGCGGCGACGGCCCGGTCGATATCGGCGGCAGACCCTGCCGCGACCCTGCCGATCCGGGTCTCGGTCGCGGGATCGATGACGGGAATCGCAGGCGCCGGCGCGACCGGCGCGTGCCAGTCGCCATCGATATAGAAATGTCCCGCCCTGTCGCTCGTCATGTCCACCTGTCCCGACGTCCGTCGCCCTTGCCCCGATCCGAGGCCCCTTGCGCGATCCGGCCTGGGGCCAGTCTAGCCATGGGCGATCAGCAGACGCTTCCGAAAACAGGGGGGCAAACGGCATACCCGCCATGGTCGGCGTATCGCGACAGCGGTTTACCCCGATCGACGCTCCGATACCGCTCGAAAAGGCCAGCATATTATGCTGCGATATCGCGAAGGTTGCGCCGCGCGCGGCATGGACGCGGGCGTAACAAGCAATTCTGCCGCATGGGGCGCACTATCATCGGCCCCGGCAATATCATCTTAGCGAAGGGGGGCCGACCGTGCTTCGTCCAAAGTACATCACGTTCGATTGTTATGGCACGCTGATCTATTTCGAGATGGCGCCGGTCGCGCGCCGCCTTTACGCCGACCGTATCGCGGCGGCGGACATGGACAAATTCTGCGCCGATTTCTCAGCCTATCGCCTGGACGAGGTGCTGGGCGCGTGGAAGCCCTATCGGGACGTGGTCGAGGGTTCGCTGCGCCGCACCTGCGGAAAGTGGGGCATCGAATATCGCGACAGCGACACGGCGGAAGTCTATGCCGCCGTGCCGACCTGGGGGCCGCATCCGGATGTGGTCGAACCGCTCAAGCGCGTCGCGGCGGAATATCCGCTGGTCATCCTGTCCAATTCGATGGTGGACCTGATCCCGGCCAGCGTGACCAATCTGGAGGCGCCGTTCCACGCGGTCTACACCGCCGAGGAGGCGCAGGCCTATAAGCCCCGGATGCAGGCGTTCGAATATATGTTCGACCAGCTGGGCTGCGGGCCGGAGGACGTGCTGCACGTCTCGTCCAGCTTCCGCTACGACCTGATGACCGCCTATGACATGGGCATCACGAACAAGGCGTTCGTCAATCGCGGGCACGAGCCGCTGAACGGCTATTATCAGGTGCATGAGATCCCCAGCATCGCGGGTCTGCCCGGGCTGGTGGGGCTGTGAGCATGGCGACCGAGGTCCGCTCGTTCATCGACCTGCGCGCCTTTGCCGCGACGGCCGCGCTGCCCGCCGGTGGTGACTATCGCACCGCGCGCACGCCGCTGCCGCTTGCGGAGGGGACGTGCAGCGTCGACCTGCTCGCGCTCGACGGTACCTCGGGCATGGATGCGGGCCTGCCGGGTGATGAGTTCGTCATCGTCCTGGCGGGGTCGCTTCGGCTGGGCGAGGTCATGCTGGCGGCGGATGACTGCGCGGTGATCCCGAGCGGCGTCGCCTTCGACTGGGAGGCCGCGCCCGGCACCCGCGCGCTCGCGATGCGCCATGCGATTCAGACGCCCGCCGCCGACCGGATCGTGCCGATCGACGAAGCGGCCGAGCTGACGCCGTCCAACCCGCCGCTCGCCGAGCTGCTCGTCGGGCCGACGCCATCGTGTCGCAACCATACCGATTATCTGTCGAGCGACGGCGTGTTCATCTGCGGGACCTGGGACTCGACGCCCTATCACCGCACCGCGATGCGCTATCGCCATCACGAGCTGATGCACCTGCTCGACGGCAGCGTGACGTTCGAGGACGAGACGGGCGCCCGCCGGACCTTCGCCAAGGGCGACATCTTCCTGCTGGAACATGCCGCGATGTGCTCATGGGACAGCCGGGAGCATGTGAAGAAGGTCTATGCGATCTGGCGGCCGGTGGTCGCCTGATCCCCTCGGGGCGATGCCGCGACCGGCATCGCCCCGATCAAAGCGTCTCGAGCGACTGGTGGCAGAAAATCTGGCGGTCGTCCGTCAGCAGCCGCAGCGGCATCGCCTCGGCACAGGACGGAGCCGCGCGGATGCAGCGCGGTCGGAAGCTGCATCCGGTCGCCGACATGCGTGCCGCCGCCGCCCCTGCCTGCCGCGCGGGCGTCTCCTCCAGCCAGCCCGGCCGCAATTCGGGCACCGAGGCCGTCAACAGCCGGGTATAGGGGTGGTGCGGTCCGTGGCCCAGCCCGTCGCGCGTCGCCTGTTCGGCGACCCGCCCGGCATAGAGGACCAGCACATTGTCGGCGATGGCGCGTATGATCTCCAGGTCGTGGGTGATGAACATATAGGCCAGGCTCAGTTCGCGGCGCAGCTCGATCAGCAGGTCGAGCACCGCCTCCGCCACCACGGGGTCCAGCGCCGAGGTCACTTCGTCGCACAGCAACAGGTCGGGGCGCGCCGCCAGTGCGCGCGCCAGGTTGACGCGCTGTTTCTGTCCGCCCGACAATTCGCCGGGCAGCCGGTCGGCGAGCGCGGTGGGAAGGCGGACCAGATCGAGCAGCCGTGCCACCTCCGCCCTGGCCGAACGCCGGTCCAGGCCATGATAGAAGGCGAGCGGCCGGGCGATGGCGGCACCGACGCTGACCGCCGGGTTCAAGGCGGTATCGGCACTCTGGAAAACCATCTGGACCCGGCGCAGCTCGTCGCGCGAACGGTGGCGGACCAGCGGGGCCAGCGGATTGCCGTTCAGCAGGATGCGCCCGGCGGTCGGTGCGTGCAGCCCCGCCGCGACACGTGCCAGGGTACTCTTGCCGCACCCGGATTCACCGATGACGCCCAGCACCTGACCCCGCCGGATCGACACGTCGATCCCGTCCAGTATCTTCGTGCGCGGCGCACCGTCCGGGCCGGTCCCGCCATAGCCCGCGACGATTCCCCACATGTCGAGAAGGGGCGCATCGTCGGTCGGGGGCGCGATGGCGGGCGCGCGCGGCGCGGCGGCGGCGACCAGCGCCTGCGCATAGGCATGACGCGGCGCGAACAGGATCTGCTCGGTCGTGCCCAGTTCCTGCACCTCGCCGCCACGCAGCACCGCGATCCGGTCGGCGATCTGTGCGACCACCGACAGGTCGTGGGTGACATAGACGGCGGTGGTGCCGAGATCGCGTACCGCGTCCTTGAACGCCTTCAGCACCTCGATCTGGGTGGTCACGTCGAGCGCGGTGGTCGGCTCATCGAAGATGACCAGCGCCGGATCGGTGATCAGCGCCATCGCGGCCATCAGCCGCTGGAGCTGCCCACCCGACACCTGATGCGGATAGCGTGCGCCGACGCCTTCGGGGTCGGGCAGGGCGAGGCGACGGAACAACGCCCTGGCCTTTTCCTCGGCGGCGGCGCGATCAAGCGTCCCGTGGATCAGCGCAGGCTCGATCACCTGCGCCATGATGGTCAGCGACGGATTGAAGGCGGCGGCGGCGCTCTGCGCGACATAGGCGACCGTCCGACCGCGCACTTGGCGCAGCCGCTCGGGGGTGGCGCCGTCCAGCCGCTGGCCCGCTACCTCGATGGCGCCGCCTGCGATCCGGCAGCCCGGCCGCGCATAGCCCAGCAGCGACAAGGCGATGGTCGTCTTGCCCGACCCGGACTCGCCGATCAGGGCCAGCACTTCGCCCTTGGCAACCGACAGGCTGACATCGGGGACGATCACGATCTCGCGTCCATCCTCGCCACTGGCGGTGATGCGCAGATGTTCGATACGGGCGAGCGGCGCGTCGGTCATCGCCGCCGCCGTCCGGGAAGGGAGTCGATCACGAGGTTCATTCCGATCGTGAGGGAGGCGATCGCCACCGCCGGGAACAGGACAGCAGGCGCACCGAAGCCGAGCCCGGCGATATTCTCGCGAACCAGCGCGCCCAGGTCGGCCTGGGGCGGCTGGACGCCCAGTCCGAGGAAGGACAGGCCGCTGAGCAGCAGGACGACGAAGACGAAGCGCAGGCCGAAATCGGCGGCGAGCGGCCCGGTGACGTTGGGCAGCACCTCGCGCACCACGATATAGGGCAGGCGCTCGCCCCGTGCGCGGGCGGCGGCGACGAAGTCCAGCGCCATCACCCCCATCGCCAGCGCCCGGGCGGTGCGGAACGCGCCGGGGGTATAGATCAGTGCCAGCGTCCCGATCAGCACCGGGATGGACGCGCCGGTCGCCGCGATCACCACCAGTGCGAGCATCAGGCTGGGGATCGCGATCACGATGTCGAACGTCCGGGACAGGCCGATGTCGATCCATCCGCCCGCGGCCGCCGCAAGACCCAGCAGGATGCCCGCCGCCGCCGCGATACCGGTCGCGACGAAGGCGATCAGCACGGTATAGCGCGCGCCGTACAGCACGCGGCTCAGCATGTCGCGGCCCAGATAGTCGGTCCCCAGCGGGAAACGGCGGCTGACTGTGTCGAACACGTCGACATGCACGACCTCGGCCACGCCGTGCGGCGCGACGCCGGGGCCGAGCAGCGCGACGACAATCCACGCCATGACGAGGGCAAGGCCGATGCGGCCGCTGATCGCCATCGCCCTCACCGGCGCCGCAGCCGGGGATTGGCCAGGATCGCGACCACGTCGGCGGTCGTCACCAGAACGAGATAGGCGGTGCAGAAGATGATCGCGACCGCCTGGACCAGCGGCAGGTCGCGAGTGGCGACCGCGTCGACCATCAGCCGCGCGACGCCGGGATAGTTGAAGATGATCTCGACCACGATGACTCCCCCCAGCAAGGTCGACAGGCTGAGCGCGATCGCATTGGCGATCGGCCCAATGGCGTTGGGCAAGGCATGGCGCAGCACCACGCGCGCGGGCGAACACCCCTTCAGCCGTGCGGCTTCGGCATAGGAGGTGTCGAGCGCGTCAATCACCGCCGCGCGCGTCATCCGCACCATCTGCGCCATGACGAAACAGGCCAGGCTGAACACCGGCAGCGCAAAGACGCGGACCATGTCCCAGCTCGAATGAATGTCGCGGGTCGAGGAGAGGGCGGGCAGCCAGTGCAGGGTGACGGCGAACAGCATGACCGCCAGCGTCGCGATCAGGAATTCGGGCACAGATACGATGCCGATGGTTGCGATGCTGATCGCCCGGTCGAACGCGGTGCCGCGCTGGACCGCCGCGACGATGCCCAGGGTCAGCGCGAACGGCACCGACACCAGCGCGGTCAGCCCAGCCAGCGTCAGCGAATTGCCCAGCCGTGCCCCGATCATTTCGCGCATCGGCAGGCCAGTAACCAGCGAATGGCCCAGATCGCCGGCCAGCACGCCGCCCGCCCATTCCAGGTATCGCCGCCATGCAGGCTGATCGAGGTGCATGGCATTGCGCAGACCCGCCAGCGCCTCGGGCGTGGCGCTTTGGCCCAGAATCGCCTCGGCGACGTCGCCCTCCATCATCTGGGCGATGGCAAACACCGCCAGCGAAACGAAGACCAGGGTCGCCAGGGCCGCACCGATCCGGCGGCCGATCAGCAGGATCAGGGGGGAGCGGATCATGCGCCCTCCAGCCATGTGTCGGCAGTGAAGTCGAAGCCCATCAATCCCCCCTGCGCCATGGGTTGCAGCCCCTTCAGCCTTGGGCTGTGCGCATCGAGCAGGCTGAGGAACAGCGGGATGCCGATACCGGACTGGTCGTGTACGAGATGCTGCATCTCGCCATAGAGCGACTTGCGGCGCGCCTCGTCGGTTTCGCCACGCGCGGCGACCAGCAGGCTGTCGAAGCGGGGATTCTTCCATCCGCTTTCGTTCCACGGCGCGTCGGAGGCGAAGAACTGGGTGAAGACGATGTCGGCGGTCGGGCGCGGATTGGTGTTGCCGAAACCCAGCGGCACCTTCATCCAGCTGTTCGTCCAGTACCCGTCGGACGGCACGCGGCGGATGTCGAACTGCACGCCCGCCCGCCGCCCGGCATTCTGGATCAGGACGGCCATGTCGTCCGACTTGTCCGCCGCCGTCGAGGTGACGATGGGCAGGCGCGCGCCGATCATCCCGGCCCGCGCGAAATGATGGCGGGCACGGTCGGGGTCGAAGGCGCGCTGCGGCACGCTGGGGTCGAAATAGGGGTTGGTCGGCGCGATCGGCTGGTCGTTGCCGATGGTCGCATAGCCGCGGAAGATGGCGCTGCGCATCGTCTCGCGGTCAAGCAGCAGCTTCAGGCCCTGGATGAAATCGCGGTTGCCGGTCTGCTTCTGGTCCAGCCGCGCGATCAGATTCGTATAGCCGCCCGACTTGGTGACCAGCAGGTCGAACCCGGCGCGCTCCAGATGGCTGGCGATGCGCGGGTTGATCGCATGGATCAGGTCGACATCGCCCGATAGCAGCGCATTGATCCGCGCATTGTCGTCGGAAATGCAAAACAGCTCCACCTCGCCCAGCCGGACCTGGCGGCGCCAATATTCGGGCCAGCGCACCGCGATCGACCGCACGCCGGGAGTGAACTCGACCATGCGCATCGGCCCGGTGCCGATCGGATGGTGAAAGTCCCGTGTCCCGTCGCGGATGATCTGGAACTGCGAAATGCCGAGAATCGTCGGCAGGTCGGAATTGGGGCTCTTCAGGGTGATGCGGACATGATCCGGTCCATCGGCACGGATCGAGGCAAATTGCTCGGCGAAGATGCGGGCCTTCGATCCGACCGCCGGATCGAGGTGACGCTTCAGCGAATAAACGACATCGGCGACGGTCAGCATCGATCCGTCATGGAACCGCACATCGCGGCGCAGGCGGATGGACCAATCGCGGGCGTCGCTTGTCTCAATCGACTCGGCCAGCGCGGGTTGCGGGCGGAAATGCTCGTCGAGCCGGGTCAGCCCGTCATAGACCATCGCGCAACGGCAGAAGTCGGACACCACGGTCTGGCGTGCCGGGTCCATCGTGTCGGCGGTCGAGCTGACTGCGACCGCGACCCGCAGCCGCCCGCCCGCGGGTTCGGGCCGCGCGGGCGAAAAGCCGCATGCGCCCAGCCCCAGCGACAGGCCGCCGCCGCCGATCAGGCGGATCGCGTCGCGCCGCCCGATCAATGCCGCCAGTCCTGATAGCGGTAATAGGCCCCGACCAGCGGCAGGAACCAGGGCGGCCCGAAATGTCCCGGTATGGCGGGCCAGTCGATGCCGTGAAACGGATTGGCCTCGGCCGGACTGGCACCGGTCATGATCCGCGCCATCACCTCGCCCATCAGGACCGAGATCTGCGTGCCGTGGCCGCTATAGCCCATCGCATAGTGGAGGCCGTCACGGATGCCCGCGCGCGGCAGGCGATCGGCGGTCAGGTCGACGATCCCGCCCCAATTGTGCGCGATGCGGACATCCGCCAGGGCGGGGAAAATCTCGCGCATCCGTGCTTCCAGGATCATGCCGCTGCGTATGTCGTTGCGCGGGCTGGACAGGGCGAAGCGGGCGCGGCCGCCGAAGATCAGGCGGTTGTCGGCAGTCAGGCGGAAATAATTGCCGATATTGCGCGTCGTCGTCGCGTTGCGCCGCCCCGGCATGACCATGTTCGCCAGATCACCCAGCGGCTCGGTCGCGACGATGAAGCTGCCGATCGGCACGATCCGCCGCCGCAGCCAGCCGAATGGCCCGGCCATGGACGCGCCGGTCGCCAGCAATACGGTGTCGGCGATGATCGTGCCGCGCGGCGTGACCAGCTTGTGGCGCCCGCCCGGCGCGCGGGTCAGGCCGGTCAGCGGCGTGTCCTCATGGATATGCGCTCCGTGCCGCTTCGCCGCACGCGCCAGCCCGGTGGCAAAGCGGCCCATGTGGAGCGACGCGCTGTGCGGGAAGACCAGGCCGCCATGGAATGCGTCGGACCGGATTTCCCCGGCCAGCCGGTCGCGGTCGAGCAGGCGGATGTCCGGCTCTACCGTCTTCGACAGCAATTCGGCGGCGCGGGCGAGCTTGGCGACATGTTCGGGTTTGTCGGCCAGCTTCAGCTTGCCGTTGCGGGTGAAGTCGCAGTCGATGGCTTCTTCGGCGACGATCGCCTCGACCCGGTCGACGCCGGTGTCGAAGGCGCGATAGAGGGCGGTGGCGCGCTCGCGGCCGAACCGAGCGCCCAGCGCGGCGAAATCGCCCGCGATGCCGTTGTTGCACTGGCCGCCGTTGCGCCCCGACGCCTCCCCGGCGATGCGTCCCGCCTCGATCACCACGACCTGCGTGCCCGCCAGAGCCAGGGCGCGCGCAGCGGCAAGACCCGTGAACCCGCCGCCCACGACAACGACCGAGGCACGGGCGGGCAGTGGGGTCACCCCCTCCGGAGCGAAGCGTTCGCCGCTATCCAGCCAATAGGATTCGAGCATCATCGTGCGGCTTTGCGTCCCCCGGCGAGAGGCCATCCCCGTGCGGCCCCGTCGCAGCATAGTCTGCTACGTCCGCCCGGCATCGTACCACTTTAGTTGTGTCACATGCCGGTCATATGTGCCGATCGGCCCCCGCCTCGCCGCACAGCATACCGCGCCCTCGTCTTCGGCCCGATGGGAGACGAGCGTGCAGGAGCGGGTCGGGAAGCCGCCGATGCCGGGTGCAGCATGATATTCCGCATCGCCCCGCAAATCACATGCGATATGCCCCGGCGGACTAGGCGGTGCGGCACCTCCTGCGCCATGGGGGCGGTAAAAAGGGCAGAGAGGATTTCGATGGAACAGCCAGCCATGCCGACAAGCGCCGACCCTTCCCCCGTCCAGGCCGAGCATCGGACGATGCGCCTGCGTGCGATGACGCTGCGGGACGTCGCCAGCCTCCATGTGCTCGCCAAGGCCGAGCAATGGCCGCACCGGGCGGAGGATCTGGCCGATATGCTGGCGGTCGGCACCGGCACGGTCGCCGAACTCGACGGCGAGATCGTCGGCACGACGATGTGGTGGCGCGCGGGACCCAAGACCGCGACGCTGGGCATGGTCATCGTATCCCGGCGGCACCGGGGCGCGGGGCTGGGCCGGATCATCATGGACTCGGTGCTCGACCAGATCGCGGCCGAGCTGGGTCCGGATGCCGCGATCGTGCTGAACGCCACTGAGGAGGGGCTGCCGCTCTATCGCAAGCTGGGCTTTCGCGGCATCGGCGAGATCCTGCAGCACCAGGGTGCGGCCTTTCAGGCGCCGCTGGTCCCGCTGGAGGCAGGGGAGCGGATCCGGCCGATGGGCGAGCGTGACGGCGCGGTCGTCGATGTACTGGTCCATGCGGCCACGGGCCTTGATCGCCCACCGGTCATGACATTGCTGCGCGAGAAGGCGCATGGCGTGGTGTTGACGCATGGTGACGCGGTGACGGGCGCGGCGCTGTTCCGCCGGTTCGGGCGCGGCTATGTCGTCGGGCCGGTGATCGCCCCCGACGCGACCCGTGCCAAGGCGCTGATCGCCCAGTGGATCGGGTCGCGCAGCGGCGAATTCATCCGGCTGGATATACATGGGAACAGCAGCTTGGGGCCGTGGCTGGAGGAGCTGGGACTCGTTCAGGTCGGCCGGGTGGTAACGATGGTGCGTGGCGCGGAGCCGCCTGCCGCCGTACCGGGACAGGCCTTCGCCATCGTCAGCCAGGCGCTGTGCTGATGTCCCGGGACCTTCGCGCGACCGGCCTGCTTGTCGAGACGATGCTGATCGGTGGGGCATGGCGCGGGGCCGGGGACGGCGCGACGCTGGACGTAACCGACCCCGCCACCGGGGCGGTGATCGGCACCATCCCGGCGGCGGGGGCGCCCGAGGCCGAGGCGGCGATCGCCGCCGCTGCCGAGGCGTTTCCCGCCTGGCGTCGCCGCACCGCCGATGACCGCGCCACGCTGCTGGAGGCGTGGCATCGGCTGATCCTGGACCATGCCGATACGCTGGCCGCGATCATGACTGCGGAACAAGGCAAGCCGCTGGCCGAGGCGTGGGGCGAGATTGGCTATGCTGCGTCGTTCGTGAAGTGGTTCGCGGGCGAGGGGCGGCGCATCGCCGGACATATGATCCCCGCGCCGACCACCGACCGCCGTATCCTTGCGACCCGCGAGCCGGTGGGGGTGTGCGCGGCGATCACGCCGTGGAATTTCCCCGCCGCGATGATCACGCGCAAGGTCGCACCTGCACTGGCGGCGGGCTGCACCGTGGTCATCAAGCCGTCCGAGCTGACGCCCTATACGGCGCTGGCGCTGGGCAAGCTGGCCCTTCGGGCGGGTATCCCGGCGGGGGTCGTCAATATCGTCACCGGCCTGCCCCAGGCGATCGGCGCGGCGTTGACCACATCGCCGGTGGTGAGGAAGCTTTCCTTCACCGGATCGACCCGCGTCGGCGCGCTGCTGATGCGCCAGTCGGCCGATACGCTCAAGCGACTGAGCCTGGAGCTGGGCGGCAATGCGCCGTTCCTGGTGTTCGACGATGCCGATGTCGATGCGGCGGTGGCTGGGGCCATGGCGTCCAAGTTCCGCAATGCCGGACAGACCTGCGTCTGCGCCAACCGGCTGTTCGTGCAGGACGGCATTCACGACCGCTTCGTGGCAAAGCTAGGCGAGGCGGTGCGGGCCTTGCGGGTGGGCGACGGGCGTGACGAGGGTGTGACGGTCGGCCCGCTGATCAACGCCGCCGCCACGACCAAGGTCGCCGAGCATGTCGCCGATGCGCTGGCGAAGGGCGCGCGCATCGCCGCCGCCCCCGATGGCGCGACCGGGGATGCCCGTTTCGCGCGGCCGGTCGTGCTGATCGATGCGACGCCCGACATGCGGCTGGCCTCCGAAGAGACGTTCGGGCCGGTCGCCCCGGTCTTCCGCTTCCGTGACGAGGCGGAGGCGGTGGCGCTCGCCAATGCGACGCCGTTCGGGCTGGCCAGCTATTTCTACACGAATGACCTGCACCGTGCCTGGCGTGTCGGCGAGGCGCTGGAGTTCGGAATGGTCGGGCTCAACACCGGCGCGCTGGCGATGGAGATGGCCCCGTTCGGCGGCATCAAGGCCTCCGGGCTCGGCCGTGAAGGCGGCCGCGAAGGCATCGACGAATATCTGGAAACCAAGGCGTTCCACTGGGGGGGATTGAAGGGCCTGTGACACAGTATCGGATCGCGGTGATCCCCGGCGACGGGATCGGCAAGGAAGTCGTGCCCGAGGGCGTCCGCGCGCTGGAGGCGGCGGCGGCGGCCTTCGGTTTCACCATCGCACAGGAATGGCATGATTTCGCCTCCTGCGACTATTATGTCCGCCACGGCCGGATGATGCCCGAGGACTGGAAGGCGCGGATCGGCGATGTCGATGCGATTTTCTTCGGTGCGGTCGGCTGGCCCGATACGGTGCCCGATCATATCTCGCTCTGGGATTCGCTGATCCAGTTCCGGCGCGAATATGACCAATATGTCAACCTGCGCCCGGCGCGGCTGATGCCGGGCGTGCCATGCCCGTTGGTGGGGCGAAAGCCCGGCGATATCGACATGATGATCGTGCGCGAGAATACCGAGGGCGAATATTCCGCCATCGGCGGCACCGCCTTTCCCGGCACCGACCGCGAGGTGGTGTTGCAGGAAACGGTGATGACCCGCACCGGCACCGACCGCATCCTGCGCTACGCCTTCGACCTGGCGCAGAAGCGGCCCGCCCGGCACCTGACCTCCGCCACCAAGTCCAACGGTATCGCGATCACCATGCCCTGGTGGGACGGCCGCGTCGCGGAGATGGCGAAAAGCTATCCCGAGGTGCGGACCGACAAATATCATATCGATATTCTGGCCGCACAGTTCGTGATGAACCCCGACCGGTTCGACGTTGTGGTCGCATCCAACCTGTTCGGCGACATCCTGTCCGATCTTGGCCCCGCCTGCACCGGCACCATCGGCATCGCGCCGTGCGGCAACATCAACCCGGACCGCAGCGTGCCGTCGCTGTTCGAGCCGGTGCATGGCTCGGCGCCGGACATTGCGGGGCAGGGGGTCGCGAACCCGGTCGGCCAGATCTGGAGCGCGGCGATGATGCTGGACCATGTCGGCGAGACGGCGGCGGCAGCCTCCATCGTCACCGCGATCGAGACGGTGCTGACGAGCGAGACCGGTCGTACCCGCGACCTGAAGGGGGCGGCCGACACCGTGCAGTGCGGCAAGGCGATCGCGGCGGCGATCGGCTGACGCGCGGACGCGGCATATTCTGCTGCCGGGTCGCAAAACTTGGCAGCTTGCGGCGGCGGGAAGGGTGGTGGCGGTCCCTCCCGCTGGTGAACCGGGCCTAGGATGGCGTCACCACAGACAACAAGGCCAGACATGCTCTCCAATTCGCTGATCGAGGCGGATCGCCGCCACCTCATCCACCCGGTCACGGCGTGGCGCGGGCACGAGGCGCGGGGTGCGACCGTGCTGACGCAAGGCCAGGGGATGTACCTGACCGACAGCGACGGCAACCGCCTGCTCGATGCGTTCGCTGGGCTGTGGTGCGTCAATATCGGTTATGGCCATGACAGCGTCGTCGAGGCCGCCGCCGAGCAGATGCGGCGCCTGCCCTATGCCACCGGTTATTTCTCCTATGCCAGCGAACCCGCGATCCGGCTGGCCGAGCGACTTGCGACCCTCGCCCCCCAGGGGCTGGAACGCGTCTATTTCACGCAGGGCGGTTCGGACTCGGTCGACTCGGCGCTGCGCTTCATCGTCCATTACTGGAATGCCAGGGGACGGCCGACCAAGAAGCACGTCATCGCGCTCGACACGGGCTATCACGGCTCGTCGTCGAACGGGGCGGGCATCACCGGCCTGGCCGCCTTCCACCGGCTGTTCGATCTGCCGCATCACTGGCAGCATCATATTCCGGCCCCCTATCCCTATCGTCATGCGGCCGGTGCCGATCCGCAAGCGGTGATCGATGCCAGCGTCGCCGCGCTGAAGGACAAGGTCGCCGAACTCGGCGCCGACCATGTCGCGGCCTTCTTCGCCGAGCCGGTGCAGGGCTCCGCCGGGGTGATCGTGCCGCCCAAAGGCTGGCTGGCCGCGATGCGCGCCGCCTGCACCGAACTCGGCATCCTGCTGGTGGTCGACGAGGTCATCACCGGCTTCGGACGCACCGGCCCCATGTTCGCCTGCGAACATGAAGGCGTGTCGCCCGACCTGATGACGCTGGCGAAGGGGCTGACGGCCGGGTACGTCCCGATGGGTGCGGTGCTGATGTCGGCCGACATCTATGCCGGGATCGCCGATGGCCCCGACAACCATCTGCCGGTCGGGCATGGTGCCACCTATTCGGGGCATCCGGTCTCGGCGGCCGTCGCGATGGCGGTGCTCGACCTGTATGAAGGCGGCATCCTGGCGAACGGTATCGCCCGTACGCCGCAGCTGGCCGCCGGGCTGGCGGCGATTGCGGACCACCCGCTGGTCGGCGACGTGCGGCAGGCGGGCATGCTGGCGGGAATCGAACTGGTCGCAGACAAGGCCGCGAAGACACGCTTCGACCCGGCGCTGGGTCTGCCCGACCGGCTGTCGCGGGCGGGCCATGCCAACGGCATCATCTTCCGCGCCTTTGCCGACGGGACGATCGGGCTGGCGCCTGCGATCAGTTGCGGCGAGGAGGACATGGCCACCTTGCTTGCGCGGCTGACGCGCACGTTGGATGATGTCATCGAGCAGCTGGAGGTGCGCAGCATATTGTGATGCGCGTATCTCGCACGGGGAATGAAGGGGTATATCCGCCACCATGACGTCAGCGCCCAAACTCGATCGACTGGACTTTCGTATTCTGGCGCAGTTGCAGCGCAATGGGCGGATCACCAATGTCGACCTGGCCGATGCCGTCGGCCTGTCGCCCAGCCCCTGCCTGTCGCGGGTCAAGCGGCTGGAAAAGGCGGGCTATATCACCGGCTATGGCGCGCATGTCGCGCTGGCCAAGCTGGGCGAGACGCTGACCGTCTTTACCGAGGTGACGTTGAAGGATCACCGCACCGGCGACTTTTCCCGGTTCGAGCAGCGCGCACGCAACGTGCCGGAAATCGTCGAATGCCACCTGGTCAGCGGCGGTTACGACTATCTGGTCAAGTTCATCACCCGCAACGTCTCGCAATATCAGGAACTGATCGAGTCGATTCTCGACAGTGATTTCGGGATCGAGAAATATTTCAGCTACATCGTCCTCAAGTCGCCGATCGTGAAGCGCTATGACCCGATCGAAACCTTGTTCGAGGATCGCGGCTGACACCATCACGAAGGTATGCCCATGCCCATCGACGCCCAGGAACTCGATCATCTCACCGCGTTGCGCCGCGATCTGCACGCGCATCCCGAACTGGGTTTCCACGAACATCGCACCGCCGGGATCGTCGCTGAGGCGCTCCGCGAGGCCGGGTTGGCGGTGACGACGGGGGTCGGCGGCACCGGCGTGGTCGGCACGCTGCGCAACGGCCCCGGCAACGGCGCGATCGGTTTTCGCGCGGACATGGATGCGCTGCCCTTCGCCGAGGCGACGGGGCTGGCCCATGCCAGCACGGTGCCGGGGGTCTTCCATGGCTGCGGTCATGACGGGCATAGCGCGACGCTGATCGGCGCGGCGCGGCATCTGGCGCGGATGCGCGATTTCTCCGGCACGATCCACTTCATCTTCCAGCCCGCCGAGGAAGGACTGGGCGGGGCCGATGCGATGGTGCGCGACGGCCTGTTCGAGCGGTTCCCGTGCGACCGGGTGTTTGCGCTCCACAACTGGCCCGACCTGCCGCTGGGCAGCGCGCGGACGCGGGCCGGTCCGATCATGGCGGCGGCGGACCGGTTCGACATCACCATTTCGGGGCGCGGCGGCCATGCCGCCATGCCGCACCAGACGCCCGATGCGATCCTGGCGGCGGCGACCCTGATCGGCGAGCTGAACACCATCGTCGCCCGCCGCGTCGCCCCGACCGAGAGCGCGGTGCTGTCGGTCACGAAGGTGACGGGCGGCGACTCGCACAATGTGATTCCGGCGCAGGTGAGTTTGACCGGCACCGTCCGCACCTTCTCCACCGCGGTGCAGGACCGGATCGAGCAATCGCTGCGCGCAATCTGCGAGGGCGTCGCACGGGCGAGCGAGACGCAGGTGGCGGTCGATTATGTCCGCTATTACCCGGCGACGATCAACGATGCCGATTGCGCGGAGATCGCGCTGGCGGCGGCGCGCGCAGTCTGCCCCGATGCGAAGGCGGCACCCGATCCGGCTTTCACGTCGGAGGATTTCGCCTTCATGCTGCGCGCGCGGCCGGGGGCCTATCTGTGGCTGGGGCAGCGCGACGAAGAGCATGTCGCGCCGCTTCATCACCCCGGTTACGATTTCAACGATGCCGCCATCCCGACCGGCATCGCCTGGTTCGCGCAGCTGGCGCGGACCCTTCTGCCAGCCTGACTCCAAACCGGCAGCCAGTCCCCGGCAGGATCGCGTCGGCCCGGCACGCGCAAATCCGCATTTCGTTCCGATCCTGTCATGGCTTCGCAATAAAATGCTTGTCGCGGCTGCCCATCATGTCGCCATCGCAGAGAGGGCGCCACATCGGCCCGCCGGTCCAGGGACCAGGACGAAGGCCAGGACGCCGTCGAGTTGAGGACGACGCGACATCCATTGAAGTCTTGGGGGATCCTATGCGCTACCGACATCTGCTATCGTTGAGCGTCGCCGGTCTGGCGATGACGACATCCACGGCGGCCTGGGCACAGACCATGCCGGTGGCGTATCACGACACGGCCGGGGCGGCCGGTCCGGGCACGGAACCCGACACCGCGGGGGCGGCGGAAGGGCAGCAGGCGGACATCGTCGTGCAGGGCCAGCGTCAGCAATATGTGGCCAACGTTCCCACGATCGAGGTGCCGCAGAGCATCCAGGTCCTGTCGGCCGAAACGTTGCGCGATGCCGGCGTGACCCGGCTGGACAATGCGCTGGACTTCGCGACCGGCATCGCGCGGCAGAATAATTTCGGCGGCCTGTTCGACGTGTTCGCCTGTCGCGGCTTCTCGGGGGATGAAGGCACGGCGAGCAATTATCTGGTCAACGGCTTCAACGCCGCGCGCGGCTATGGCGGGTCGCGCGACACGTCCAATGTCGAACAGATCCAGGTGCTGAAAGGCCCCAATTCCTCGCTGTTCGGGCGCGGGGAGCCAGGCTGCACCGTCAACATCATCACCAAGAAGCCGGGCTTCGTCCTACATGGCGGTGCAATCCTGTCAGCGGGCAGCTTCAACACCTATCGCAGCGAGGGCGATTTCAACGTGCCGCTGTCGTCGCGAGTCGCGATGCGCGTGACCGGCGCGGCGGAATCGGCCGACAGCTTCCGCGACTTCAATTCCAGCCGGAAGATCACGGTCACGCCGTCCTTCCTGGTCAAGCTGGGCGAGGACAGCTCGGCCAGCTATGAGTTCGAGTATATCGACCAGAAGGTAACTTTCGACCGCGGTATCGTCGCACCGACCGGCAACCTGTCGCTGGTCCCGCGCAACCGCTTCTTCGGCGAGCCTGGCGATGGTCCCGTCCATGTCCGCGCCATGGGGCATCAGGCCCAGTTGCAGCATGACTTCGACAGGAACTGGTCGATCATCCTGGGTATCGGCTATCGCGACACATTCTTCCGGGGCGTGTCGACCGAGGCCGAGCTGGCGGCGGGGCGTCAGCGGCTCTATTCCGACGGCATCACCCTGTCCCGCCAGCGCCGCGACCGCGATTACAAGACCACCGACCTGACCTTCCGTGGCGAGTTGAGCGGCAAGTTCGATACCGGGCCGCTGACCCATCACATGATCATCGGCGCGGACTGGGACGATTACGAACTGGATATCCTCCAGAATCGCTACCGTCCGCCCGCCGTCGCGTCGCAGGCCGCCGGAAATCTGGCGGCGGGCAACCGCATCGACATCTTCAACCCGGTCTATGGCAAGCGGCCCGCGGCGGGTGCGTTCCAGAGCTATCTGGAGCGGCAATATAGCTGGGGCGCCTATCTTCAGGACCAGATCGACGTCACCGACGCGCTGAAAATCCGCGCGGGCGGACGTTACGACCAGTTCGAGCAGATCATCGACGACCGCGCCGCGCGTCGCCGGACGCAGCAGCTGCGCACCGCGTTCAGCCCCTCGGTGGGCGCGACCTATCTGTTCGGGCCGCATGTCTCGCTCTACGCCAATTACGGGCGCGGCTTCCGTCCCAACAACGGCACCGATGCGAACAACAACGCCTTCGTGCCCGAGCGCACGACGTCGTACGAGGCGGGGGCCAAGGTTTCGCTGCTCCGCCAGCGGCTGACCGGCACGGTCGCGCTGTTCAAGACGACCAAGAGCAACGTGCTGACCGCCGACCCCGTCAACGCCAATTTCTCGCTCGCCGTCGGCAAGGCGCGCAGCAAGGGCGTCGAGGCCGAGCTGTCGGGCCAGCTGCCCGCCGGGTTCCGGGTGCAGTTCAACTATGCCTATATCGATGCCGAGGTGGCGCAGAACGCCCTCGATCCCAATTTCGGGTTCGGCCTGCGCGAGGGCGATCCGCTGCTCAATATCGCCAAGAACAGCGGCAGCGCGCTGGTCTTCAAGGACTTCGACATCGGCGAAAAGCGCCTGACCCTCGGTGCGGGCGTGAACTATGTCGGCAAGCGGCTGGGCGAGACCGGCTTCCGCTTCGCCAATGGCGATTTCTATTACCTGCCTGCCTATACGTTGACCCGCGTGACGGCGGCGTTCGAGGCGACCGACCGGCTGCGCATCTCGGGTGAGGTCACGAACCTGTTCAACGTCCATTACTTCCCCAGCTCCTATTCGCGGCTGTGGACGCTGCCCGGCGCGCCGCGCCAGTTCATGGTGCGGGTTGGCTATTCCTACTGACCGACGGGCGGTCGCCCCCGCCCGGCATGGCCCCAAAAAAGGGCGTGTCGGCGGAGGGGCGGCCGCTTTGCCTGCGTAAGGGTGGGTGACGGCAATTCACCCCCAATCGGAGTTTGATCCCATGCGTCGTATCCTGCTCGCCCTGACCCTGGTCGCGTCCCTTTCCGCGCCCGTGCTGGCGCATCCCAAGCTGCTGTCGGCCAGCCCTGCGGCCGACGCCACGGTCACGACCGCGCCGCGCACGCTGGTGCTCAACTTCTCCGAAACCCTGCTTGCGCCGATGTCGGGCGCCGAGCTGACGATGATCATGCCGGGCATGGCCGCACATGTCATTCCGACAAAGACCTCGGTCGGGGCGGACGGCCGCTCGCTGGTCCTGACCCTCGCCGCGCCGTTGCCACGTGGTCAGTATCAGGTCGCCTGGCATGTCGTATCCGCCGACACCCACCGCGTCACCGGCAGCTACAAGATCCAGGTCGGCTGACCCCATGATGCAGGTTGCGCTGATCCTGGTGCGGGGATTGTCGCTGGCCATCCTGCCTGGACTGTTCGGGCTCGCACTGTTCGCGAAGATACGGCGGTGGCCGCTGATGGCGGTCACCGCCTTTGCAATTTCGGTGTCGGCGATCGGCTTCGTCCTGCTGGCCGTCGCGATGACCGGCGGCGATCCGGGGGCGCTGAGCGGAGAATTGCTGGCCATGCTACTGCGCGACACCGCGCCGGGGCTGGCCTTTGTCATGCGGATATTGCTGCTGGCGGCGTTGCTGGTCACGCTATTGGCGCGGCCGATGGTGCCACGCTGCGCTGTCGCGCTGTTCGCGGCGGCCGCGACCGCGACGCTGGCCTGGAACGGGCATGGCGCGATGGATCCCGGCGCGCTCGGCTGGGTCCATCTGGGGGCGGACATCGTCCATATGCTGGCGGCCGGAGCCTGGATCGGCGCGCTGGTCGTCTTTGCCGGGCTTGTCCTCCGCCGTGCCCCCGATCGGGAGGAAGCGACCCGCGCCCTGGCGGGATTTGCCGGGGCGGGGAGCGTGATCGTCGCCGCCATCCTGGCGACGGGCCTCGTCAATGCGGCGATGCTGATCGGTGTCGACGGTATCGCTCGGCTGCCGGACACCCTTTACGGGCGGCTGATGATCGTCAAGCTGTTGCTGTTCGGGGCCATGCTGGGGCTGGCCTCGGCCAATCGCTTCGTGTTGACGCCGGGCCTGCTCGCGTTGGGCGACAGGGGGCTGCGGCACCTGCGGATCAGCCTGTCGCTGGAGCTTGCCGCCGCCGTCCTGATCGTCGGACTTGTCGGCTGGGCGGGGACAGCCGAGCCGCCGGTCTCCGCCAGCTGACCCTCCCGCGCCATGTGCGAGGGCGGGCGACGCAGCGAGCATCAGGGGCAGGATGCGATAGCGCATCCCGCTGGAGGGCCGGGTTCATTCTTCGGGCGCATGCGGCAGGGTGAAGGCGAGCGTCGCGGTATGTTCGTAACGGTCGATCTTGGTCGGCTGGTCCGAGGGTGAGACATAGACGGCGCGCAGCACGTTCAGCCCCTGGTTGCGCACAGGCAGGGTGACCCGGCCGTCCGCCCCGGTCGCGACCTCGGCCGCGTCGGGGTCGTTGACCATGTCGTTGATGACCGTCGCGCCCGCGATCGGCTTGCCCTTGAAGTATACGCGATAGGTCATCGGCGTGCCCAGCTTGGCGGGCAAAGCGCCGACCGGCACGATCTGCAGCGTCTGCGCCGGGATCAGCGGCACCGGCTTGGTCAGGGGGCCATGGATCATCGTGGCATATTTGATCGTCGTCTCGCTCTTGACCGCGTTCGGCACCTCATCCTTGGACTTCTTGACGAATTCGCCGTCGGGCAGCTTGGACCATGTGCCATTCTGCAGCACCGCGCTGACGATGGTCGGCGGCGCTTCGGTGTCGACCAGCACGACCGGTCCCGCCGTGCGCAGCTGCGCGCCGATCGGGTTCAGCTCGGCATCCCAGGCCTGGACGCTTTCCATATGGGGCTGGCGCTTGACCGCCTCCAGGTCGTCGGCGCCGATGCCATAGACGATGGCGATCTGCTTGGCGCGCTGCGCGAACCAGATGCCGTGAGCATCCGCCAGCGCGGGGATCAGGAGCCCTGCGGTCAGGGCGGTGGACCAGATCGGCGTCATTCGCTTCGCCACGTCATCACTCCTTTGCCAATGTCCCGAAAGGCTAGAGTCGAAAACGATCAACTCTGCTCACCCCTCCCCTTCAGGGGAGGGCTAAAACCGTGCAATGCTGATCGCTTTCAACTCTAGGCGTGGATCGTCCGCAGCTTTGATCGTCTTTTGCATTTTCCGCGAACAAGATGCCGTGACGGGGGGCGGGTTGAAGCATGTCTGGTGCCCGCCCCCGGACGGTGCCGGGGGCGGGCGGCGGCTCAGGCCTCGGCCAGTGCCCCGGGACGGCGGGGGCGCCCCCGCGATTTCGTCCAGCGCGACACCCAGGCGGTGATCGCGGGCAGGACGACCAGCGTCAGCGCAGTGGAGGTGATAAGCCCGCCGATGACCACCGTCGCCAGCGGCCGCTGCACCTCCGCCCCCGTGCCGGTCGCCAGCGCCATCGGCACGAAGCCCAGTGAGGCGACCAGCGCGGTCATCAGGACGGGGCGCACCCGCTCCATCGCGCCATCGGCGATCGCACGATCATCCTCCTCACCCAGCGCGCGGTGCCGGGCGATGGCGCTCATCATGACCAGGCCGTTCAGCACCGCCACGCCCGACAGCGCGATGAAGCCGACGGCTGCGGTGATCGAGAAGGGGATGCCCCGGAGCAGCAGCGCGAAGACGCCCCCCGCCAGCGCCATCGGCACCGCCGAGAACACGATCAGGGCGGGCACGAAGCCGCCCAGTGCCATGAACAGCAGCGCATAGATGGCCAAGAAGCAGATCGGCACCACCAGCATCAGGCGAAGCCGCGCCGATTGCAGGCTCTGAAAGGTGCCGCCCCAGTCGGTGTACATGCCCGGTGGCAGGGGCATTTTCGCGATCCGTGCCTCGGCTTCCTCGACGAAGCCGCCCAGGTCGCGGTCGCGGACATTGACCTGCACGGTTATCATCCGCTTGCCATTCTCGCGGCTGATCTGGTTCAGCCCCTGGGTATAATGGAAGCTCGCCACCTCGCGCAAGGGCACCGAGCGCGCCGTCTGCCCCTCGACGGCGGGGAGCATCACCGGGATCGCGCCCAGCGTGTCGATATCGTCGCGCTGCACGTCGGGCAGGCGGACGACGACGGCGAAGCGGCGATCCCCCTCGAACAACAGTCCCGCCTCACGCCCGCCCAGCGCCGCCGCGACGGTGGCGGTGATCGCGTCGACCGACAGGCCCAGGCGACCGGCCGCCTGGCGATCGATCCGCACGTCGAAGGTCGGCGCGCCATCGGTCTGCTCGACGCTGACGTCGGCTGCGCCGGGAATGGTGCGGACGGCATCGGCGATCTTCCGGGCCTCTGCCCCCATGGCGTCCAGGTCGTCGCCGTACAGCTTGATCGCGACATCGGCCCGCACCCCCGCGATCAGCTCGTTGAAGCGCATCTGGATCGGCTGCTGGATCTCCGTGCGGTTGCCGATCACCTGCTTCATCCGCTCCTCGACGCGGCGGATGATGTCCGCTTTGGTTCGCACCTCGGCGGGCCATTCGCCCTCGGGCTTGGGGATGACATAGGTGTCGGAGGCATTGGGCGGCATCGGGTCGGTGCCCAGATCGGCATTGCCGTTCTTGGAAAAGACCAGGGCGACCTCGGGCAGCGTCTTCAGTGCCTTCTCGATCCGCATCTGCATCTGCGTCGACTGGTCGATCGAGGCGGACGGGATACGGAAATTGGTGACGGTAATGTCCTTCTCGTCCAGCTGTGGCATGAACTCCTCGCCGAGCAGGCCGAAGCCCAGGGCCGCCGCCACGAACACCGCCACCCCGCCCAGCACGAAGGGGCGGGGCCGGGCGATGGCACGGGCCAGCACCGGGGCATAGCGCGCCTTGAACCAGCGGATGGGCCGCACTTCGCTTTCCTCGACCCGGCCCTTGATCAGGATCGCGATCATCGCGGGCACGAAGGTCAGCGACAGGATGAAGGCGCAGGCGAGTGCGATCATCAGCGTGATCGCCATCGGGGCGAAGGTCTTGCCCTCCACCCCCTGGAACGTCAGGAGCGGCGCGAAGGCGAGGAAGATGATCCCCTGGCCATAGACGGTCGGCCGGATCATCTCGCGCGCCGAGGCGGCGGTCGTCTCCAGCCGTTCCGCGCGGGTCAGCAGCCGCCCCTCGATATGCTGGCGCTCCGCCAGATGGCGCAGGGCGTTCTCGACGATGATGACCGCCCCGTCGACGATCAGCCCGAAGTCGAGCGCGCCCAGGCTCATCAGATTGCCCGACACGCCCAGCATGTTCATGCCCGTCGCGGTCATCACCATGGTGATCGGGATGACGGCGGCGGTGATCAGCGCGGCGCGGACATTGCCCAGCAGCAGGAACAGCACCACGATGACCAGCAGCGCGCCCTCGACCAGATTCTTCCGGACGGTGGCGATGGTCGCGTCGACCAGCTTCGACCGGTTGTAGACAGGCTCGGCAAAGACGTCGGGGGGCAGGGTACGGTTGATCTGGTCCAGCTTGTCGGCGACCGCCGTGGCGACGACGCGGCTGTTTTCGCCGACCAGCATCAGCACGGTCGAGATGACCGCCTCCGACCCCATGCGGCTGCCCGAGCCGGTGCGGACCGCGCCGCCGATCGTCACCTGGCCGACATCGCGCACCCGGACGGGCACCGCGTTGCGGGTCGCGACGACGGCGTCCTGGATGTCCTCGATCGACTTCAGCCGGGCGTCGGCCCGCACGAGGAAGTTCTCGCCCGCACGGCGGACATAATTCGCCCCCGCCGAGACATTGGCGCGCTCGACCGCATCGGCCAGCTCGGTCATCGCGATGCCATAGGCGGCAAGCGCCGACAGATTGGGCTCGATCAGATACTGCTTCACATAGCCGCCATTGGAGTCGACGCCCGCGACGCCCTTCACCGTGCGCATCTGCGGGCGGATGATCCAGTCCTGGACGGTGCGCAGATACGCGGCCTTCGCCAGCTCGGTGGTCAGCCGCTCGCCCTCGGGCGTCAGATAGCTGCCGTCGCGCTGCCAGCCCGGCTTGCCGTCGATCCGGGGGGCGCCGCGCCCGTCGGGATGGCGAAAGGCGATGGAGTAGAAGAAGATCTCACCCAAACCGGTGCTGAGCGGCGCGAGATTGGGCTGGACGCCGACGGGCAGGCTGTCCTTGGCCTGGGCCAGCCGCTCGGCGATCTGCTGCCGCGCGAAATAGATGCTGGTCGCGTCGGTGAACACCGCCGTCACCTGGCTGAAGCCGTTGCGCGACAGCGAGCGGGTCATCTCCAGACCCGGTATGCCCGCCAAGGCGGTCTCGATGGGGAAGGTCACCTGCTTCTCGACATCGACCGGCCCCAATGAGGGGACGAAGGTGCTGACCTGTACCTGTCGATTGGTCACGTCGGGCACCGCGTCGATGGGCAGCATCGTGATCTGCCACGCGCCGAACGCTACGACGGCGAGCGTCAGGACGGCGACCAGCCAGCGCAGGCGGACCGAGCCGGAGAGGATGGCGGCGATCATTCCTCGCCCCCCATGTCCTTTTCGAGTTCGGCCTTGATCAGGAAGGCGTTGGTCGTGGCGATCCTCGTGCCCGCCGCGATGCCCCCGGCGATGGCGACCATGCCGTTCGAGCGGCCCGCGATCGTCACCGGCCGGGCGCGGAAGCCCTGGGCTGTGCGGACGAAGACCATGTCCCGCCCGCCCAGTGTCTGCACCGCGTCCTGCGGGATCGTGATGCCGTCATGGGCGACGCCCCCACTGGCGAAGATGCGCGCCTGGACCAGCTGGCCGGGCGAAAGCGTGTCGGCGGAGGCCTGCGGCGTGACGATGATGGTCGCGGTACGCGACTGCGGATCGACGACGCCGGTCGCGGCGCGGACCCGGCCCGCCACGCCTTGGCCGTCGCGGGTCAGCAGTTCGACCCGGTCGCCGACCCGGATGCGGGCGGCTTCGGCCGGGGGCACGGCGGCGGCGACCTCCAGGCGACGGGGATCGGCGACATGGAACAGATCGGCCTCGGCGGTGACATATTGGCCCAGCCGTGCGGCCGCCATCGTCACGCGTCCGGCGATCGGGCTGATGACTGCCACCGATCGCCCGTCGCCGGTGACGCGCGCGGCGCCCGCGGCCGCACTCGCACGCAGCGCATCGGCCTGTGCCACGGCAAGATTGGCCTGCGCCGAATCATAATCGGCGCGCGGCGAAACCCCCTGCGCCAGCAATCCGCGCTCACGCTCCAGCTGTCGCCGCGCCAACCCGACCCGCGCGGCGGCGGCGGCGCGGTCGGCGGTGATCTGCGAGGCGTCGCGGCTTTCGATCAGCGCCAGTGTCTGCCCGGCGCGCACCGCATCGCCCATGCGGACGAGGATGCGGGTGATGGTGCCCGGCGCGCGGGCGGTAAGCACCGCATCCGCATCGGGCGTCGCCTGGACGGTGGCGGCGGCGATGACCGCGCGGCCCAGCCCGCCCGTGTCCGCAGGTGCGACGGCGATCTGTGACGCCGCGATAGCTTGCGGAGAGATGGCGAGCGTTTCGCGCGGCCCTTTTTCGACGGCGGCCTGGGTGGTCGGGGCGGGGGATGCGTTCGGCCGGGTCAGCCGGGCCGCCCCAAAGCCCAGGGCGGCGGCGGCCACGAGGCCGAGCGCGGCTCCGGTGGACAGACGATATTGGGGGGTCATTGAACCGGTTCTCCGGTGATGCTGAGGCCCGCGAGGCGGGCGAGCGTGGCGCGCGCGTCGAAGCGGGCGATGTCGGCGTCCAGGATGACGCCGCGCGCGGCACCCAGATTGTGGCGGGCGGACAGCAGCTCGATCAGCGGGGCCTTGCCCGCCTCATAGGCGATGCGCGCCAGCCGATAGGCTTCCTCGGCGGTCGCCAGTGTTCGCTTTGCCGCCGTTGCGCGGGCATCGGCCGCGTCGATCTGGGCGCGGGCGGCGTGGGTGCCCGCCTCTGCTTCCAGTCGGGTGGCGGCGGCACGCGCTTCCATGCCCCACAGTTCGGCCTGGGCGGCGGCGATATTGCCCCGGTTGCGATCGAACACCGGCAAGGGAATCGTGACGCCCGCAACGATGGCGGGGCCATTGGCGACCCGCAACTGGCGCACGCCCAGCTGTGCGGTGATGTCGGGCGTCGCGCGGCGTTGCTGCACGGTGACGGCGCGGGCGGCGGCTTCGCGCTCGGCCTGGGCCAGCTTCACGGCGGCGCTCTGCATCGGGTCGACCGGACCGCTGGCCGGGCGGGCGTCCATCCGGTCGATCAGGGACTCGGCCAGCGCCGTATAGGGCCTCGGCGACCCCGCCATCGCCGCCAGCCGGGCGAGCGCGCCGACCCGCTGCGCGCGGGCGACCTCCAGGTCCGACTCCATCGTGTGGAGTTCGGTTTCGGCCTGCACCTGACGCAGCCGAGCTTCCTTGCCGGCCGCGACCAGCGCGCGCGAGACTTTCAGCACGTCCGTGGCCTCCTCCACCTCGTCTTCGGCCAGTGCGATGCGGCGGTCGGCGATTTCGGCTGCGGCATAGGCGCGGGCGAGCTCGGTGGCGAAGGCGACTCGCCCCTCTCTGCTGCGGGCCTGGGCCACTGCCATCCCCGCATCCCCGGCGGCGATCCGCGCGGCACGTTTGCCGCCCAGTTCGATCGGCTGGTCGATCTGAAAGGTCGTCTGCTGCTGGTCGCGGGCATTGGTGCGCAGATCGCCTGCAAAATTCTCGCCATAGAGGTTGATCGAGGGATTGGGGCGCGCGCGGGCCTGCTCGGCAAGGCCGCGCGCCTGCGCCACATCGGCATCCAGCGCGGCGATGCGTGGCGCCTCGCGGGCCTGGCGCAGCAACTGTGCGAAGGGCGGCGCGATCTGCGCCCAGCCTGCGCCGGGGCAGAGCGCCGCCAGCGTACCGGCCAGCGCAATCCTGCGCGACCGGCGAATGAAACCGTTCATATTTGTCCGTCCCTGCCACAATGAAGCCTGTCGACGCCGAGGCGCCGGACCGGGCTCAGCTGCGTGGCGGTCGCAACAGGGCGGCGGGGTCGGTGCCGCCGGGCAGGTCGTCGCTGGCGATCGCCCAGTTTGGCGCGACGATGCGGATCAGATGAAGGGGTGTCGCTACCCCGCCATGAACGATCCACTGGCCGATCGCGTGGGCGAGGGTATGAATGGGCGCATCGGGATCGCTGGGCGACGCCGTATGGCCGTGCAGCACGGACGCGGCGTGGACGGGATCCTCGTCATGCACCATGGCATCATGCCAGCCGGACAAGCCGATCACGCCAAGCACCGCCAGCAGGGCCAGCGCGGCGTTCAAAAAGACGGATCGGGCGTGGCGTATCGCCATGGTCGTCAGAATGACCGGGCGGCATGACGAAGGCAACCCTGCCGCCGGCATCCATCGCGCAGGATCGGCTGTGGCGGGGTGGCCTTTCGGCAGATCATCCTGTCGGCCGATACCAGCCGGAAATTCCCGGCTGGACGGACGGGCCGTCGGCGCAGAAGCCGCATGGTACGGGTCGACGGGGCCGCGCCTCTCGTGAACCCCGGCGCCTGGGTCAGGCGATGCTGCGCTTCAGCAGGATCAGCATGGGGTCGCCCTCGACGGCATGAGGTTCGAAGCCCATCTCCTTTTCGATCGTGATGGCGGAGCGGTTTTCGCGGTCCTCGAGTGCTTCGATCGTACGATATCCCCTGCGCCGCGCATGTTCGACCAGATGGTCGAGCAGCGTCCAGCCGATACCCTGTCGCTTCATGTCGCGCCGGATGGCGATGGCGGCCTCGGCGGAGGTGGATCTGTCGTCGCCTGCCAGCATTGCGGCCGCGAGGATCGATCCGTCGTCGGCAAGGGCGATCAGGCTTTCCGTGTTGCTGTCGTTCGCGGTGATCATGCCCCTGAGCCGCTCATGGCTGACCTCGCGCACGCCGGTCAGGAAACGGAAGCGCAGATCCTCGGGCGAGACATGCGCGAAAAAGGCGGCCAGCGCCGCCTCGTCCTCCCCGCGCGCGGGGCGAACGTGCAGCCGCACGCCTTGGCGGGTGACCAGCAACTCGTTGTCGGCGATCGTCATGATATCCTCCTGCATGGCCGCAACCATCAGGCTTTTTGCCGTCCGCGACATTGACCATGGTCAAGACGGCCGCATCGTTCCCGTTTCCATATAGCGTCGATGCCAGGACAGCGCCTCGGCGGGAAGCGAGGGGGCATGAAGGCCATAGGAGCCACCCTCGGCCCGCATCGCATAGTCGGCGAGCATCGGTCGGTAATCGGGATGGGCGCAGCGTTCGATCACGGCCTTCGCGCGCTGACGCGGCGACAGCCCGCGCAGGTCGGCCAGCCCCTGTTCGGTGACGATCACCTGCACGTCCTGCATGATATGGTCGACATGCGAGGCCTGCGGCACGATGGCGGAGATCTTGCCGCCCTTGGCGGTCGAGGGGGTCATGAAGATTGAGACATAGGCGTTGCGCGCGAAATCACCCGATCCGCCGATGCCGTTCTGGATGCGCGATCCCATCACCAGCGTCGAATTGACGTTGCCGTAGATGTCCGCCTCGATCAGGCCGTTCATCGCGATACAGCCCAGGCGGCGGACCAGTTCGGGATGGTTGCTGATCTCCTGCGGGCGCAGGATCATGCAGTCGCGATACGCGGCCATGTTCGCGTTGAGCCGCGCCGCCGCCTGCGGGCTGAGCGAGAAGGCGGTGGCGGACGCCATGCGCAGGCGCCCGGCATCGAGCAGGTCGAGCATCCCGTCCTGGATCACCTCGGTATAGGCGGTCATCGGGTCGAACGGCGCGTCGACCAGGCCGGACAGCACCGCATTGGCGATATTGCCCACCCCAGACTGGATCGGCAGCAGCGCGGGGGGCAGGCGTCCGCGCGACACTTCATGCGCCAGGAATTCGATGACGTGCCCCGCAATGGCGCGCGCGATATCGTCGGGCGCGGCGAAGGGCAGGTTGCGGTCGGGTGCCTCGGTTTCGACGATGGCGACGATCTTGTCGGGATCGCAGGCCAGATAGGGCGTGCCGATCCGATCATCGGGGCGGACCAGCGGGATCGGCACGCGCTCGGGCGGCAGGCGGGTGCCGTAATAGATGTCGTGCATCCCCTCCAGCGCCGCGTCCTGCCAGCGATTGACCTCCAGGATCACGCGCTTCGCCCGGTCTGCCCAGGTCTTGTTGTTGCCGACCGAGGAGGACGGGATCAGCGAGCCGTCCGCGCGGATGCCCGACACCTCGATGATCGCGGTGTCGAGCGGGCCGAGCACGCCCTCCCACGCCATCGGCGCCACCTGGCTGAGATGCATGTCGAGATAGTCGATCTCGCCCCGGTTGATCTTCTCGCGCGCGACCGGATCGCCGCTATAGGGCAGGCGCTGGGCGATGCCGTCGACCGCCGCCAGCGCGCCGTCCAGTTCCGGGCCGGTCGAGGCGCCGGTCCACAGGTTGACGCGGAACGGATGCCCCTCGGCATGCGCCACCGCGATGCGCCGCGCCAGTGCCTGAGGCACCATCTTGGGATAGCCGGAGCCGGTGAAGCCGCTCGTCGCCACCGTCTCGCCGGCGCGGATCAGGGCGGCGGCGGTGTCGGCATCGGTGATACGCGAACGAAGGGCCGCACAGGCGATACGGTCGGTCATTATTTCTCCAGTGCCGGCGGGCGGGGCTGGCGCCGCCCCAAAACCCGCTTTCGGCGAGTTTTCAAACGGACTCTCAGGCCGTCAGGTCGAGGACGATGCGACCCTCGATCTGGCCCCGCCGCATCCGGTCGAACACCTGGTTGACGTCCTCCAGCCGCGCGGTCGAGACGGTCGCCTTGACCTTGCCCTCGGCGGCGAAGTCGAGCGATTCCTGCAGGTCGAGCCGGGTGCCGACGATCGATCCGCGCACCGTGATGCCGTTCAGGACCAGCCCGAAGATGTTGAGCGGGAAGTCGCCCGGCGGCAGGCCGTTGAGCGCCACGGTGCCGCCGCGCGCCATCATGCCGATGGCCTGCGCGAACGCCTTTTCGCTGACCGCCGTCACCAGTGCGCCCTGCGCGCCGCCGCCGGTCTCGCGCTTGATCGCCGCGGCCGGATCGGCCTCGGTCCGGGCATTGACCGTGACCTTCGCGCCCAGCCGCCGGGCAAGGTCCAGCTTGGCGTCGTCGACATCGACCGCGGCAACGTTCAACCCCATGGCGACCGCATATTGCACCGCCATGTGACCCAACCCGCCGATGCCGGAGATGACGACAGTATCGCCCGGCTTGGTATCGGTCATCTTCAGCCCCTTATAGACCGTGACCCCGGCACAGAGCACCGGTGCGATCTCGGTAAAGCCGATATTGGCGGGCAGATGGCCGACGAAGTTCGGATCGGCGATGACATAATCGGCAAAGCCGCCATTCACCGAATAGCCGGTGTTGAGCTGGCTCTCGCACAAGGTCTCCCACCCGCCCAGGCAGTGTACGCAGTGACCGCAGGCGGTGTAGAGCCAGGGCACGCCGACCCGGTCGCCTTCCTTCACGTGGCGAACGCCCTTGCCGACCGCCGAGACATAGCCGACGCCTTCATGCCCCGGAATGAAGGGCGGATTGGGCTTGACCGGCCAGTCGCCTTCGGCGGCGTGCAGGTCGGTATGGCACACGCCCGAGGCCTGGATCGCGACCTGGATCATGCCGTCGCTGACTTGCGGCACGGGGACTTCGTCGATGGTCAGGGGAGCACCGAATTCGCGGACGACCGCCGCCTTCATGGTCTTCGACATGGATATTCTCCTATCGTCGGAATGATGAAGCGGGGATGGGCGCGCTGGGCCGTCCCCGCCTTGACCGGGGTCAAAAGAAGCCGAGCTTCTTGGCCGAGTAGCTGACCAGCAGATTCTTGGTCTGCTGATAATGGTCGAGCATCATCCGGTGCGTCTCGCGCCCGATGCCGGAGCGCTTATAGCCTCCGAACGCCGCGTGCGCGGGATAGGCGTGGTAGCAGTTGGTCCAGACGCGCCCCGCCTGGATGGCGCGGCCCATGCGATAGGCGCGGGTGCCGTCGCGCGTCCATACGCCCGCACCCAGGCCATAGAGCGTGTCGTTGGCGATGCTCAGCGCTTCCTCATCGGTCTTGAAGGTCGCGACCGAAACCACGGGTCCGAAAATCTCCTCCTGGAAGACGCGCATCCGGTTGTTCCCGCTCAGCACCGTCGGCTTCACGTAATAGCCCTCCAGCCCCTCGGGCCGGTTGCGGGTGCCGCCGGTCAGCACCTTGGCGCCTTCGTCGCGGCCGATGTCGAGATAGCCGAGGATCTTGTCCATCTGCTCCTGCGAGGCCTGGGCGCCGACCATGGTGGCGGGGTCGAGCGGATCGCCCTGGATCATCGCCTCGACCCGCGCGACCGCCTTTTCCATGAAGCGGTCATAGATGGACTCATGGACCAGCGCGCGGCTGGGGCAGGTGCAGACCTCGCCCTGGTTGAGCGCGAACATGGCGAAACCCTCGATCGCCTTGTCGAGATAATCGTCATCCTCGGCCGCCACGTCGGCGAAGAAGATGTTGGGGCTCTTGCCGCCCAGCTCCAGCGTCACCGGGATCAGGTTTTCCGACGCATAGGACATGATGAGCTGGCCGGTCGTCGTCTCGCCGGTAAAGGCGATCTTGGCGATGCGCGGATTCTGGGCGAGTGGCTTGCCCGCTTCGACGCCGTACCCGTTGACGATGTTCAGCACGCCTTCGGGCAGCAGGTCGGCGATCAGCTCGGCCAGCACCATGATCGAGGCGGGGGTCTGCTCGGCGGGTTTGAGCACCACGCAATTGCCCGCCCCCAGCGCGGGTGCGAGCTTCCAGCAGGCCATCAGCAGCGGGAAGTTCCACGGGATGATCTGCCCCACCACGCCCAGCGGCTCGTGGAAGTGATAGGCGACGGTGTCGTGGTCGATCTCCGAAATGCCGCCTTCCTGCGCGCGGATGCACCCAGCGAAATAGCGGAAATGATCGATCGCCAGCGGCAGGTCGGCGGCGGTCGTCTCGCGGATCGGCTTGCCATTGTCCCAGGTCTCGGCGGTGGCGAGGAGGGACAGGTTTTCCTCCATCCGGTCGGCGATACGGTGCAGGATCAGCGCGCGCTCGGCGACGCTGGTGCGGCCCCAGCCGTCCTTGGCCTTGTGCGCGGCGTCGAGCGCCAGTTCGATATCGGCGGCCTGGCTGCGCGCGACCTGGCAGATGACCTGCCCGTCGATCGGCGATCGGTTGTCGAACCAGCGTCCGTCGACCGGATCGACCCAGCGGCCGCCGATGAAATTGCCATAGCGTTCCTTGAACGGTGCTTTGCGCGCCTTGATGGCGTCCTGGATCGTCATCGAACCTCTCCTTGGTCTGTTATGATCCAAGGCTCTGCCCGTAGCGCCCGAAAGGCAAGACGATGCGCGATGAAGTGCAGGCGATGTGGTGGACTTTCCGCCGTCGAGGCGTAGCATGTGTTGCAGGGCGCGACGCCAAAGCCGCGCCGGTGTCGCAACTTGCGACAATGGGAAGAGGATGCGGCGATGGACGGCGCCGGAATAGAATATGGGCGTCGGGCCTTTTTCGATGAGGGGCAGTTGCCGCTGGAAAGCGTGCGCCAGCCGGTGCTTCGCTCCTGGCTGCGATGCACCGATATGGGCTTGGCGCAAGGAAGGCGGCGCGATGGCGGTCCGCTGACCGAGAGCGAACTCAACGCGCTACGCCAGCGGCGCGAGTCGCTGCGCCGCCTGTGCCGTCCCGAGCTGGAGATGCTGGCGGGCGAGGCCCGCGATACGGGCAGCGTCGTGATTCTAGCCGACGCGGACGGCATGATCCTCGACACGATCGGCGATACCGGCTTCCTGTCGCGGGCGGCGCAGGTGGCGCTCCGGCCCGGTGTGTCCTGGACCGAAGCGAGCATCGGCACCAACGCGATCGGCACCGCCATCGCCGAGCGTCGCCCGATCGCCGTTCACGGCCCCGAGCATTTCTTCGCCGAACATGCGGTATTGAGCTGCGCGGCGACGCCGATCCTCGACCCGCGCGGCGCGATCGTCGGGGCGCTCGATATCTCGGGGCCTTCGGTCAGCGGGCATGGCCATGCGCTGGGGCTGATCCGGCTGGCGGTCGACCAGATCGAGCATCGGCTGTTCCGCGACCGGTTCGCCGATTGCCGTGTTCTGCGGATGCATGATGACGCCGCGATGCTGGGCACCGCGCGCGAGGGGATATTGGTGTTCCGCGACGACCGGCTGGTCGCCGCCAACCGGCGCGGGCTTTCGCTGGTCGGGCGCAGCTGGGAGGCGCTGGACGATGCGGCCCTCGGCGAACTGGTGGACATGCAGGGGCAGGCGGCGCGGGGCCGATTGCGCCTGGCCAATGGCGCGACCATGATCGGTGGCTGGGATGCCGAGGGGCGGGGCGGCGGCGTCGAACTGGCCATGGCCACCCGCCCGTTGGCCGATGACCGCGCCGAAGCGATCGAGGCGGCGTTGGCGACGCATGGGGGCAATGTCTCGGCGGCGGCACGGCAACTGGGCGTCCATCGCAGCACGATCCACAGGCATCTCGCCCGCCAGCGCTGAATACGGCCGCCGGGCGCTTTGACCATCGTCAATGCGGGGGCCGCGTCCCTTCGTCACCAGAGGCGCGAAGGAGAAGACCCGCGATGGATCGCAACCCGCTTCAAGGCAGCGTCGTGCCGTTCGCGCAGCGCTGGCACGTCATTCAGGAAATCGACCTGATCCGCCTGGTGCAGGAGCATCGTCGTCGGCTGGCGCTATGCGGGCAGGCGGAGGCGATGGCGGACGCCTTGCCCGATCGTCCCGACGCTTCGACCATGACGCTGTTCCTGCACGCGCTCGATACGCTGGTGGAGCGGGGCGAGCAGGCGGACGGCGTCTATCTGGAGGCGATGCTGTCCAATGGGCGGGCCGATCCGCTCACCGACACGCTCCTCGACCATGTCCGGCACCGGCATGGGGCGGATGCGGCGGCGGCGCGCGAACTGGTCGCGGCCTTTGCCGAGGCGGATGCCTTCGCCGCGCCCGAGACGTTGGGCCATATGCTGCGCAGCTTCTTTAACGGATGCCGCCGCGCGGTCGATTTCGAGCAGCTGGCCATCATCGCGCTGGCCGGACACCGACTGACCCCGGAGGCGCGCGGCCTGCTGGTCGATGCGCTGGCGGGGGCGCTGTACGACTAGAG
>NZ_BBPI01000063.1 GCF_000787715.1 Sphingomonas parapaucimobilis NBRC 15100
TCCGGCCTGCCACCTCCCCTTAAAGGGGAGGAATAGGTTTAGAACGCGCCGTGAACCCGCAGCGCGAACACCTCGGCAGGGCCGCGATCGCGGTTATACCCCGGATTTTCCACATATTGCGCGTCCAGCGTCACCGCGAGCGCGCGGGTGAGCGCGACGTCGTAATAGGCCTCGGCAATCTCCTCCGCGCCCGCATCGGGCAGCTTGCCGTCGCCGACCAGCACGCCCAGGCCGCCCGCCGCCAGATAGCGGCGATGCTCGGCCGAAATCCCGTTGGCGATCAGCGCCAGCCCGACCCGATCCTGCGCCCGGCCCCAGCTTTTGCCGTTCAGCGACGCGCCGATTTGCGCCGTCCGGTCGATATCGGTGAAGTCGTAAGGCTCGATCGCCCCGTCACTGACCCCGACCCGGGCGAACAGGCCCAGCGTATCGGTCAGCGCCTGGTCCATGTTCATATAGCCGCCGATCCGCGTCATCCGCCGCCGGGTGACGGACGGATCGACCGCACCGCCGGTGGTGGCGGCATAGGCCAGCGCGTCATCGAAGCGGCTGAAATTGCCCCGGTTGCGGAAAAACCCGAAGCGCACCGATCCCGGCCGCCCGGCGACCTGGTGGCGATGCTCGACCTCGGCATCGAGTTGATACTGGCCGAAACCATGTTCCAGCCGCTCGCCATTGGGCACGGTCGACAGGTTGAACAGCCCGGTACGCAGCGTCCAGTCGCCGCGATAGAGTTCGGCGGCGACGCCCGTGGTATAGCCCCAGGCATCGGCGGCATAATCGAAGCTGCCGGTATCGACCGCCGACCAGTTGAGGAAATCGCCGCGCGGATCATGGGCGTAAGGGTTGGTGTCGAGCAGGTCGCCGACCCCGAACTTGCCGATGGTCAGCACGATCCGGTCGAGGCTGCGCGATCCGCCCAGCTGGTTGGCGACGCCCGCCACCGCCTCGCGCGTGCCGCCAAGCCCGAAAGTCTGGCGGAAAAAGGCGCGTTGCAGGCGGAAATAGGGTTCGGCCTTGCCGACCTTATAGGCCTCGGCGCTGGGGAAGCCCGCGACGCCCAGCGTGTTGGACAGGCCGAAGCCCTGGTCGATCTCCGGATTCACCCACAGCTCGCCACCGGTCCAGGCACGGACGCCGATAAAGGCGGTGACGTCGGCCGTCTCCTTCACCTGACGCGGGGTCAGGCTGTTGGCGCCGGTATAGGGCGAGGCAAAGCCGCCCACCCCCTGTGCGACGAGGGTGGCCTGGCCGTGGATCGCGAAGTCCTGCGGCTGGGTATCCTGCGCGGACGCGGCGCGCGCGACGAGGAACAGGCCGCACAGCGCGGCCCGCGAAACGATACGGATCATGATGGTCGTCGCGGATCAGGCGCTGGCGCGGGGACGGCGCATGGCCTGCGGACGGGTGGACGCGACCAGACGGAGCAGCCGGGCACGCTCGCGGGGGACGCTCGCCATCACGGTGGCGAGGGAATGGGCGCGGACATGCGCGCGGAACAGGGTACGGGTCATGGCAGACCTCCTTCGGGTTCATGTGGTCGAGCCCGGCGGAAGGTCGGCGAGGAACGGCTCTAGCGGGCCGACATCGTCGACCCCGTCAGGCCCGTCAGACGGTCGGCAAGAACGTGGACGCGGATGCGTCTACTGTCCTCGTCGCCGGACAAGGGACTAGATCGGGGCATTGTGATCCTATGTGTGAGTCGGCCACGTCCGCAGCCGACAGGGCGCGCCATAACGCGCTTATAATGGGGATCAACCCCCAATTCCTCCCCGTGCCGGGGAGGGGGACCATGCGCAGCATGGTGGAGGGGGCGGGCCGCAAAGGGAGTCCAGTGAGGAAGCCCCCCTCCGTCAGCGCTACGCGCTGCCACCTCCCCGTACCGGGGAGGAGAAACGGCGTTAGGCGATCAGCAGGCCCGCCAAGGCCGCCGACATCAAATTGGCCAGGCTCCCCGCGATCAGCGCGCGGATGCCCAGGCGGGCGATGGTCGGGCGCTGATTGGGGGCGAGGCTGCCCGTCACCGCCATCTGGATCGCGATCGACGAGAAATTGGCAAAGCCGCACAAAGCGAAGGTGACGACCGCGACGGTGCGCGGCGACAGCTGTGCGGCCTGCTTGCCCAGATCGATATAGGCGACGAACTCGTTCAGCACGATCTTCTCGCCGAACAGGCCGCCCGCAATCCCCGCTTCCTTCCACGGCACGTTGAGCAGCGCCATGATCGGCTGGAACACATAACCCAGCAGCGCCTGGAAGCTCAGCCCCGGAATGCCGATGAGATTGCCCAGGCCGCCGAGCAGTCCGTTCGCCAGCGCGACCAGCGCGACGAAGGCCAGCACCATCGCGCCGACCGCGACGGCCAGCTTCACGCCGGTCTGCGCACCCTGCGCCGCCGCCATGATGATGTTGGCGGGCTTTTCCTCGTCATGCGTGGCCTCGGCCAGCGCGATGCGCTCGTCCTCGATCACGTCGCCCAGCGGCAGCTGCCCGGCGGGCGGCTCCATGCGGTCGGGCATGATGATCTTGGCCATCAGGATGCCGCCCGGCGCCGCCATGAAGCTGGCCGCGAGCAGATATTCGATCGAGATGCCCATCGAGGCATAGGCCGCCAGGATCGTGCCCGCCACGCCCGCCATGCCGCTGGTCATCACGGTGAACAGCTGCGCCGGGGTCAGCCCGGCCAGATAGGGGCGGATGACCAGCGGCGATTCGGACTGGCCGACAAAGACGTTGGCGGCGGCGCAGAGCGATTCGACCTTCGACACGCCGATGACCTTCTCGATCGCGCCGCCCAGCCAGCGCACGACCAGCTGCATGATCCCCAGATGATAGAGGATCGAGACGAGCGCGGCGAAGAAGATGATCACGGGAAGCGCCTGGATCGCGAAGTTGCGGCCCAGCGGATCGGAGGCCAGCGCGCCGAACAGGAACTTGGTCCCTTCATTGGCATAGCCGAGCAGATCCGCCACGCCGCCGGACAGCCATTGCAGCACCCGCTTGCCCCACGGCACATAGAGGACGAGGACCGCGATCCCCGCCTGCAGCGCAAAGGCCGCGCCGACGACGCGCAGGCGGATTGCCCGGCGATCGGTGGACAGGGCAACGGCGATGCCCAGGATGACGAGAATGCCGGCGATACCGATGGCGAAACGATTCATGCGCGCTGCTTAATATCCCGCTTGGGGCAATGAGACCATGACGCGGCCCCCCGGCTGCGCGGGGGACGATCATAAGCAAGGTGCGGGGGGACCGCCATAGTTTTGATCATGGGGCGATTTCGATCCTCCCCGGCACGGGGAGGGGGACCATGCAAAGCATGGTGGAGGGGGAGCGCCTCGAATGTCTCATGCGGTCGAGAACCTCCCACACCCCTCCCCTTGCAGGGGAGGTTCAGAAGATGCCCAGGAATTTCTTGCGCTGTGCCTTGGCCTCTCCCGGATTGCCTTTCCCGTCCTCGGCCTTGGCGGTGGTGCCGCGCCCGACATCGTCGCGCTGGTCGCCCTTGGTGGTACGCTGCGCACTGGCCCGCGCGCCCGACAGCACCGGGCCGCATGCCGCCGCCTTGGCATCGCCGACATCGACAAAGGCCAGCACGCCTGCCAGCGGTGTAGCCACCACCGCCAGCCCCAGCCCGGCTCCGGCGCGCGCCAGCAGGTTTCCGCTGATCGGGTTGATCCCCGGATGCGCGAAGGTGCCGGAGATGCCGACCGGCGACTGGCCGGAGAACAGGCTGAAGGTCTTCGCATCGGCGCGCACCGCCAGGTCGAGCGCCTCGTTGCGGAAGCTGAACCCGCCACGCGCCGTCACGACATTCTTCGACGTGTCGATCAGGATCGGGTCCGCCGCCGCCACGCCGCCGCGCACGGTAAAGGCGATCAGGCCGCAATTGATGCGCACCGGCTCCTTCAGTTCCTTCTCGAACATCTTCTGGACGAAGGTGCCGATATCGAGTTCGGCGAGCTGCGCGTTCTTGGTCCACAGCGAACCGGCGGGCAGGATGAAGGCCATGCGCCCGTTCGCGCTGGCGAGCGAATCATGGATGGTATCGCCGCGCCCGGTCAGCTGGACGCGGCCCTTGACGGTGCCGGTCGTCCCGGCCTCCGCCACGCCCCATCCCGCCAGCAACCGCCCCAGCGGCGTCGGCGACAGGCGGATATCGTAGCGCACCAGGCTGGGCCGCTGGCGCGTGTCGAACAGCAGGTCGGACGACACATCGCCGCGCGCCATGGCGAAGCGCAGCGGCGACAGGGTCAGCTTGCCGCGATCCAGCGCCAGCGTCAGGTCGACGTTCGAGATCGGCACGCGGCGCGAGCGCACGGTGCGGATCGTCCATTTCAGATCGGCATCGAAGCGCTGCATCGTCGCCACCGGCAGCGCCGCGTCCGGCAGCAGACGCTGCGGCCCGACCCCGGTCGCAGCGGCGGCGGCCTCCGCGCCCTTGGTCGCGACGATATCGGGATTATAGCCGATAAAGGGGGCGGCATCGATGATGTCGAGCTTCTGGGTCGCCAGCGTCGAATCGAGGTGCAGCCGCTCGGCATGGGTGACGGTCAGCGTGCCCGCCAGGTCGCTGTCGCCGAACGTCCCCTTCATGCGGGTGAAGCGATAGACGTCGCCGTCCTTCACCAGCTGCGCATGAATGTCATAGGTGCGGGTGCGCGGGATGACGACGCCGATGACCTCCAGCAGGGTGGACAGGTCCTTGCCCCGCGCCCGCGTGCGAAGCGGCACATTCTCGACATCGGCGATGGAGGGCAGGGTGCCGGTGACATCGACGATATTGCCCGCCGCGCGCATCCGCGCGACCAGCTCGTTCTTGCCGCGATTGGCGGTGGCGTCGGGCGAGAGCAGCTGGGCGTTGACGACGAAGGGCGTGCTTCGAATCACACCCTTGCCGCGCACGCCGACGGCGCGGCCGATCCGCGCATCCTGCGACCGGAAATCCGCCAGCGCCAGCTCCGCCGTCACCCGCATCCGGGGATCGCGGTAGCGGACGGTCGTTCCGTTGATCTCGGCCACGTCGATGCGCGGGAATTCCAGCGGCTTGCCGCCCTTCTTCTCGCTGAAGGTCCATGTGTTGGTGCGGTGGTCGGGCGTCCACTCCAGATCGACCGCGCCGTTGGTCAGTTCCAGCCAGGTGAAGCGCCGCTTGCCGAACAGCAGCGACAGCGGCGCGATCCGCGAATCGATCCGGTCGGCGGTGAACAGATTCGGTCGCGTCGCCCAGGACGGGTTGGAAACGGCGATCTTCTCGGCGACGAACTTGATCCGCCATGGTGCGAAATAGAGCTGGAAGTCGCCGCCCACGCTGACGGTCCGATGGGTCAGCCTGCCGACGATCGACTCGAAGGGATGGCGCAGGAACCGCCCCCTGGTGACGAACAGCACCAGCCAGATCGCGGCGAGAACGGTCAGCAGGCCGATGGCGATTCGCAATGCCCAGCGGCGCCACCCGATACGGGCGGCGGCATGACGCGCGGAACTGTCGGCCGCTGGTGCCTGATCCATGGAAAGCCAAAGCGCGCGAGGGGAGCGGCGGTTCCCCGACACCCTCTGGTTGCATTCTTCCCGCGCTTCGTCTAAGCGGCCCGCTTCCCGAGCGAGGTGTCACGAACGGCCCGGCCATCAGGGCTGCCGCGGCCGTTTCTGCCTTAGCTCTAGCGAAAGGAAAAAAATGCCCAAGCTCAAGACCAAGAGCGGCGTCAAGAAGCGCTTCAAGCTCACTGCCACCGGCAAGCTCAAGCACGGCGTGGCCGGCAAGCGCCACCGCCTGATCAGCCATAACGGCAAGTATATCCGCCAGAACCGCGGCACCTCGGTCCTGTCCGATGCCGACACCAAGACCGTGAAGGCCTGGGCGCCTTACGGCCTGAACTGATTTCTGGAAGGGTAGAAAGATATGGCACGCGTCAAGCGGGGCACGACCACCAAGGCGAAGCATAAGCGGATTTTGGATCAGGCGAAGGGCTATTATGGCCGTCGCAAGAACACCATCCGCATCGCGCGCCAGGCCGTCGAAAAGGCCGGTCAATATGCGTATCGCGACCGCAAGGTTAAGAAGCGGACCTTCCGTGGTCTGTGGATCCAGCGCATCAACGCGGGTGTCCGGGCCGAGGGCCTGACCTATTCGCAGTTCATGCACGGCCTGAAGCTGGCGGGCGTCGAACTGGACCGGAAGGTCCTGGCCGACATCGCCATGCACGAGGGCGAAGCCTTCAAGGCGATCGTCGCGCAGGCGAAGGCCGCTCTGCCGCAGGCCGCGTAACACGCGACTGACGGACTAGCGCCGGAAATCAGGAAAGGGCGTCGGTGGAGTTCCACCGGCGCCTTTTTTTCTGCTTGTGTGCGTGTGGCTTTCTCACCCCTCTCCTTCAGGGGAGGGGCCGGGGGTGGGGCGCTTCGGCGAGCAGGTTGCCTGATTGAGAGGCCCCACCCCAACCCCTCCCCTGAAGGGGAGGGGCCAAGGTCGCCCTCAATACCGGACCGTGATCGTCCCCAGGATCGAGCGCGGTGCGCCATAATAGCCGCCGTCGAAGGTCAGCGCGGTCAGGTACTTGGCGTTGGTCAGGTTGCGCAGATTGGCCGATAGAGCGATGCGCCGGGTGATGTCGTACTTGGCCATCAGGTCGACCAGCGCATAGCCGTCCTGCCGCACCGAGCGGGTCTGGGTGTAGATCACGCTCTGATACTGGGCCGACGCACCCACTTTGAGTTCGGGCAGGGCGGGCGGCGAATAGACGATGTTCAGCCGCCCGGTGTTGCGCGGCACGAACAGGCGCGCGGGGTCGCCCTTCTGGTCCTCGATCCGCATCAGCGTATAGCCGCCCGTAACCTGCAGCCCCTCGGCCAGGCGTCCGCCGACCTCCAGCTCGATACCCTCGGACTTGGCGTTCACCCCGCGCGAGACGAAGCGGCCGTTGACGAAGCCGATGCTCTCGGCGGTGTTGTTCTGATGCACGCGGAAGATCGCCGCGCTGGCGTTCAGCCGTCCGCCGAACCAGTCGCCCTTGATCCCCGCCTCGATATTCTTGCCGCTGACCGGGTCCAGGATCCGGCCGTTCTCACCGATGGCGGTCTGCGGATTGAAGATCGTCGTATAGCTGGCATAGGCGCTCAGCGACGGACTCAGGTCATAGGTGACACCGGCAAAAGGCGAGAAGCGCGAATTATTGAAATTGGTGTCGACATTGTACGAAAAGCCGACGCTGCGCGCATGGGTGAAATTGCCCCCGAGCATCAGCTTCAACGGATCGGCCAGGCTGAAGCGAACCAGGCCATAGGCGGTTTCGCGGCGGGTCTGGGTGTTCTGGCTCGATGCATAGGCCGTCGAGAAGTTGGTCGGGAAATCGACCTTGGGGAAATTGCCCTGGAACAGGTCGGGGAAGGGCAGCGTCAGGCCGACCTTGGAATAGTCGTAGCTCGACGTCTGCTTGTAGTCCTGCGCGCTGCGGTTGACGCCGAACATCAGCTGATGCTCGCGCCCGAACAGCGTGAAGGGGCCTGTGGCATAGGCTTCCATGGTCAGGTTGCGGGTCTGCGCGCGGAAGGCACCCGGATAGCTCTTGATCCCCAGGAACTGCCCCGGATTGGCGGGGTCCGGGGCGATGCCGTTGGGCGCGCCGCGGACCGGATTGCCATAGACATAGAACAGCTCGTCCGCCTCGCTGGTCGCCCGCCGCACCGCGCTGATCCGCGCGACCCAGTCCCCGGCAAAGTGATGCGTCAGGTCGCCGAAGATCTGCCGGTCGATCACGTTCCAGCCCGACCATTCGGGCGCGACATTGGTCGATCGCGGCATGTCGATGCGGGTGCCATCGGTATAGGTCAGCGGCAGCGCCCCCCACATCGCGCCGTGGCTCTGATGGTCCTGATGGCCGTAACCGCCGCTCAGCACGGTATCGGGGCCGAGGTCCGCCTCGACCACGCCGTACCCGGTCCAGCGGCGCAGGCTGTAGCGATCGAGATAGCTGTCGGCGTCCGACAGCACGCCGACGACACGCGCGCGGACATGGCCGTCCCTGGTCAGCGGCGTGCTGACATCCGCGTCCAGGCGCAGGCTGTTGAACGAGCCGTACTGGACGCTGGCGGTCGCCTGAAGGTCCTTGGTCGGGCGCTTGCGGACGAAGTTGATGACGGCGGACGGATTGCCGGTCGGCGACAACAGCCCGGGCGCGCCGCGCACCACCTCGATATGGTCATAGATGGCGGTGTCGATCGATCCGGTCTGGATGCCGAAGGCGAAGGGGACGCCGATGCCGTCGATCTGGAAGGTCTGGATGTCGAAACCGCGCGCCGAATAATAGACGCGATCGGTCTCGTTCGCCTGGACGTTGATGCCCGGAACCGTGGCCAGCAACTGGTTGACGTCGTTCAGCTGGAAATCGGTGATCTGCTGGCGGGTCACGATGCTGACCGACTGCGGTGTCTCGCGCAGGGTCAGGGGGATGCGCGTCGCGGTCGTCTGGCCGTCGATCGTATAGTCGTCCTTGCCCTCGGTCCGCTGGCCGGTGACGATGATGTCGTCGCGCGAGGCCTGGGGATCGGCCGCCACGGGGGTGGAGGTCGGGGCGGTGATGGCGGCGGCACCGGCCGCCAGCGTCATCAGGATCGGCATTGCGGAAACTCCCTGTTTTTCCGCCTCCTATGAATGATGCCATGTTATTGCAAGTCAGTATCGAAAGCAAAAACGTTGCCGATAGGGGTCATTTCGATGGGGAGGCCGTCGGACGGCAAATCGCATCGCCCGACCCTAGCCATGCCGGACACCCGCCCCCACATGGATCCCCGACATGGCGCTTCATCTGACCAAGGTCGCGTTCGGGGCGACCAGTATCGATCACCTGGCCGAACGACTGAAGATGCGGGCGCAGGAGGGGCCGGTGTTCCTGACCACGCGCTATCTGCCCAAGCGGCATGAGGAAGTGGCGGGGCAGGGCTCGCTGTTCTGGATCCTGAAGCATCAGCTGGTCGCACGCTCGCCGATCCTGTCCTTTGGCGAGGCCGAGGGCGGGCGGTGCGCGATCCATATCGATCCCGAACTGGTGCTGGTGCAGGCGCTGCCCCGGCGCGCGCATCAGGGCTGGCGCTATCTGGAGACGGCGGACGCGCCCCCCGATCTGGGTGGGGCGGCGTCGGGGATCGATATGATGCCGCCGGTGCTGGTCGGCAAGCTGGTGGAACTGGGGCTGATCTAGGCTGATCGACATTCAAGGAGCTGAGACCGTATTCCTCCCCTTGCAGGGGAGGAATGAGCGAATGCCGGTCCGCCTCGGGTTCAGAACTTCGGACCCGCCACCGCCGCGCGGGTCTTTTTCGGGGTGTCGGCGAACAGCTTGGCGATCGCGGTGTTGCGCGCGTCCTGCGACGCATATTCGCGGGCCGAGAGACCGGCGACGCTGTCCGCCATGTCGGGATCGGCTCCGGCGTTTAGCAGCTCGCGGACCATGCCGATGTCATGGCGCTGCACCGCGCGGATCAGCGGGGTCTCGCCGGACGCATTGCCGATATTCGGATTGGCCTTGGCCGCGGTCAGGATGCGGATCATCTCGGGCTGTCCGCCCGCCACCGCCAGCAGCAGCGGCGTATTGCCGCGCCCGTCGCGCAGGTTGGGATCGGCGCCCTTCTGGAGCAGGAAGCGCAGATAGGTTTCGTCGCCGCGCTTGATGACGATGTGCAGCGCGCCTTCGCCGCTGGTCACGTCGCGGGTGTTGATGATGCTGGCGCCGGGGCGGTCCAGCATGTTGGTGACGTCATTGCCCTTGGCCTCGCGCACGGCCTGAAGGAATTTGTAGCTTTCCGACTGCATCATCTGCGCCGCGAGCGGCGTGGCGAGGCTGCCCAGAAGCACGGCGGCGAGCAGGGGGCGAAGGGACATGAAACGATATCCTGAGCAATGGAGCATGGCTTGCGCCGAGCGATTTATCACAGCAAGGCTGTCGGCGTCATGATCCGATTGTTCCTGTCCCTTCTGACCCTGCTGGCGCTTCCTCTGGCCGGTTGCGGCCCCTCCCAGCCCGAGGCGGAAGGGCCGCTGGCGGGCGCGAAGATCGGCGGGCCGTTCCAGCTGATCGATGCCAAGGGGAAGACCGTCACCGACCGCGATTTCGCCGGGCGCTACCGCGTGATGTATTTCGGCTATACCTTCTGCCCCGATGTCTGCCCCACCGATATGCAGGCGATCGCGGCGGGCCTGAAGCTGCTCGACAAGAGCGCGCCCGCCAAGGCGAAGAAGATCGCGCCGATCTTCATCACCCTCGACCCCGAACGCGACACGCCCGCCGTGGTCGGCCGCTTCGCCGCCGCCTTCGACCCGCGCATTATCGGCTTGACCGGCACGCCTGCCCAGATCGAGGCGGTGAAGAAGGCCTATGCCGTCTGGGCGGCCAAGGGCGACAAATCGCCCGGCGGTGGCTATCTGGTGAACCATAGCCGCCAGGTCTATCTGATGGACCCGTCGAACAAGCCGCTGGCGCTGGTCCCGGCGGACGAGGGGCCGGAGGCGGTCGCCAAGACGCTCGACCAGTGGGTGCGCTGATGGAGCGTTTCTGGGAAAAGCCGATCGAAAGCCTCGACCGCGCGCAGTGGGAGGCCTTGTGCGACGGCTGCGGCAAATGCTGCATCCACAAGCTGGAGGATGAGGAGACGGGCGAGCTGGTGCCGACCAACGTCGCCTGTCGCCTGCTCGACCGGCGTAGCGGGCAATGCTCCAACTATCGCCACCGCCGCGCCTTTGTCAGCGAGTGCGTGCGGCTGACCATGGGCAATGTCCGGTCGATCGACTGGCTGCCCACCACCTGCGCCTATCGCCTGCGCGCGGCGAACGAGCCGTTGCCCGACTGGCATTATCTGATCTGCGGCGACCGCGAGGCGGTACACCGCGCCGGGCAGTCGGTGCGCGGCTGGACGATCAGCGAGGATGATGCGGGCGATTTCGAAAATCATATCGTGGACCGGGAATTGTGATCGACGAAGTCGTACGGCACCCCACGGCCAAGACCATCCGCCTCAGCATCGATCCCGCCACCGGCACCGCGCGGCTGGTCGTGCCCAAGCGGGCGGGCCTCAAAAAGGCGCTCGCCTGGGCCGAGGACAAGAAGGACTGGATCGCCGCGCAGCGTGCGCGGCTGCCGCATCCACGCCCCTTCGTGCCGGGCGGGGCGATCCCGTTCGGCGACACGGTGCTGACGCTGGAATGGGAGGAAGGCCGCGCCCGCGTCATCCAGCGCGACGGCGACCGGCTGATCGCCTCCGGCCCGATCGAGACGCTCGGACGCCGGGTCGAGGCGTGGTTGAAGCGGCAGGCGCTGGAGACGCTGGCGCGCGAAACGGCGGAGGTCGCGCGCCTGGCGGGCGTCACCGTGTCCAAGGTCAGCGTCGCCGATCCCAAGGCGCGCTGGGGAAGCTGCGCGTCGACCGGCGCGATCCGCTATAGCTGGCGGTTGATCCTGGCGCCCGGCTATGTCCGCCGCGCGACGGTGGCGCATGAGGTCGCGCACCGCATCCATATGAACCACGCCCCCGCCTTCCACGCGCTCGTCGCCGAGCTGCTGGGCGAGGACCCCGCGCCCGCCACCACCTGGTTGCGGCAGCATGGCGCGGGACTTCACTGGTTCGGCCGGTCGTCCTGACGTTCGCGGGGTAGGCCACGGGGCGGGTTGCCGGGCGCACGCGGTTCGCGCGTCGCCCCGCCGCCGCGACCCGTCACCCGGTCGATCCACGCCTGATCCAGCCGCTGCGGTGGCGTCGGCGCCTGGGCAGGTTGTTGCGGCTGGGCCGGGGCACCCGGCTGCGGCTGCTGGATCGGCACCGGCGCACCCGGCTCGCGGTGGGTCGGAATCTCGACCGCCTCGCTGCCGTCCTCGGGCGCACCCGCACTGGGCGGGGGCAGCGGGTTGCCATCGGCATCGACCGCCGCAACGCCATTGTCGGGCTGGCCGAAATAGCTCTCCTCATCGGGCTCCAGCTGCCATTCGGGCAGCGTGACCTGGGTGTCGAACTGCTCGATCGGACGGTTGGCGACCGCGACGCGCATATAATCCGCAAAGGCCTTGGCGGGCGCGGTGCCGCCGTGCAGCCCGGCGACCGGCTTGCCATTGTCGCGGCCCATCCAGACGCCGGTGGTGATTCCGCTGGAGAAGCCCAGGAACCAGCCATCCTTGGAACTGGTCGTCGTGCCCGTCTTGCCCGCGACCGGCCGCCCGATCTGCGCGGCGCGACCCGTGCCGGTGTTGACCGTGGTCTGGAGCAGGTCGGTCATCTCGGCGGCGATATAGGGGGCGACCAGCACATGGCTGCGGTCCACCTCATGGGTGTAGATGGTCTGGCCGTTCGCCACGACCTTGGTGATACCGTACGGCGTCACCTTCACGCCCTTGTTGGAGATGCTGGCAAAGGCGGCGACCATGTCGATCACATGGACTTCCGATGTGCCCAGCACCATCGAGGGATGGGTGTTGACCGGCGTGGTGATGCCGAAGCGGCGCGCCATGTCGGCGACCGTCTGAAAACCCACTTCCTGGCCCAGCTTGGCCGCCACGGTGTTCAGCGAATAGGCAAAGGCGGTGCGAAGCGAGACGCTGCCCGAATTGCGGCGCGAATCGTTGCGCGGGGACCAGCCGTCGATGGTGACGGGTTCGTCGACCACCTGGTCCTCGGGCTTGTGGCCCGCCTCCAGCGCGGCGAGATAGACGAACAGCTTGAACGCCGAACCCGGCTGGCGAACCGCCGTCGTTGCGCGGTTATAGTTGGTGGACACGTAATCCAGCCCGCCGACCATCGCGCGCACGCTGCCGTCGCGGTCCAGGCTGACCAGTGCGCCCTGCGTCCCCGGAGGGGCATCCTTGCGGACGGCGGCATCGGCGGCGCGCTGCATGTTGAGGTCGAGCGTCGTCCACACGTCGAGCGGCGCGCTTTGCTCATCGATCAGCGTGTCGAGCTGGGGCAGCGCCCAGTCGGTGAAATAGCGGACCGAATTCTGCCTCGGCTCGGGCGCGAGCTTGAGCGCCTGCGGATCGGCATTGGCGGCCTGGGACGGGGTGATGAAGCCGTTGCGCTCCATCTGCTGGATGACCACGCCCGCGCGGCCCACGGCGGCCTCGGCATCGGCGGTCGGCGAATAGTTGGACGGCGCCTTGACCAGCCCGGCGATCACCGCGGCCTCCGACAGGCTCAGATGTTCGGCACCGTGGCCGAAGAATTTCCGGCTGGCGGCGTCGATGCCGTACGCCCCGCCTCCATAATAGACCTTGTTGAGGTACAGCTCGAGGATCTGGTTCTTCGAGAATTTCAGCTCCATCGCCAGCGCCAGGATCGCCTCGCGGAACTTGCGGCCGAACTTCTTCTGGTTGTTCAGGAAGATGGTGCGCGTGATCTGCTGGGTGATGGTCGAGCCGCCCTGTTTCCAGCGACCCTTTTCCAGCCGGACCTCGACCGAGCGGGCGATGCCGATCGGGTCGACGCCGGGATGCTGGCGGAAGCGGCGATCCTCGACCGCGATCGTCGCGTCGCGCATGACGATCGGGATCTTGTCATAGGACAGCCACTCGCCATAGCTCGGCCCGAGCGAGACGATCACCGTGCCGTCGGCGGCATGGACGCGGATCATCTGGCCGTTGGGCGAGGATTTCAGCTCCTCGAAGCTCGGCAGCTGCGACTTGGCGACGAAGACCGCGATGGCCAGCGCACCGACCGCCAGGACGGCGAGGCCGATCAGGACCTGCAGGGTTACGACGATCCGGCGCCGCCAGGGAGAGCGGGGCTTGGAGGAGCGGGGCCGGGGAGACCGGGAAGACGACGCGCGAGGCATGGGACGGCTCGCGAATTACAGGGCTTTGGACATGACCACAAGCGGCCGATGCCGCATCACGTCTTGCGCGGGGCTGAACCGGCGACACCTCGACGCATGCTTCGCACGGATATCGGGTCAAACATGTTAGTCTTTTATACGGGATCGGGTAGTAAAGGACCCCGAAGCCGAATGCGGGGTGAGATCGGTGGAAAGGGCAGGGATGGAACAGGTCGAACAGCAGCAGGGCACGTCGGCGGAACGCCGTGCGGGCAAGCGGCATTCGGCCGTCCTTCTTCTCGGCAAGATTTGCGGCGACAAGCCCGGCGTCTGTCTGGTCCATAATATCTCGGCGACCGGCCTGATGGCGCGATTCGTTGATATTCCGACGGTGGGCCAGTCCATCTGTATCGAGGTGCGCGGCCTGTCCCCCATTTCCGGCACCGTCCGCTGGGTCAATGGCCGCAAGGCGGGCGTGCAGTTCGATTCGCCCCAACCCTATGAGCGGATCTTCTCGCATGAGAATGAGGACGGCACGATCCCGCGCGCGCCGCGCTTCGCCGTCACGCTGGCCGCCGATGTGCGGGTGGGCACCCACAAGTTCACGACCGCAATGATCGACGTGTCGGCGGGTGGCGCGAAGATGGTCGCCGAGGGGAAGATCCAGCCGGGTCTGGCGGGCCATATCGTCGTGCGCCCGCTGGGCACCGCGATCTCGGGCACGGTCGCCTGGGTCAAGGACGGCCGCTTCGGCTTCCGATTCGTCTCGCCCCTGTCCATGGACGCGCTTGCGGCGATCGTCGCGCTGCGCTGACCCATCCTGCCCGATGGCGTGCGCCGGTTCAGGGCCGATCGACATTCCTCTATTCCTCCCCTGGCAGGGGAGGTGGCAGGCCGAAGGCCTGACGCAGGGGTGTCCTGCTGGAACAGGCGGGTCAACGATCGCGACCGGTGACACCCCTCCACCAGCTTCGCTGGTCCCCCTCCCCTTGCAGGGGAGGAAGGAGGACAATGCGCGCTGAATGTCGATTGGGCCTAACCCCCTCCCGTCGAGAGGGGCCAGGGCAGGCAAGGTATCCCTGCTTGTCGATCCTGTTCACGCACAGGCCGCAGACATGCCGACAGGCACCGGGCGAATTCTCGCTCGAGGCATTTCCATCGGATTTTCGGAAAAATCTGGTGCGGTCGAGAAGACTCGAACTTCCACGGCCTTTCGGCCACAACGACCTCAACGTTGCGCGTCTACCAATTCCGCCACGACCGCACTCGATAGTCACCACCGGCAAGCCGGAGGGCTGGTAGGCGGGTGCCCCTAGCAAAGCGATACGGGTAGCGCAATGGCTTTCGTCGACGATGTGCATTTGTCGGTCGCCGCCGATGGTTCTTTCTGCCGCCCCGAGGCTTTAGGAGCAGGGCATGACCTTATCCCTTCGCCCCGACCGCGCCGAGGCACGCCGCCTGCTGGGCCTTGCCTGGCCCGTGATGCTGACCAGCCTCAACTGGACGATCCTGCACGTCACCGATGTGATCGTGGTCGGTCGGGTGGGCGAGCATGAGGTCGCCGCGCTTTCGGCCAGCCGGTCGCTGACCTATGTCGCGATCGTCACCGGGCTGGCCTGGCTGTCGGGCGTGCTGGTCCGGGCGTCGCGCGCCGACGGGGCGGGTGATTTGCCCGAAACGGGGCAGGCGTTGCGCGACGGCATGGTGCTGGGGCTGATCCTGGGCGTGGCGGCAATGCTGATCCTGGGATTGGGCGGCGCGAGCCTGCTGGCGGGGATCGGGGTCGCGTCCTCGCTGATCGAACCCGGCGCGCGCGTCGTGGCCGTCATGGCGCTGGGCTATCCGTTCCAGATGGTCATGATCGCGGCCAGTTTCTTCCTCGAGGGGATCAGCCGTCCGCGCCGGGTGACGATGGTCAATCTGTCGATCCTGCCGATCAACGCAGCGCTCGCCTGGGCGCTGGCGGGCGGTGAGCTGGGACTGCCCGCCCTGGGGGCGGTCGGTGCGGCGCTGGCGACGGTGATCGCCTCGGCCCTGGGGGCGGTGGCGATGGTGGCCAGCGCGATGCGGCTGCCGCGCGGCGAGCAGCGCGGCGTGCGGCGGCTGGACCGTGCCGCCTGGGCGCCGACGCTGGCGGGGGCGGCCGGGCTGGCGCGATTCGGGCTGGTGCCCGCCATCGCCTCGGGCCTGGAACTGGCCGGGTTCGCGATCCTCATCGCGCTGTCCACCCGGCTCGGCGATGCGACGGCGCATGGGTTCCAGATCGTCTTCTCGGTCCACAACGTCACCTTCGCGCTGGCGATCGGCCTGGGATCGGCGGCGGGGGTGCGGGCGGGCAATGCGGTGGGCGAGGGCACGGCCCCGGCGGCGGTGTCGCGCACCCTGCTGGCGGTCGGGATCGCGGCGCTGACCATGGGCATGTGCAGCCTGATCTTATGGACGATGCCCGCAGCGGTCGTCGGCGCCTTCCCCGCGCTGCCGGAGGCGCATGCGGCGGCGGTGGCGATGTTGATGATCTGGGCACCCTTTATCCTGTTCGACGGGGTGCAGGTCGTGCTGGTCTATGCGCTGCGCTCGCTGAACGATCAGGTGGCGGCGGGGATCAACAGCATCATCGCCTATTTCGTCGTGACCGGCGGGGTGGGCTGGTGGCTGGTCGCCAGCGGCTGGGGCGCGCCGGCGCTCGCCTGGGCTTCGGGGATGGGGATGCTGGTCGCGGCAGTCCTGCACGGCACGCGGTTCGCGGTCATCGCGCGGCGGTTGCGGGATTCCCGTGGCCTTCGACTTCGCTCAGGCTGAACGGAGGTTGGTAGAAGGCCCCATTCCCTCACGCCGTTCAGGCCGAGCGAAGTCGAATGCTCCGCCCCGAACGCCTCAGTTCGCGCTGCCCTCACCCGCAAAGCTCAGGTCCAGCCGCTTGGAACTGGGCGGCACGTCCAGCTTGGCCGAGTTGAAGTCCATCGACGCGCCCGGCCCCAGCGTCCGCTGCTGCGGCGCGATCGCCCAGGAGAAGACGACGCGGCCCTGCGCGTCCTTCAGTTCGGCGCGCAGGTCGGGCACGCGCTGCGCGGTCGAGGACGGGTTGATGATCTGTCCCGAAATGGCAAATAGTTCCGAACCATTTTCCAGTTCGCGCCGCTCGATCGGGTTGGAGCGCAGCTCGAGGGCCGATTCGGTGCTGCCGACGCCGAACCAGCCGCCGATCCCCGGCATCCCGGTCCACAGGATCGCCGCCGTCGCGACCAGCATCAGCAATCCGGCCAGCACCGCGCCGATGGTCCAGCGCCGCACCGGGTTGCGCCGCGCACGGAAGGGCGGCCGATGGGCAAAGGCGTCGAAGCCCGAATCCTCCTGGGTCAGGATGGGCGGGGCGGGCGGCGGCGCCATGACGGGGGGCGGGGGAGGCGGCGGCTCGGCCAAGGCCACGCGCGGCTCCATGTCCTCGACGGGCGTCGCGGCCGGGGACGCGATCGGGGACAGCGGCAGCCCGGACTCGCCCTCCGGCTCGGGCGGCGACTGGAACCAGCTGTGCCGGCAATTGGCGCAGCGCACGGTTCGCCCCTCCAGCCCGATCGCACTGTCGGGCACCAGATAGCGGGTGCGGCACTCAGGGCATTCGAGGATCATGCGATGGGGCACTTCAGGACAGGACGGATCGACGGACGGTCTGGGCCATCCCTATTCAGTCAGGCCCCCTTCGATAATCCAGTAAGCACGCCGCCCCTAGGCGTGGCAAGCATTGAAGCGCGGAACTTGAAGCGCGCGCCCGCCCATGCCAAGGCCATGAAGGCATGGCGAACATCGTCCAGTTCGAGAATGTCGGCCTGCGCTACGGCGTCGGGGAAGAGACCCTGTGCGACGTCAGCTTCACGCTGCGCTCGGGCCAATTCCATTTCCTGACCGGGGCCAGCGGGGCGGGCAAGACCTCGCTGCTGCGCCTGCTCTATCTGTCGCAGCGGCCCAGCCGGGGCATCATCCGGCTGTTCGGCGAGGATGCGGTGATCCTGCCGCGCGACCGCCTGCCCGGGTTCCGGCGGCGGATCGGGGTGGTGTTCCAGGATTTCCGGTTGATCCCGCATCTGTCGGCGGCGGACAATATCGCGCTGCCCCTGCGCGTCGCGGGCATAGCCGAGTCGGAGGTCGCGCGCGCGGTGCGCGAGATGCTGAACTGGATCGGCCTGTCCGAACGGGCGGCCGCACGCCCCGCCACTTTGTCGGGCGGCGAACAGCAGCGGGTGGCGATCGCGCGCGCGGTGATCGCGCGGCCCGAACTGCTGGTCGCGGACGAGCCGACGGGCAATGTCGATCCAGCCATGGCCGAGCGGCTGCTGCACCTGTTCCATTCGCTCCACCGGCTGGGCACCACCGTCGTGATGGCGACGCATGACTGGCACCTGATCGAGCGGGTGCCGGGGGCACATCATCTGCATCTGGAGCGCGGGCGTCTGGTCGATCCCGATCCGCTTCCGCCCGCCTCGCCGCCCCGTGCCGAGGCGAAGCCGTCCACGATCGTGCGGAGCGGCTTGTGAAGCAGGGGCGTAAATCCCGTGCAACCGGCGCGGAGGCGCGGGCGCTGGACGATGGCGGCGGCGCGCATGTCATGAGCTGGGTGATCGCGATCATGCTGTTCCTGACCCTGCTGGCCGGGGCGGCGGGGCTGGCGACCGCGCGCGCCGCCGGAGCGCTCGACCGGCAGATGGCGGGTCGCCTGACCGTGCAGATCGTCGAGGGCGAGGCGCAGCGTCGTGACGCCGCCGCCGCACAGGTGCTGGGGGTATTGCGCGCCCAGCCCGACGTCGCGCTGGCGACGCCGGTGGCGCAGGCGGATCTCGCGCGGATGCTGCAACCCTGGCTGGGCAGCGATGCGGAGGCGGCGGGGCTGCCGGTCCCGGCGCTGATCGACGTCGACCTGACCAGCGACGACGCGGCCGCCATCGCCCGTGTGCGCAAGGCGGTGACGCGGGCCAGCGCGGCGGCGCGGGTCGACGCCCATGCCACCTGGCTGGGGCCGGTCGGGCGGCTGCTCGACACCGCCGCGTGGCTGGCGGGGGCGATCATCCTGCTGATGCTGGTCGCGACCACCGCCGTCGTCATGCTGGCGGCGCGCGCCGGGCTGGAGGCGCATCGCGGCACGATCGAGGTCATCCATATGCTGGGCGCCACCGACCGGCAGGTCGCGCGGCTGTTCCAGCGGCGGATCGCGCTCGACGCGGGGATCGGCGCGGTGGCGGGCGGCGTGATGGCCGGGGCAGCGATCCTGCTGATCGCGGGACAGGTGGGCGCGCTCGATTCGGAATTGCTGGGCGGTATGCGGCTGGGGATGGGGGATATGGCGATGCTGATCGCCTTGCCCTTCGGCTTTGTCGTGCTGGCGGTGGGGGCGGCACGACTGGCGGTGCTGCGCCAGATGCGGCGGATGCTGTAGATGCTGCGGCTGATCGGTCTGGCGGCGCTCGCCTGGTGCCTGGGGTTCGCAGCCTTCATGCTGACCCTGCCGCATCCGCTGGAGAACAATACCACCGATGCGATCGTGGTGCCGACCGGCGGGCCGGGGCGGATCGACCGCGGCATCGCGCTGTTGAAGGCGCATCAGGCCAAGCGGATGCTCGTCACCGGCGTGGCGCCCGGCGTGCGGCCGATCGATCTGGCGCGTACCTATCGCACTTCGCCCGCGTTGTTTTCCTGCTGCATCGATCTGGGCGGCGAGGCGGTGGACACCCGTACCAATGCCGAGGAGACGGTGAACTGGGTACGCCAGCACGGCTATCGCACGGTGCGGCTCGTTACCTCCGACTGGCATCTGCCGCGCGCCAGGATGGAGCTGACCGCCGCGCTCGGCAAACAGGTGCTGGTGCTGGGCGACGGCGTGCCGTCCGAGCCGCGCATCGGCACCCTGGTCAATGAGTATAACAAGCTGATCCTGCGCAGGGTCGCGCTTTGGACGGGGGTTGGCGCGTGATTCTTCTTCGCAACATCGTGTTTGTCGCGATCTTCTATCCGATATCGGCGATCATGGCGCTGCTGTCGCCGCTGGTGGCGGTGGGGGGACGCCATGCGGTGGTCCACTGGGCGACCGGCTGGACGACGTTCCACCGGCTGTGCACCCGCTGGATCCTGGGCATCCGCGTGAAGGTGGAGGGTACGCGGCCGACGACGCCCGCCCTTTATCCGGCCAAGCATCAGGCGATGTTCGAGACGATGGAGCTGCAACGCATCCTGGACGGCCCGGCCATGGTGTTGAAGCGCGAGCTGGCCAACATCCCGGTCTGGGGATGGACGGTCCGCAAATATGGCGCGATCGTCGTCGATCGCTCGGCCTCGGCCAAGGCGATGCGCGGCATGATGCGCGATGCCAAGGTGGCGGTCGACCAGGGGCGGGCGATCATGATCTTCCCCGAAGGCACGCGGGTAAAGCCCGGCGAGACGCCGCCGCTGAAGCCCGGTTTTGCGGGGCTGTACCGGATGCTGAACCTGCCGGTGGTGCCGGTGGCGACCGATTCGGGGCTGGTCTGGCCGCGCAAGGGGCTGAAGCGGCCCGGCGTGGTGACGCTGCGCTTCGGCGAGGTGATCCCGCCCGGCCTGCCGCGCGCGGAAGCGGAGGCGCGGGTCCACGCCGCGATGAACGCGCTGGAATCCTCCCCGGCACGGGGAGGTGTCAGGGCGTAAGCCCTGACGGAGGGGGGGCTTCCACACAGGTCGTCCCTCGCGGTGAACCCCCTCCACCAGCTTCGCTGGTCCCCCTCCCCGTGCCGGGGAGGATCGTCAGCCCTCGTGGTTCCGCCCGAAATCCTCGCGCGCATCGTCCTGGCCCTGGTCGATGATCGAGCGGCGGATGGTGCGGGTGCGGCTGAACAGGTCGAACAGCTCGTCGCCCTTGCCCCAGCGGATCGCGCGTTGCAGCTGGCTCAGATCCTCGGAAAAGCGCTGGAGCATCTCCAGCACCGCCTCCCGATTGGTCAGGAACACGTCGCGCCACATGGTCGGGTCCGACGCGGCGATGCGGGTGAAGTCGCGGAAACCACCGGCGGAATATTTGATGACCTCGGACTGGGTCACTTCCTCCAGGTCGCTGGCGGTGCCGACAATGGTATACGCGATCAGGTGCGGCAAATGGCTGGTGACGGCGAGCACCCGGTCGTGATGGTCGGGGGCCATCAGCTCGACATCCGCGCCCAGCCGCCGCCAGAATTCCGCGACCCGCTCGACCGCCAGCGCGTCCGCGCCTTCGGGGGGTGTGACGATGCACCAGCGCTTCTGGAACAGGGTGGCGAAGCCCGCCTCCGGCCCGCTGCGCTCGGTGCCTGCCACCGGGTGGGCGGGGATGATCGTCGCGCCGGGCAGCGCCTCGGTGAGAGCGGCCAGCACCGAGCCCTTGCAGCTACCCACGTCGGAGACGATGGCGTCACCGGGCAGATCGTCGGCGAACTCGGCGGCGACCGCGCCCATCGCACCGACCGGCACGCACAGGATCACGAAGTCGGCGTCGATCACGCTGGCCCCCGCCGTGTCCGCGACGTCATCGGCCAGGTCGAGCGCGCGCACCGTCTCGCGCACCGCCGGGTCGGCGTCATAGGCGGTGATCCGCGCGGTCGGCATGGCTTTGCGCGTCGCGCGCGCGACCGAGGAGCCGATCAGGCCAATCCCGATGATGGTGATCCGCGCGAAGGGCAGCATTATGCGGCGTCTACCATCTGGCGCAGCGCGGCGATCACGCCCTTCACCTCGTCCTCGGTGCCGATGGTGATGCGCAGGGCGTGGCCCAGCCCCTGGCTCGGCAGCCAGCGGACGATGTAGCCGGCGTCCATCAGCCCATGATAGGCGCGCTCGGCGGTCAGCTGGCCCTCGAACAGGACCAGTGAGAAATTCGCCTTGGACGGCACGCAGCGCAGGCCCGCATTGCCCAGCGACGCGATCTGCTCCTCGAACCAGCCGAGCCACCGGGCATTGTGGGCGCGCGACGCCTCGACAAAGGCGCGGTCGCGGATCGCCGCGATCGCGGCGTTCTGCCCTGCGATGGTGACGTTGAACGGCGCGCGGATGCGGTGGAGCGCGTCGATGATGGGGGCGGCGGCATAGCCCCAGCCGATCCGCTCGGCGGCCAGGCCGTGGATCTTGGAAAAGGTGCGCGACACCAGCACGTTCCCCGCCTGCTCGGCCAGCGCCAGCCCGCCATCATCCTCGCCCGGCTCCAGATATTCGGCATAGGCCTGGTCGAGGACCAGCAGGACATGGGGCGGCAGCCCGGCGTGCAGCCGCGCGATCTCGCTCGCGCCCGCATAGGTGCCGGTGGGGTTGTTGGGGTTGGCGACGAAGACGACCTTCGTCTTGTCCGTCACGGCGGCCAGGATCGCGTCGACATCGGTGGCATAGTCGTGATCGGCGACCACCACCGGCTCCGCGCCGACGCGCCGCGTCGCGATCTCATAGACCGCAAAGCCGTAGCGGACATGGATGATCTCATCCCCCGGCCCCGCGAACGCGCCTGCCGCCAGATGCAGGATCTCGTCCGAGCCGGTGCCATAGATGATCCGCGCCGGGTCGAGACCATGCACCGCGCCGATCGCCTCGCGCAGCGCGGTCGCGCCCGCATCGGGATAACGCTCCAGATGCGCGGCGGCGGCGGCGAAGGCGGCACGTGCCTTTTCGCTGGTGCCCAGCGGATTCTCATTGGCCGACAATTTGATGACCTTGCGCCCGTCATCGGTCGTCGCGCGGCCGGGGACGTAGGGCGCGATGGCCTGGACCCAGGAGATCGGTTCGGGAGCTTTACGGTCGGTCATGGCATCCGCCATAGCGGCCTCGCCCTTGCGTTGCCAAGCATCGCGGCCTAGCGGATATTCCTCCATGGCCGCTTCCGTTTCCACGCAAACCCTTGGCGACGACCAGCGTTTCGGTCTGTCGCGCCATGTCGTGCTGCCCGGACCGCTTCGGCTGGACGGTGGTGGCCTGCTGTCCCCGGTCGAGATCGGGTACGAGACCTATGGCACGCTGAACGCCGATGGCTCCAATGCCATCCTGATCTGTCACGCGCTGACCGGCGACCAGCATGTCGCCTCGCCCCATCCGCGGACGGCCAAGCCCGGTTGGTGGACGCGCCTGGTGGGGGAGGGCAAGCCGATCGATCCGGCGCGGCATTTCATCATCTGCTCGAACGTCATCGGCAGCTGCATGGGATCGTCCGGCCCCGCGACCATCGACCCCTCGACCGGCGAACCCTGGGCGATGCGCTTTCCGGTCATCACCATCCGCGACATGGTGCGCGCGCAAGCCATGCTGCTCGACCATCTGGGCGTCGGCCAGCTGAAGGCGGTGGTCGGCGGATCGATGGGCGGGATGCAGGCGATCAGCTGGGCCGCGACCTTCCCCGAACGGGTGCGCGCCTGCGTCATGGTGGCGTCGACCGCGCGGCATTCGGCGCAGAACATCGCGTTCCACGAGGTCGGGCGGCAGGCGATCATGGCCGACCCGAAATGGCGCGGCGGCGCCTATTACGAGGCGAACGATCCCCCCGCCGCGGGCCTCGCGGTCGCGCGGATGGCGGCGCATATCACCTATCTGTCCGAGGCTGGGCTGACCGAGAAGTTCGGGCGGCGGCTGCAGGCGCGGCCCGACCGGCCGGACGGCGCCAAAAGCTTCGGCTTCGATGCCGATTTCCAGGTGGAGAGCTATCTCCGGCACCAGGGATTGAGCTTCGTCGACCGGTTCGACGCCAACTCGTACCTCTACATCACCCGCGCACTCGATTATTTCGATCTGGCCGAGGAGCATGGCGGGCTGCTCGCCAATGCCTTCCGGGGCACGAAGACCCGTTTCTGCATCGTCAGCTTCGACACCGACTGGCTCTATCGCACCGCCGAGTCGCGTGCCGTGGTCCAGGCGCTGAACGCGGCGGGCGCGGCGGCGAGCTTTGTCGAGCTGTCCAGCCCCTATGGCCACGACGCCTTCCTGCTGGAGGCGCCCGAGATGAATCGGGTGATCGACGGCTTTCTGCGGGCCGAGCCATGAGCGAGGCGCTACGCCCCGACCTGGCGATCATCGCGCGGCATGTCGCGCGGGGCGCGCGCGTCCTCGACGTCGGCTGCGGCGACGGGCAGCTGATGGCGGCGCTGCGCGACGAGGCGGGGGTGGATGCGCGCGGGCTGGAGATCGATCCGGCCAATGTCGCCTCGGCAGTGGGGCGCGGGCTGGCGGTGGTGCAGGGCGATGCCGATGTCGACCTGGCGGGCTATCCCGACAAGGGGTTCGACTATGCGATCCTCAGCCAGACATTGCAGACCGCGCGCGCTCCTGACCAGGTGCTCGACCATCTGCTGCGCATCGGGAACCGCGCCTTCGTCTCCTTTCCGAATTTCGCGCATTGGCGGGTGCGGATGTCGCTGCTGTGGGGCGGGCGGATGCCGGTGACGCCGCTGCTGCCCGAACAATGGTATGACACGCCCAATATCCATCATGTGACGATCGACGATTTCCGCGCCTTCGTCCGCCAGCGGCGGATCACGGTGGAGGGCAGCTGGTTCCTGTCGCGCGGACGACCGACCAGCGCGGCGGCGGCCAACTTCCGGGCCGAACACGCCGTGTTTTTGTTGCGTCGGTGAAATGATGACAATAGCGGAACTTTATCTGGATCAAGAGTGTTGACCCGGAAAGTGACGGGAATTTGACATGAGCCAAACCGCCCTGATCGTGGAAGACGAGATTTTCGTGGCCCTCGATCTGGAGCGCATTCTGACCGACGCCGGCTATAAGGTGGCCGGAATTGCGGCAGACAGCCGCTCCGCGATGGAATGCGCACCGGGCTGCACCTTCGCCTTTGTCGACGTCAACCTGCGCGACGGCGCGACAGGGCCGGAAATCGCGCGTCGCATCGCCGAGGATTACGGCGTCAAGATCGTGTTCGTCACCGCCAATCCGTCACAGATCGATACCGGCATCGAGGCGCTGGGCTATATCCGTAAGCCGTTCAGCGAACGTGCCATCCTCGCGGCCGCCGCACTGGCGACGGGGGCCGGACAGGCCGCGTCGGAAGACGTCATCCCCCTGGGCATCGCCCTGTAATTCATGAGCTGGCGCCGCCCGCGCCAGCAAGCCTTGTCACCGGCAGGGTCCCGTGCCCGGCGGACGGCTGAACGCCGCCAGCGGCACCTCGATCGTCACGACCAGACCGTCCCGCTGCCAGTCGCGGCGAACCTTTCCGCCCAATTGGCGGACCGCCGACAGTTCGACCAGTTGCGAACCGAAGCCGCTATGATCCGGCGTCGCCTCCAGCTTCGGCCCGCCTTTCTCCTGCCAGAAAAGCTTCACCATCTCGCTATCGGCGCGGTGGACGGCCAGTTCGACATGGCCGGTCGGGATCGATAGCGCGCCATATTTGGCGGCATTGGTCGCCAGTTCGTGGAACAGCAGCGCCAGCGGCGTCGCCGAACGGTCGTCGACCGGTACGTCGTCGCCGATGACCTGGATGCGCGCGCCATCTTGGTTGCCGCGATAGGGCTCGAACAGGTCGCCGAGCAGACCGTGCAGCGAATCCTGCCGCGCCTTGGGACGGGACTGGGGGCTGTGCGGGCGGACGAAGTCATGGGCGCGGCCCAGCGCGGTGATCCGGTCGCGCAGGTCGCTGGCGATACCGCCAAAGCCCGGATGGCTGCGCGCGGCAAAGGCGATCAGGCCGGAGATCACCGCAAAGATGTTCTTGATCCGGTGGCTCAGCTCCTGGCTGACGATCTCACGCTCTTCCAGCGCCAGCTTCTGCTCGTGGATATCGGTGCAGGTGCCGAACCAGCGGGTGATGTTTCCCTCGGCATCGCGGATCGGCAGCGCGCGGCCCAGCACCCAGCGATAGGTGCCGTCGCGGTGCCGCAGCCGATATTCGATCTGATAGGGCTCGCCGGTCGCCAGGCTGTGCCGCCACCGTGCCCAGGCCCGATCCTGGTCGTCGGCATGGAACATCCCGTTCCAGCCTTCGCCATCGGTCGAGCCGTCGGGCATGCCGGTGAAGTCATACCAGCGGGCGTTGTAATAGTCGTGAAAGCCGTCGGGCAGCGTCGACCAGACCATTTGCGGCATGGTGTCGGCCAGGGTGCGGAACCGCTGCTCGCTGTCGGCGACGCGCGCCTCTGAGGCCTCGACCGCCTGCTCATGCTCACGCCGGACGCGGCGGTCCTGCAAGCGTCCCATGACGGCGGTGGCCAGCACCTCCAGCCCGCGCCGCTGGAACGCGGTCAGCCCCTCGGACCGGGGTTCCGGCGAGATGACGCAGATCGCGCCCAGCGGAACGCCCTCGCGCGAAAGCAGCCGGGCACCCGCATAGAAGCGGATATGCGGCGGGCCCTTGACCAGCGAATAATCGGCAAAGCGTACATCGCGGCGCGCGTCGGGAACGACCATCGTCTCGGCACGCCCGACCATCACATGCGCGCAAAAGGAGGTATCGCGCGGCGTCTGATCGGCGTCGATGCCGATCGTCGCCAGGAATTGCTGGGTTTCCTCCTCCACCACGCTGACCAGCGCGATCGGGGTGCCGCACAATTCGGAGGCGAAGGCCGCCAGATCGTCGAGCTGGCCGCTGTCGCGATAGCCCGCCAGATCATAGGCGCGGATGACGGCGGCGCGGTCGGCCTTGCTCGTGGACGCGGGCGCGGGGGTGTCCGCCATGCCTACGCCCACGTCGTGACAGGTCGTCGCATCGTCTTCCGGCGTCTTGTCCATCTCCGCCCCTTGGGGAAACCGTGTCCGATCAGAACGGAACGTCGTCGTCCAGATCGTCGGCGAAGCCGCCGCCCTGTCCGAACCCGCCACGATTGCCGCCGTTCCCGCTCTGGCTCGCGCCGCCCGAATTACCCGAGCCGCCGCGCGCTCCGCCGCCATAGCCGCCGCCCGAAGACCCGCCGCCAAAACCGCTCGACCCGCCACCGAAGTCACCGCCACCGAAATCGTCACCGCCGCCAAAGTCGCTGCCGCCGCGGCCGCCGCCGCCCTGACCGCCGCCGGGACCGTCGAGCATGGTCAGCACCGAGTTGAAGCCCTGCAGCGTCACCTCGGTCGAGTAACGGTCGTTACCCTGCTGGTCCTGCCACTTGCGGGTGGTCAGCGCGCCTTCGATATAGACCTTGGAACCCTTGCGCAGGAAACGCTCGGCGACATTGGCGAGACCCTCGTTGAAGATCTTGACCGTGTGCCACTCGGTCTTTTCCTTGCGCTCTCCGCTGTTGCGGTCCTTCCACGATTCGGACGTGGCGATGCGAAGCTCGACCACCTTGCCGCCATTCTGGAAGGAGCGGCTCTCGGGATCGCGTCCCAGATTGCCGACGAGAATCACCTTGTTGACGCTGCCCGCCATGTATCAGTCCTGTATCTTGCCTAGAGGCCGGCGAATACGGCCAGCCAATATGTGATACCCGCCATGACATAGGCGGTCACGAAAAGGTAGCCCACCATGAAGGCCGGCCACTTCCAGCCGTTGGTTTCCCTGCGCGTCACCGCGATGGTCGAGATGCACTGCGGCGCGAAGACGAACCACATCAGAAAGGCGAGCGCGGTCGGCAGCGACCAGTTGCGCTTCAGCTTGTCGGTCATCGCCTTCTGCCCGCCCTCATGCTCGGTATCGTCGATGGCATAGACGGTGCCGATCGCCGCGACCGCCACCTCGCGCGCCGCCATGGCGGGGACGAGGGCCAGCGCGATGTCGCGGTTGAAGCCGATCGGGCGCACCACGACCTCGATCCCGCTCGCGATGCGGCCCGCGATGGAATAATTGACCGGCGAGATGCCCGATCCTTCCGGCGGCTTGGGGAAGGACAGCAGCGCCCATAATATGACGGTGGTCAGCGCGATGGTGGTCCCGGCGCGCTTCAGGAAGATCAGCGCCCGGCTCCACAGGCCCAGCACCACGTCGCGAATCTGCGGCCACTGATATTTCGGCATCTCCATCATGAAGCCCGACGACGCGCCCTTGGTGACGGTCCGGCGGAGCAGCAGCGCGGCGACGAACGCGCCGACGATGCCCATCAGATAGAGGCCGAGCAGCACCAGCCCTTGCAGGCCCACGAACGGCAGCACCTGCCGCTCGGGAATGAAGGCGCCGATGATGATGGTATAGACCGGCAGCCGCGCCGAACAGGTCATCAGCGGCGCGATCAGGATCGTGGTCAGCCGGTCCTTCTCGTCATCGATCGTCCGGGTCGCCATGATGCCCGGCACGGCGCAGGCGAAGGAGGAGAGCAGCGGGATGAAGGCGCGTCCCGACAGCCCGACCTGCGCCATCAGCCGGTCCATCAGGAAGGCGGCACGGACCATATAGCCGGTCGCCTCCAGCACCAGGATGAACAGGAACAGGATCAGGATCTGCGGCAGGAAGACGAGGACCGCGCCGACACCGGCGATCAGGCCGTCGGTGATGAGGCTGCGGAACCAGCCCTCGGGCAGCGTGGCACCCACCTGCGCCTCCAGCCAGACAAAGCCCTGCTCGATCCAGCTTATGGGGGCTTCCGACCAGGAAAAGACTGCCTGGAACATGATGAAGAGCAGCCCGACCAGCAGGATCGGCCCGAAAATGGGATGCAGCGCGACCGAGTCGAGCATGTGCGTCCAGCGGCGCGTCGGCGTCTCGGCCACGGTCGCGCTTGCGGCGATCTGGCGCGCGCGGCGTTGCAACGTGACGATGTCGTCGATCCGGTCGGCGGCGGCGACGGGCTGGCTATGGCCTTCGCTGACCAGCCGGTCGATCTCGGCCTTCAGCGTATCCAGTCCGCGACGGCGGACGGCGACGGTCGGGATCACCGTCACGCCCAGTTCGCGCGCCAGGATATCGGCGTCGAGCGTCAGCCCGTCACGCTCGGCCAGGTCGACCATGTTGAGCGCGACCACGACCGGCAGGCCCAGCGCGATCAGCTGCAGCGTGAAGCGCAAGTGATTGTCGAGATTGGCGGCGTCCACCACGACGACCAGCGCGTCGGGGCGGCGCTCGCCCGCCTGCGACCCCATCACGACGTTGCGCGTGACCTGTTCGTCCAGGCTGCCGGGATCGAGGCTATAGGCGCCGGGCAGGTCGACCAGCTCGACCGGGCGACCATCGTCCAGCACGAGTCGGCCCGAATGGCGCTCGACGGTGACGCCGGGATAATTGCCGACCTTCTGGCGCGCGCCGGTGAGCGCGTTGAACAGGGCGCTTTTGCCGGCATTGGGATTGCCGACGAGCGCAACCAGCGGTGCGGCGTTCATTACGTTCGGTTGGACCTCATGCGCCGGTCGCGACCCGGATCGAGGCGGCGACCCGGCGACGCAGCGCCACGGTCATCCGGCCGATCCGGCAGGCGATCGGCCCGCCGCCCAGCGTCGCGCGGTGCAGCACCTCGACACCGACGCCCTCGTCGAAACCCAGTTCGCGCAGACGGCGCGCCTCGGGCAGCGCCAGCTGGGTCCAGTCGATCGCGGCCACGGTCGCCGGTTGCCGCCGGGGAAGGGTTTCGAGACTGCTGAGCATCGCCATGCGGACTACATAACGCCGGTGCGATTGATTATCAATTACCTGTTGATGAAATGGGTGTGGGGGTTCGGAGCGTGGGCTTCGACTTCGCTCAGCCTGAACGGGGTTTGGTGTCCAGCCCATTCCCCGACCTCCGCTCAGCCTGAGCGAAGTCGAAGGCCAAGGGAATCCCTCAAACCGCCGGATATCGCAGCCGCCCGATGAACCGCGACAGGCTGGGCATATTCTCGCCCCGCTTGGCCATGCCTGCCTTCCACTTCTCGAACCGCATGATCCCCTCGATCCGTCGCGCCAGGAACGCGCGGGTATCGGCGTGATCCTCGCTCTCGTCGTTCAGGAACACCGCGATGGTCGATCCATAGACCGCGAACAGCGTCGCCCGCTTGGTATAGTGGTTGTAATCGGTCGCGGTATCGCCCGCCTGCGCCCAGATCGTATCGACCGTGCGCCAGCCGAGTCGCGCGCCGCTGGTGGCGTTTTGCGGCAGGGCGAGGATGGTCAGCGCGCGGCGCAGCGCCTCGCGATTCGGGGCGACGGCGGCCAGCCGTGCCTCGACCAGTGCCGTGATGCGCTGGCGGATCTTCATCTGCGCGGCCTGTTCGGCGGGCACGGCCTCGACCATCGCCTGGTCGATCGACGCGAACCAGGCATCGATCATCGCGACCGGGCCGTCCTTGAAGGCGAGTCGCGCAATGTCGCGGTCGACGCCCGCCGCATCCGCCGCCATGTCGCGGGCATCGTCGCCCCAGCCGTCGAACGCGGCATTGGACGCGATGCCGTCCGCCAGCAGGGCGCGCACCTCGTCGAGAGTCAGGTCCTGAACATCGGTCATGGCAGCCTCGGTCATCATATTACCCGTCGTCCCTGTCGTTCGGCTTGGCAACCGCCCTACTCGTCGATCCGCGCCGGACCAGCACCAGCGCGGCGGCGACCATCGCGACGCCGGCCCAGTCGGGCAGCGCCAGTGTCTCGCCATAGACCACCCAGCCGATCGCCGTCGCCACGATCGGCTGTACCAGCAGCGCGACCCCGACGACCAGCGGGCTGAGCAGCCCCAACGCATAGATCATCAACCCCTGGCCGACGATCTGGCTCCCCAGCGCCAGCAGCAGCAGAGGGGTCCAGTGTCCGGGCCATATCCGCTCGCCCAGCGCCAGCGCAAAGAGGAACAGCGGTGCGATGCTGGCGGCCGTCGACCAGGCGAGCGCGGGGATCGGCGGCATCGCGATCCGCACCCGCGCCATCAGGATGAAGTAGAGCGCATAGAGCACGCCCGCCAGTACGCACATCAGGTCGCCGACCAGATGGCGCGGATCGACCTGATAGCTTCGCCCCATCAACAGCCCCGCGCCCAGCGCCGCCAGGAGCAGCGCCAGCCCCTGCACCCGCGACGGCCAGGCGCGGGCCGCGAGAAAGCCATAGAGCGGAAAGATGAAGGTCGCTGAATTGCCGAACAGCGTGGCATTGGCCATCGTCGTCTGGCGGATGCCGATATGCCAGGCGCCCAGATCCCCGGCAAAGGCGATCCCGCCGACCAGCAACAGCATCCACAATCCAGCTTGGGTCCCACTCGGTGCCCGTGGCCGCGCGCGACCCAGCCATGCGACCAGCGCCAGCATGGGGGCGGCCAGCGTGATCCGCCAAAAGGCCGAGGCGACCGGCCCGGTATCGGCCATGCGCACGAACAGCGGACCAAAGGCGAGCGCGACATTGGCCAGGATGACCGCAGCGAAGGCGAGCGGCGGCGTCGCCTTGGGGCCGCCCCGGTCCGACAGACCATCGCTTTGCGTCTGTTCACTTTTTCTTGGGGGGTGAGACACGGGCATCGGGTCCCTTAACGCCCTATCTGCGTTGCGTCAGGCCGGAAAGGCCGCAAAAGGATTGCATTTTGATGCCAAAACTCTTCGACCCCATCGATCTCGGGGCGATCCACGCCCCCAACCGTATCCTCATGGCGCCGCTGACCCGCGCCCGTGCCACGCGTGAGGCGGTGCCGACACCGATCATGGCGCAATATTATGCCCAGCGTGCCAGCGCGGGCCTGATCATCTCCGAAGCCACCGGCATCAGCCGCGAAGGGCTGGGCTGGCCCTATGCGCCGGGCCTGTGGACCGACGAGCAGGTCGAAGGGTGGAAGCCGGTGACCGAGGCGGTACACAAGGCGGGCGGCCGGATCGTCGCGCAGCTCTGGCACATGGGCCGCCAGGTCCACAGCTCGGTCACGGGGATGCAGCCGGTGTCGTCCTCGGCCACCCGTACCGAGGGGCAGGCGCATACCTTCGAGGGCAAGAAGGATTTCGAGACGGCGCGCCCGCTCGAACTCTCCGAAATCCCGCGCCTGTTGGACGACTATGAACTGGCGACGCGCAACGCGATGGCCGCCGGGTTCGACGGGGTGCAGATCCATGCCGCCAACGGCTATCTGATCGACGAATTCCTGCGCGACGGGGCGAACCATCGCGAGGACGAATATGGCGGCTCGCCGGAAAACCGCATCCGCCTGCTCCGTGAAATCACCGAGCGGGTGATTTCGGTCGCGGGCAAGGAGCGCGTGGCCGTACGCCTCTCGCCCAATGGCGACAGCCAGGGCGTGGATGACAGCGATCCCGCCTCGGTCTTCGTGCCCGCCGCCAGGATGCTGTCGGACCTGGGCATCGCCTTCCTCGAACTGCGCGAACTGGGGCCGGACGGCACCTATGGCGCAAGCGACGTGCCCAAGCTGTCGCCGCAGATCCGCGAGGTGTTCCAGGGGCCGCTGATCCTCAACAGCGACTATGACAGCCGCGAAAAGGCGCAGGCCGCGATCGACTCGGGTGTCGCCGACGGCATCGCGTTCGGCCGGACCTTTCTGGCGAATCCCGATCTCCCTGAGCGGCTGCGCACCGATGCGCCGCTCAACGAGAGCGACATGAAGACCTGGTACAGCCAGGGGCCGGAGGGGTATATCGACTACCCTACGCTCGACGAGGCCGCGCGGTCGGCGTGAGGGGGGAGGGAGCGGGGAATTCTCTCCGCTCCCAATCACCCCGGCGGCCGCCGGGGTGATGCCAGTTGAAGTGCATTCCACTCCACCGTTCAGCCTGAGCGAAGTCGAAGGCCAAGGGAAACCTTGGCGGCCATCGCAGAACATACGCTTCGACTTCGCTCAGCGTGAACGGAGGGCGGGGAGCGGAAACCCGGCGGCTACCCTATGGCCGTGCTTCGAACCGATCGATCTGCTCCGTCGCCCAGCGGCGCACGAAACCCCGAATTTTCGGATTGGCCAGCGCCAGCGGCACTGCGAAGAGCGGCGGGAATATGATCGCCAGTATGACCGCCACGATCAGCCCGGCGGCAACGAAGATCATGGTCTGCATCCCCTGCTCCCCCAGGACGAAGGTGCGTGGCGCTTTGGCGTCGTAAAGACGGCTGGTCGTCCAGGTGCCGGGCGTCTTGGCGCCCATCTTCTCCGACAGCTTCTTCGAGGCCCATTGGTCGAGGCCGGCGCCTTTCACCGGCGCAAGGGGTTTGGCGGGCGATTTTGTCGGCTCCGGTTTGGCCGAGATCGTCGCCTCAGACTTAACCGCCTGGGTGTCGATCACCTCCAGCCGCCGACCCCGCTCGACGACGCGAAAGCGGCTGGGCGGCATGTCGGTCATTGCGGGCGCATTCCGCGCCGGGCACGCCACTGCTCGGCACTCTGGCCCCAGGCATCGACGCGGAAGCTCTCGAGCGGCGCGGGCAGGCTTACCGGCCCTTCGTTCACCGCACCCAGCCGCTGCGCCAGCTTGATCGAGCCTATATTGTCCGGGTCGATGGTGTGTATGACATGATCCCAGCCCAGCACGTCGACCGCATAGTCCATCGCCGCCACCGCCGCTTCATGGGCATAGCCGCGCCCGGCGAATGCGCGCGCCACGCCCCAGCCGACCTCGCGCCCCGGCCACCCCTCGGGCTGCCACGGGCCGATGCGGCCGACCCAGCGGCCGGTATCGCGTTCGATCACCGAGAACATGGCGAAACCGCGCACGCTCCACGCGCCGACCATGGTGCAAAGGTTGCGCCACGCCGCCCCGCGCGCCTGCACGCCGCCCAGGAAGCGCATCGTGTCCTCTTCGGCGTGGAACGCCGCCCAGGCCTCGAAATCCTCCGCCGAGGGAAGCCGCAAGGTCAACCGCTCGGTCTGGAGGACCGGGCTTGTCACCCGAACCGGCCCTTCAGCGCCAGCATGGCGAGCGCCGCCTTGGCCGCCTCGCCGCCCTTGTTCTTTTCGTCGGGCTTGGCGCGGGTCAGGGCCTGCGCCTCGTTCTCGGTGGTGATGATGCCGTTGCCGATGGGCAGCCCGTCCATGGTCAGCGCCATCAGCCCGCGCGCGCTTTCGTTCGAGACGATCTCAAAATGATAGGTCTCGCCGCGGATCACCACGCCGATCGCGACGAACGCGTCGTAGCGCCCCGTATCCGCCGCCATCGCCACCGCGCCGGGGATTTCCAACGCGCCGGGGACGGTAATCGTCTCATGGCTGTGGCCCGCTTCCTCGATCGCGGCGCGCGCGCCCGCCAGCAGCAGGTCGTTCAGATGCTCGTAGAAGCGCGCCTCGACGATCAACACATGCGCCATCAGGCGTCTCCCTCAGCATTTTCGATACGACGTTCGCCGACGATCGACAGGCCATAGCCGTCGAGGCCGATCAGCGTGTGATGAGTGTTGGTCAGCAGCACCATGTCCTGCACGCCCAGTTCGGCCAGGATCATCGCGCCGACGCCGTAATCGCGCAGTTCCTCCATATCAATCTGCACCTCTTCGCCCGCTTTCAGGCGAACGGCGGTGGTGAAGGCGTCGGTGCGCGGGCGGTTGATGACGACGATCACGCCTGAGCCTTCCTCGGCGATCATCCGCATCGACTTGGCGAGCAAAGCGCCACGCGCGCCCGCTTCGCCGAACACGTCGGCAAAGGGCGACAGCGCGTGCATCCGCACCAGCACCGGCTGGTCGGTGTCGAGCTTGCCCTTGACCAGCGCCACCTGTTCGGTGCCCGTCGCCTTGTTGCGATAGGCGCGCGCGGTCCAGGTGCCGCCCCATTCGCTTTCGAAGGTGGCTTCGGACTGCAACTCGACCAGATGGTCGTAGCGGCGGCGATAGGCGATCAGGTCGCGGATCGTGCCGATCTTCAGATTGTGGAGCTGCGCGAAGGACACCAGGTCGTCCATCCGCGCCATCGTGCCGTCCTCGTTCATGATCTCGCAGATCACGCCCGAGGGGTTGAGGCCCGCCAGCCGCGCGACGTCGACCGCCGCCTCGGTGTGCCCTGCGCGCACCAGCACGCCGCCGTCGCGCGCGACCAGCGGGAAGACATGGCCCGGCGTCACCAGCGAGTCGGGACCCTGCGACGCGTCGATCGCGACGGCGATGGTCCGCGCCCGGTCGGCGGCGGAAATGCCGGTGGTCACACCCTCGCGCGCCTCGATCGAGATGGTGAAGGCGGTTTCGTGCCGCGTCCCGTTCTTCGGGCTCATCAGCGGCAGGCCGAGCGTGTCGACCCGCTCGCGCGTCATGGCGAGGCAGATCAGCCCGCGTCCGTGCCGTGCCATGAAGTTGACCTTTTCCGGCGTCGCCATCTGCGCCGGAATGACCAGATCGCCCTCATTCTCGCGGTCCTCGTCATCGACCAGGATGAACATGCGGCCGTTGCGCGCCTCGTCGATGATCTCTTCGGGGCTGGAGAGAAACCCGCGCCGCAGACCGGCCAGGGCGTCGGGATTAGCGGCCACGATAATGCTCCATGCGCTGCAGGTAACGGGCGAGCACGTCGATCTCGATATTGACGCGCTGGCCCGCCGCAATGCCGCCCAGCGTGGTGACGGCGGCGGTGTGGGGAATGATGTTCAGGCCGAAGACGGTGCCGGTTTCGGTGTCCTCGACGCTGTTGACGGTCAGTGAGACGCCGTCGACCGTCACCGACCCCTTGGTTGCCATGAAGGGGGCGAGGTCGGCAGGCACGCCAACGAAGACGCGGTGCGATCCGCCTTCCTCGGCCACCGACACGACATGGCCGACGCCGTCGACATGGCCGGTGACGATATGGCCGCCCAGCTCGTCGCCCAGCTTCATCGCGCGTTCCAGGTTCAGCCGCTGGCCGCTCGTCCACTGGTCGGCGGTGCGCCCGATCGTCTCGGCCGAGACATCGACCGCGAACCAGTCGGGTCCCTTCTCGACCACGGTCAGGCAGACGCCCGAACAGGCGATCGACGCGCCCAGGTCGATGGTGCCTGTATCATAGGCGGTGGCGATGACGACTCGCGTGTCGCCGCGCGTTTCCACGGCGGTGACGGAGCCGATGTCGGTGACGATCCCGGTAAACATATCAGTCGCGCTCGTAGACCTCCAACCGGTCGCTGCCAAGCATCCGTGAATCGGCCAGCCGCCAGCGGCCATGCGCCTCGGCCAGGCGGCTGAGGCCGATATCGCCCAGCGCCGCGCGCCCCTGACCGATCAGGATGGGCGCGCGATAGAGGAGCAGCCGGTCAACCCGATCCCCGGCCAGGAAGGCGGAGGCGGTCTGTGCCCCCCCCTCGACCATCAGCCGGTCGACGCCCGCCAGATCGGCGATGGCGGCGGGGGAGTGGATGGTTTCCCAGCCCGCCTCGGGCGTGCGCGAAAGCAGGATACGGCGTGGGCTGTGCGACTCGAGGCCGGGCAGGCGGACATCCAGCGTGGGCGAATCCGCTTCCAGCGTGCCGCGCCCGACGAGGATCGCTTCGTGGCGGCTGCGCTCCAAATGGGTATGGGCGCGGGCTTCCGGCCCGGTGATCCAGCGGCTCTCACCATCGGGACGGGCGATCTTCCCGTCGAGCGAGGTGGCAAGTTTCAGCGTGACGAAGGGGCGACCCTTCGCCCGGCGGGTCAGGAAGCCCGCGATCATCGCGCGTGCTTCGGCCTCGCGCACGCCGGTCGTGACCATAATCCCGGCGGCGCGGGCGCGGGCGAAGCCTGCGCCATCGGTGCGCGGATCGGGATCGCCCATCGCCGCGACGATCCGCGCGACCCGGTGGGCGATCAACAGGTCGGTGCAGGCAGGGCCGCGAGTCGAGACATGCGCGCACGGTTCCAGCGTGACATAGGCGGTGGCACCGCGCGCCGCCTCGCCCGCCTCGGCCAGCGCCATCGCCTCCGCATGGGGACGGCCACCGACCTGAGTCCAGCCGCGCCCGACCACGCGATCGTCGCGGACCAGCACGCATCCGACATTGGGATTGGGCGCGGTCCGCCCGACGCCGCGATCCGCCAGCGCCAGTGCCGCCCCCATCCAGCGACGATCGATCAGATGCCCCACTTGCTCAGCGCATCGTCGACCTTCTTAAATTCGGCCTGCCGCTGATCCTTGGCGGCCTTTTCCTCGGCCAGCCGCTGCTTCTTCTTCACATAATCGATCTTCTGCTGCGCCAGGATCTCCGCCTCGCTGCGGTCGGCGCGCCACTGTTCGACATAGATGATGTCGGGCTTGTACGGCACCGGCACATAATCGTCGCGCGCAAAGGCATAGATGAAGAAGCCGGTGATCCCGACCGCGATCATCAGGAAGACCAGCTCATAGGGCTGGCGCTGCGACAGGAAGAGCCGCAGGTCGCGGATCGCGCGGACGGGGGAGAAGCGGCCGAAGAACGACATGAGGGGGAATGTAGGGGGTGTGGGCTTGGGGCGCTAGTGGGGTGTTGGTCTCGGTGAGAC